>CAVWWI010000010.1:0-153279 GCA_963758605.1 uncultured Actinomycetes bacterium | reverse complement strand
AAGATCTTCATCGACGGAGAGTTCACCGAGGGCGCGGACGGCGAGTGGCGAAAGGTCCTGAACCCGGCGACCGGCGAGGTCATCGCCGAGGTGCCCGAGTGCTCCGCGGAGGACGTGGACAGGGCCGTTGGGGCCGCGAGAAAGGCCTTCGAAAAATGGTTCGATTCCACGCCTGCCGAGCGGTCGCGGATGTTGCACGGGCTCGCCGACGTTCTGGAAGAGAACGCGGAGGAGTTGGCCCAACTAGAGTCGCGCAACGTGGGGAAGCCGATTTCGTCTGCGCGGGAGGAGTTGCCTTACATCGTCGACAACCTGCGTTTCTTCGCCGGGGTGGCGCGCGACATCGAGGGCAAGTCGGCCGGCGAGTACATGCGCGGGTACACCAGCATGATCCGCCGCGAGCCCGTCGGCGTCGTCGGCCAGATAGCGCCCTGGAACTACCCCCTCATGATGGCCGTCTGGAAGATAGGACCCGCTCTGGCCGCCGGCAACACCGTAGTGCTGAAGCCCTCGGAACAGACGCCACTCACGACCCTGAGGATGGCCGAACTGGCCGCCGACATCTTCCCCCGCGGCGTCCTGAACGTCGTAACCGGGGACGGCGAGCCGGTCGGCGCCGGCATCGTACGCCATCCCGGCGTGGATATGGTCTCCCTGACCGGCGATGTGGCTACCGGAAAAGCGGTCGCCAGGGCTGCGTCAGACACGCTCAAGCGCGTGCACCTCGAGCTCGGCGGCAAGGCGCCTGTGGTGGTCTTCGACGACGCTGATCTGGAGGAGGTCGTCGCGGGCATCCGGTACGCCGGCTACGCCAACTCCGGGCAGGACTGCACGGCCGCCGCGCGCGTCATCGCCGGACCGGGTATCTACGAAGGACTCGCCTCCGAACTGTCGGGCGCGGTCTCGACCATAAACATGGCCGATCCCTCCGAGGGCGAGGGGGTGGAGATGGGCCCGCTGGTCTCTGCGGACCACAGGGAGAGGGTCACGGGTTTCCTGGACCGGGCGAAGGGTGAACCCGGGGTGGAGTTCCTGGCCGGGGGTAACGGCGGGGGTGGAGCTGGATTCTTCGTCGAGCCCACGCTCGTGACCGGCGTCGCCCAGGATTCTGAGATCGTGCAGCGGGAGGTCTTCGGGCCCGTAGTTACCGTGCAGCGTTTCGGTGACGATGATGAGGCCATACGGTGGGCCAACGACGTGCCCTACGGGCTGGCCGCCTCGGTGTGGACCAGGGACGTCGGCCGGGCCCTCAGTGCGGCACGAAAGTTGCGTTTCGGAACCGTCTGGATCAACGACCACATCACCACCGTCTCGGAGATGCCCCACGGCGGCTTCAGGGAGTCGGGCTACGGCAAGGACATGAGCGCCTACGCCATCGAGGACTTTACCGTCATCAAGCACGTCATGGCCAGACTCGGCTGAACGCCCCGGGGTAGACGCCTCGTACCACGTCCACGCGAAGGTGGCGCCGCCTCGCGTGGGCGTGCATCTTGTGCTACCGTGGATTCCCGCATCCGCGGGAATGACGGAGGAGGAAGGGCATGGCATCAAGCTACCAGCCACCAGGATCTGACGACTGAGGTTCTGAATAGCCGACCTGCCGAAACACTGACCGGCTTTACGATCGGGACATTCTTCCCGGCCTGGTCGGGACACTGCCTCATGACGGTGGGACTCCTCTCGGCGTAGGCTGCTTGCACACAGTAGCTGGCAAGCAAGGGAGAGGAGCCGCTGATGAGTGCGACGAACATTGGCAGGTGGATCGGTATCGGTCTGCTGGGCCTACCCCTCTACGGGGCGCTGACCTTCTGGTCGAGCATGAACCCTCAGCCTGACCCCGAAACCCGCATGGCGGCCTGGTCGAGCTTCGTCACCACCGACCACTACGTTCTGAGCCACGTGTTTGGCAGCATCCTCGGCCTGATCTTCGCCCACTTCGGGACTTTCGCCCTGGGAGCCTACTTCGCCGGCGGCCGCACGGGACGCCTGGGGCTGGTGGCGATGGTAGTCACCGTTTTTGGTACCGCTCTCTTCTTGCCGGCGATGGGGGTGTCTACCTTCTCCGCGCCGCGTGAGGGGCAGGCGTACCTGGCGGGCATAGAGGAATTCGACAGGCTGCCGACCATCTTCGCGGACCGCGCCCAGGCCATCATCCCCGCCCGCGAGGTCGGGTTGGGAAGGGAAGGTGGACGGTAGACGAGGCCGACTACGGGCCTGCTACGGTGCGCCGGGCCTTACCAGACCGGCCTCGTAGGCCAAGACGACCGCCTGCACGCGGTCGCGTAGGCCCAACTTGGTCAGTATATGGCCCAGATGGGTCCTGACGGTCGTCTCCGCCACGTAGAGCTCTCGTGCAATCTCTGCGTTGGTAAGGCCGCGCGCGACGAGCTTCAGCACGTCGAGTTCGCGCCCGGTTAGCGCATCCAATCGGTCCGGCCGGACGGTCGGTGAGGGGCTACGCGCGAACTCGGCGATGAGGCGGCGGGTGATCCTGGGGGCGAGAAGGGCGTCGCCTCGGGCGACGACGCGCACCGCGGAGATGAGCTGTTCGGCAGGGCCGTCTTTGAGCAAGAAGCCGCTCGCGCCCGAGCGGAGCGCCTCGTAGACATACTCGTCGAGGTCGAAGGTGGTGAGGATCAGGACGCGCGGCCCCTCGCCGGTACCGGTGGCGATCCTGCGGGTGGCCTCCAGCCCGTCGAGGTGCGGCATGCGCACGTCCATGAGGACGACGTTGGGGCGGTATCGCCGGGCGGCCTCGATCGCCTCGTGGCCGTCGCCCGCCTCACCGACCACCTCGATGTCGGGCTCGGAGTCGAGGATGACGCGGAAGCCGGTCCGCACGAGCTCCTGATCGTCGGCTATGACGACGCGGATGCTCACGGCCGGCTCGCGTCCAACGGGAGCCGCGCCCGCACGAGGTAGCCGCCGTCGTGCCTGCCGCTCTCGAGGACGCCGCCGTAGACGGCGACGCGCTCGCGCATCCCGATGAGGCCCTGCCCAGAACCCACGCCCCTCCCCTGCCGGCGCCGTCGTCGGTTATCTCCAGCTCGACCTCGTCGTTGCGGTAGCGGATCGTCACCCGCGCTTTGGCCGGACCGGCGTGTTTGAGGGTGTTGGTGAGGGCCTCCTGCACGATCCGGTAAGCCGAGAGGTCCACGCCGGGCGGGAGCGGCGCGGCCTCGCCCTCGACGCGCAACTCTACCGGCAACTCGGCCTCGCGGACCTGCCCGATCAAATCCTCCAGATCGTCGAGGCCCGGCTGGGGGGACAGGGAGAGGTCCGTTTCGGTGTGGCGTAGCACCCCGAGCAAAAGCCGCATCTCCACGAGTGCCTGGCGCCCGGTCGTTTCGATGCTGTTCAGGGTCTGCTGCTGGAGATTCGCCTGTTCGTTCCCCGTCAGGCGCTGGGCGGCCTGGGCTTGCACCACCATGACGCTGACGCTGTGGGCAACCACGTCGTGCAGCTCGCGGGCGATGCGGGCCCGTTCCTCGGCGACCGCGGCTCTGGCCTTCTCCTCGCGCTCGCGTTCGAGCACCACGGTGCGCTCCAGGAGTCGCTCGGTCTGGACCCTCCGGCTGCGCACCCACCGGCCGAAAAACCACACGCCCGCGACGAAGAACCATGCCGGCACCACCTCGCCGAAGGCGTCCCCCGCAAGGAGCTTGCCAGCATCCACGGCGACGATCGCGCTCGCCCCGATGATCCCGCCCGGCACAGCCCGGCGCCGCTCGCTGTGCGCGGCGACCGCGTAGAACGCTAGCACGAACGCGAACCACGGCTGGAAGGCGTCGCCCCCGTAGGTGTACTGGACTCCCGAGGCCACAAGGACGACCAGGAGAACGCCGAGCGGGAAGCGTCTCCGAAAGAGCACCGGGAGAATGATAGCGGCGGCGAGGAGCGTGCTCACCACAGGAGATCCCGGCCAACCCCTGTCTGGGCTTGCCCAGATCTCGTAGAGCGCCGAGCCGAGCAGCAGAGAGACGATGATCCACTCTGCCCACCTTGCAGTCTGCTCTCGCAATCTGGCGCCCATGCTCGGCAAATTACCTCGTCTCGCCTTCCCGCGCATCATTATGAACGATGACGTTGGCCGCCGAGAATCATCCCAGGCGCTTACCCGTAGATCGTTACGCGGCATGACGCCCCGACCAGCCAGGTTTCGTACCTTTCAGGCATCGTTATCGGCGTCTCGAAAGGAGAGCGGAAATGCAAGGATTGTTCTGGCCCCGGCTCGGTGCCCTCTGCGGGCTGTTGTACGTGGTGTTGCTCTTCGGGTTCACGAGCATCGGCTCCGACGCGCACTTCGTCATCATCGTTGAGTTGATCGGGATGCTCCTCTTCCTGCCGTTCCTCGGCTACCTCTACAGCATACTGCGCCAGGCAGAGGGAGAGGCTGGTTGGCTCTCCGTGACCGCCTTCGGCGCGGGTCTGGTGGACCTCACGATCAAGCTCGGCAGCATAGCCCCGTCGTTCGCGGCCCAGCAGCCGGGGCTCTCGCCCCAGCTCCACGACGCCCTGCACAAGATGAACAGCGTCGCCTTCATCGTCACCATGCTGCCGTTGGGCGTGATGATGGCCGCCATTGCTGTAGTAGCCTTGAAGACGCGCGTCCTGCCCATCTGGCTCGGAATACTGGCGGCGCTCACAGCTCCGGCATGCCTGGTCAACGGGATGTTCCTGGATGCCGAATTCGGACCGGCGTTCCTGCTCTTCCTGCTCTGGGTGACCCTCGCCAGCATCGTCCTGACGTTGCGTGCGGGCAGGACGGGCGCAAAGGCAACCCCTCGCCGCCAGGATGCGGAGGGACACTCTTCCCAAGAGATCGGGACCCCTGCCTCATGACCACGGGACACCGCACCCTTTAGGGTGCATTCCAGGATACGAAAAGGAGAAAGGAAGGAGCGAGGACCGGAATGATGGCAGAGATCATCCGTCCGCGGCGTCGCCCGCACAAAGCGGATGGCGCTCGTGGGCCTTGCGCTGGTCGCCGCGCTCTCGGCGGCGCTCTTGGTAGTAAGCGGCGTAGGGCAGGAAGCGGCCGAAGCCCAGACGGCGCAGACCTCCGGGACGGTCGTCGCCTGGGGAGGTAACGGCTACGGCGAGACCAACGTTCCACCCAACCTCACGGACATTGAGGCCATCTCCGCGGGCGCGGACCATAGCCTGGCGCTGGTGGTGGACACCCAGGACGCGACAGCGCCGACCATGCAGGCCGCGCTTGACCCGGCGAGCCCCGGCGGCCAGAACGGCTGGTACACCGATGATGTCGACGTTTCCTGGACGGTCACAGACGATGAGTCAGACATCTCCGGTCAGACCGGCTGCGACACGCAAACCGTTGCGACCGATACTGCTGGTATCACCTTCACCTGTTCGGCGACGAGCGGGGGCGGAACCTCCTCCGAACGCGTCACGGTCAAACGCGATGCCACCAACCCGAACGTGGATCCCGTTTCGCGCGCCCCGGCGGCCAACTCGAACGGATGGAACAACACGGACGTGACGGTCGATTGGAGTTGCAGCGACGCCACGTCGGGAGCGGTGGATCCAGGCGTCAGTCGGACCTTTATCCCGAAACGCCCACCCTGCGTCCCCGACCAAGAGGTCGCCGACGACCAGGAAGAGGGCGAAGAGCGGCAGAAACCCCAACAACGCGGCCGTCCCGACCCGACTCCCTCGCGTCTCAGCTCGGCGTCAGGACGTGACCGCGCATGCGTGGTGGCCCGGTCGTCGCAGGCGGCATCTCACTGATCATGGTGACGCCCTCCGACGGACCGATGGACCAAACGTCTGGTCCCAACCCGTCGCCTGGCCAGTTGTGGTCGGCCGCCCAAGCCATCGACCATTACAGAGCGCCGCAAACAAGGGAGAGGGCGCGACAGCGCTCGCAACGAAAGGGAGGACTTGGAATCAGTGACATGCTCTTGCGCGCACAGGTTCGCGTGCAGACCACCCTGTATCACCTCCGCCATCGGCAGGGGGGCAGGGCCTCGTCGAGTACGGCCTGATCATCGCTTCGATCGCGATTCTGCTGATCATCGCGATGCTGTTCCTGGCCGGCAAGATCGACGACCTGTTCTCGAAGACCGGTACGAGCATCGACACGGCAGGTCCGCTGCCGTACAGGTCCCGCCCGGCCGCTGCTTGCGGTCTGGCAGACGGGAAAGCTCGTATGTGCCCCGGCCCGGTTACCCCCTCGACCGGTCCGGGGCATATACGCGATCAGAGCCGAATGTCCAGGCGCATCCGGTCTCCCGGCCAGTTGCGCGGGTCGATCTCGCACAGGAACCTGAGTCAGCCCGATGAACAAAGCACGTCTCCATCCACCGGCGCTGCGGCGCCCTACCCCGAAGGAAGGTCCCTCGAGATGAGCGACATTCTCTTGCGCGCACAGGTTCGCGTGCAGACCACCCTCTATTCCCTCCGCCATCGGCAGGAGGGGCAGGGCCTCGTCGAGTACGGCCTGATCATCGCTTCGATCGCGATTCTGCTGATCATCGCGATGCTGTTCCTGGCCGGCAAGATCGACGACCTGTTCTCGAAGACCGGTACGAGCGTCGATCAGCCGGGGCCGCTCCCGTAGCAGTCTCGGCCGGATCGAGCTGGCGGCTCGTCCGGATGCCGTTCGTACGACAGCGCTCTGGCCCGGTTACCCCTCGATCGGGCCAGGGCGCACACCCTTTCGGGTCAGAGCCGAACGTCTAGTGGGGACTGGCCCCGCGGCCAGTTGTGCGGGCACCTCGTCCGGACGACCCTGTGGAATGCCCATGAGTGAGTACGGGTTCATCCGCAGGGCTTCGGCGCCCTTACCCGAAGGAGAGGTCCCTCGATATGAGTGACATTCTCTTGCGCGCACAGGTTCGCGTGCAGACCACCCTGTATCACCTCCGCCATCGGCAGGAGGGGCAGGGCCTCGTCGAGTACGGCCTGATCATCGCTTCGATCGCGATTCTGCTGATCATCGCGATGCTGTTCCTGGCCGGCAAGATCGACGACCTGTTCAGCAAGACCGGCACGAGCGTCGACAGTCCGGGGCCGCTGCCGTAGCAGTACCGGCCGGCCGCATCTGCGGTCTCGGCCGGATGAGATGTCCCGGAAACGGGAAGTGCACCGGCCCGGTTACCCCCTCGACCGGGCCGGTGCATACGTCTTGCAGGTTCGAAGAGATCACCCTTTCGGAATCACCAGAGGCGGGGCACAATGCGCAGAATCACGAAGGCCGACATGGGGAAGGGGCAGGTGCTCAGGTTGAAGGCAGTGCGCGCCGATAAGGGCTCTATGGTTTCTGCGGTGCACGCGAACGCTCCTCGAGCGCCACGTCGCGCTGAGCGCGAGAGCGGTCAGGCGCTCGTCGAGTTCGCCCTGATCCTGCCGCTCTTCCTCCTGATCGTCGTCGGGATCATCCAGTTCGGCGTCGGGCTGAACTTCTGGCTCGACATGCAGCGCATCGCAAACCAGGGTGCGCGCTGGGCCGTGGTGGACTGTGGCGTCCGCGTAACCAATGCGGCCCGAGACGTCTCGCAAGTCGTGGACGACCTGACAAACAACGTGAGCCACAGGTCAGGTCATCTGCGGCGGCAACACTCCGACGTGGTCGGTCTGCTATTGTGCTGACATCCCCTGGGTCCGGCGATGTTGGCTCCATCCGCTGGGATGCGGTACGGTGCGCATGGACCGGAATCGACTTCATGCGATCGTCGGGCTGGCAAAGATCGATCTCATGCCGAAGGCGACAATGCGCCTCGAGCAGGCCCTGTCCCCAGCCTGCCAACATCCCTACCGGCTAACTGGGTGCTGATGCCGCGCGTGACCGCCCGAGGTCACGTCTGAGACGCGCTCCTGAGCGAGCGCGGCGTGATGGCCGTCCTTCTGCAGTCGTGCTGCACGTTCTCCTGCTTTCCGGCGCTCGCGGGGACGCCGGCAACTGGTACACGCACGGCAAGCATCTGCAGACGAAGGCGGACGCCGGCGTTCGCAGGCGCGGCGGGTGGTCTTCCCATGCGGGGCTGATGTCGACGCGAACATCGAGGCGGCGGCCCGCACGTACGTCGGTCCCCACATGAAGGCCGACGGCAACCCAGCCTATCACTGCGGACGCCTTTCAACCCGCAGGTCGGCGGCATCCTGGCGACGAAGATCCATGCGTCATCAACGGGCCCACCTTCTGGACGACGACGACAGCAACCGATCCGGCCGATAGGACGATCGCCGAACTCGGCTCGATCTGCGAGGCGAAGTTCCTCGACGTGAAGGCGACGGAGGAGAACAACGTTCCCGCTCTCCGGCCTGCTTCCCTTCTTCCCCGACATCAAGCGGAAGGCGCGCATCGAGATCCAGGAGGGCGAGGACGTTCCGGGCTCCTTCCGATCGCCGTCCGCGCCCCGAGCCCGTCAGCCTCGCAGCGGTCTTCTACAACGAGCAGACCGGGGCGATCCTCGGGTCAAGTACTTCGTGAAGATATCTAGCCCGGGATCCCCTTCGGGCTCGGCCCGGGAGGCCTGCAGGGGTGGTCGACGGAACCGGCTCAAGCCGCCAACACATGGGCGAGCTTCGCCGTTCCAGCCCGCCGCGACGCGGCGTGGTGGTCGCGTACGAGCTTCCGCGGTGCCTGTAACGTACCACCGAAGCGGACGACACCGCGCCCTGCTTCGAGGACCAGGTTTCGCCCAATACGGCAACCGATTTCTGCAGCCAGGGCGCCGTGCAGATCGTCAACTGCTTCTGGTCGACGGGGACGTGGCCGACGGAAACGGTACGGTCGGGCTTCGCACTTCCTCCGCGGCTGGGCGGACGCGAATCCAGGCGTCGGCCCGCCGCGCCTCGAGACCGCGTATCTCGAGAACGTGAGCTGTCCGACGAACGCGTACTTCAGCACGCATCCATCAGCGACGTGCCAGGCGAAGCTGAGCCTCGAGGTCGACGTCGGCAACCTCCAGGGGCCTGTATCCCAAATCCTCCTGCCCGCCACCATCACGAGCAACCTCAGGGCCGGAGACGTCCAGGTTCGCTACCGGCTCGTGCGTTCGGACGGCACGTCGTCCTGCAACTACGGGTCCACATGCGCCTCTGACGCACGGGGGCCGGGCCTGGCAACATGACGTTCTCGACGCAGGGCAGCGCCGGTTCGCTCCACACTTGCCGTTCACCGCGAACTCCGAGGGGAACGCAGTCGCGATCGAGATCCAGCTCCGGAACGCCGTCAATCACGCCAACCCGAACTGCCGGGGGCCCGGCTTCAACCTCAACTGCGTGGTTCTACACGGGGAACGGGTTGTTCGGCAGAGCGTCGCACCCACGGACGCCCAGATCCTCGCGGCGCCCATCCAGCGCGGGTTCAGGGGCGAGCACGATCTCATCCGGCTCGGCGAGGTGGCTTCGCCTGACGCAGTACCGGACTGCGACGGCACCCGCCGGGGTCCTCCTCGATCCCGCTGGCCGCGAGCGCTCCAGATCGGCGGCAACCGCTGCTTCTTCGTGGAGCTGGGCCTGAAGGGCGGCCTGGCGCGCGACGCCGACGAGGAGCCGATCCTCTTCAACGCGGCGTCGGCTCGAGCCAGAGGAGCCCTTCGACTGCGACCCGAACATCCAGCAGGGCCAGATCCTCGAGGACGGCATCCTCACGGGCTGCCGGGCCCGCATACGCTTAAACGGGTTCGACACGGTCGCCTCTGTGCCCGTAACGCGCCAACAACATTCTTCCTGGCCCCCAACCCCGGGCCGCCGTGGGACGACTGGCCTCCCCTTCGAGTGCGTCAAGACGCGGCCGACGGGATCGATGAACCAGCTCCAGAAAGGCCTCAATCTCCGGCTTCTTCGGAACAAGAACCAGAACCCTCGTGCCCCCCCGACGACGCGACCCAGCCGGTGAAGGGGCGCAACTACTGGGATCGCGACACGAACGCGTACCACGGTTCGAGCTTCGGACAACGACGCCGCCGACCCGCCGCACTCGCTCACGGCACCAATCTCAACGACGGGACCCGCGCGCTCGTCACGATCTTCCTTACGACGACGGACGCGTTCGCCACCACCGGGCAGTTCACGTACCCGATCACCGGGTTCATCACCATCTACATCACCGGGTACGGACGTATCTCCGGCGGCGTGCCTCCCGACGACCCCTGCCCCGGCAGCGCGCCGCCCTCCGATCTGAACCTCGGCCCTGGAAACGCCAGCGGCTACGCGCTCGTGCGGGCCATCGTGTCATCTTGAGGCACTGTCAAGGAGGCCCCCGGGACGACCCCGAGCGGCAGGATCTGTGATCCGGCCGGAGCCTGACGCCGTGCGTTCCCGTCCTGGTCGAATGATTCCCTGTTCGTGACGCACTCCTCATGTAATCCCTCGAACGTGCCGAAGTAGGAGCAGCAAGGAGAGAGAGGAAGCCATGTCCAATACGTTCACCAGCAAAGTCTCGGGCAGGATGTCGTCCCGCGGATGGGCAATCGCCCTCGGGAGTCGGCGCGATCGTGCTCGCCGCGATCCTGCTCGTCGTCTACCTCGACCGCTACCGCGCCCGCGTCGGCGGCGAGAACGCCCCGACGCCGTGCTCGTCGCGAAGCAGCTCATCCCGAAGGGCACGCCCGGCACGCTCGTCGCGAGCCAGTCGATGTATGCGCCGACCACGCTTCCCCGCAAGGAGGTCGAGGTCGGGGCGATCGCCGACCCGTCCTACCTGAGCGGGCGCGCGGCCTCGGCAGACATCTTCCCCGGCCAGCAGTTCACGGCGACCGACTTCGCGGCCATCCGACACGGAGCCGTCGACACGCTGCTCAGAGGGACCGAGCGTGCGATCTCGATCTCGCTCGACAACGTCCATGGGAGCTCTCTCGCAGCTGCAGGTAGGGGACTCGGTCGACATCTACACAGGCGTGGCGGCGTCGTGAAGCTGTTCCGGCCGAACGTGAAGGTGCTCGCCGTGCCCGGTGTTCCGGGGCCGAGCGGGGGTGGAAACCTCATGCTCGAGATCAACACCGGGGAGGCGGCCCAGTTTGCGTTCGCGGCCGACAACACGCAGCTCTGGTTCGTCCTCCGGCCGGTCGTCGGCGCGAAGCCGACGAAGCCCTCCACGGCAAACTCACGTCGGTGCTGAGGTCGAGACGAAGACTGATGCCGAGCCGCCCGGTAAAGCCCTCCTCGCCGTCGAGCCCGGAGTCGACCCGGAGGACGTGCAGGACTCCCTGCCCGCCGACGCCGACTTCAACGTCGCGGCGGTGGTCTCCGGGGCCGAGGAGGCCCTGGGCTGGCTGCGCAGCCACCCCGCCGACCTGCTCCTCGTCGCCTGCGCCGGTTACCCGGACCGCGCCTTGCTGCTCCTGGACGCGGTGGCCCGTCAGAACCCGGACTTGAACGTGATGGTGCTGGGGCACGGGTCGCCGAACGGCTTCCTCAGGCGCGCGTTCGAGGCCGGCGCAGACGACATCGTGATGCTCCCGGCGACTCCCGAGCAGGTTCGCTTCGAGGTGCACAAGATGCTCGCGCGCAAGCGGGGCGCACGTGGCGACCGGCTCATCTCCGAGAACTCCCGGCTCGTCTGTGTCCTCGGCCCTTAAGGGCGGCACCGGCAAGACGCTGACCGCTACGAACCTTCTCCGTCTCCCTCGCGCAGCGAGGCGAGAAGGTTGGTAGCGGTCAGCGTCTTGCCGGTGCCGCCCTTAGGTCCGAGGACGCAGACGAGCCGCAAGAGTCTCGGAGATCGCGGCGTCTCGTCTCCCTGCTTTCGCGCGAGCAGCTTGTGCACCTCGACGCACCTGCTCGGGAGTCACCAGGAGCGTCAGCAATGTGACCTGCGCCGGCCTCGAACGCGCGCCGGAGGAAGCCGTTCGGTGACCCTTGCCCGAGGGAGGGTGACCGCGTTCATATCGGGGTTTTGGCGGGCCACCGCGTCAACAGCAGGAGGGCGCGGTCCGAGTAGCCAGCGCCAGGCGACGAGCAGCAGGTCGGCGGCGCCTGTCGCAGCCAGTTGAGAGCCTCGTCGGCCCCGGAGACGACCGCCGCGACGTTGAAGTCGTCGTCGGCGGGCAGGGACTCCTGCACCTCCTCGGCGTCGACTCCAGGCTCGACGGCAAGAAGTGCTTTGACCGGGCGGCTCGGCATTGCTCGATTCCTACCGCAACACCGTTAGTTGGTCCCGTGGTGCGGGCGGTCGCCTTCCGCCGACCACAGGCCGGACGACGAACCAGAGCTGGGTGTTATCAGCTGCGTACGCAAAGTACCGGCCGCGTCCCTCGTCTGGACGCGCAGCATGGAGGCCGCCTCCGGCGTTGGAACTGCGAGCGCCTTTAGCGTCGGCCGGAAGAACTTGACGATGCCACCAACCGCTGTGTAGATGTCGACGCTGTCGCCCGCCGCAACCTGCGGCAAGCTCCGTGTCTGTTGTCGATGAGAATCGACATGGCGCGCTCGGTCCCGGTGATCTGCGACTTGACCGTCGCGTTCGGATCACAGCGAAATCGGTCGCCGGTGAACTAGCCGGGAAGACGTCGATCGCAGCGGCACGGCCGCTCAGGTACTGCCGATGCACGATCGCCCCGACCTCGACCTCCTTGCGGGGAGCGTCGTCGATGGCGCGGCTCGCAACGAGCGTACCTGGCGTTCCCGCTGGGATCAGTTGCTGGCGACCAGGACTGGCGTTGGCGCGTTCCGGCCGCCGACGCGTGCGCGATAACGGTCGAGGTACACGATCAGCAGGATCGCCGCGAGAACGACAGCGGCGGCTCCGACGGCGATCAGCCAGCTGCGCGAGATCTGCCGGAGACTTTGCTGGTGATGGTGTTGGACATGGCTTGGCTTCCTCTCGTCTTGCTGCTTGTTATTCGGCAGGTTTGCGGGAGCATGAGTGTGACGACCCGATCTCATTGACCGAGAAAACGGCACGCACGGATTGAAGCTCAGTTGGGGCTCAGGGGTCTCAGCAGCCTAGCCCTCCGCCGGGGCGTCCTTGATGAAATGCCCCCAGAGGACCCGCTGCGCCCGCCGCACCCGGTCGATGTGCAAGCAGTCGTTCCCGGCAAAGGTGTAACCGCTGGTGCGCCCGCCCGCGCGTCGTCCGCGGGTGATCTCGATACTGGAGCTCCCCGCCGGTGAACTTGCCGTACCCGGTGATGTAGAAGCTCCGAGTCCGACGAGCTCCTGAACCTGGTTCCCGGAGAGTGGGTGAAGGATCCGTACGGAGTAAAAAAGAGCGTGACAGCACGCGGTCATCAGGATGAAAATTGGTGCCGTGATGCCGTGCGGGGTTCCCGTCGCCGTCCCACTTGAACGTGTACGTGTGCGTCGAGTTGTTGGCGCGGTGCCGTCAGTTTCGCCCCTTTTGGTACGGCGACCCATCGTCGGTCAGGGCATTGATAGGGGGAGTTGGTAAAGAAGCGTTGGTGGAAGCTGCTCGATCTGGGCCACCGCGTTGGTTGTCCTGGTGAGGACACAGTCAAACAGATCCCCGTCATCGAACGGCGCCAGCTTCGGAAGATCGAAGAACGTCCCGGCATATCGTCGCCCCACGGGCAGTCGTCGGGGAAGTTGTCGAACTTGTTTCCAGTGTAGGGAGGCCACTGGCAGCGTGCCTGATCTCGTCTTGCCGCTGGCCATGTGCGGTGTCCGGTCACAGTGGACGAGGGCGCGCTGGCTCTGCGGCCTGAGCCGAAGAACAGCGATGGCGGTTGGGTCGCGCGCCATCCCGCCTGGAGACCCAGTGTATGATGAAGCAGCGGTTCACGCCCGTGGTTGGCTGGCCGCGTCCCAGCCCGCGATTGGATCCCAGCCGACGATCTTGTGGGGGTGTTGACGTCGCAGTCGATATCGCGAGTAAGCGCAACCACTTTCATGGTCGTGTCACATCAGAGCTCGCCCATGAACGAGCACTGAACTGGAGCTGCGAGGATCTGCGCGTCCGTGGGCGGGACGCTCGTACCAAAGACGCGCCGCTCCCTGTGTAGAAAACCAGCGACAGTTGGGGTTGAAGCCGGCACCATGACAGTTTGGGGTTATTGACCGCGTTGCGGAGCATCACCTCAATAGCAACCGCATACCTCTTGATGCGACAGCGATCGGCATGCGGAGAGTTCCCGTTTCCCTGCGTTGCGAACGTCGGCACTGCTTGCCGCTTCCCTGTAGGTCGCAGTTGGCTCGTTGCAGTCGCAGAACAACGTGCCGCCATCACGAACGACAACGAGGCTGCGGCGTGTCGGGGCCAGGAGGTTCGGATACAGGCCATGGAGTGCTGCGAGGTCAATCTGAACATTGAGTTGGTTCGTGCACTGGCTGGGAAGTATCGGAATTGAAATAGGCGTAGCAGCCCGTGCTTGGGTTGTTGAAGTACGCGTTCCGAAGCTGTGGCGGGCCGGTGCTTGTCGTTCCCGTATCCGTGAATGAAGTGCACTCCCCCCCGATCGGACGGTTTGCGTAGTCCGCTTCCCGTTGCGTCGAAGCAACTGACTGTGGCGTTCTGTGGCAGAAATCCGTTGCCGTGTCGCCGGGAGTCCAGGCGTCGTCGAGGCGCGGTTGTCGGTGCCGCCCCGGGGAACGTTGCAGGCCGCCCGGAAGCTCGTCGCAATTGCGACGCCGGTGCATCCCGGCTACCTGGAACATGGCCAAGCTTGCTCCCCGTGGCGGCTGGAGCCGGCTCGGTCGTCCACTGCCCCAGTCCAGCTGGTGCTCCGACACGCACTGCGGGATTTCCCGGGATACAGACCGGGCGGAAGTACTTGACGTCGAGGATCTCCTCGTTGTCTTCGTTGTAGAAGACAGCTGCGGCGCTCAAGGGTCTCGGTATCCGCACGGCGATCGGCAGGAGCCCGAGTTCCCCAGCGCTCTCCAGGATCTCGATGCGAGCCCTCCGCTTGATGTGCCTGGACAGAAGGGCGAGAGCCCGAAGAGAGGGAGGTTGTTCTCCTCGTCCCCTTCACATCCAAGGAACTTCGCCTCGCACATCGACCCTAGGGGCGGCCTGCCGGTCGACCGGAACCGGCCCGTGTCGTCGTCCCACCAGTCGGCTCCGTTGAGGACGGCTGGATCTGGTCGCTGGAGATGGCTCCGACCTGGGGGTTGAAAGTGTAGTCGAACCGTGTACGGCAGGCTCGGTACCTTCATGTGGAGGCCGACGTACTTTCGGGCGTAGCCTCGATTCTCGCGTCGCTCGTCACCCCCGCACGGGAACTTCCACGTCTGGCCGCCGGCGAATGCCGCCGCGTCGACTTTGGTTTGCAGATGCCGGCGGTGGGTCCACCAGCTCCCGACGTCCCAGACGACCCGAGATGATCAGGAGCCCGTCAGGACGATGCGAAAGCACGACCATCACACCGCGCTCGTCACTCAGCCTGTGCAGTCTCTAGTTGACATCGGGCGGTTCCTGTATCGCGGCATCCACCGTTGGCCGGTAGCGTTCGATTTGGCGGTGCTGGGAACAAGGGGCTTGTTCGAGCACGCATTGTCCCATTCGCTGAGATCGATGTTTGCCACCCCGACGATGGAGAGGAGGCTGTATCCTGTCCTTCAGCGACACCCGTACCGCATCACCACGATGTGTCCATTCGACGGCCGCGGAGGGGAAGCGAGTACGGAGACCTCGCCCGCGTCGGGATGTTGCCGCTGGAGATGGTCTGACGCTCTCGGCGTCACGTCGTTTTCGGGCCCAAGTGCTTTTCGAGAGTAATCGGGCCGCATTGGTTTGACGCGACGCGATAGTTTCCGCCGACGCGGAGCGCGCGCACCTTGGTTTGCGATGCGCTGCATGTCGAGCCAGAAGTTCAGCGCGACGCCGAACTGGATGATCCCGACGACGATCAGGAGAAAGAGCGGCAAGATCAGGGCGAACTCGACGAGCGCCTGACCGCTTTCGCGCTCAGCGCGACGTGGCGCTCGAGAAGCGTTCCGCACGCACCGCAGAAACCATAGAGCCCTTATCGGCGCGCACTGCCTTCAACCTGAGCACCTGCCCCTTCCCCATGTCGGCCTTCGTGATTCTGCGCATTGTGCCCCGCCTCTGGTGATTCCGAAAGGGTGATCTCTTCGAACCTGCAAGACGTATGCACCGGCCCGGTCGAGGGGGTAACCGGGCCGGTGCACTTCCCGTTGCCGGGACATCTCATCCGGCCGAGACCGCAGATGCGGCCGGCCGGTACTGCTACGGCAGCGGCCCCGGACTGTCGACGCTCGTGCCGGTCTTGCTGAACAGGTCGTCGATCTTGCCGGCCAGGAACAGCATCGCGATGATCAGCAGAATCGCGATCGAAGCGATGATCAGGCCGTACTCGACGAGGCCCTGCCCCTCCTGCCGATGGCGGAGGTGATACAGGGTGGTCTGCACGCGAACCTGTGCGCGCAAGAGAATGTCACTCATATCGAGGGACCTCTCCTTCGGGTAAGGGCGCCGAAGCGCCTGCGGATTGAACCCGTACTCACTCATGGGCATTCCACAGGGTCGTCCGGACGAGGTGCCCGCACAACTGGCCGCGGGGCCAGTCCGCACTAGACGTTCGGCTCTGACCCGAAAGGGTGTGCGCCCTGGCCCGATCGAGGGGTAACCGGGCCAGAGCGCTGTCGTACGAACGGCATCCGGACGAGCCGCCAGCTCGATCCGGCCGAGACTGCTACGGCAGCGGCCCCGGCTGATCGACGCTCGTACCGGTCTTCGAGAACAGGTCGTCGATCTTGCCGGCCAGGAACAGCATCGCGATGATCAGCAGAATCGCGATCGAAGCGATGATCAGGCCGTACTCGACGAGCCCCTGCCCCTCCTGCCGATGGCGGAGGGAATAGAGGGTGGTCTGCACGCGAACCTGTGCGCGCAAGAGAATGTCGCTCATCTCGAGGGACCTTCCTTCGGGGTAGGGCGCCGCAGCGCCGGTGGATGGAGACGTGCTTTGTTCATCGGGCTGACTCAGGTTCCTGTGCGAGATCGACCCGCGCAACTGGCCGGGAGACCGGATGCGCCTGGACATTCGGCTCTGATCGCGTATATGCCCCGGACCGGTCGAGGGGGTAACCGGGCCGGGGCACATACGAGCTTTCTCGTCTGCCAGACCGCGAGCAGCGGCCGGGCGGGACCTCTACGGCAGCGGACCTGCCGTGTCGATGCTCGTGCCGGTCTTCGAGAACAGGTCGTCGATCTTGCCGGCCAGGAACAGCATCGCGATGATCAGCAGAATCGCGATCGAAGCGATGATCAGGCCGTACTCGACGAGGCCCTGCCCCTCCTGCCGATGGCGGAGGTGATACAGGGTGGTCTGCACGCGAACCTGTGCGCGCAAGAGCATGTCACTCATTCCAAGTCCTCCCTTTCGTTGCGAGCGCTGTCGCGCCCTCTCCCTTGTTTGCGGCGGCTCTGTAATGGTCGATGGCTTGGGCGGCCGACCACAACTGGCCAGGCGACGGGTTGGGACCAGACGTTTGGTCCGTCGGTCCGTCGGAGGGCGTCACCATGATCAGTGAGATGCCGCCTGCGACGACCGGGCCACCGCGCATGCGCGGTCACGTCCTGACGCCCGAGCTCAGACGCGCGGGAGTCAGGGTCGGGACGGCCGCGTTGCTCGGGTTTCTGCCGCTCTTCGCCCTCTTCCTGGTCGTCGGCGACCTCGTGGTCGGGAACGCAGGGTGGGCGTTTCGGGAGGCGTTCCTCGGGGCCGCCCAGGCGATCCTGGACGGCGAGTCGCCGTACCCCACCGGAGTCGACGACCCCGACTTCCAGCGCGGTGTCGGCTACGTGTACCCGCCCGTGCTCGCGTTCCTGACCATTCCGTTCACGCCCCTGTCCGAGGCCTTGGCGGTGGGGCTCTTCGCGCTGATCCTCATCGCGACCGTGCCGATCTCCCTTGCCTTGTGCGGCGTTCGGGACTGGCGCTGCTACGGCCTCGTCTTCCTGTGGCCGGGGGTGATCTCGGGGGTGCACGTCGAGAACATCTCCCTGCTGATGGCGCTCGGCTGTGCTCTCGTCTGGCGCTACCGCGACCGGCCGGCCGCGAGCGGCGCCGGCCTCGGGGTGGCGATGGCCGTCAAGCCGCTCCTGTGGCCGCTCGGCATCTGGCTCGTCGCGACCGCGCGTCTGCGAGCTCTCGTCTGGAGCGTGCTCATCGCGCTCGCGCTCGCTCTCGGCTCCTGGGCGGCGATCGGGTTCGACGGCCTTCGTCGGTACCCGACGCTCCTCCGTGAGCTGAGCTCGGGCGCCGACGAGTGGGGCTACTCCGTGTACGCGCTCGCCCTCGACCTCGGAGCAGGACACGCGGTCGCCCGAGCCCTCTGGCTTCTACTCGCGGTCGCCGTCCTCGCGGCGGCTGTGGCGGTAGCCCGGCGCGGGGATGAGCGAACGGCGTTCGTGCTCGCGGTTGCGGCGGTCATCGCGGTCAGTCCGATCGTCTGGCTGCACTACTTCTCGCTGCTCCTCGTCATCGTCGCCGTCGCTCAGCCGAGGCTGGGCATCGTGTGGTTCGCCCCGCTCCTCATGTGGGGCTCGGAGGAGATCACGAACGGGACGCCGTTTCAGAACGCACTCACCCTCGCGGCGGCCGCGCTCACGGTCATCTTGGCCGTACGTGCAAGCACCGCGACCGACCTGCAGGCCCGTCCTTCGGTGCGGGCGCCCGTTGTCACCCAGCCGGTCGGGCAATCACCGTGACCCGCTCGTCCGCGTAGAGCGAGCGCGCACCGGGCTCCCCGAGAAAGTCGGGGACGTGCGACGAAGGCTCTTGATCGGTCTCGAGCACGATGATGTCGTAGCCGTCCGCCAGCGACTTCCAGTCCTCTCCCTGCTCGCCGCGGAAGCGGACGATCCGCTCGAACGTCTCGCGCTCGTAGATCTCGAAGCGGACGTCGTAGGCGAGCCGGCCCCGTAGCTCGGGGAAGCGCCAGAGGATCCAGTCGGCGTCCCGGCTCGTCGCGAACACGCGAGTCTCCGGCGACGTGAGCGAGTCGCGCACTGCGGCGACCGCTCCCTCGGGCCAGTTCTTCAGGTACCAGTCCTCGTTGCGCGCGAGCGCGAGGATCGCCACGAGCGCGAGAACGGCGACCGCCCCGTAGGAGAGCCCTCGGTCGAGCGCGCGCGGTGTGCGCTTCGTGCGTTCCTCGAGCAGCGGGCCGAGTGCGACGGGGATGAAGACGAGGCACGACAGCGCGAACCAGGGGATGCCGCGGATCGCGAGGACGGCACCGGCGAACGTGAGTGCGAGCGCGGACATATCGAAAAGGGTCAGCCGACGGCGCCCTATCACGACGGCGACGAGCGCGAGCGCGGCGAGGAGATAGAAGGCGAGCGTGTCCCAGCTCGGGTCCGAGCGGCGCCACTCGGTGACCAGCTCGCGGCTGAAGGGCGGATCGACGAGTAGGAGGTGGTAGTAGCGCGCAGTGTCGATCGGCCCGTACGGCGTCGCCAGCAAGGCGAGCGGGGAGAGGACCAACAGCGCCATGCTTCGTAGCCCCGAGCGGCCGCGGGTCAGCACGAGCTCGATCGCGCCGAGCAACATCGTGAGCATCGCGGCCAGCGCGGCGGAGCCGTGGATGTTCGCCCAGACGACGAGGAGCGGGAACACGAGGTACGCGCGTCGGCTCGGATTTCGAGCCTCCGAGGCGAGCAGCCAAACGAGCCCCGTGAAGAGCGGGAGCGCGAAGACCTGCGCCCTGATCGTGAAGGTCCAGGGCGCCGCCAGGAGCACGGGGAAGAACGTCAGCAAGATCGATCGAGGCCCTGCTCCGAGCGTGCGCGCGGCTACGGCGGCGATCGTGAAGGCGCCGATTGCGAACGCGGCAGCGACGACGGCAAGCAGGCCGTGGCCCCCGAGCGCGTGTGAGCCGTATGCGATCAGCTGTGCGCCCCACTGCTGGTCGGTCCACTCTCGCCCGAGCCCGAGCACGGTGAGCTCGTCGACGCTCGGGAGGCCGTGCTCCGCGATCTCGCGTCCCGCGACGAGCGTCAACCACGAGTCAGCTACGAGGAGCGTCGGCGGGAAGACGGTGAGGAAGACGATGCCGAACGCCGCGTAGAGGACGATGAGGAGGAACTCCTCCCCGGCGACGCGCCTGATCCAGGCCAAAGACCTATTCGTCCGAGTAGATGGGGCTCTCGACCAGGCCGTGTTGATAGGCGAGGCGGGTCGCCTCGGTGCGGTTCTTGACGCCGAGCTTGCGGTAGATGTTCGTCAGGTGGAACTTGACCGTCTGCGGCGCGACCCAGAACTCCTTCGCGATCTGCGTCGTTCGAGAGCCCGCGGGCGAGAGCGCCGAGGATGGTCAGCTCGCGCTCGGTGAGGCCGAGCGACTTCGCGCCGGATCGTTCCTCGTCCATGCCGATCGCGGTGTGGACGTTCCCTTCGAGCGCCTGCCTGAGCGTCGCCGGTAGGTCGTCCGGGTTGACGGTCTTCACGACATAGGCCGACGCTCCGCGCTTGAGCGCTGCCTCGACCAGGTCGGCGCTCGTCGAGGCGGAGAGCATCACGACCTTGACGTCGGGATGGCGCCGCTTGATCTCGTCCAGGCAGGCGAGGCCGTCCATGTGGGGCATGCGGACGTCGAGCAGGACGAGGTCCGGCTTCTCTCTGCCGACCAGCGGAAGAACCTGTGTCCCCGACTGGGTCTCCCCGACGATCTCGAAGTCGTCGTCCGACTCGAGCGCGCGCTTGATCCCGTCCAGGACGAGCCGGTGGTCGTCCGCGATCACGACCCGCATGGGTCGCAGTGTCGCACAGGGCGGGGACGGCCCTTCTGGAACACCCATCGCGGGTCGGCAGGTGCACCCAGTCGGGGTACCGGAGTGTTCATTCGCGCTGCAACACAGACCCCTGAGACGAGGGATTGCGGTACACCCAACGTGGGGATACCGTGAGCTTCAGACACGAAAGCGGGCTCGCCGCCTTGGTTGCCTGAGGGGGCAGCGCGAACGGCCCGACGAGAGCACGACCAATCCGATCTGAAGGAGAAACCCGAGATGGGGACGCCCGGCACCCTCAAGCGCCTGCTCACAGTCGCAGCTTTGGTTGGAGTCACCGCGGTGCTCGTCGGAGTGCCGCTTGCTGCGTCTGCGAACCCCGACGTCGCGGGCTTCGAGCTCGACGGCAACGCGGCCGGCAACGGCTCGAGCGACTGGGACGCTCTCGGCGCGCCACTTCGCTTCACCGGCTTTCGCAGCGATCCGACGGACGACTCCGACACGGGCTACGGGTCGGGCCAGACCAAGGACACGAAGGACGTGAGCGAGTGGACGTGGGAGCAGGCTGACGTCACTCCGGCGAAGTCCGACATCGTCCACGACTACGCGGCGGCGTACGTCGAGGCTGGCAACCTCATCCTCTACTTCGGACAGAACCGTCAGCTCGACCGTGAGGGCGACGCCAACGTCGGCTTCTGGTTCCTCCAGAACGACGTCGGGCTGAACGCCAACGGCTCCTTCTCGGGCACGCACGCAGACGGTGACCTCCTCATCCAGAGCGAGTTCACGGGCGGTGGGGACATCTCCGAGATCCGTGTCTACAAGTGGCAGTCGGGCGGGATCACCGAGATGTCACGACCAACGTCGGCGAGTGTGAGGGCAAGCTCGGGACGCGCGACGCCTGCGCGATCGTGAACGCCAGCGCCATCTCGACATCGTGGGCGGGGAGCATCACGTCGCCCTACTTCTTCGAGGGCGGTATCAACCTGAGCGCGCTCTACCCGCAGTCGCTTCCATGTTTCTCCACCTTCCTCACGAACACGCGCACCTCGCAGTCCGAGTCAGCGCGACCTCAAGGATTTCGGGCTCGGTGAGCTCGACACGTGCGCGTCGATCAAGATCATGAAGCAGGCGACGCCGAGCGACGGCACGCAGTTCGGCTACTCGACGACCGGTGGTCTCAACCCGGCGTCGTTCTCGCTCGCCGCCGGCGGCACGCAGTCGTACACGAAGCTGCAGCCCGGCTCCTATTCCGTGACCGAGAACGCGCCGCCCGCCGGGTGGGCGCTCGAGAGCCTCACGTGTCCGACCGTCTCCGGCCCGGGGACCGGCGTCACGTTCGACGGCGCCAAGGTGAACATCGCCCTCGGCTTCCTCGGGAACGTCGAGTGCACGTACGTCAACAAGCGCCAGCCGCAGGTCCGCGTCGTCAAGGTCCTCGACCCGGCGAACGACCCCGGCAAGTTCGACCTCCAGATCAACGGCCAGACCCATGCCGACGACGTCGGTAACGGGGGCGACACCGGGTTCGAGCAGGTCACCGCCGGTCAGCCGGTCACCGTCGGCGAGCTCGCGGGCGCGGGCACGTCGCTCGCGAACTACGTCTCGAGCGTGTCGTGCGACTCCGGCAAGGGCGGCGCGGCCGGGACGAGCCACTCGTTCTCGGTCGACTTCGGCGACCAGGTCACGTGCACGATCACCAACACGCTGAAGCGCGGCGCGATCATCGTCGAGAAGCAGACGCTGCCCGACGGCGATCCGCAGGTCTTCGCCTTCACGGCCAGCTACGACGCGGACGGCTTCCCGCTCTCGGACGGGCAGTCGAACGACTCCGGCGCCCTCCTGCCCGGCACGTACTCGGTGGCCGAGACGGTGCCGGCCGGCTGGGATCTGAAGTCGACCGTCTGCACCGACGGCTCGCCCGCGAACGCGATCGCGGTCGGCCCGGACGAGACGGTGCGCTGCGTCTTCACGAACGAGAAGGACGCGAACATCGTCGTCGAGAAGCAGACGAACCCGAACGGCGACACGCAGGTCTTCGCCTTCAACGCCAGCTACGACGCGGACGGCTTCTCGCTCTCCGACGGTCAGCAGAACGACTCCGGGGACCTGAACCCCGGCACCTACTCGGTCTCCGAGACGGTGCCGCAGGGCTGGGATCTCGCGTCCGCCGTCTGCGACGACCAGAGCAACCCGAGCTCGATCTCGCTCGCAGCCGGCGAGACGGTGACCTGCGTCTTCACGAACGAGAAGGACGCGAAGATCGTCGTCTCCAAGCAGACGCTTCCGGACGGGGCCGTGCAGGTCTTCCACTTCGACGCGAGCTACGACGAGGGCGGCTTCAACCTCTCGGACGGCCAGTCGAACGACTCGGGCGACCTCGCTCCGGGGACCTACTCGGTCTCCGAGGACGTGCCTGCAGGCTGGGCGCTCACCTCGGCCGTCTGCTCGGACGAGTCGAGCCCGAGCTCGATCTCGCTCGCAGCAGGCGAGACCGTGACCTGCGTCTTCACGAACACGAAGCGCGGCTCGATCATCGTCGAGAAGCAGACGCTTCCGGACGGCGCCGCGGGGCAGTTCACCTTCACGGGTGACGCGGCCGGCACGATCGGCGACAACGGCCAGATTACGGTCGCGAACCTCCTCCCGGGGACGTACACCTCGACGGAGGCGGCGGCAGAAGGCTGGAGCTTGACGTCGATCGCCTGCTCGGATGCGAACTCGACGGGCGCACTCGGCGCGCGGACGGCGACGTTCAGGCTCGAGGCCGGCGAGACCGTGAAGTGCACGTTCTCGAACCTCAAGCCGCAGCCGAGCGGCCAGGGCGCGATCGACGTCCAGAAGTCGGCCGATCCGACGACGATCGAGGAGCCCGGCGGACCGGTCACCTTCTCGGTGACGGTCACGAACGTCTCGGGCGTGAAGGTCGCGATCGAGAACGTCGTCGACAACGTGTTCGGCGACCTCGACGACTCGGGCGGCTCGGGGTGCTTCGACGTCCCGGTCAACCTCGGCCCGGGTGAGAAGGTCAACTGCTCCTTCGTGAAGCCGGTCACGGGCCCCGGCGGCACGGTGCACGTGAACACGGTCACGGCCGAGGGCCATGACGAGTTCGGAAACGCGGTCTCGGACTCGGACGACGCGCGGGTCCAAATCACGCCGCGGCTGATCGACCTGGTCATCGTCAAGGAGGCGACGTCTCCGACGCCGCTCAACGGCATCGTCAACTACACGATGACGGTGACCAACAAGGGGCCGAACGACGCCACCAACGTCCAGGTCGCGGATCCGGCTCCTGCCGGCATCCTCTACCTGAGCGCGAGCCCGACGCAGGGCACGTGCTCGGTGGCCCCGTCGCTCATCACCTGCAGCCTGGGGACGGTCAAGAAGGGCCAGACGGTCGTCATCCGCGTCACCGCGCGGGCGACGACGGTCGGGACGCACACCAACACCGCCACGGTCACGGGCGGCGGCGGCCGCGAGACGAACCCGGCCGACAACGTCGACTCGGCGATCACGGTGGTTCCGGCTCCGCTCAAGCCTCCGGTGGCGAAGCCGCAACCGCAGCCGCAGCCCGAGTTCTGCCTCACGCTGACGGTGTCTCCGAAGATGATCAAGGCCGACGGCAGGCCGGATCGGGTCACCGTCAAGGTCACGGCCGGGAAGAAGCGAGTTCGCGGGACCAAAGTTGTCATCTCGGGCGCCGGCGTCACGAAGAGCGCCCGGTCGAACGCCAAGGGCATGGCGATGCTCCTGGTCAATCCACGGAAGGCAGGCCTGGTCACGATCACCGCGGTCGAGACCAACCAGCGCGTGTGCGGGCCGAAGCGGATCGGCGTCGTGGGGGTCTTTCTCCCACCGCTCACGGGCTAGCGAAGAGGGGGCGCTACGTAAGACCGAGGCGCGGCTGCGGTCGCGCCTCGGCCTTGGGTCGGGTCACTCGAACGAGGAATACCCGGTGCCCCTGACGGGGGATACCGTGAGACCAAGGAGCATTCCGCGATATGACCAGGACAGCGACGATCGAACGGTGGCCGATGGTGGCCGCGGCGGCGCTCTTGCTTGCGCTTGCCGCAGCATTCGCGCCGGGGGCCGGAGCGGGATCCTCGCGCGTGTCCGCCGTGAACGTCGTGGGCTCCGGCACGCTCGCGTGGAAGAAGGTCGCCGTGCACGCGCATCCCGCTCGCGACTCGAGGATCGTTGCGGTGCTCCGGGAGTTCCGGCCGGACTTCAGCCCGCAGTACGTCCTCGCGCTCCGGCAGAAGACGCATCGAGCCACCGGGGAGCCGACGTGGTACCGGGTCAGCGTGCCCGGGCGTCCCAACGGAAGGACCGGCTGGGTGCCGGCCGGGGCGGTCGAGCTCAGGCCGGTTCGGAAGCGCCTGTTCGTCGACCGCAGCGAGCGACGCTACGAGTTCTGGAACGGAGACACGCTCGTCCGAGCCGGGAAGGTCGCCGTCGGCGCGCCGGGGGCGGAGACGCCGACGGGGCTCTTCTACGTGCAGTCGAAGTTCACGCCGACCGCCCCGATCCTCGGCGCGTACGCGTTCGAGACGAGTGCCTACTCGAAGCTCTCGGACTGGCCGGGTGGAGGAGTGGTCGGCGTGCACGGGACGCCGTGGCCCTGGCTCCTCGGCCAGGCGGTCTCGCACGGCTGCGTGCGGATGGCGAACGCCGACGTCCGCTGGCTCCGCTCGCGCATGCCGCCGGGCACGCCGATCAAGATCGTCGCGTAGGGCGAGCACGCGCGCGTTCGGCGGCGCGCGCGTGGCGGAGCATGTTGATGCAAGGACGCCTTCCGGAACTCCACTGGAGACATCCGCTCGACGACTGACGTCGAGCCACCTACGACGAAGCTCTGGCGGCATGCGCCGGCGTGTCCTGCGCCGTCATCCGGGCGCGTGAATTTCCGGTCGAGCCTCTATCTTCCACCGATGCACTGCGCCGATCGGCGCCGCTCGTGAAGCTGCGCACTCGGAACCGCGTGCTTCTCGGCCTCCTTCTCGGCCTCGTGGTCTCCGCGATCCTCCTCTGGCTGGCGGTTCGCAATGCGGATTTCGGCGAGGTCCGATCGGTGCTGGCTCGGGCCGACATCGGGTTCGTCGCGCTCGCGATCGCGAGTCTTGCGGTCTTCTACGCTGGTCAAGCGTTGCGCTGGAGCGCGATCGCGCGGACCCCTCAGGTGTCTCCCGTTCGGTTCGGAGAGATGGTCGTGAGCGGCGTCGCGGTGAACAACGTCCTTCCAGGACGAATCGGCGATCTCCTGCGAGCGCGGTGGCTCCAGGTTGCTGCTCGCATTCCCGGCGGCCGCGCCCTGGCGACCGTGTTCGTGGATCGCGCCTTCGACGTCTTCGCGCTCGTCGCCTTTCTCGCGATCTCGTTGGTGTTCGTCTCGAGCGCCGAGTGGCTACTGCGGATGGCCGTGGGCGCGTTGATCCTCTTCGGCGCCATTGCGCTGATCCTGATCGTCTCGCGGGCGTACACCCGCCGGCGGGCGCGGGATCGTCGTGCCGAGCGCAGCTTCCTGCGGCGAATCGCCCGGGACCTGATCGAAGGTCTCGCCGAGCCTCTGGGCATGAGCCGAACGCTGACGCTCGCGGCTCTCAGTCTCGCCACCTGGGCCATGTGGGGGCTCGCGGCGTCCTTCGTCGCTCGCGCGGTCGGGATCGAGCTCTCGGTGGTCGAGGCGATCTTCCTCACGGCGGTCATCAATCTCGGGGTGGCGATTCCCTCTTCGCCGGGCTTCATCGGCACCTACCAATGGCTCGGTGTCACTGCCCTCTCGCACTTCGACGTCGCGACCGAGCAGGCGCTCGCCTTCGCAATTCTCATGCACGCGGTCTGGTACGTCCCCACCACGGTCGTCGGCGGGGCGTTGCTCGTCCGTCGCGGGCTCAAGCGGTCGATGACGGGTCTACGCGAGGCGTTCGGGGGACCGCGGAGGACGCCGAGCACCGAGCAGCCCTCCTAGCGTCAGGTCAGGCGGCACAGCACGAGTGCGCGGAGCACCGGCTGCATGAGACCGCACAACGTGCGCTGGTTGCGTTCATGCATGCCGCCGGCACGCCGATCAAGATCGTCCGGTAGGGGCTGTATCTCTCCCCTGCGTGCGGGTTCCGACGAACACGTCATGAGCGTCCGGCAGCAGTCGCCGTGAGACGGCTGCGGGGTCCGACGCTGGCTGTTGTCGGGACGGTTGTGATCGCGTTTGTCATCCACCTCGTGCTCGCGTCGTCGATCGACGGCCCGAGGGCGTTCGCGGACGAGCTCCTCTATTTCGACACCGGGAGCTCGATAGCCGAAGGAGACGGCCTAGCGTTCCGCGGCGAGCCGTACCGCTACGCCCCGCTGTACCCGGCGCTTCTCGCAGCCGTGCACGTGGTCGCGGCCGACCGCGAGGTGGCGTACGAGCTTGCGAAGGCGATGAACGCTCTCCTCTTCGCGCTCACGGCGGTTCCGGTCTTTCTGCTCGCCCGTCGCGTCCTTCCGCCCTGGCCGAGCGCGGCTGCCGCAGCGCTCGCCGTGGCCATCCCATCGGGGACGTACGTCTCCGTCGTCATGACCGAGTCGCTTGCGTACCTGGCCTCGGCATGGACCTGTTACGCGATCGTTCTGGCATTAGAGAGGCCGAGCGCCCGGCGACAGCTCGCCGCGCTCCTGGCCATCTGCGTCGCCTCGGGCGTGAGAACCCAGTTCCTGGTGCTCTTCGGCGTCTATGTGATCGGGCTCGTCCTCATGCCGATGCTGGTTCCAGCGCGTCGAGATCGCTTCGCGGCGATGCTTGCGCGCGTCGCTCCGACTGCATGTTTTCTCGCACTGGGAGCGATCGCGCTGCTCGCCTGGTCACTCACAGGGGCTCGACGCGGGCCGCTCGGCGACTATGAAGCGCTCTTGCGTTCTTACGACGCCGGTGAGGTAGCTCGCTGGCTCGTTTACCATCTTGCCAACCTCGAGCTCTATCTCGCAGTTCTGCCCTTTGCCGTCGCGCCGATCGCAGTGGTGCTGCTCTTCGCCCGTGCGCGCTCTGGATCCGAGCGCCACGCAGCGTTTCTGGCGCTCTTCTCCGTTGCGAACGTGCTCCTAATCGCGCAAGTCGCGGGCTTCAATTCGACGGAGTTCGCGCAGGGTCTGTTTCACGACCGCCCGCTGTTCTACGTCGTCCCGCTCTGGCTCATCGTCTTCTTCGTCTGGATCGTCGAGGGTATGCCGCGACCACTCGTCGCCGCGAGTCTCGGTGCGGCAACCGCGCTCGCGCTTCCGCTTCTTCTGCCGTACTCCGAGTACACGAGAGATGACCTCGGCCAGGAGTTCGAGGCCGTTCCGACGGCGCTATGGGTGGCCATCGACTCGCTCGGCTCTGCCGGACGGGGAGTTCTCTTCACCTTTGCAGCGCTCCTCGTGTTGGCTGCGTTCCTTCTCCCGTCCAGGCTGAGGTTGGTTCTTCCCGTCGTCGTTCTGTTCGTCTTCGTGCTGACCGCGGAGCTCGGTTGGCTGTCGGCCAGGAGCTGGTCGGGGATTCGCGCTGAGGCCGTACCCGCCGCAGAACGACGCTGGCTCGACGAGCGCGTACCTACGGGCCGTTCGGTGACATTGCTCACGTCCCTGAGCCCATGTGCTCGCTTCGCATACGACGGCTTCTACCTCAGCGAGTTCTTCAACACCTCGGTCGAGGGCGTCGCCCATCTCGGTCAGACTCCGGATCACTTTACGAGGAGGGCTGGTGTCTCCGGCAGACGGGTCCTCACTCCGTCGGGCGGGCCACTAGTCGCCGATTACGTCGTCGCGCAGCCCGGCATCGACCTCGCGGGCAGGCGTGTTGCTGAGGGCACGCGCGCGGGGCTCGTGCTCTGGGAGGTGGGCGGTCCGGTGCGGTTCGCTCGCAGCGCCCTCTCTGCGAGAGAGCTGCAGCGTCGGGCATGCGCTGCGGCTCCACGCTAGTGCTGTCTCGCTGGGGCTACGAGGACGCGACGAACGCGTACGGCAGCGGGGCCTTCGCGGACTGCGCGGCTGCGTAGGTGCCGCCGACGGCAGGAGCCGTCGCCAGCGCCTGCACGCTGTACCCGCCCTCGAGGAACTCGTGGCCCGAAACGAACGGGCGCCAGGAACCGCCGCCACCGTAGGACACCGAGACCCGCTCGAACCTGAACGCGAACCGGTTGCACGCACCCTTGCCGCCGTTCCAGCTCTCCGCGGTCGCGATCGGCGCCCAGCGACCCGACGAGCCTTCGATCCGGAGCGGTTTCGTCGCCGGGCTGCCGTCGACCCAGACCCGCCACCAGTCGGTCTTCCCCGACATCTCGAGAGCGGCGACGCGATGGCTCTCGCCGATTCGCACGTCCTCGCGGAGCAGCATGAACTGCGGTTGGCGTCCCTCGAGTGCGATCTCCGCGTACAGGAACGGTTGCGTCGCCTCGACCGACGCGATGCCGACCTGGAGCCACGCGTCCTCACCGTTCGCGCCTTGGCCGGGACCGCCCACGCCGACCCAGCCGGCAACGTGCCCCGCCGCAACGTTCGGAGCCCGCGTCGGTGTGATCGTCGCCCGCACGCCGTGCCCCGTATGGCTGGACTGGTGACCCGCGTAGGTGTAGTCGTTTCCGTCCGCGTCGTAGCCGCACGAGCCCGTGCTTCCGGCGGTCGCCGTGCCCGACTCGCCGCCGAGCGCGGCAAGGACGAGCCCAGCTGTGGCAACCGCGAGGAGATATGCAGGCCGCACCTCGGTTTCGTCGGCGGAGCGCTCGCGGCTGGCGATCCCCCGTTCACGCCATCGGACCGCTCACCCGGACGGGGGTAGCCGGGCACGGGGGATCCCGCCGTGCGCACCTACAATGCGCGCGATGGCGACGACCGAAGATCGCGACACCTCCGGCTCGGTCTCGGCCTGGCGCGAAGAGGTCTACGAGCGCGCGCCCGAGCGCGCGGACGAGCTCTTGTCGACGATCTCGGGGATCGAGCCCGAGCCGGTCTACGCCCCGGACAACACCGAGCTCGACTACGCACGCGATCTCGGCTACCCGGGCGAGTATCCCTTCACGCGAGGCGTGTACCCGTCGATGTACCGCGGCCGCCTGTGGACGATGCGGCAGTTCGCGGGCTTCGGGACAGCGGAGGAGACGAATGCCCGCTTCCGCTACCTGCGCGATCACGGGCAGACCGGCTTCTCGACCGCGTTCGACATGCCGACGCTGATGGGCTACGACTCGGATCACCCCCGCTCGCTCGGCGAAGTCGGGAGGGAAGGCGTCGCGGTCGACTCGCTGGCGGACGTGGAGACGCTCTTCGACTCGATCCCGCTCGGCGAAGTGTCCACGTCGATGACGATCAACTCGCCCTCGGCGATCCTGCTCGCGTACTACGTGTGTGTCGGCGAGCAGCAGGGAGTGCCGCGCGACCGCCTCCGAGGCACGGCGCAGACGGACATCCTCAAGGAGTACATCGCCCAGAAGGAGTGGATCTACCCGCCCGAGCCGTCCATGCGGCTCGTGGTGGACATGATCGAGTTCTGCGCGCGGGAGATGCCGCTCTTCCACCCGATCTCGATCTCCGGCTACCACATCCGCGAGGCGGGCTCGACCGCGGCGCAGGAGCTCGCCTTCACACTCGCGGACGGGTTCGCCTACGTCGAGGCGGCGGTCGAGCGCGGCCTCGACGTCGACGACTTCGCGCCCAGGCTCTCCTTCTTCTTCAACGCACATCTCGACTTCTTCGAGGAGATCGCGAAGTACCGCGCGGCTCGGCGAATCTGGGCGCGAGAGATGCGCGAGCGCTTCGACGCGCGCTCGGAGCGCTCCCTGCTGATGCGCTTCCACACGCAGACGGCCGGCGTCTCCCTGACCGCCCAGCAGCCGGAGGTGAACATCGTACGGACGGCGCTCGAGGGACTTGCGGCGGTGCTCGGCGGGACGCAGAGCCTGCACACGAACTCCTTCGACGAGGCGCTCGCGCTCCCGACCGAGGAAGCAGCGCGGCTCGCGCTCCGGACACAGCAGGTGATCGCGCACGAGTCGGGCGTCGTCAACACGATCGACCCGCTCGGCGGCTCCTACTTCGTCGAAGAGCTCACGTCGACGCTCGAGGCCCAGGCCTACGAGTACTTCGACCGGATCGAGAAGCTCGGCGGCGTCATCCCGGCGATCAAGGACAACTTCTTCCAGCGCGAGATCGCGGAGGCGTCCTTCCGCTACCAGGCGGAGGTCGAGTCCGGGAAGCGCGTCGTCGTGGGGGTGAACCGCTACCTTCACGAGGACGAGAGCCCGATTCCGATCCTCAAGATCGACCCTGCGCTGGAGCAGAAGCAGATCGACCGGCTCGCGGGCGTGCGGGCGCGGCGAGACTCTGCCGCGGTCGAGGCACGGCTCACGGCGCTCCGCGAGGCGGCGGCGAAGGATGGCGTCAACCTGATGCCGCTGATCGTCGACGCCGCGCGCGACTACGTGACACTCGGCGAGATGTGCGACGCGCTCCGCGAGGTGTGGGGCGTGTGGCGCGAGACGCCGGTCTTCTAGGACTCCGACGCCGCTCGTTCGAGAATGTGCACGCGTCCGACGCGGTCGATCTCGACGAACCCGAGTCGATGTAGCAAGCGCTTGACCGACGCAAGCGTCTCAGGCGGCGAATAGCCGCCAGAAGGCAGGACATCGAGGTCGCGGTAGGCGACGAACCGGACGCGCCCTGCGCGCTCGGCGAGCTCGGCAGCCGTGAGCGATGTGCCCCACTCGGCGGAGAGAAACGGCTCCGGGAGCGAGTACACCTCGACGCGCTGGCTCAGGTGCGCGACGAGGCTCCAGGTCGCTGCGACCGAGGCGTCTTCGGGGATCCGTTCGAGCGCGCGCTCGATCGCAGTGGCCTCCTCCGGGATGGTACGACCGAGAGGGTCATGGACCGAGCGTCCCACGCCGACTGCGACGAGTGCGGCGACCGCCGCAAGAGCGTACGCCGGGAGCCTTCGCCTCCCGCTGAGCCGCTGGAGCCGACCGACACCGACGGCCGAGGCGACGAAGAGGCCGGTCAGCGTTCCGAGGTGATAGTGATGGACGAGATCGTGCTGCACGCCATACGCGGACAAAGCGTTGTGCAGCGCCGTCGGGAGCGAGAGCAGCATCCACGACGGAGCGAGCAGCGCGAGAGAGGAGAGAGAGGGGGAGGTGGAGAGAAGACGTGACGCCTTGTAGTCCGGGAGGAGCTGAGGAGAGAGGGGCGGTGCAAACGGGTCGGGCCGGAACTCGAAGAGATTCACCGATGCCACGAACGGACAGACGAGCCAGAGGAATGCGGGGAGCGCCGCGAGGGCGGGCGAGGCTCCCGCGTGGCGCGCGAGCGCGAAGAGCGCCGGGGCGGTGAGCGCAAGCCCGATCGACTGCGCGGTGAGGAGGGCCGGAACGCCGAGATCGAGCCAGTACAGCGGGGTCAAGAGGACGAGCGCCGGCTGGAAGTGCGCCTCCAGCATCGGCCGGGTGATGACCGTCGAGAAGGGCTCGTGCCCGTGCGCGAGCAACCACAGGAGCTGGTCGTAGATCGCAAGATCCCACTGCGTCTCGAACCTCCTGAACTCTCGAACGGACTCGATCGAGAGCAGAACCGCGTACAGCGCAGCGCCGAGCCACACGGCGGCCGCCCACGGCGAGAGACTCGACACACGCAAGCGCGCAGCGGATATCGGCGACGCGACCGAGTGCGTGCTCATGGCAGGGGGCGTTCCAGAATGTGAACCCGTCCGACCCGGGCGATCTCGACGAACCCAGACCGAAGCAGCAGTCGCCGCACCGAGGGAAGATCCTCGGATGCCGAGTAGCCCCCTGACGGGGAGATGTCCCGCTCGAGGTAGGCGACGAAGCGCACGCCCCTCGCGCGTTCGGCGAATTCGGCGGGAGCGAGGGAACCACCCCAGTCGAGCGGAACGAACGGCTCCGGAAGCGAGTAGATCTCGACTCGCTGACTGAGGTGTGGGAGCAGGCTGGGCGTCGCTGCGACGGAAACGCCGTTCGGAATGCGTGCCAGCGCGAGCTCTGCCGAAGCCGCATGACTCGGCCGCGGGTGCGCGAGATCCTGATGGACGGAGAGCCCTCCGGCGAAAGCGGTGACGATTGCCGCGAACCCGACGACGAGCACGGCAAGCCGCGCCGGTCGGCCGAGGCCGGGAACGCGAGCCGCGCCGATCGCCGCTGCCACGAAGAAGCCGGTCAGGGTCCCGAGGTGGTAGTGGAAGTGGAGCTCGTGCTGGGGGCCGTGCGCGGAGAGCGCATTGTGTAGTGCCGTCGGCAGCGAGAGGAGCATCCAGACGGGTGCGAGGAGCGCGAGGCCGCCCGTGGACACGACGAGCAGCAGCAATCCGCCCAGGCTGTCTCGGACGAAATCGCCGAGAGTGTCGAACGGATGCGTGACGGCCCAGACGAGCGCGTCTCCGACAGAGTCTCCACGCTCGCCCGCGAACCGCCGCCCGAAGGCCTCGTTGGCGCCGCCGGAGGCGTTGACGACTGCGGTCGCAACGACGAACCACGCGGCCGATCCCAGTGCGAGCAACCCCCCGACCCGCCGGAATCCCTGGAGCGCGAGGACGATCCCGAGCATCACATACGTGAGGGAGACATCTTCTTTCAGGCTGAGCGCGAGCAGGGCGGTGACGGCGAGCCACACATACCGACGCTGGACGGCCGTGAGCACGCTGACGACGATCAGCGCCGGCGCGAACGGATCGGGACGAAACTCGAACAGGTTGACCGACGCGACCCACGGACAGACGAGCCACAGAAACGCGGGCACCGCGGCCAGCGGAGGTGACGCACCGTACGCTCGCGCGAGCGCATAGAGGGCGGGAGCGGTGAGAGCGAGCGCGACCGACTGGGCCGTGAGCAGAGCGGGGACGCCGAGGTCGAGCCAGTACAGCGGCGTGAGCAGCGCGACCCCTGGCTGGAAGTGGCCTCCGAGCAGCGGTCGCGAGATGACTGTCGAGAAGGGCTCGTGGCCGTTCGCGAGCAGCCACAGGAGCTGGTCGTACACGGCTAGGTCGAGGAACGTCTCGAAGCGATGATGCTCGCGAACGGCCTCGATCGACAGCAACACCGAGTAGACCGTCGCACCGACCCAGACCGCCACCGCCCACCAGGAGAGGCCGAAGGCACGGATGCGAGCTCCCGAGAGCGGCTCGGCCAGAGACGGGAAGCTCACGCGGTCGCGTCCTTGCGTTCCAGATAGCGCTCGAGCTCGGCGATGCCACCGGGCGAGCCGGCTTCGTAGAAGCGCGTCGTCGTCTCGAACGCGGCGAGATCCCCCCGGACGCTGAGCTGCCGGTAGACATCGCCGAGATCGACGACGGAGCTGGGGGGGATGTCCTCGACCACGTCGCGCGAGAGGATCGTCAGGCCGTAGTCGATCCACGCCATCCGCGTAGTTCGCGCCTCGGGACGCTTGTCGTACAACACGACGACGTCGTCCTCGACCACCGCGTTCGATCGGTCCCAGCGATCCTCGTTCCGGAGCACGGTCATCAGCGCAAGTCGTCCCGACTCAGCAAAGGCCACCCACACCGGGGCGAGCTCGATCGGAAGGTACGAGTCGCCGTACAGAACCGCCATCGGGTCGGCCAGCGCATCCGCGTCGAGGGCGTAGCGGAGCGCGCCGCCGGTTCCGTGGAGCTCCTCGCCCTCGTCGACGTACCCGACGCTCAGCCCGAATCGGCTTCCGTCGCCGATGGCAGCGCGCAGCTTCTCCCCCTGAAATCCGATCACGAACACGACCTCGCGTACGCCCTGGCCTGCGAGAAGGCGCAGCTGGTGGTGTGCGAATGGCTCACCGGCGACCTCGACCAGCGCCTTCGGCAACTCGCCTGCCCGATCGCGCATGCGGGTCCCGAGCCCGCCGGCGAGGATCACGACCAGGGGTGGCTCGATTTGCTTCCGCTCAGGCACGAACGACGATGCTCGAGCCGTCGTGGTCGAAGCCGAACCTGACCTCGGCTAGTCCCTCGGCGCTCATCGCCGCGCGGAGAGCCGCGGGATCCTCCGCCACGAAGACGAGGAAGCCACCTCCTCCTGCGCCCGTGAGTTTGCCGCCCACGGCTCCGTTGGCGATCCCGGTCTCGTACCAGCGGTCGATGTCGGGATTTGACATGCCTTGGGAGCGCTCGCGCTTCTCGAGCCAGTGCTCGTGCATGAGCTCGCCGAACCGTGCCGTATCACCGGCTTGGAGCGCGTCGCGGATGCGGAGTCCGATTTCCTCCACTCGGCGCATGCTCTCGATCATCGACTCGTCTCCCTCCTCGGTCCGGCGGCGCTGATCGTCCAGGATCGCATCGGCTGTTCGCGAGCTCCCCGTGAAGAACATCAGGAGGCGCTCCTCGAGCTCGTGCATCGCCGACGTCCGGATGTCGAGGGGCGAGACCGGCACGCGGCCGTCCTCGTGGAACTCGAAGCAGGTGACGCCGCCGAATGCGGCGATGTATTGATCCTGCTTCCCGACCGGTCTGCCGAGAAGATCGATCTCGACTCGGCAGGCCTCGTCAGCGAGGTCGCCGGCGGTCACGTGCTCGCGCTTCCACGCGTAGAGCGCGCGCAACAGGCCGACGGTGAACGAGCCCGACGAACCGAGGCCGGTTCCGGCGGGGATGTCCGCGAGGCTGACGATCTCGACGGACGGCCCGATGTCGTGCAGCTGCAGCGCCGTACGGATGATCGGGTGCTCGATGTCGTCTGCGCGTGAGACCCGCTCGAGCGCCGAGTACTTCAGGAAGTAGTCGTCGGTGAACGTCCGGTTGAGGCCGATGTACACGTACTTGTCGATCGCCGCCGAGATCACGAAGCCAGGGCGGCTGGAGAAGTAGGACGGCAGGTCGGTGCCGCCGCCTGCGAGCGTCACTCGAAGCGGCGTTCGGGTGATCAGCACGGGCTCGGAGACTAGCGAGGCGTGCGGCGCGAGCCGTCTCGACGACCCGCTAACGTGCTTGCGCGATGGCCGTCGGCGAGACTCGGACCATGGCCGCCGTGCACGCTGCCGGCGATGGGCTCGACCCAGACGTTCGGCTCCTCGTACCCGCGAACGACGTCGCCGAACCGGAGCTCTCGATCGTCATTCCCGCCCTCGACGAGGAGATCACCGTGGGCGAGTTCGTCGACTGGTGTCGACAGGGCCTCGAATCCGCAGGCGTCGTGGGCGAGGTTCTCATCGTGGACAGCTCGAACGACCGAACCGCAGAGATCGCGCTGGCGCACGGCGCCCGCGTGCTGCAAACGCCGAGGCGAGGTCTCGGACGCGCGTACCTCGACGCTCTCCCGTACGTGCGCGGGCGCTACATCCTCATGGGCGACGCAGACTGCACCTACGACTTCCGCCAGCTCGCACCGTTCGTGGAGAAGCTCCGCGAGGGCTACGAGTACGTGATGGGATCGCGTTGGCGCGGCTCGATCGAGAAGGGCGCGATGCCCTTCCTGCACCAATACCTCGGCACTCCGGTCACGACCTGGATCCTCAACCTGCTCTACCGCAGCTCGTTCTCCGACATCCATTGCGGCATGCGCGCGATCTCTCGGGACGCGCTGATTCGCATGAACCTGCAGTCGCAGTCGTGGGAGTACGCGTCCGAGATGGTGCTGAAGTCGGTACGCATGGAGCTTCGGACGGCAGAGGTGCCGGTTCGCTTCCTGAAGGACCAGGAAGGCCGGATGAGCCACCACAAGCGGGCCGGCTGGTTCGCTCCCTGGAAGGCGGCGTGGATCAACCTCCGCGCGATGTTCGTCAACGGCGCCGACTTCTTCGTGCTGAGGCCGGGCATCGTCCTGCTCGCGATCGGGCTCCTCATCACGCTGCCGCTCAGCTTCGGGCCGATCACGATCGGCCCGGTGACGCTGTCCCTCTACTGGATGCTCGCGGGCCTCACGCTCACCGTCGTCGGGCTCCAGTACCTGTACTTCGGCGCGCTCGCCCAGGTGCTGTACGACTACACGGGTCACGCGAGAAGGCGTTGGCTCGCCCTGTTTCCCTACAGCCGGACGGTCGCCGGCTGCGCATTCTCGTTCCTGCTCGGGATCGCTCTCACCGTCCCCCTGATCGTGGACTACGTGAGCGAGGGGCTCTCGCTGCCGACGAATCCCGGTCCAGTGCACCACCTCGCCGTGACGGGGCTGCTCGCGATGATCGTCGGCTTCACGACCTTCGCGTTCACGCTGATCCTGCACGCGGCGGCGCTCAGCGAGCGGCTGAGACGCGATGTCTGAGCGGTCCGAGCACGTCCGCGACACCGCCTTCGGCCAAGACCGCACGTTGTCCACGGTCGACCGCTTCGGCACCTGGCTCTCGGCGCGGGCGATTCGGCGCCGCACCGGAAGCTTGGCGGGGAAGCGACTCGGCGACTTCGGCTGCGGCTATGACGCTCGGTTCGTGCGTACCGTCCTGGACGAGCTCGATTCGGCGGTCCTCGTAGACGTGGCTCTGGCGCCGGACCTGGTCTCGAATCCGCGGGTCACGGCGATCCGAGGGTCGCCTTCCCGGAGTCGCTCGAGCAGATCGAGGACGACTCCCTCGACGTCGTCCTTTGCATCTCGGTGCTCGAGCATCTCGCCGCGCCGCTCGAGGCCGTGCGAGCCTTCCATCGGATTCTTCGCCCCGGCGGCGTCGGCCTCCTCAACGTCCCCAGTTGGCGTGGTAAGCGCTACCTCGAGTTGTCCGCGTTCCGGCTGCACCTGAGCCCGCCCGAAGAGATGGACGACCACAAGCGCTACTACGACCCCCGCGATCTCTGGCCGCTGCTCGTCGAGGCTGGTTTCCTGCCGAGTCGGATCCGGTGCTATCGGCACAAATTCGGCCTCAATACCTTTGCCGTCTGCCGGAAGGAGGGCGGCGCGGGATGACGTCGTTCTCCGAGACGTACCTCGCGGAGACGGCCGAGATTGCCAGGCGGCTCGACGCGGCCGCCGTCGAACGGCTGGCGCGTGCGCTGTCGGCGATTCGCGACGGCGGCGGCCGGCTCTTCGTCCTCGGCGTAGGCGGGTCCGCCGCGCACGCGTCGCACGCCGCCGCGGACTTCCGGAAGCTGTGCAGGCTGGAGGCGTATGCGCCGACGGACAACGTCGCCGAGCTGACCGCGCGAATCAACGACGACGGCTGGGACGGTGCGCTTGCGGCCTGGCTCGAGGGCTCTCGTGTCGGAGAAGGAGACGGGGTGCTCGTCTTCTCGGTCGGCGGCGGGAGCGAGGAACGCGGGGTGTCGGTGAATCTGGTTCGGGCTCTTGAGACAGCGCAGCGGGCCGGCGCGAGGGTGTTCGGGGTGGTGGGCCGCGACGGTGGCTACACCCGCGCGGTCGCGGACGAATCGGTGCTCGTTCCAGTTGCGAGCGACGAGCGGGTGACTCCCCACACCGAAGGCATGTGCGCCGTCGTCTGGCACCTGCTCGTGAGCCACCCTGCACTCCAGGCTCAGACGGCGAAGTGGGAGTCGCTCCGCTGAGCGACAGACGTGCGAAGCACGCTCGCTGGCTCGTCGTCGGCGGGGCGGGCTTCATCGGCGGTCACCTGGTCGACCGCCTGCTCTCGGATGCATCCGTCGAAGCAGTGACGGTCTACGACAACTTCTCGTCGGGACGCGAGGTTCACCTCGAGCGGCGCGCCGGCGACGGGCGCCTCGCGATCGTTCGCGCGGACGTCAAGGACCTGGAGACGGTCATCGAGGCCGCGCGGCGGTCACGACGCCGTCGTGCACCTTGCCTCGAACCCCGACATCGCGCGGGCGGCGACCGAGCCGAGCATCGACTTCGACGAGGGGACTCTGCTTACCCACCACGTGCTCGAGGCGATGCGCGTCGCGGGTATCGAGAGGATCCTCTACGCATCGGGCAGCGGCGTATACGGGGACCTCGGCGAGACCGAGGCCGACGAAGACTGGGGCCCACTCGTGCCGATCTCGACCTACGGCGCCAGCAAGCTCGCGGGGGAAGCGTTGATCTCCGCCTACAGCTTCATGTTCGGCTTGTCGGGACGTGCGTTCCGCTTCGGAAACGTGGTCGGGTCGTTGCAGACCCACGGCGTCGGCCTCGACTTCGTGCGTGCGCTCGTGGCGGACCCGACCCGGCTCCGCATCCTGGGCGATGGAACGCAGAGCAAGTCGTACATTCACGTCGACGACGTGATCGACGCCATGCTCGCGGCGAACGGCAGCAATGGGTCCTACGGCGTGTACAACGTCGCAACGGGCGACTACGTCACGGTCGCGGAGATCGCCGATCTGGCAGCGGAGTGCGTCGGCCTCGAGCCGAAGGACGTCCGGTACGAGTACACGGGTGGCGAACGCGGTTGGAAGGGCGATGTACCCGTGGTTCGGCTCTCGATCGAGCGCATCCGTGGTCTCGGCTGGGCACCGTCGCGCACGTCCCGAGAGGCGCTGCGCGAGTCGATGACGGCGCTCGTCGCGGACGCGCGCGCCGGATTGCTGTGAGCCGAGTCGACAGGGGAGCCGTCTTCCTCGACCGTGACGGCACGCTCATCCGCGCGCTCGTGAACGACGGTCTGCCGGGCTCGATCCGAGACCACGAAGAGCTCGAGCTCGAGCCGGGAGCAGCCGATGCCTGTGACGCACTCGTGGCTCGAGGATTCCCGCTCGTCGCCGTCACGAACCAGCCGGAGATCGCTCGCGGCACGCAGTCGGCGGCAGCGGTCGAGCGGATCAACCAACGTCTGCGAGAGCTGCTGCAGCTCGCCGAGATCGTCGTCTGCCCGCACGACGACGAGGACGGCTGTCCGTGCCGAAAACCCAAGCCCGGAATGCTCGTCGCCGCGGCAGAGCGTCACGACCTCGATCTGGCGGCCAGTTATATGGTCGGCGATCGCTGGCGAGACGTGGAAGCGGGGAGACGAGCCGGCTGCACTACCGTCTTCCTGAACCGGCAGTACAGTGAGACGGTGCCCGAGCACCCGGACGTGACGGTGCGAACGATCGGCGAGGCGGCGGCCTGGATCCTCGCGCAGGAGAAGCGGTGACGGCCTCCGTCGACTCGCTGCGCGTCAAGATATTCGCCGACGGCGCAGATCGCGCCTCGGTCGAGCAGCGTTGCCGGGAGCCCTGGATCAAGGGCTTCACGACCAACCCGACGTTGATGCGCGCGGCCGGCGTCGACGACTACCCGCGGTTCGCGAAAGAGCTCCTCGAGCTCGTGCCCGACCTTCCGATCTCGTTCGAAGTCATCGCCGACGATCTGGGCGAGATCGAGCGGCAAGCGCGACTGATCGCGGACTGGGGCGAGAACGTTTTCGTCAAGGTGCCCGTCACGAACACGCGACGCGAGTCGATGGAGCGAGTTGCACGGAGGCTTGCCAGAGACGGGATCAAGGTGAACGTGACGGCCGTCATGACCGTTCCTCAGGTCGAGGACGCGGCGAGCTGGCTTGCTGACGGCCCCGCGGGCTACGTCTCGGTGTTCGCGGGACGCATCGCGGACACGGGACGTGATCCGATACCGATCATGGCCTCGGCGCTCCGGGCCTTGGCGCCGTATCCGCGCCTGGAGCTGATCTGGGCGAGCCCGCGCGAGGTCTTGAACGTCGTCCAAGCCGACGCCATCGGTTGCCATGTGATCACCGTGACCGACGGGATCCTCGCACGACTGCCCGGGCTCGGCTATGACCTCGACGAGTTCTCGCTCGACACCGTGAAGATGTTCCACCGCGACGGCGAGGCCGCGGGGTATGCGCTCGAGGCTGACGACGCTCGGCGCTCGGCCGCGTAGCGCTCAGCGCACGAGCCGGATCTCGCGGATGTCCTGGACGGGTCCGGTCAAGAGGTAGACGTCGCGGGAGTACCCACGCCACTGGGGGCATGCACCTACTCGCAGCAGGGCGCTCGTTTCATCTCGGCCGAGCGTCTTGAACGAAATGATGCGATTCCCGAAGGGGCTCTGATCGAGCCGGTCGGTAAGCTCGAAACGTCCCGGCTGCAGATGCCGCATCGTGCGCACTGCAAGCCAGCTGTACGTGTCCGCGTCGGCTGGAAGACGAAGTGCCAAAGGCTTCTCGACGCCCGCTGCCTCGACCGCGCCGTGAAGCTCTGACGGCGGGTTGCCCTCGATTTCGACGGCATTGAGCGCGTTACTTGGTGCCCTTGCGGCGTTCGGAGTCAGGAAGAGCTCCTGCTTCTTGCCCGAACCCGAAACGGCGTAGATCCGAATTCTGCCGAGGTCCGCATCGGAGTCCTTCTCGATCGGCAGGACGATTCCAAAGCCGGAGTCGCGAGATTCAGTCGCGCTCAGCTGAAAAGAAACGTCGGGACGAGGCTGATCGGGGCGGACTCGGGCGACGATCCTCCCGTCCCGCGTCGCGACGACCGCCTTTGCGGGCCGACCTCGAGCGTCGACGGCCCAGCCTCGGATGCGGAGAACAGGGTCGAGTTCGCGGAAAGGGACGTCCGTCGCTTTGGCGTCCTGCGCGGGCGCAGGGCTGAGGAAGTTCGGGGTGTAGCCCCAGTCGCACGGCGGCGTTCTGAAGTAGAGCTCCCGCCGGGCGCGCGCTCCGTCGTCTCGGCGACGCATCAAGATGAAGGTGCGCGACTCGCGCACGGGCACATAGTGATCCAGCAGATACTCGCTGACGTCGTAGTGGCGGACCTGGTTCGCAACCTCGTCCCAGACGGACGGCGACCCCCCCAAGCCTGAAGCCGCATACACGACAGCCTTTGGACGCGCGGCGTCGAGCAAGCGAATGAGATCGGTCTGCGTCCGTTGCCGGATCGCGATGCTTATGTGGTAGTAGCGATTGCTCGCCGGTCGATCGAGGAAGTAGTGGAAGAGGCCCGGTGTGTTCGAAAAGTCGAACACGGCCTCTCCGGGCTCGAGCAACGGGTCGAGCGCCCGGCCGACGTCGCGGATCAACGTGACATCATTTTCCCCCCTCCTCGCATAGCCGAGCAGCTCGAGCTCGGGCTCCTCGGCGACGTCAGGCGCGAAGTGGTACTGAACACTCCGAACCGCGGCGCCCAGACCGACAGGTGCTGTCAAAAGCAAGACGAGCAGGATCGGGAACGTGATCGCGTGCCTTGTCGGAAACCACGGTGCGCCGCGCGACTTCGTAACGCTCGCGAGGCGCTTCTCCCCGAAGGTGATGGCGCGATAACAGACGTAGAGCAGCACCGGCACGGCCATCGCGAACGAGTGGTAGACGTGATCGGTCCGGCTGAGAAACTTGGCGTAGTACGGAAGAACGAATGCCACCGCCGCGAGCATCACCCAGTCGGAGATCGCGAGTGGGCGGCGCTGACGGGTGCGGACGATGAAGTAGAGGAGCGCTGCGAGGATGAGTACGACCGGAGCGAGGATCGCAAACTCCTCGTAGTGCTCGCCCACGTTGGCCGGGTGCAGAACCGGCAGGTACGTCCCGAGCGGGACGCCCCCCGTTAGCTGGTGGCCGGGGATGAAAGCGCGGTAGCTGAAAACGAAGTCGTCCAACGCGCTGTTTGCCAGCAGGAAGAGGGACCAGGCGAGCCCGAGCACGCCCGCGCTCGCCACGATGAGCAGGGTCCGCCGGAAGTTCTCGGCGAACCTGCGCGCCGTGTCGCGGTAGGAGAGCTCGAACAGGACGATCACGAGCAAGTACATGGGCGCGGCCCAGAGTGCTTCGGGCGTCACGATCAACTGCACGAAGAGGAGCGACGTAAATGCGACCGCGCGAATCACCGTCGGCCGATGAAAGAGAGCCGCGAGCAACAACAGCACGAGCGGGATCAGGCCGAGGCGGTAGTGGACTACGAAAAGGCTTCCGGTGACGACGAGAATCTGCGACCCGAGCAGGAAGAGCCAGTTCGACCAGAAGAGGTACGCGCACAGGTAGTAGAGCGCGACCCACGAGAGGGGCAGGATGAGCAGCTTCTCCCCGGCGACGACCCCCCAACGGCTGTCCTCGATCACCGCTGAGCCGAACAGGCCGGTCCCGATGTCGTGCAGCAAGCCGTGCACGACCAGGATGTCGCGCCACGGGAAAGCGCCGTCGCGGACGATCTCGGCGCCCGCGAGAATCTGCCCTTCCTCGAAGAGATTGATCGTGCCGAGATCACCCGGGAGATAGGCGACGAGAAGGAACAAGCCGACGGGAGCGGTCACGAGGAGGAGCGCTCGCCGCTCGAGGTCGCTCCGATCGGATGGGCCCCGACTGTGTCGGAATGCGCGGCCGAGCCAGCCGGCGACTCCGGCCGTCAACGCGATCGCCAACCAGAGCGGAAGCCATGGGTAGTGGTGGACCGCGCCGGTCGCGCTCACTGTCACCTGCGTTGACTCCGAGACCGCATAGAGCAGCCCAAGAGTCAGTGGGACGACGGCAGTGTTCAACGAGCTCGCGAACTCGAACGGGTTTCGTTGCTTCAGTCGTGACGCTCCCCAGCCGACCAGGGCGACCGTCCCGCAGTAGCCGAGCGTGGTCAGGACGAACAGCGCCTTGTTGCCCAACACGTCGGACGCGATCACGACCTCGAGGCCGAGCACGAAACCCACGAGCAAGGCCCGTCCGGAAGCGACGGCCAGTTTCCGCCACCCCACGACGGGCGGAGTCGTCTCGACGCGCTCGAGCGGAGGCGGAATCGGCCCACGCGGCCTCTCCGAATGCGCGAACACACGCGTCAGGGCGAGGAAGATCCCGAACGTGAGAAGTGGGAAGAGAACGACGGTGAAGCCGTACGCCCAGAAGTAGCGATTGACGTTGAAGTTCGCGTACGTCGGGTAGCCGACGATGTCGGTCCGAACGTCGAGGTCGTCCGGAACGAGTTCGAAGGCGAGAAGCGAAAGAAGGGCCGCGCCGTTGAGCGCGATACAGAACCGAACTGCAGAACTACGCACGGACGTGCTCCTGCGCGGAGCGCGGAGCCCGCGCTACGGCGACGATCTGCCAGCCGTGACGCGACAACCTCGTATTCGAGCGCAGGAGCGCGGCGAACGCACCCATAGCCGCCCTCGCGACGGCTGACGGCTCCCCGGAGCCGGCAACATCGATCAGGCGATTTCCGAGTGCCCGCATGAGAAGACGGTAGAGATTGAAGACGGGAAAGCCGGCGCCGGTCGCGCGAAGCACTTCGAATCCCGCTGCCCGGAGCACGTCCGCGAGCTCGCGCGGCTGGAAGTGCCTGCGATGCCCGATGTGACGGTCGTACGCGGTCATCGGCCCTCCGGGGACCGTGACGACCAGACGGCAGCCTGGAGCGAGGAATCCCCTGCTCACCTCCAGCAGCAGGCGCGGGTCGTCGACGTGCTCGAGTACCTCGGAGCAGACCGCGTTGGTCGCCCAGCCGCCATGCTCGGGCGGAGGAGGCTCGGCTTGCGTCAGGTCTCGCTGGAGGAAGACCGCATCAGGCACCTTCTGCTGCGCGCTCTCGATCCCCGAGCGGCTCAACTCGATCCCGCGTAGCTCGGCCCGTGGGTACTCGGCACGAAGGGACGCCAGCAGATCGCCTGTGCCCGAACCGATGTCGAGGATGCGGCGCGGTTCCTCACCGTCCGCGAGCAGCCGCGTCACCAGCCGGCGCCGGAAGTCTTGCGCCGGGTTCCTGGCGGCCGACCGCTCGAACTCGCTCCAATGGTGTTCCCAGTTGTCACTCTGCGACACGACTCACTGCCAGGGTAGGGGCCGACGCCGACGACGGTGTGACACTCCGACGGTCGTCCGTGTCTATTCGCCGAAGGACGACGACCAGGGGATCCCTCCTTTGAGGGGGAACCGACTCCGCGCCCTCCGGGCTGGCTCGAACCTCCGGCACGGGCGCTAGGTTCCGTCAGTGCCTGTCGGGCTCTCGATCCTGATGCCTGTCTACAACGAGCGCCGAACGATCGAGGCGGCAATCGCCGACGCGCTCGAGGCCGTCCTCCCGGTCGAGCGGGAGCTCGTCGTCGTCGACGACGGGTCGAACGACGGCACGGCGCAGCTGCTTCGGGACGGCACGTGGCCGACAGCGATGAAAGTGGCGTTCCACGATCGCAATCGGGGGAAGGGTGTTGCGGTGCGGACCGCTCTGTCCCATGCGACCGGAGAGTTCGCAGCCGTGCTGGACGCCGATCTCGAGTACCGAGCATCCGATCTCGGACGGATGCTGGAGCCACTCCTCGCAGGGGATGCGAGCGTGGTCTTCGGGACGCGCGCATGGCACGCGCATTCGTCGTACGGCTTTTGGTACGTCATGGGCAACAAGTTCGTCACCTTCGTGACCAACTTGCTCTACGACTGCTGGATCTCGGACGTCATGACCGGTCACAAGGCGATGCGGACAGAGCTCTTCCGATCGCTGAAGCTCAAGGAACGGGGCTTTGCGATCGAGCCCGAGATCGCCGCGCGCGTGCTGCGGGCGGGAGCGCGCATCTACGAAGTGCCGATCACCTATCGCGCCCGGTCGCGTGAGGAAGGAAAGAAGCTGACCGCGATCGACGGGCTCCGCGTCGTACGGACGCTGCTCCGCTGCCGGGTCGGCTAGATGACGTCGCTCCAGCACGCGGTCCTCGACGCGCTCGAAGGCGCACAGAACTACAACGCGTGGGTTGCGTCGCTCGTGGTGCCCTACCTGGGCGACGATCCGATCGAGATCGGGAGTGGGACGGGAACGTTCGCCACAGCGTGGCTCGAGACCGGCGTGGCGAAGCTGACCGTAAGCGAAGTCGATCCGTGCTTGGTCGACCTCCTTCGCGAACGCTTTGCGACGGATCCTCGCGTCACCGTGCAAGAGGTCGACCTGCTCGACGTTTCGCCCGCCGACCACTCGTGCGTGGTCGCGCTCAACGTGGTGGAGCACATAGCGGACGATGTCGCCGCGCTCCGTTCCGCAGCGCGGCTTCTTATGCCGGGCGGCGTCGTCGCGATGTTCGTGCCGGCGTTCCCGTTCGCCATGAGCCGCTTCGACCGGGCGATCGGGCATTACCGCAGGTACACGGCGAAGTCGGCTCGTGAGGCCTTCACGGCAGCCGGTCTCACCGTCATCGAGTGTCGTTACGTGAACGCTCCCGGACTGGTTATGTGGACGGTCGGAATGAGGGCTCTGCGCATGCGACCTCGCAAGGGATTGGCTCTCCGGGCCTGGGATCGTGCGGTGATCCCGCTTACGCGAATGATCGAGGACCGCTGGCGGCCGCCTTTCGGGCAGTCGGTGCTCGTCGCCGGGCGCCTACCGACGTGATGCCACGCTTCCCGCGGGCCGCGCTCGGTGCTAGACCTCGAGCTCCAGCCCGTCGTAGGCGAGCTCGTACTTCTCGGGCGTCGCGAGCTCGCACGGCCGGTGCGTCACGAGGAGACGCCTCGCGCCCGAGGCTTCGAACGCATCCACGGCTTCGTCCAGCGAAAGGTGTCCGCGCGGCTGGCCGTCGAGCTCGCCCCGTAGAAGCGTCGCCTCGCACACGAAGAGGTCGGCGTCGCGAGCGGCCTTGACCAGATCCTCCGACGGCCCCGAGTCTCCCGAGTAGACGAGGGCGCGGTTGTCCCCTTCGACCCTGAACGCGTAGGTCTGCAGCGTGTAATGGGGAACGCGCGTCGGGATCACCGTGAGCGGCCCGATCGCGAACGGCGTATCCGGCTCGTACTCGCTCAGCTCGAAGGTCCGCTCGAACATGTCCGGAAAGCCCAGTCGCTCGCCGAGCCCGGCCAGGAACTCCGATCCGCCCGGCTGCACCCAGAGCTCGGGTTTGGGCACGGGGCCGTTCGTGGAGAGGTAGAAGCTTCCCCAGACCCACGGGACGAGATCGCCCCAGTGGTCGAGATGGAAGTGCGTGATCGCGATCGCGTCTATCCGTGGCCAGAGCTCCGTCTCGCGCAGCCGGCCGAGCACCCCGGGCCCGCAGTCGAGTAGGACGCGCGTGCCGTTGACCTCGAGCACGTAGCCCGAGTGGGCGCTTCCCGGGTTCGGCCACGCGGGGGAGGACCCGATGACGTTCAGACGCACCGCGGTATTCTGCCGATGTGCCGGGCAGGAAGATCCGGGTGGTGATCGCGAAGCCGGGCCTGGACGGCCACGACCGCGGCGCCAAGATCATCGCGAGAGCGCTTCGCGACGCGGGTATGGAGGTCATCTACACCGGTCTCCATCAGACACCGGAGCAGATCGTCGAGACCGCCATCCAGGAAGACGCGGATGCCGTCGGCGTCTCGATTCTCTCCGGCGCGCACATGACGCTCGTTCCTCGCATCGTCGCCGGGCTCGAGGAGAACGGAGCCGAGGATGTGCTCGTAGTCGTCGGCGGGACGATTCCGCCGGACGACGCGGACGAGCTGAAGGGCGGCGGTGTGGCGGCGGTGTTCGGACCGGGTGCGACGACGGGCGAGATCGTCGCCTTCCTCCGCGGGGCCGTCGAGGTCTGACTGGCGGGACCTACGAGGCGGACCGCTCGGGAGGAGCAAGCGCGGCGCCCGGTATCTCTTGGTCGATCCGGAAGACCGTGATTTCGTCGGGAGCGCGGCCTGCGTCGGTCCAGGGCAGTCGCTCGATCGGGTAGAGGTCGAAGAGACCGACGAACGGGCTCGTCGAGCTACCGAGTGGCGTGAACTCGATGTTCGCCGAGACGATGTGCGACGGCACCTCGACGACGCCGTTCCCGAGACGCGGCAGCCGCACACATGGGAGGTACGGAACGATCGGCGGCAGCACGAGCGACCGTGACTCCTCCGGTCTCAGCTCCTCGACGAGCGGCTTTGTCGCGAACGTCACCGGCGCCGTCACCAAGGGCGAGCCGTCGAGCTCGGCGCCTTCGACGCGCACGACCCGAATCACGTTCGCTTGGGGATGGGGTCTGGGTACCTCACTCGGACCGAAGAAGTGCTGCGTCGATGTGTCGGAGTACACCTCCTCGACGACTTCCGGCCGTAACGCCGATCCCTCGAGACGGTCGACTCCCGTCCCAGTCGAGTGCCCGGACTCGACGACGAGACGTTCGTCGTCTCCCATCGGTAGCGGGGAAAAGACGACGAGTCCGTAGCGGCGGTCCGGCGGAAGGCGTAGCCATGGGGTTCGGTCGATACCTCGTCGCAACGGGTCGAGGACGAACGGTGGGCGTCCGTCTACGGATGCCTGCGATGCCGATGGCTCGACCCCCGATGCCGCGACCGGAAGGGCGCGCAGCGTGCTCCGGTCGGCGACGTGCACGTCGTCCGCCAGGCCGCAGCCGAGGTCGCCGCGGAGCGTGTCCAAGTTCTGCCGTGTCAGTGTCCAGCCGTCGGTCTTGATCGCATCGGCAACGAGAACGGTGGCGGTGAACGCCATCAGCGGGACCGCGAGAACTGGCGCGGTCCACGCGGCAACTCGCCACGGTGCGACAGCACGTGCCGCGCCGCGTGACAGCAGGAGCGCGCCGGCGAGGAGAAGCAGCGGCAGGCCCACCGCGAGCGACTGAAGCGGGAGCGAGTCCTCGACCGCGAGTGTCCACTCGAGAGTTCGCAGGTCGAGTGGATTCCATCCGTGTCGTGGCGACCACGCCCAGGATGCGGCGAGCGTCGCCGCGGCGAGCACGATGAACGGACGCGCGCGCCAGCCGGTCGAGCTCTCGGCCGTCTCGCGCAGGCGTACGGTTTCGGCTGCCACCGCGACCGCCGCGATTCCGAGGAGCGCGCCGAACTGAAACGGGTGACGGCTCGGGGTGGCGAGCTGGAGGACGAGCATCAGGCCGAGCGAGGCGGACGGGAGGTCGAGCACCGTGAGCCCGTTCCGCCGGCGTCGGAGGAGGAACGCGAGCACCGCGAGCCCGACCAGGGCCACGAACGCGCGGCGCATCGGGGTTCCGTACGCGTAGTCCTGGAGCAGCGAGTAGCGCAGGAACTCGTCCCGCCAGTCGGCATGAGGCCCGTAGGTGCGGGTCCACTGGGCGTCGGCGCGGCGTTGGGTGAGATCGGAGCCGACGAACGCGAGTACCGCGAAGAGCGCGAGTCCCGACGTGAGCAGCGTTCCCGCGACGGCGACGTTTGCTCGAGCCCAGCGGAAGATGCTCGGTGCCGACACGAGCAGCGGCGCCAGAGTCAGGACACCGGCCGGGTGACCGAGGATCGCGAAAGGAACGAGGACCGTTGCCAGAGCGAGCGGCCCGGTGCTCTCACGCTCCCGGAAGCGAACCGTGCAGGCGAGCACGGCGACGACGAAGAACGCGGTCACCGGCTCGGGACGGAGTGTCATTCCGCCCGCCAGAGCGCCTGCGAGAAACGTTGCTGCGAGCGCCCAGAGCGCCGGAGAGCTCGACGATGCGACCCGCGAGAACACCCACCGACAGAGCACCCACGTCGCCGCAAGCAGGGTGAGCGAGGGTAGTCGCAGCACGAGTAGCTCCTCGACGCTCTGCGTCAGCCAGTGCTGAGTCCACTCGAGCCAGTAGGCGACCGGAAGGAATCCCGCGAGTGAGTCGTAGTAGTTCGAGAAGCCTCGCGCGGATTCGAACATTCGCTCTCGCGTAGCGACCCAGCCGTCGTCCCAGAAGGCGGGCGACAGCACCCACCAGCCGACGAGCACCAGCCCGACGACGGCGTCGACCGGGCGCGCATGCCCGGCTGCGCGCCGGAGGAATCCGGTCGGACGCCTCGGCGGGCCACCAAATGCAACCAGGACAAGCGCGCCTGCGAGCGCCATGACGGCGACGATCCACGCGATTGCTTGACGCGAAATCGTCCGGCTGGCATTGACGCCGGTGTCGACGACTACCGACGGAGCGGCCCCGGTTCCGAGATCGAGCTCGGAGAAGAGGCCGGTCACCATCGGCATCTGCTCGAGAATCCCCGCAGCGCTCGTCCGCCCGGTCTTCGTCACGAGCGACCACCGGCTTCCGGCGATTGTCAGGACGTGTGGACATTCCGCTCTCGTGATCCCGGCGAGCACATCCTCGCCTACGGCGATCTCGAGCCGCTCACCTCGTCCCGCTCGGCCTGTCACCGAGAGTCCTCCCGCTCGTTCGGGGTATCGCGCAGTCGCAAGCACGGTGCTCTCCGGGCCGGCTCCTGCGAGAGGCGGAGAGAGCGCGCACGGCAGCGTCGCCGTCAGCGTCTCCGGCCGATGACGCGAGAGGAGCAGTGGCGTGTACCAGAGCTTCGTCGGCGTCCCTTCGGGCAGCGTCTCCGGCGGCCAGGAGTACGTCGTGCGGATGCGGTCTGCGGGACCCAGAGCCCCGACGAGCGCGGCGACGAGCCCGACGAACGCGAGCACCTCCGCGACGCGCACGCGCCTACTGGTCATCTATGCGCGTGCGGAGACAGTCGCGGAATTGCGTCGTTCGATCCAGCGCCGATGCCAGAGCTGGAACACGAAGAGTGTCCAGAGCGGCTTACGGTGATCGCGGCGTCCGGTCATGTGCTCGGAGATCAGGCGCTGACACGCGGCGGGCTCGAAGATCCCCTGGTCTCTGATTCGGGACGGAGAGAGCTCGTCCTGTAACGCTTCGCTCAACGATCCCTTGAGCCACTCTGCGACCGGGATTCCGAACCCCTTCTTCGGCCGCTCGGCGATGCCCGGCGGGAGCACATCCTTCAATGCACGCTTCAGCAGCTCCTTCGTTCCGAAGCGGTGCAGCTTCAGTCGGGACGGAACACGCCCGAGAAACTCGACGAGCTCGACGTCGAGGAACGGCGCCCTGACCTCGAGCGAGCACGCCATGCTCGCGCGGTCAACCTTCACGAGCACGTCGTCCTCGAGGTACGTCTTCGCGTAGAGGTAGATCAGCCGCTCGATGCGGTTCGTCGTCGGCGCGGTCGCGAAGAAGCTCCGCTGCTCCTCATACGGATCGGCCGGTCGTGCGTGGAGCAACGCCTCCTGCTCGGCAGGCGTGAACGAGCCGAGCCATGTCGGGTGGCGGACGCCGGCTGAGGAGCCGGCGCCGCGCAGAAACCGCTTGAGCTTGAAGTCGAAGCTGAAGTTCTTCGTGGAGACGGGTAGCCGGTCGGCGAGGGGGATCACGACACGCTCGTTCAGCGAGCGGGGGACCGGGTAGAGGCTCGCGAAGCGGTCGGCTACGAACGTCGGATAGCCGGCAAGGAGCTCGTCGCTTCCGTCGCCGCCGAGCGCGACCGTAACCCCGTCGCGTGTGAAACGGGAGAGCAGATACGTCGGGAGGATCGAGGCGTCACCCAACGGCTCGTCGAGGTAGTCGGCGACGGTCGGGAGGACCTCGGCCATGGCTTCCTGCGTGAACACCTCTTCGTGGTGGTCGGTCCCGAAGTGGGCCGCGACGCGTCGAGCGTGCGGCGACTCGTCGAAGCTCTTCTCCGCGAAGCCGATCGAGAACGTCTTCACGTTGCCGACAGGGAGCGCGTCGACCATCATCGCCACCACCGAGCTCGAGTCGATTCCGCCGCTCAGGAATGCACCGAGCGGGACGTCGCTCACGAGCCGCCGGCGGACCGCTGCGCTGAACCGCTCCCGGAACTCCTCGACGTACTCCTCGTCGGGCCGGTCGCGTTCGAGGGTCCCGAACGAGAGGTCCCAGTATCGCTCGACCTCGCACCGTCCGTCCTGCCACACGAGGTAGTGACCGCCGGGCAGCTTGCGGACGCCCTCGAAGATCGCATGTGGTGCAGGGACGTACTCGAGTGCGAGGTAGCGGGAGAGGCTGGCGGCGTCGAGCTCGCGCGGGCAGAGCGGATGCTCGAGCAGCGCCTTGAGCTCCGAGCCGAAGAGAAGCGTGCCCCCGACGTCCGCGTAGTAGAGCGGCTTCTTCCCGAAGCGGTCTCGCGCGAGCAACAGCCGCCGCTCTGGCTCGTCCCAGAGCGCAAACGCGAACATCCCGTTCAGCCGCTCGACGCAGCGTGGACCGAGGTCCTCGTAAAGGTGGACGATCACCTCCGTGTCCGTGTTCGTTGCGAAGCTGTGGCCGCGTGCGACGAGGTCCGCGCGCAGCTCGCGGTAGTTGTAGATCTCGCCGTTCTGGATTACTTGGAGCGAGCCGCTCTCGTTACCGATCGGTTGGTTCCCGGTATCGAGGTCGATGATGGACAACCTGCGAAACCCGAGTCCAACGCCTGTCCCGTCGGCGTACTCCGCGACGTGAAATCCCTCGTCATCGGGCCCACGGTGCTCGAGTACACGGGTCATCCGCGCGAGTGCCCCGCTGTCGACCGGGCCGGACCCGGCGATCCCACAGATGCCGCACATGCGTGGCTAGCGCGGTGCGACCGTTACGAGGCCGCGGTGTCCTCGTCGAAGTTGCGCCGCTCCCGGACGAGGTACACCGGCTTTGCCTCGGACTCGTGATGCGTCCGCACGATCAGCTCCGCGAGCAGCCCGAGCAGGATCAGGTTGAAGCCGATGGTGAAGAGGAACACGCCGACGATCAGCGATGGCTGGCGATAGACGTAGATGCCGTTGATGATCTTCTCGTAGGCGGTCCACGTGACGAACGCCGTGCCGAGCAGGCAGAGGATCGCGCCGCAGCCTCCGAAGACGTAGCTCGGCTTCGTCGACCAGACGGACAGGAACTTCACGGTCAGGAGGTCGAGCAGCACCTTGAAGGTCCTGCCGAGGCCGTAGCTCGACTTTCCGGAGGCCCGCGGCCGATGGTTGACGGGAATCTCGGTGATACGCGCACCGGCCTGGTACGCGAGCGCCGGCAGGAACCGGTGCATCTCGCCGTACAGGCGGGTCTCGCGGACGACCTCGGCGCGGTAGGCCTTGAGGGTGCAGCCGTAGTCGTGCAGGCGCACCCCGGTGACGCGGCCGATGAGCCAGTTCGCGATGCGTGAGGGCAGCCGGCGCGTAAACCCGTCCTGCCGGTCGCGCCTCCAACCGCTCACGACGTCGTAGCCCTCGTCGATCTTCTCGAGCAGCGACCCGATGTCCGCCGGGTCGTTCTGCATGTCGCCGTCCATGGGGACGATGACCTCGCCCCTGGCGTGGTCGAATCCGGCCGCCATGGCCGCCGTCTGACCGTAGTTTCTCCGGAGCTTCAGAAGCTTCAGGCGAGGGTCGCCCGCCGCGAGCTCCGTCAGCCGCGCGTACGTCTCGTCACGGCTGCCGTCGTCGACGACGACGACCTCGTACGCGCGCCCGAGCGAATCGAGAGCGTCCCGCAACGCGGCGTACAGCGGGCCGACGTTGTCCTGCTCGTCGTGGACGGGAACGACGACCGACAGCTCGGGAGCTTCGCCTCGGTCGGCGTCGACTGCCTGAAGCGGTTCTTCTCGCGACCACTGCGAGCTTCGGATCGCCATCTCGTAGCCCAGTATGCGGACCGATCCGGCCGAGGGTCCTAGCGTTCTGGCTAGCTGGCGCAAGACCGGGAATCCGCGAGCGCGAATTCCCGGTCGCGCAATATCCCTAAAGTCGGCCGCTTCGCGGCCGAGGCGCGCTCGCATCTACGTCGGCCGCTTGAAGGCGGCCGCCCGTATCATCGAGGCGATGACGGCTGCTGGCGTTGCGCCGAAGCGCGGGCATCTGCTCCCCGGCCTCTCCTATTTCGAGTATCAGCGGGTCGTCTGCCGAGACGTCGTGATTCCCTGGCTGCAGCAGCACGTGGGGCTCGAGGGGAAGCAGGTGGGCGACTTCGGGGCACACCACGGCGGGATGGTCGACGCGCTGCGAGATTCGGGTCTCGTCGCAGGAGCGGTCGGCCTGGAATTGAGCGAGGAAGTGGTCACGTCCTCGCCGCTCGTCCGAGACGAGCGCTTCCGGCTCGAGGTGGCCGACCTGCTCCGCCTCGAGAGCGACCGCTTCGCGTTCGATCTGGTCCTCCTCCACGACGTGCTCGAGCACATCCCGGAGTATGAGGCGGCTCTCGACGCGATACGCGGTTCGCTGGCCCCTGCGGGACACGTGTTCATCTCGTTCCCGCCCTACTACTCCGCGTTCGGCGGCCACCAGCAGTACGCGCTCGGGCGCGCTCGCTGGACGCCGTTCATCCACGTCCTCCCGGCGCGGTTGTTCTTCCACCTGGCGCGGCCCGGTGAGCAGGAGTACATGACTGCCGAGGGGGCTCTCGAGGACATGCTCTCGGTTCGTCGGACCAAGCTGACGCTCGGCGCGGCCGAGCGGGCGTTCGCCGACACAGGCTTCGAGGTTGCCGCGCGAGACCTCTTCCTGGTCAGGCCGGAGTACACCGTCCGCTACGGGCTAGAGGCCCGCGGCGCCGGAGCTCTCGGCAGGCTTCCGGCCGTACGGGAGCTGTTCGTGAACGGCGCGTTCTACCTCCTGCGCCTCACAGGAGGAAGCAGCGCGGCCGATAACTGAGCGCTGTGGAGGCAGTCGAAACCGAGACCGCAGTCGCGCGAGGCGCCTCCCTCGGCTTGGTCGTTTCGAGTCGGTGGTGGATCTCCGCAGTCTGGGTAGGAGCCGCCGTGTACGCGCTCCTGCTCGCGATCGAGACGATCGGAGACCACGACGCGTTTCGGACAGGGGTCGACCTTGCTTTCTACGACCAGCAGCTTTGGCTTCTCTCCAACGGCCACGAGCCCTTCTCGACGGTCGTTTCCCGGCCGCTCCTAGCCGACCATTTCCAACCCGGGCTCCTGCTCTTCACGCCGATCTACTGGCTCGGTCTCGGGGTGACCGGGATCCTCATCGCCCAGGCGATCGGCCTTGCCCTCGCCGCGCCGGCGCTCTTCGTGCTGGCGCGCGCTTCCGGAGCTTCGCCTGCGGTGGCGTCGATCCCGGCGTTTCTCTGGCTCGTCTGTCCGTGGGTCGCGACCATGAACCTCTTCGAGTTTCACCCGCTGGCGTTTTCGCCGGTTCTCGTGGTTCTCAGCGTTTTCGCCTCACTCCGCGAACGCTGGTGGCTGCTGCTCGTGACCACGGTGCTCGCGCTCAGCCTCAAGGAGGACGTCGCGCTCATGTACGTGATGCTCGGACTGCTGCTCGCGTACCACGGGCAGCGTCGCGCGGGGACGATCCTGGCCGTCGGCTCGGCCGCGTGGCTGGTCATGGCCACCACCGTCATCCGTACGCTCGGGGGCTCGTACGACGCCTATGGCCAGCGGTTCGCCGGCGATCGTGGAGACTCGATTCCGGAGGCGGTTCGTTGGATGCTGTCCCATCCGCTCGGGACGCTGTCGGACATCGCGGACCTGAGCCTTCCCGGCGTGATCCTGATGCTCGTCTCGACCGGCTGTCTGGCCCTGCTCGCGCCGTCCTGGCTGCTGCTCGCTCTCCCGACGGCGCTCCACAACGCGCTCTCCGCCTACCAGCCTCAGCACGAGCTGGTCAACCACTACCACCTCGGAACACTTGTCGGATTCTTCGTGGCGGCCGCGATCGGCGCAGGTCGGATTCACGCGCTCGGTCGGCCTGGCCGGCTCGCGGTGACGGGCACAGTCGGCATCGCGATGGCGCTGGCCTTGTTCGGCGGTGTCTGGGCGCACCGCTTCTCGGACTCGGTGGCGCTCGAGCCAGAGCCGACGCGAGAGCTGCTCGAGCGAATCCCGCCCGATGCTCCGGTCGCGGCGGCGCGGACCCTCGTACCGCACCTCACCCACCGCGTCGAGGTGCACACTCTCCCGGAGCCGTTCATCCCACTCGAATGGGGCAGTCCTCTCACTGCCGAGGAGCTGGCGGAGCGAGCGGAGCGCATCCGGTTCGTGGCGTACGTCGAGGGAGATCAGATCGGAACGATTCTCACGGGGGAAGACGTCGAGCTCACCCCAGACGTGAGGCCCACACTGCTGCGCGAGGGATTCGTCGTGATCGCCCGTTCGGGCAAGGTCGAGATCTTCGAACGGCGCTGAGGGAGAGCTACCGGGCGGGGGAGACGCGCGCGAGACGGAGCGCCCCGACCGCGCCGACAATCGCTTCCTGCGTCGTCTTGCCCTTGACCGTGTACGCGAGAACGGGGACGGGAGTCCGCATCGAGCGCAGCGCCTCGACGGAAACGTCGCGAACGAGGGCTCCTGCGACGAGCGCCTCCTGCGGAACCTCGAGCTCCAGGGTGCGGGCCTCGACGTCGAGCCAGCGTCCGCCTGGATAGTGGCGTACGCGGTCGACCTCCATCGTCAGCATTCCTGCGCCCGCCGCGAGCAGCTCGCCGCGCAGGCCCAGGCTGAACTGCGAGCCCGCCTTCGCTCCGAAGAGCGGCCGGCTCGCGCGCGTGAGATACGGGAACGGGTTCGTGTCCGCTCCTCCGCCCGGATGAACCTCGAAGTGCAAGTGAGGATTCCCGTTCGCGTCCCCGGAGTCCCCGTTCCACGCGATCTGCTCACCGGCCGAGACCTTCGCGCCGTTCGGAACCGCGAAGGTGACGTCCTTGACGCAGCCGCCACCGTTGTCGTTCTTCGCGGTGAGGTCGTTGTTCAGGTGGATGTACATGTACATCGTCCCGCTGCGGCCGTAGAGGTAGAGCATGCAGCCGCCGAGACTCGAGTCCGCATACGAGACCTTCCCGGCCTCGACCGCCACGACGGGCGCACGCCACGGGTTCTCCATGTCGATCCCCGCGTGACTGTGCGCTCCGCGCGAGTCGCCGTAGTTGTCCCAGAGGTCGGTCTTCGCGACCAGCGGGAAGACGAGCCGCGGGACACCCGAGCTGTCGCTCGATTCGGCGCCTCCCGCAGGCACGATGAGAACGCCGGCAAGAAGTCCGGCGAGGAGTGGGAAGAGAATCCCTCGGGCTGTCGTCCGGTGGCGTCGCATCGACGGGTGCGCTCCGGTTCGCGCGCGAAGGGCGGGACGCTAGCAGAGGGCGATGCCGATTACCGCTCGAGCGGCGCGGCCAGGCGCGCCTTCGCTCCGCGCATACAAGCAGCGACGGCGACCGGGACGGTCGTGAGCGAGCGACAGTCGGCGACGCTGTCCGACAGTCTCGTCCGCGAGCGCGCCATGAGGGATCCGACCGCCTCATAACACGCCAAGCGCAGTTCGCCGGCCGCACCGTCGCAGAGGCCTGCCGCCTGCTTTCCGGTCTTGTCGTTCTGCACCATGTCCAGCGCCGCGAAGCGGATGCACCCCCGCTCGCCGCCGTACGGTCTCGCGACCGCGCAGACCTCGCGGATCTCCTCGGGGTCGCGATGCGTCTGCCCGGCGACGTCTCGGCCGTACGACTCGAAGCACGACGCGACCCAGTTCTTCTCGACCGAGGCACAGATCTCCGCGGTCTTCTCCCAGTCGACCCCGATGACACGGATGATCCGGGACGTTACGAGCTGATAGCAGGTCTGCTTGTCCTCCTCCGCGACCTCGTTGCACGGATAGACGGGATCGTCGTCGCGCACCCATGGCGACTGGCCGCCGTAGGACGTGAAGAAGTTCTCCATGAAGACGCCGCCGTTGCACGACGTCGCGTTCCACTTCCCTCGCAGGTGGTCGCACACCTCGAGCGATGTCGGCAGGTTGTATCCGGTCGTGATCATCAGCCCGTGCCCGAGGCCGTGCAGGCACTGGTACTCGAGCTCGGCGAGAGCGCGAACCTCCTCGCCGGTGCAGAGCCCGCGGGCGACTGCGCCGAGCGCGCTCGCCTCGTACGACTTCACGTTCACGAGCGCGCGCGAGAGCACGCCGTGGTAGTAGCCGGACGCGCAGGTCGACGAGCCCTCGGCGAATGTCCGCCCGACGTCGCCGTCGTAGCGGGCGAGCGCGGCCGAGCCGATGTTGTGCGCGATCCGGTGGCACTCGTTGGTCTCCGTCCCGACCTCCTGTTCGAGAGTGGTCAATGCAGTGGCCGGGCTCGAGTAGAAGGCGATGTTCCCGTACGCCTGCTCGAGGCAGGCGGGCTCGTCGTCCGCGCAGTCCTCGGGCTTCGTCCCGTCCGGCTTGAAGTTCCCGGCGACCGGGTGGAGGGGGACCGCGACCGTGGTCTGCGACGTGCCGCTGCCGCCGTCTGCGATGACGGCGACTGCGAGAGCCGCGACGGCGAGCGCGGCGAGGGTGAGCAGCCCGAAGGCCGCGATCCGACGACGGTGCATCCGGAGGAATTATCGACACCGGCACCGGCCGACCACACCTGACCGAGTGGGGGGTTCCTTGTGGCGCCGGATCAGCGGAGGGCGTCGATAGAGTCAGCGCCGATGAAGATCGCCGTCTGTGTCAAGCAAGTTCCGGACGCGACCGTCCACAAGAAGATCGACCCCCAGACGAAACGTCTCGACCGATCCGGCGAGGCGGCGCTGAATCCGACCGACCTGAACGCGGTCGAAGAGGCGCTTCGAGTCAAGGAGGCGCAGGACGGCGACGTAGTCCTCGTCTCGCTCGGTCCCGAGAAGGCCGTCGAGTCCCTGCGCAAGGCCCTGGCCATGGGCGCCGACCGCGCGGTGCTGATCTCGGACGCGGGCGCGGCTGGCTCCGACCTTCTGGGGACGAGTCGCGCGCTTGCCGCCGCGCTCGAGAAGGAGGAAGCAGACCTCGTCCTCTTCGGACAAGCCTCGAGTGATGGCGACGGGGCGGTGCTCTGGGCCGCCGTCGCCGACCGGCTGAAGCGTCCGCTGATCTCGCAGGTCGCCGCTCTCACCGTCGACGGGAGCTCGGTCACGGGCAAGCGCCAGACCGAGCACGGCTACGACACCATCACGTCGCCGCTGCCCGCGGTCGTCGCGGTCTCGGACGCGATCAACGAGCCGCGCTACCCCTCGCTCAAGGGCATCATGGGCGCGAAGACGAAGCCGCAGGAGACGGTCTCGTTGTCGGACCTCGGGGTCGACCCGGGAGAGGCTGGCGAGGCTGCGGCGAAGACCACCGTACGCGAGCTCGGCGCTCCTCCCGCCCGAGGCGACTCGGTGAAGATCGAGGACGACGGGACCGCGGCGCAGAAGATCCTCGACTACGTCCTCGAGAAGCGCCTGCTGTGAAGTTCCTCGTCTACCTCGAGCACTACCACGGTGAACTCGAGAAGGGCGGACTCGGCGTTCTCACGAAGGCGGCTTCGCTCGGCGAGGCGACCGGGGTCGTTCTCGGTCCCGGGGCGGCGGAGGCGGCGGCGCGGGCAGGCGCGTTCGGTGCCTCCAAGGTGTACGTCTCCGAGGACACCGCGCTCGAGTCGCCGTTGCCGCAGCCGCGGGTGGATGCGCTCGCGGCGCTCGCGGAGACGAGCGGCGCCGATGCGGTCCTCTTCGCCGCTTCAGTTCTTGCCGCGGACGTCGCGGCCGGGCTGGCTGCGCGCCTGGACGCGGGGTTGAACTGGGATCTCACCGATCTCGTCCTCGAGGGCGACGAGCTCGTCGGCAAGCGGCCGGCGCTCGGGGACTCCGTGCTCGTCGACGTCGGGTGGACCGACTCGCCGCGCCTCGCAATGGTGCGATCCGGCGCCGTGGACGCCGCGGAGACCGGAGGTACCGCCGAGGTCGAGTCGTTCGAGCCCACGTTCTCGGACTTCTCGACGCTCGCGACGCTCGTCGAACAGACGCAGGAGGAGTCGAGCGGACCCTCGATCGAGGATGCGGACATCATCGTCGCCGGAGGCCGCGGGCTGGGTGCTCCCGACGCGTTCTCGCTCCTCGAGGAGCTCGCCGGGGCGCTCGGAGGCGCGGTCGCCGCGACGCGCGCGGTCGTCGACGCCGGCTGGTACCCATATGCGACGCAGGTGGGTCAGACGGGCAAGACCGTCTCGCCGAAGCTCTACGTGGCGTGCGGGATCTCCGGGGCGATCCAGCACAAGGTCGGGATGCAGAGCGCCGGCACGATCGTGGCGATCAACAAGGACCCGAATGCGCCGATCTTCGACTTCTGCGACTTCGGCGTCGTCGGCGACCTGCATCAGATCGTCCCCAAGCTGACCGAGCTCGTACGCACCCACCGGGGGAGTTAGAGGCGTGAACGTGAGATCGACAAACGTAGCGGCCGCGAAGCGGACGCCTTTAGGGGTGTCCGCGCGATCAGAATCTGCGCTAGCGGATTCTGATCTTGCGCACTAATGGCGAGACCCAGCGAGTTCCCGCCCCCGTTCGGCCCGATCGACGCGATCGCGGTGCCGACGGATCCGCCCGAGGAGCGGATCGAGGTTGGAATCCTGATCGTGGGCGGCGGGCCTGGCGGGCTCGCCTGCGCGATCCGCCTCGGGCAGCTGCTCGAGGAGCACCCGGAGGTCCGCGAGCGGCTCGGTGAGGTTCCGGTGGCCGTCCTCGAGAAGGGCAAGCAGCCAGGCTCCCATCTGCTCTCCGGCGCCGTGGTGAGCCCTCGCCCGCTGCGCGAGCTCTTCCGCGGCCGCCTCACGATCGCCGACATGCCGACCTACGGCGAGGTGCCCGGCGAAGCCGTGTACATGCTGACGAGGCGCTCGTCGTTCCGGATCCCGCCGCCGCCGACGATGTGGAACCACGGGAACGTGATCCTGTCGTTGTCCGAGCTGGCGCGCTTTCTCGCCGAGCAGGCCGAGGCACTAGGCGTGGCCGTTCTCCCGGAGACCGCCGCGGAGAAGCTGCTCGTCCAGCACGGACGCGTCCTCGGCGTGCGAACCGGCGACCGCGGGCGCGGGCGGCACGGCGAGGCGTTGACGACGTTCGAGCCTGGATCAGACGTCGTCGCCGGCGTGACCGTGCTCGCCGAGGGGACGCAGGGCCTGCTCACGAGTGCCGCGATCGACCACTTCCGGCTCGAGGGCGAGAACCCGCAGATCTGGGCGCTCGGCGTGAAGGAGGTGTGGCGCGTCCCCCGGCCGCTGCGCAAGATCGTGCACACGCTCGGCTGGCCGCTCAGGACGTTCGCGGGCTACGGCGAGTTCGGCGGCTCCTTCATCTACCCGATGGGCGACGACGTGGTGGCGATCGGCTTTGTCGCGGGCCTCGAGGCGCGAGACGTGGAGTTCTCGGTGCACGACGTGCTCCAGGAGTTCAAGACGCATCGACTCGTGTGGGACATCCTGAACGGCGGCGAACGCGTGGCGTGGGGCGCGAAGACGATCACCGAGGGCGGCTACCACTCGCTCCCGCGACAGCTGCACGCGCCGGGGCTGCTGCTCGTCGGCGAGGGTGCGGGACTGGTCAACGTGCCGCGGCTGAAGGGGATCCACTACGCGATCGAGTCGGGCCGGCTGGCTGCCGAAGCTGCGTTCGTGGCGCTGCACCGGGGCGAGGTTCCGAGCCGCGTCGGCGCGCTCGCTTCCTATGACGACTCGCTACGGAAGACCCGCATCTGGAAGGAGCTCTACGAGGTGCGGAACATGCGCCAAGCCTTCGACAGGGGCTTCTACGTCGGCGGTGCGCTCGCGAGCATGATGACCGTGACGAAGGGGAAGATGCCGAACGGGCGCTTCCCGACGCACCCGAACGACGAGGCTGCGCTGATCCGCACCGGGCGCGCCGCGCGCTATCCCAAGCCCGACGGAAAGTACGTCTTCGACAAGCTGTCCTCGGTCTTCGCATCGGGCAACCGCACGCGCGACGACCAGCCGAGCCATCTCCAGGTCGCCCATCGCGTTCGACGCCCCGTGGCGGAGGCGTGGGCGTGGATGTGCCCGGCGCACGTGTACGAGGTGGGCCGCGACCTCGGAAACGGCATGGTCACGGTCGAGGTGACGCCGTCGAACTGCGTCCAGTGCGGGGCGATCTCTGCGAAGGGTGGGCGTCTGACGCCGCCGGAAGGCGGCTCGGGGCCGGAGTACACGCTGACCTGAGCTACGAGATCGCGGTTTCGCCGAGCGCGGCGAGCACGGCCTCGACGAACGAGTCGCCGCCCCCGTGGCCGGCGTCGTCGAGGACCTGGAGCCGGCTCGTCGTCCACTTTCGCGACAGTCGCCAGGCCGTCTCCAGTGGGCTGCTGACGTCGTAACGGCCGTGAATGAGGACGCCGGGGATGCCGTTCAGTGTTGCTGCGTCGCGGATCAGCTGATCCTCCTCGAGGAAAGCGGCGTGCCGCCAGTAGTGCGTGACCAGCCGTGCGAACCGGAGGCGGTACTCGGGGTCGTCGTCGAAGCGCGGGTTGCGGCGATGGCCCGGGGCGAGCGAGACGTGTGCGTCCTCCCAGGCGCACCACTCGCAGGCGGCGTGGTCGCGTACGTCGGGATCCGGGTCGAACAGCAGCTCGGCGTAGGCGTCCACGAGCGGGAGGTGCCGCAACGCCTCGGGGACCGCGGCGGCGAACCGTTCCCACTCCTCCGGGAAGATGCGCCCCACGTCGTGCGTGATCCACGCGACCTCGCGGCGGGAGGTCGTGGTCACGAGGCCGAGCACCAGCGCGTCGACCCGTCGGCGATGCGCCTGCGCGTAGGCCAGGGCGAGCGTCGTTCCCCAGGACAGCCCGAAGACTGTCCACTTCTCGATTCCGTGGAGCTCGCGCAGCCGCTCGATGTCGGCGACGAGGTGCGCGGTCGTGTTCGCGCTCAGATCGGCGTCGGGCTCGTTGGCCAGCGGCCGGCTGCGCCCGCTCCCGCGCTGGTCGAACAGGACGGCTCGGTACAGCGCCGGGTCGAAGAACCGCCGCTGGCCGAGCGTCGCGCCCGAGCCTGGGCCTCCGTGGAGGTAGACGAGCGGTCTCCCGTCCATGGTTGCCGCAGCACTCCCAGTACACCTCGTGGCCGTCGCCGACGTCGAGCAGGCCGCTGTCGTACGGCTCCCTGGCGGGGAACATCTCAGTGGCCACTTCGGGCGGCCCACGCGTGCGCCATCGCGACGCGGTCGGCGAGTGCGGGATGCGTACCGAGCAGGAGCTGCACCCAGCTCGGCGGGTCGGGGTCGCCGAGCGACGTCTCCGAGAGCCCGATCATCGCCCCCTCGACCGAGTCGGGGTCGCGTGAGACTTCGAGCGCTTTCCAGTCTGCCTCCGCTTCCATCCTCCGCGTGACCCAGTTCGCGGCTGGCGCCGTCGCGAGCTGAAACACCGCCGCGACGATCAGCGCGAGCGGTATCGCCTCGGGCGCACCCATCCCTCCGCGCCCCTTCGTCGCGAGCATGAGGACGAACGCGCCGGGAACGGCGAAGACGGCGAACCAGCCGATCCCCTCCGGCAGGTGCTGCTGCGAGTGATGCGCCAGCTCGTGGGCGAGCACGACCTGCTGCTCACCGGCGTCGAAGGGATCCGTCAGGACGGTGTCCCAGAAGACGATCCGCCTCGTGGGACCGAACCCGTACGCGTACGCGTTGGCCTGTTCGGTGTCTTGACTCACCTCCTGGACGTAGACGGGGACGTCCGGGAGGCCGAGCGCGCTCTCGAAGCGGTCGGCGGCCTCGATGAGATCCTCGTCGCGGAGCGGCTCGGTCGTGTAGTCGATGTACGGCGAGACGAAGGTGAAGAGCGCGGCAATCCCGACGAAAACGGCGGCGCCCGGGAGCCACCAGTTGTCGCCCAGCCGGCGCGCGAGGCCCATCACGATCAGGAGCGCGAGGCAGACGGACACGAACTGCGCACCGAGTAGCGTCCAGTCCTCGAGCAGCCAGGTGACGTAGTGCGCGTCCGTGATGTCGTAGCGCAACGCCCACCAGTGCCCGATCAGCCGGAACGGCAGGTTGACGAGCCACACGATCGCGAGCCCGAGCATGCCGAGGAGCATCCCGGTCCCGATCGGCCCCGCTGCCGACTCCTTCGTGTACGCCGCGCCTTTGCGGGCGTAGATCCACAACGTCGCGAGCAGCGCGATCTGCGAGAGCACCCACAGGACGTAGAGAAAGCGCTCGTAGCGCTCGGCTCGCTCGACGAGCTCCGCGCCGAATACTGCGCTCTCGTCGATGTCTCCGAGAACGAGGTCGTTCGGGACCGCCGTCGGCCAGAGGAGGACGACGCCGACGGCGAGCCCTGCCAGCGCGAGCACGCCGACTGCGGTCTTCACGGTGTTTCTCCGCGGCACTTCATTCCGTCAGGCCGAGAGTCTGGATCAGAGGTCGAACGAGTCTTGTCCTCTCGGCGGCAGCACGGGCGCGCCGACTGGGGCGAGCGGAGACCACGCTGGTAGCCCCGGCTGGAGGAGTGGCGACGCGTCCGGATAGCGCTCGGTGAGGAGCAGGAGGTACGAGTACGTCTGCGCTGTGTAGCGAAGGCACGAGACGCCGAGGTTCCTCAGGCCCCCGGGCATGCGTCCGGTCACCAGCGCGTACCACCAACCGAGGAACGCAATGACGAACGCCACACCGCCGAGTGCGCCTGCGAGCAGCAGCGCCGGGATCGCGAGGAAGAATCTGAAGAGGGTCTTCCAGCGGCTCTGACGATCAGGCCCCGGAATCACGATGTCGATGCCGTAGGAGCCGGTGCGCCCGGTGAAGCCCGGGAACTTGCGACCGATGACGTAGACGAACGCGATCACGTGGGTCGCGTAGCGGACGTACGCCGCAAGGAAGCGGTGGAGCGCCGAGGGCACTCTCCCGGTGACGAGCGCGGCGAACCAGGCGACGATGACCGCCAGCGCGGCGGCGATGCTCCAGAGCATCAGCCAGATGAAGTGGGGAACCGCGAGCAAGAGGCGGAAGAGAACCGTGAGCCGAGACCGCACGAGCTCGTCGCTGACGCTGACCTGCACCGGATGCTCCCGCAGCTCCGCGAACGAGCTCGCGAGCGCCGGGTCGGAATTCGGATAGCGGCCGGTCAGTAGCAAGGCGTAGCCACCCGTCTGCGCGCCATAGCCGAGCGCGTAGGCCGTCACGTCCCGCAGGCCGCGCGGCTCACGCCCGAGGGCGAGGGACGAGAACCAGGCGAGGATCGCCGCGATTCCGGTCACACCTGACGACGTCGCGAGCGCGACGAAGATCAGGTAGACGCCGCCGCTCGCGCTCCAGGTGAACCCGGCTCCGAGCGAAGCGGCGAGCATGATCGCGGGCGTCGCCAGCAGGAGCCGGAAGAACCCCGTCCACCGGCTCTGCCTCACCGGTGCGTCGATCTCGACGTCCACCGGGTAGCCCGGGCGGCCGCGAAAGCCCGGATACGGGTTCGCCGCGAGGAACAGATACGCGCTGAGGTGCGTGGCGTAGCGCACGTAGCCGGCGACGAAGTCGTGGAGGATCTCCGGCGCCTCGGCGCTGATGAGGATCGCGAGCCAGAGGACGAACGCGACGACAGACGCCGCGAGCCCCCAGAGCATCAGCCAGATGAAGTGCGGGATCGCGAGAAAGAGGCGGAAGAAGACCGTGAGCCGGTTCCTCGTCAGATCGTCGTCGTGGACGACAAGCCGGATCGGCGGCTGCTCGGCGACGGCCACCAGCCCATTGTGCTCTCCATGCCTGGACGGTGCGGCGAGCGGTCACCACTACGATCGTCCCTCATGGAGACCCGGCGCGTCGGCCGCGAGGACGTCGATGGCGCGGCACGCGTCATCGCCGGCCGCCTCCATCGCACTCCGACGCTCTCCTGCCGGACGCTCGGGCCTGACGTCTACCTCAAGGCCGAGCTCCTGCAGCGCACCGGCTCGTTCAAGCCGCGCGGCGTCCTGACGAAGCTCGCGTCGCTCACTCCAGAGGAGAAGGCACGCGGGGTGATTGCGGCGTCCGCAGGCAACCACGCTGCCGCGCTCGCATTCGGCGCCGCGCTCGAGGGGACGGACGCGCTCGTCGTCATGTTCCAAGGGGCGAGCGAGGTCAAGGTCCGCGCCGCGGAGGCGTACGGCGCGACGATCGACCTCGAGGCGACGGGGCCCAGCGACGTCTTCGAGCGGCTTGCCGAGCTCGAGGAAGAGACGGGCCGTGTTCTCGTGCACCCCTTCGACGACCCGCTCGTCGTGGCCGGCCAGGGGACGGTCGGGCTCGAGATCCTCGAAGAGGTTCCCGATGTCCGGCGGATCGTCGTGCCGTGCGGAGGGGGCGGCCTCGTCTCAGGGATTACGCTCGCAGCGATCGGCTCCGACATCGAGATCGTGGCCGTCGAGCCGGAAACCTCATGCGCGCTGCACTCGGCGCTCGAAGCGGGGACGACCACACGCGTCGAGGCGCGATCAGTGGCAGACGGGCTGAATGCGCCGTTCGCCGGAAGTCTCGCCCTCGACATCGCGCAGTCGCACGACGTGCAGCCCGTGCTCGTCACCGAAGACGAGATCGCGGCGGGCTTCCGTTTCCTCTACGAGCGGGCGAAGCTCGCCTGCGAACCGGCGGGCGCGGCCGCTGTCGCAGCCTTGCTCGCAGGCAAGGTCGAGAGCGATCACACCGTCTGCGTCGTCTCGGGCGGGAACGTCGCCGCGCAAACGGCCGCTGGTATCCTGGCAACCCGATGAAGGCCGACATCCACCCCGACTACGTCCTCGCGCACGTGACCTGCTCATGCGGAAACGAGTTCTGGACGCGCTCGACGAAAGCCGAGCTGCACGTCGAGATCTGCGCGGAGTGCCATCCGTTCTACACGGGGAAGCAGAAGCTCGTGGACACGGGGGGTCGCGTCGAGCGCTTCCAGCGCCGGCTCGAGAAGGCCGGCGGCTCAAACCGCGGGTAAGCCGGTGGCAGTCAGCTACGGCGGCCAGGCCGTCCTCGAGGGCGTGATGATGCGCAGCGCGTCCAACTGGGCAGTCGCCGTGCGCACGCCCGAGGGCAACATCACCGAGGTCGTCCAGGAGATCACCTCGCCGATGTCGCAGCGGAAGCTTTGGCGGCTCCCCATCATCCGCGGCGTCATCGCGCTCGGCGAATCGCTCGCGATCGGCTTTCGCGCGCTCGCGATCTCTGCCAACGTCGCGACGCAGGAGACGGACGAGGACGGCGAGATCAAGACCGTGATCACACGCGGTCAGATCGTCTTCTCCTTCGCCATCGCGATCGTGTTCGCGCTGATGCTCTTCAAGGTCGGGCCGGCGCTCCTGACGAGCTGGCTTCCGATCGACTCGACCGGGACGTTCGTCCTTATCGAAGGCCTGATCCGCGTCACGGTCTTCATCGGCTACATCCTGGTGATCTCGCTGCTCCCCGACCTGCGGCGCGTGTTCCAGTACCACGGAGCCGAGCACAAGACGATCCATGCCCTCGAGAACGGCGTGGAGCTGACGCCCGCGAACGTGCAGAAGTTCAGCTTGATCCACCCGCGCTGCGGAACAGCGTTTTTGCTCTGGGTAATGGTCATCGCCATCTTCGTGTTCGCCTTCGTCGGGCGTCCCGAGTGGCACTGGCTGATCCTGAGCCGGATCGCGCTCCTACCCGTCATCGCCGGCCTCGCCTACGAGGTGATCCGGTACGCGGGCAAGCACCAGGACAACCGCTTCCTGATGACGATGCTCGCGCCGGGAATGTGGCTCCAGCGGTTGACCACGCGCGAGCCGTCGGACGACCAGGTCGAGGTGTCCATTCGCGCCCTTCGCCGCGTGCTCGAGCTCGAGCAGGCGGAGACGCCCGAGGAGAAGAAGCTCGACACCCGCGTCGAAGTCATGGCCTGAGTAACGACTAGTGCCCCGAATCGTCCGCGAAGCCGCCATCGTCTGGGAAGGGACGACGGCCCGTGGAGCGGGAGTCGTCGAGGCGACGAGCTCCGGCGCGTTCGAGCTCCCGGTCACGATCGCATCGCGGGTGGGCGACCCCGAGGGAAAGACGAGCCCCGAGGAGCTCGTGGCCGCGGCGCATGCGACCTGCTACGTGACGTCGCTCGGGGAGCGAGCTGGCCCGCGCAGCGGACGCCTCCCGAGCGGATGCACGTGCACTGCACCATCACATGGACGAGGTGGAGGGAGTCGGCCACCGGATCGTCGCCTCGGAGATCGTCGGCGAGCGGGCACCGTCCCCGGCTGTGACGCCGCGGCATTCGCGCAGGCCGCGGAGGCCGCCGACCAGAGCTGCTCCATCTCGGGCGCTCATCAGGGCGAGCGCTACCGTGACGATCGACGCGAAACTGGGATCGCGATGGCGACTGAGCGCACTGCGCACGTGACCTGGTCGGGCTCGCTGCTCGAAGGAGGCGGGACGATCGAGCGCGTCGACAGCGGCGCGTTCGGCCCACTCGACGTGACGTGGGCATCGCGCGCCGAGGAGCCCGAGGGACGGACGAGCCCCGAGGAGCTCATCGCGGCGGCGCATGCGGCCTGCTTCTCGATGGCGCTCTCGCACGGCCTCGCGAACGCCGACACGCCACCCGAGCGGCTCGAGACGTCGGCCACCATTACCTTCGTTCCGGGTGAGGGAATCACGAAGAGCGCGCTGACCGTGCGCGGCTCCGTTCCGGGGATGGACGAGGAGGCGTTTCGCGCGGCCGCCGAGACCGCCAGGGAGAACTGCCCGGTCTCGAAGGCGCTCGCAGCCGTTCCCGAGATCACGGTCGACGCCTCGCTCGTGTAGACGTTTACAGGAGTCAGCTCGCTGCGAAGTTCCTGTCCCAGCGGCTGGGAATGGACCTCTTCGCGTCGAAACCCGAGGAGTGACCGGAAGACACACCGGCCGCCCGACTCGTTTGGCGCTGCTCGCACTGCTCGCTGCGGTCGCGCTCGCTTTTCCGGCCCTCGCGAGCGCCGACCTCGCGGACGAGACGGCGCTCGCCGAGAAGTACGCCCCGGTCGTCCGGATCGTCGAGCAGGCGCAAGCATGCGGGTACGGCGAGAAGTACGGCCCGATCGACGTCGATCTCCTGTTCGACGAGCCGACCGTGGCGCTCCGCGGGCCCTGGAACGTGAGCGACCTCGTGAAGATCGGCCCGCTCGCGACCGATCTTGGAAATCGCTTCGAGTACCACCTCGACTTCCCGGGCTCGACGCTCGACCCGGGATGCGACTACGAGCGCTGGACGCAGCGGCTCATCCGAGGACAGCGACCCCGCGGTCTACGCACACGTCGCGACGGAGCCCGCACGTCCGGGTGAGCTCGCGCTCCAGTACTGGTTCTTCTACACCTACAACGAGTTCAACAACCTGCACGAAGGCGACTGGGAGATGATCCAGCTCAACTTCGACGCGGCCGATGCGGCAACCGCGCTCCTGGAGGAGCCGGTCGCGGTGGGCTACAGCTCCCACGAAGGCGCAGAGCGGGCGGACTGGGGCGAGGGCAAGCTCGAGCTCGTCGACGGCACTCATCCCGTCGTCTACCCGGGCGCCGGCTCTCATGCGAACAAGTACACGGAGGCGCTCTACATCGGCAGCTCGGCGGAGGCGGGCGTCGGCTGCGACGACACGCGCGGTCCCCATCTCGAGCTCCGTCCGGACGTCAAGACGATCCCGAGCGACGCTGACGCGGCGGTGGCGGCGTTCCCGTGGCTCGCCTTCGAGGGGCGCTGGGGAGAGCTTCAGCCGGCCTTCTTCAATGGCCCGACAGGGCCCAATCTGAAGAGGCAGTGGACCGAGCCGATCGCCTGGTCCGAGGAGTGGAGAGACCGCAGCTACGCGGTGCCTACCGGGGGTGTGTTCGGGACGGGCGCGACCGACTTCTTCTGCAGCGCCGTCGCCAGAGGCTCGACGGCGCTCATCCAGTTGCTGCGCGATCCCACGATCACCCTTCTCCTGCTCGGTGCGTTGGTCGCGCTCGTGGTCTTCGTCGTGACCCGTACGTCTTGGCGGCCGGTGGTGCCGCTTCGCCTTGCGCGACGCCGAACGGCTGGTCAGATCCTCTCGTCCGCCGGCCGGATGTACGTGAAGCATGCGTCGCTCTTCCTCGGGATCGGTGTTCTGCTCATCCCGCTCAGCGTGGTCATCTCCGTCGTCCACGCAGTGATCCTCGGTGGCTTCGGGCTGGCGGGAGTCGATACGACCGGAGAGTCCGCCGGCTTGCTCGTGCTTCTGCTCGTCGCCGTCGGAACCATGCTCACGCTGCTCGGCTTCGCGCTGGTCCAGGCCGCGACGGTGTGCGCGCTCGTCGAGGTCGACGAGGGGCGGGACGTCGGCGCGATGCGGGCGTATCGGCTTGCCCTGCGGCGATTTCGCCCGCTGCTCGCCGGGCTCGCGGCTGCTGTCGCCATCTGGGTCGTGCTCTCTGCCACCGGGTTCCTCGTTCCCGTCGCGATCTGGCTCGCAGTGAGCTGGCTCCTCCTCGCCCAAGTCGTCGAGCTCGAGGATCGTTCGGCGCTGCAGAGTCTCCGCCGAAGCTCAGCGCTCGTGTGGGGTCGCTGGCTTCGCGTTGCCTTCATCGTCGGAATCGGCGCGCTGCTGGCGCTCGCAGCAGGGCCGTTGCTCGGGGCGCTCCTGATCTTCCTGACGGACGCGCCGCTCGTGCTCCTCAACATCGTCGCGGGCGTCGTGTACGCGCTCGCGATGCCGTTCGTCGCTCTCACGACGGCGTACGTCTACTTCGACGCGAGAGTCCGCGAGGAGCTCGCGCCCGAGGGCGCGCCGCCGGAGCTGCCCGCCGAGATCGAGCTCCGTCCCGCCGCGGGAAGCTAGCTCGAGGAGGGACGCGGGCTACGATCAGCCCGTGTCCGCGATCGAGGATCTCGTCGACGAGCTGCAGCGCTCCTACGCCGAGGCGCAGGAGCTCATGTCCGATCCCGCGGTCTACAACGACCACCGCAAGGCGGCGGAGTCCGGGCGCCGGCTGAAGGAGCTGGAGGGCCCGAAGAAGCTCGCGGACGCCTGGCGGCAGGCGCAAGACGATCTAGAGGCCGCTCGAAGCGATCCCGAGCTCTCGACGATGGCTGCCGACCTCGAGGCCGACGTCGCGCGACTCGAGGACGAGCTGAGGCTCGCGCTCGTCGAGACGGATCCCGCAGACGAGAAGGACGTGATCCTGGAGGTGCGGCAGGGGGTCGGAGGCGACGAGGCCGCGCTCTGGGCGGCGGACCTCTATCGCATGCTTTCCCGCTACGCGGAGCGGCGCGGCTTCAAGACGGAGACGCTCTCCACGAGCGAGAACGAGGCAGGGGGCGTCAAGGAGATCGTGTTCGCGGTCAAGGGCCAGGGCGCGTTCTCCGTCTTCAAGTACGAGGGCGGGACGCATCGCGTGCAGCGCGTGCCGGAGACCGAGTCGCAGGGGCGGATCCACACGTCGACCGCGACCGTGGCAGTGATGCCCGAGGCGGAGGAGGTCGAGATCGAGGTCGAGGAGAAGGATCTCAAGATCGACGTCATGCGCTCGACCGGGCCGGGCGGGCAGAGCGTCAACACGACCGACTCTGCGGTTCGCATCACCCACCTCCCGACGGGGATCGTCGTCGCGATGCAGGACGAGAAGTCGCAGCTCCAGAACCGCCAGAAGGCGATGCGCGTCTTGCGCGCCCGGCTCTACGACGCGGAACGAGCGCGCCAGCAGGCCGAGCTGGCGGCCGCTCGCCGCTCGCAGATCGGCGGAGGCGAGCGCGCGGAGAAGATCCGCACCTACAACTTTCCCGAGAGCCGGATCACCGACCACCGGATCAAGCTCACCGCGCATCGGCTCGACCAGGCGCTCGAGGGCGACCTCGCGGAGTTCACCGAGGCGCTCCAGGCCGAGGAGCGCCGGCAGGCGCTCGCGGCCGCGTCGGCGTGACTACGGCCGCGGCCGCCATTTCCGGCGTGTCGGAGCGGCTCGCCGCGGCGGGCTGCGAGTCGCCGCGCGTGGACGCCGAGATCCTGCTCGCCCACCTCCTCGGCACGAGCCGGAGTGCCGTGCGGGCGGACGGCCGCCGCGAGCTGGACGTCGCCACGCTCGTCGAGCTCGAGTCGTTGGTTGCACGACGCGAGCGCCGCGAGCCGCTCGCCTATGTCCTCGGCGAGTGGGGGTTCAGGCGGTTGACGCTCGCAGTCGACTCGCGGGTGTTGGTCCCGAGGCCCGAGACCGAGATCGTCGTCGACCGCTGTCTCGCGCGGATCGCCGGGATGAGCGAGCCGCGCGTGCTGGACGTCGGCACGGGGAGCGGTGCGATCGCGCTCGCGCTCGCCGACGAGGCTCCGGGTGCCCAGGTCACGGCGCTGGACGCGTCCCCGGACGCGCTCGAGGTCGCACGCGAGAACGTCTTCCGGACGGGGCTCGCGGTCGAGCTCCTCCAGGCTGATCTTTTCGAAGGGCTGCCGACCGGGCCGTGGGACATCGTCGTCTCGAACCCGCCCTATGTCCGTCCGGAGGAGACCGAGGGGCTCGAGCCCGAGGTGAGCGAATGGGAGCCGAGGGCCGCGCTAGTGGGGGTCGGTGCCACCGAAGCGGTTGCGCGCGCAGCCGCTCACGTGCTGCGGCCGGGAGGCTGGCTCGTGCTCGAGACAGCTGCAGGATCAGCCGCCGATGTGGCCGAGCTCCTCGCGGGCCTCGGCTATGGCGACGTGCGGAAGACGAAGGACCTCGCGGGACGAGACCGAGTCGTCGAGGGATCGAATCCGTCGTGAGCGCGGTCCAGGAAGCGGTCGCCGCGATTCACGCTGCCAAGCTGGTTCTGATCCCGACCGACACGGTCTACGGTCTCGCGTGCAGACCGGACGACGAGGAAACCGTGCGGACACTGTCCGCGTTGAAGGGCCGAGACGTCGACCAACCGATCGCGATCGTCGTCTCCAGCATCGATGTGCTCCTCGAACGCGTGCCCGAGCTCCGCGGGGAGGCCGACGCGATCATGCGCCGTCTTCTGCCGGGGCCGTACACGCTCGTCGTGCCGAATCCGGCGCTGCGATATCCGTGGCTTTCCGGAGCTCGTCCGGACACGATCGGCGTGAGAGTGCCCGACCTCGCCGGCCCTGGTCGCGAGGTGCTCGAGGCCGTCGGGGCGATTGCTGCGACGAGCGCGAACGTTCACGGCGCGCCCGATCCGCGCCGAGTCGCAGACGTCTCGGACGAGATCCGATCAGCTGCCGCCGCTGTCATCGACGGCGGCGACTTGCCGGGGACACCCTCTACTGTGCTCGATCTGACGGGTCCCGAGCCGCGAGTGCTCCGCGAGGGTGCCGTTCCGGCCGCCGAGGCCCTCGCGGCGGCGCAGTAGCATCCCGTCGATGGCCGTGTCCCAGCTGACGCTCGAGGACCTTCGCTCCGCCGGCCTCGCAGACGTCGACCCCGAGATCGCGGATCTCCTCCAGCGCGAGCTCGAGCGGCAGCGCGGCGAGATCGAGCTGATCGCGTCCGAGAACTTCACCTGGCCGGCCTTGCTCGAAGCGGTCGGCAACGTGGGGACGAACAAGTACTCCGAGGGGTATCCGGGACGGCGCTACTACGGCGGCTGCGAGGTCGTCGACGAGATCGAGCAGCTCGCGATCGACCGCGCGAAGGCGCTCTTCGGAGCAGAACACGCGAACGTGCAGCCGCACGCGGGCGCGCAGACGAACATGGCGGTGTACTTCGCGTGCCTCCAACCGGGCGACACGATCCTCTCGCTCGAGCTCTCGCACGGCGGCCACCTGACGCACGGACTCAAGGTGAACTTCTCCGGGCGGCTGTACCAGGTCGTTCACTACGGCGTGTCGCGCGAGACGAACGTCGTCGACTACGACGACGTGCTCGCGCTCGCGCGCGAGCATCGGCCGAAGCTGATCGTCTGCGGCGGCTCGGCCTATCCGCGAACCGTGGAGGCGGAGCGCTTCCGCGAGATCGCGGACGACGTCGGGGCACTGCTGCTCTGCGACATGGCGCACTTCGCCGGCCTCGTCGCCGCGGGGATCCACCCGAGCCCGGTGCCGCACTGCGACTTCGTCACCTCGACGACACACAAGACGCTCGCCGGGCCTCGCTCGGGATTCATTCTTTGCAAGGCGGAGCACGCCCAGGCCGTCGACCGCGCGGTCTTTCCGGGAATGCAGGGCGGACCGCTGAACCACGTGATCGCCGCGAAGGCTGCATGCTTCCTGATCGCATCCTCGGAGCCGTTCCGCCGCTACCAGGAGAGCGTCCGCGCGAATGCCGACGTGCTCGCCGAGACCCTGCAGGAGGGAGGACTCGACGTGCTGACGGGCGGCACGGACACCCATCTTCTCCTGGTCGACCTGCGCTCCACTGAGTGGACGGGCAAGGACGCGGAGGAGCGACTCGCGGTGGTCGGAATCACCGTCAACCGGAACACGGTGCCTTTCGACGAGCTTGCGCCGACGGTTGCATCCGGCTTTCGCGTCGGGACGCCCGCGCCGACGATCCGGGGCTTCGACGAGGAGGACTTCCGGGAGGTCGGGCGGATCATGTGCGATGCGCTCGGGCCTGATCCTGATCTCCCGGCGCTGGCCGCGAGAAGCGCCGTTCTGTGCGAGCGGCGACCGCTCTATCCGGGGAAAGGCGCTTTCCCGACCTTCGGGGAGAGCGAGTAGCAGTGGCTGGAACGCCTCATCTAGTCACGTCGGGCATCGGAACGGTGACCGAGGTGACTCATCCGCTCGTGCAGCACAAGCTCGGGTTGCTCAGGGACGTTCAGACGACCACGCAGATGTTCCGCCAGCTGGTGAACGAGCTCACGCTTCTGCTGACCTACGAGGCGACCAAGGACCTCGCAGACGAGGAGATCGAGATCGAGACGCCGCTCGAGGTGACCGCTGCGCGACGCATCTCGGGCAAGAAGGTCGCGGTCTGCCCGATCCTGCGCGCGGGTGTCGGGATGCTCGACGCCGTGCTCTCGCTGGTTCCCGGTGCGCGTGTGGGCTTCATCGGGCTCTTCCGCGACGAGGAGACGCTCGAGCCCGTCGAGTACTTCGTGAAGCTCCCCGGCGACATCGCCGATCGCGACGTGATCCTCCTCGACCCGATGCTCGCCACCGGCAACTCGACGGCGGCGGCGATCGAGACGGTCAAGCGGGCAGGCGCGACGTCGATTCGCCTCATCGCCCTCATCGCGGCGCCCGAGGGAATCGCGCGCGTGCACGGTGAGCATCCGGAGGTGCGCATCGTCGTCGCCTCGGTCGACCGCGGTCTGAACGACAAGGGGTACATCCTCCCGGGCCTCGGCGACGCAGGCGACCGGCTGTACGGGACGAAATAAGCGATCGTGCTGGACGAGCTCAAGGCGACGCCCGAGGTTCTCTACGGAGCGGCGATCGCGTTCGGCATCGTCGTGTTCCTCACCCCCGCGGTCGGAGGGATGGCGCGCATGCTCGGCGCCGTCGACCGCCCCGACGCGCGCCGCCTCAACCGCCGGCCGATCCCGCGACTCGGCGGGCTCGCGATCTTTCTCGGGATCCTGGTGCCGGCGCTCGCCTTCCTCGATCTGTCAGGGGAGAGTCGAGGCGTATTGCTGGGCGCGGCGATCGCGACGGTGATCGGTGCGATCGACGACTTTCGCGGGCTCTCGCCTCCGGCGAAACTCGCCGGGCAGTTCCTCGCGGCCGCGATTCCGCCCGCCTTCGGTGTGTGGATCGACCACTTCACGCTCCCCTTCATCGGCGTGGTCGACCTGCCCGCGTGGCTGGGCGTGCCGCTCTCGATGCTCTTCATCGTCGCGGTGATGAACATGGTCAACTTCCTCGACGGGCTCGACGGGCTCGCGGCCGGCGTGTGCGCGATCGCCGGCGCGACGTACGCGACCCTGGCCCTGTCGCTCGGGAAGGCCGATCCGGCGATCCTCTCCGCGGTCGTCGCAGGTTCTTGCCTCGGGTTCCTCCGACACAACTTCTTTCCCGCGCGGATCTTCATGGGCGACTCGGGGGCGATGTGCCTCGGGTTCATCCTCGCCTCGGTGTCGATTCAGGGCTTGCTGAAGACCGCGTCGACGGTCGTCCTCCTGCTCCCGCTGCTCGTCCTCGCCGTGCCGATCATCGACACTTCGTTCGTCGTCGCCCGGCGGCTGAAGCACTCGCGGCCGATCTACACGGCCGACCAGGGTCATCTGCACCATCGCTTCCTGAACATCGGCTTCTCTCAGAGGCGCGCGGCGGTGACGATGTGGCTCTGGTGCGCGAGCCTGGCCGGCGCCGCGCTCGCGACCCGCTTCGTCCCGTTCCGTGAAGGAGGCGACTGGCATCTCTGGGAGACGCTCGCGGTCGCGGGGATCGCGCTCGCCGCGATCGCGTTCTCGATCTTCGTCATCTACCTGCTCGAGATCGTCAAGCTGATGAACCCCCGCATCCGCCGGCGCGAGAACGAGCAAGCAGAAGCGAAGCCCGTCGAGCGCAAGACGGCGTAGTCGCAAGCACACGGCGGCAAGACTCGACCCGTCAGGCCAGGTGACAACTTGTCACTTGCAGCTCGAAGCGCTCGGCGAGCGGGGCCTGACCGCGCCACGTTCCCCGCCCGCCGACGAAGCTGCCGTGGACGAGGACGAGACCTCCGTCGGAGCGAATCCTGATCGGGTCACGAACACCGCCGGTTTTGGCTCTACGAGTGAAAAACGACTGTTACAAAGGGGTGGTATGCTCTCGCTGGAGATGACGCCGGACGCGGCTTCCTCACCGCACTCTCTCGCCACCGCCTCAGGGCTCCTCCTCGGCGCACTCCTCGGCTCGATGGCCGTCGGCGCGCTCGTCGGATGGGCGTTCGGCGGCTGGGACATCGGCCTCCTGATCGGGGCTGTCTTCGGCATCCCGCTCGGAGTGCTCGTGGTCTATCGCGTGTACTCGCAGGAGGGGAGGACATGAGCGCCGGGATCTTCTCGACGCCGCGCCCGCTGCCGAGCAAGCTCGCTCCGGCGATCGCGGGTGGATCGGTGATCGTCCTCGCGCTCCCGGTCTTCGTGGTGGCCGGGTGGCCGCTAGCGGCGTGGGCGCTGGCCGCCGTCCTGTGGGCCGCGGCCGAAGCGTTCGCGTTCGTACTGACGCGGCTTCCAAGCGGCGCGGATAACCTCGCCGCGGCAGGGATGCGTGGCATCGGCACAACCTCTCGCGCGCTGCTCGTCGGCGTTCCGCTCGTCGCGGTGACGGTCGCGGACGAGCGCGTCGGCATCGCCGCGGCGGGGCTCTACGCGCTCGCCTTCACGGTCGAGCTCGGCATCGGGCTGGCGCAGTACTTCGCCGGGGAGGCGAAGGCGTGAAGCGGGCGGTCCTCCTCCTGCTCCTAGTCGCCTTGGCTCTGCCCGCCACGGCGACCGCCCAGGAGGAGCCGCCCTCCGCCCCTGCCTCCGAAGAGAGCGACTTCGACCCCGCCCACGAGTGGGAGCTCCAGACCTGGGGGCCGGAGCTGAAGATCGGGCCGATCGACATGTCTCTGAACAAGGCGGTCGCGTACCTGATCCTGGGGATGGTCGTCTCGATCGCGATCGGGATCCTCTTCATGCGCGTCAAGGTGGGCAAGGATCCCGACCGGCGGCAGGCGCTGGGCGAGACGATCTACGAGGTCGCTCAGGTGCAAGTGGCCGAACAGGGCCTGCCGACGAAGGCGATCGGGCGCTGGTTCCCGTACGTCGCGACGCTGATGGTCTTCATCTGGGTCATCAACATGCTCGGCTTCATCCCGCTCCCGCTCTCGGACGAGCGGTTCGAGATCGCCGGGATCGAGCTTCCGACCTTCGCGATTTTCGCCGCCACGTCGACGCTCTCCGTGACGCTCGCGCTCGCCCTGATGACGTTCGTCTTCACGCACGTCGAGGGCATCCGCTGGAACGGGGCGGTCAAGTACTTCAAGAGTTGGATCCCCGACGTGCCCAAGGTGATGCTGCCGCTGATCATCCCGCTCGAGATCCTCGGACAGTTCATGCGGCTGATCAGTCTGTCGGTGCGGCTCTACGCGAACATGCTCGCCGGCCACATGCTGATCTTGACCTTCATCGGGCTGATCTTCGTGCTCGGGAACGTCTTCGTCGGCGTGATCGCCGTTCCCGCGGCGACGCTCTTCTACCTCTTCGAGGTCGTCATCGTCGTCTCCATCCAGGCGTACATCTTCGCCGCCCTGTCCGCCATCTACATCGGCTCGGCCATCGAGCCCGAGCACTAAAGGAGGACCTACGGCCATGTTTTCCTCGTTCACCTTCCTCGCCGCCGCCGAAGACGGCGCCGACGCCGGGAAGGCCATCGCGCTCGCGCTCGGCATCGGGCTCGGCTCGCTCGGCGCGGGAATCGGCATCGGCACGATCTTCGGGTCGATGATCCAGGCGGTCGCCCGCCAGCCGGAACTGCGTGGCGAGCTGACCGGCATCCAGTGGCTCGGCTTCGCACTGACCGAGGCGGTCGTCTTCTACGGCCTGATCGGCGGCCTGCTCGCCTACGTGCTCGTCTAGGAGCTTGGTGTGAATACCACATACACCGCGGCCGCGAAGCGGACGCCTTCAGGGATTTTTCCGCGACCAGAATCCGCGCTAGCGGATGCTGGTCTTGCGCACAACTAAGTCGCGATGTCGTTCCTCCTACTCGCCCAAGAGGCCCAAGAGGAGAGCTCCGGCGGCCTGATCGACGTCGTCCCGGGGCTGATGATCTGGACGCTCATCTGCTTTGCGATCACGTTTTTCGTCCTCAGGCGGTTCGCCTTCGGCCCGATCCAGAAGACGATCGACGAGCGGCGGGACCGCATTCGCAAAGCGGTCGAGGAGGCCGACAGCGCGCGCGCCGAGGCCCGTGAGCTGCTCGAGCAGCACAAGCAGCTGATCGGCCAGGCGAAAGGCGAGGCGGCGGACATCCTCGCGGACGCGCGCAAGGTCGCCGACGCGCAGATCGAGCGCGTAAAAGGGGAGGCCGAGGAGGAGCGGCAGCGCCGGCTCGAGGAGACCCGCCGGCAGATCGACGCGGAGACGAAGCGCTCGCTCGACCTGATCCGCTCCGAGGTCGCCGATCTGACGCTCGCGGCGACGGCCCGGGTGACCGGCAAGGTCCTCGACGCCGAAGACCAGCGGCGCCTGATCGACGAGGCGATCGCCGAGCTCGACTTCTCCGCTCTCGAGAAGGACAGCTAGAAGCCGCATGGCCGTCGCGCACCGCATGTACGCCAGGGCGCTCTTCCAGGCCGCGCAGGACGAGGGCAGGCTCGACGAGGTCGCAGCGGACCTCGCCGCGCTCGCCGGCGCGCTCGAGGACGTCCCTGAGCTGCGCGCGTTCCTGCGCAACCCGCAGATCGATCCGCTCGAGAAGGCGCGCGTGGCGGGTGAGATCGCCGCCGGCGCCGACGAGCTCGTGCGCAACTTTCTCAGCCTCGTTGCCGAGAAGGGCCGAGCAGGCGAGCTGGTGGAGATGAACGCCGAGCTCGAAGTGCTCGTCGCGCGCGCGCAGAACCGTCTTTCCGTCGAGCTCACGACCGCGCACGAGCTCTCGGACGACGAAGCTCGCTCGATCGTGGAGAAGATCGAGCAGGCGTCCGGCCGGAAGGTCGAGGCGACCCGCTCGGTCGACCCGAGCCTCGTCGGAGGAGTCGTCCTCCAGGTCGGCTCGTACCGTGCCGACGGCAGCGTCCGGGGCCGCCTCGAGCGCCTCCGCCGAGAACTGGTCACCGCAACATGAAACGCAAACACAGCGGCCGCGAAGCGGACGCCTTTAGGGACTTGCGCGGGCGGGTTCCGCGCTAGCGGAATCCGCCTTCGCGCACAAAGGAGAGAGCCTTGAAGCTACGCCCCGAAGAGATCACCTCGATCCTCAAGGATCGAATCAAGGAGTTCGACGTCGAGACCGACCTCTCCGAGGTCGGCACCGTCCTCCAGGTCGGTGACGGCATCGCCCGCATCCACGGCCTCGAGAACTGCGTTGCGCTCGAGCGGCTCGAGCTCGAGCACGGCGTCGTCGGCATCGCCTTCAACCTCGAGGAGGACAACGTCGGCACCGCGCTCTTCGGAGAGTGGCACCACGTGAAGGAGGGTGAGCCGGTGCGGCGCACGGGCGAGGTGATGAGCGTGCCGGTGGGCGACGGGCTGCTCGGACGCGTCGTCGACCCGCTCGGCAACCCTCTGGATGGTCTGGGGCCGATCGAGTCGACCGAGCGGCGGCCTCTGGAGTTCAAGGCGCCGGGCGTGATCAAGCGCCAGCCGGTGAAGGAGCCGTTGCAGACGGGCCTGAAGGCGATCGACTCGATGATCCCGATCGGTCGCGGGCAGCGCGAGCTGATCATCGGCGACCGTTCGACCGGCAAGACCGCAATCGCCATCGACACGATCCTGAACCAGCGCGGCGGCGACGTGATCTGCATCTACGTCGCGATCGGGCAGAAGGGGTCCACCGTCGCGCAGGTGGTCGAGCGGCTCCGCGACGAGGGGGCGATGGAGTACACGATCGTCCTCTCGGCACCCGCCCAGGAAGCTGCGCCGATCAAGTGGATGGCGCCCTTCGCCGGCTGCGCGATGGGCGAGTACTTCCTCTACGACGGCAAGCACGCACTGCTCATCTACGACGACCTCTCGAAGCACGCGGACGGCTACAGGCAGCTCAGCCTCCTGCTCCGCCGCCCGCCGGGCCGCGAGGCCTTCCCCGGCGACGTGTTCTACCTGCACTCGCGGCTGCTCGAGCGGGCCTGCAAGCTCTCCGACGACCTCGGCGGAGGCTCGCTGACCGCGCTTCCGATCATCGAGACGCAGGCCGGCGACATCGCGGCCTACATCCCGACCAACGTCATCTCGATCACCGACGGGCAGATCTTTCTCGAGTCGAACCTCTTCTTCTCTGGTGTGCGCCCGGCGATCAACGTGGGGACATCGGTCTCGCGCGTGGGTGGGAACGCCCAGCAGCGGGCGATGCGCAAGGTCGCCGGCCGCCTGCGCCTCGACCTCGCGCAGTACCGCGAGCTGGAGGCGTTCGCGCAGTTCGGATCGGAGCTCGACACTGCGACCCAGAACGCGCTCGCGCGGGGTGAGCGCATGGTCGCGACCCTGAACCAGCCGCAGTACCAGCCGTGGCCGTTCGAGGAGCAGGTCGTCGCGATCTACGCCGGCATCAACGGCTACCTGGACACGATCCCCGTGCCGCAGGTGCCGCGCTTCCACGACGAGCTGCGCGAGCACCTCCGCACCGAGGAGGCTGTGCTCTCGGCCATCCGCGAGAGCGGGGACATCGCGGACGACACCGAGGAGAAACTGAAGACCGAGCTCGACAAGTTCCTCAAGGGCTTCAACATCGAGGAAGAGAAGGGGCTCGCCGGCTAAGTGGCCGCCGCCTAGCTCGCCATGGCTTCTGTCCAGGATCTCAAACGCCGCATCGAGTCCGTCCGCAACACGCGCAAGATCACGCGGGCGATGGAGCTCGTCGCCGCGGCGAAGCTGCGGCGCGCGGAGCAGCGGATCCGCGCGCTCAGGCCGTACGCCGAGACGATGAACGAGCTGATCGCCGGAGTGGGGCGGGCGTCGACCTCGGTGCGCCTCCCGCTCCTCGAGCAGCGGGAGAGCGTCGAGACGGTCGCGATCGTCCCGTTGACCGGAGACCGCGGCCTGGCGGGCGCGTTCAACGCGCAGATCCTCCGGCGTGCGTTCGCGCTCGAGCGCTCTCTGCAGGCAGAGGGCAAGCAGGTGCGCTGGGTCGCCGTCGGCAAGAAGGGCCGCTCGACGCTCCTCTTCCGCCGCCGCGAGCTCGCGGGCGCGTATATGGGATTCACCGACCGGCCGGCGTACGAGGACGCGCAGGCGATTGCGCACGGCGTCTCCGAGCTCTTCGTCGAGGGCGAGGTCGACCGAGTGACCGTCGTCTACAACACGTACATCTCGGCCATGACGCAGCGCGTGACCGAGCAGGACGTGCTGCCCATCTCCCCGGACATTCTCGAGACCGACGAGGAGGAGCGGGCCGCCGACACACTGCGCGGCGATTTCATCTTCGAGCCCGAGCCCGAGGAGATCATGCAGCGCCTTCTCCCGGTCTACGTCGAGACCCAGATCTATCGCGCCCTGCTCGAGTCGACCGCCTCGGAGCAGGGGGCGCGCATGACCGCGATGCGGAACGCGTCGAAGAACGCGGGCGAGCTCATCGACACGCTCACCCTGCGCATGAACCGCGCGCGCCAAGCCGAGATCACACAGGAGATCCTGGAGGTCGTCGGTGGGGCTGAGGCGCTGACGTAGACAGCCGCTAACGGACGTCGATCCACGACGTCACAGACGTATGATCCCGCGAGTGAGGAGAGCAGTAGTGACAGGGTTTCCGCCAGCGAACGCTGCAAGCGCCCAGTGAGCGGTAGAAGACGGTCCAGGCTGTCGATGGCGCTCGCGATCGGTGCGCTCGCGTTGCTCGCGAGCCTGACCGTGGGGCCCGCGGCTCCGGGCGCCCCCGAGCGCACGTCGGCCGGAACCGTCATCTTCATCCACGACCAGGAGCCTCCCAGCCTCAGGGGGAACTGGATCGACAACAACCTCCTCGCCACCGGTCTCGTCACGAACAACATCTGGTACGGAGGGCAGATCTACGACAATCGGGCGAGACTCCAACCGCGGCTGCTCGAGGCCAAGCCGAAGCTGGTCAAGACGAGCCCCCAGACGGTCACGTTCGAGTACAAGCAGTCCGCCGTCTGGAGCGACGGGAAGCCCGTCACCTGCGAGGACTGGAAGGCGACCTGGCGGGTGTTCGTGAACCCTCAGTTCAACGTCGTGACGCGCGCGGGATACGAGGACGTCAGGTCGGTCACGTGCAACGGCAAGTCCGGGACGATCGTCTTCAGCAGGCCGTATGCGGCCTGGGAGACGCTGGTGTCGGGCGGCGTCTACGCTGCGCACGTCATCCGCGGCAAGAACATGAACCAGATGTTCAACGACTCGATTCCGGTCTCGAGCGGACCGTGGAAGTTCGCGAGCTGGCAGAAAGGCGTACAGCTCACGCTGGTCAAGAACCCTAGGTTCAAGGTCGGCCCGCCGATGAAGCTGGATCGGATCGTTTTTCGCTACATCCTCGACACCAATGCACGCTTCCAGGCGATGAAGGCAGGCCAGGGCCAAATCATGGAGCCCCAGCCGCAACTCCAGATCGCCGACTTCTTGAACGATCGGAAGTTCAAGGTCCAGACGTCCCCCGAGTACGGCTTCGAGCACATCGACATCCAGCTCGGCCCTCGCGGTCATCCGGCCTTGCGCCTGCCGTACGTCCGGCAGGCGCTGATCTCGGGGATGAACCGTCGGCAGATCGCAGGCGCGCTGTACCGGACGATCGCTCCAGGGCTCCCGACATTGGAGAGTCTCGTCTTCAAGCCGTTCGAGCGTGGCCAATACCAGGCGCACTTCAGGAAGTGGGGCTTCAACCAGAACCGGGTCATCAGCATCCTGAAGGGCAAGGGATGCACGGGCGGGCCCGATACGCCGAGCACGAGCAACACGAGCATCTTCTCGTGCCCGGGCGTCGGCAGGCTGTCGTTCCGTTTCTTCACGACGACCGGCAACCAGATCCGTGAGCTGACGTTCCAGATCCTCCAAAGGGACCTGAGGAACGTCGGGATCGAGCTGATCCCGCGTTTTCAGACCGGAGGAGTCCTCTTCGGCTCGACGCTCCCGTCCAGTGACTGGGACCTGATGATGTTCACGTACGCGGGCGGCCCGGACTCGAAGATCACGAGCAACACGCTCTACTCGTGTGGAGGCGATCAGAACTACGGCAAGTACTGCAATCCCAAGGCGACCGCCGCCTTCGACGCGGCGGCCCGCGAGCTCAACCCGGCGAAGCGGACCGCGTTGCTGAGCCGAGGCGACGCACAGCTCGCCGTCGATCTCCCGTCGATTCCGCTGTTCACGCGGCCGAAGTGGGTGATCAGCGCGGCCGGCCTGGCCGGCCCCGCGCTCAACACCACGAGCGAGGGAACGCCATGGAACGTTGGCGTCTGGCAACTGAAGTAGCGCCGCTCGAAGCACCTCGGTACGGCTGAGCCCGGCCCTGCGTCGATCCAGCGTGATCGAAGGTGTCCTCGGCTCGGCCGCGGCGGGTCGCCCACTGCCACCGGCTCACGCGCGCTCTACGATCAGCGGAGTGGGACCGTGCTGAGCTACATCGTTCGCAGGCTGCTCTCGAGCGCCGTCGTCCTCATCGTGGCCAGCTTCCTCGTCTTCACGTTCGTTACTGCCTCCGGGGACCCGCTCGCGCAGCTCCGGATCACCCCGAACGTCTCCGAGCAGTCGGTACAGAACATCATCGAGCAGAAGCACCTCGACGAGCCGATTCCCATCCGCTGGTGGTACTGGGTGAACGACGCCGTGACGAACCAGTTCGGGACGACGCTGCTCGGCGACCGCCCGATCCTGCCCGACCTCTGGCGCGTGATGAAGAACACGCTCCAGCTCGTCATCGTGGCCGAGCTCCTCTCCATCCTGCTCGCGATCGGGATCGGTGCGTACTCGGCGCTACGCCAGTACTCGCCCTTCGACTACACGGCGACGACGTTCAGCTTCCTCGGGCTCGCCATGCCCGTGTTCTGGCTCGCCTTGATGCTGCAGGTCCTCGTCGTAAAGGTCTACGAGTCGACGGGCCTAACGATCTTCCCGATCGCCAACCTGAACTCGGTCGATTCGGGAAGCGGGGTCCACTACGTCCTCGACCGCGCTCACCACCTCGTGCTGCCTGTCATCGTCCTGATGGTCGCCAGCGTTGCCAGTTACTCCAGGTATATACGCGCTTCGATGCTCGAGGTCGTCAACTCCGAGTACGTGCGAACGGCGCGGGCAAAGGGTCTCCCGGAGAGGAAAGTGGTGCTGAAGCACGCGCTACGCAACGCGCTCGTCCCGGTCGTGACCCTCGTCGCGCTGAACTTCGGAACGATCCTCGGCGGCGTCATCGTCACCGAGACGGTCTTCTCGCTGGACGGTATGGGCCTCTACTTCTACAACGCGCTTCTCGCCAACGACCCGTACCCGGTCATGGCGTGGCTCATGGTCACGGCGACGATGATCATCGTGTTCAACCTCCTCGCCGACATCGCGTACGGCTATCTCGATCCGCGCGTGCGCTACGAGTAAACCGCCGTGCAGCGTCAGTCAGACTCGAGGTCGTGCTCGAACCATTGCTCCACGGCCTCGGGGAAGCCGGATTCGTCGAGGTACGAGATCGCCCGGCTCGCAAGCCAGACGACGGCATCGGGGTTTGCTTGCCGCAGCGCGTCGCGGACTGCCTCGTCGCCGTGCCCCATGCCGCCGAGCTCGCCGGCACGGGCTCGCCTCAGGCGGCAGAGCGTCAGTGCCGCGCGGTCGGCGGCGCCGCCCGGCTCGTACCAGTCCTCGCCCGCCGCCCGGTCGATCTCGGCGACCGCACCGCAGGCGTGGGCCCTCGCGTCCTCGGAGGCCGTGATGCCGGCCGGAGCCTGAACCGGTGCCTGATCGGGGCGTCTGCGAATCCTCATGGCGCTCAACTCCTTCCTCGGAGCGTCGTACTCTACGGTGCCTCGCCCGACCCCGCGAGCGACCAGCGGAGTCGAGCGCAGCGCGACTTGCCGGCGCCTTTTCGTCCTACGAGCACGCATTCGGCTAACAAATGCGTGCGCGCGCGCGTCTCAGAAGACAGTCGTGCGCCGGCGAGGACCGTCGGTGCCATCAACGTACACGGAGGGACCGATGCATCGACGTAAACTTGGGCTTCTCGTCGGCGGGCTCGTCGCCGCGATAGCCCTCACCGGCAGCTCCTCTGCGGTTGCGGGGCAGACAGCTGCCGAGCAGAAGGTCGGCGGGACAGTGCTCTTCGGCCAGGATCAGGAGCCGCGCACGCTCAACACCTGGGTCATCGAGGGCAACCTGCTCGCCACGCGCGAGGTCTACAACGCCCTGTTCGACGAGGGCATGCGCTACAACGACAAGGGAGTGCTCACGCCGGTGCTCTTCGAGGGCAAGCCGCAGCTCGTCAAGGCGAACCCGCAAACCGTTCGCTTCCGCTACAAGGCGGCGGCGAAGTGGTCCGACGGCACGCAGATCACGGGGAAGGACTTCCGCTTCCTCTGGCAGACGATCATGGCCAAGGACGGCGCCAACTTCCGCTGGGACATCGTGAGCCGCACCGGCTGGGAAGACATCCGGGCAGTGCAGGGCAACGGCAAGCAGGTGACGGTCGTCTTCAGCAAGCCCTACGCGGGCTGGGACGTGCTCGTCGCCTCGGGACCGATCCCCGCGCACGCCCTCGAGGGCGAGAACTTCAACCAGCTCTGGCGGCAGGACACCCTCAACCCGAAGACCAAGAAGCAGGTGGGAAGCGGGCCGTACATGTTCGAGAGCTGGCAGCGCGGCCAGCAGATAACCATCGCCCGTAACCCCAACTACTGGGGCAAGAAGGCGCCCCTGGCCAAGATCATCTACCGGCAGGTGCCGAACACGCAGACGCAGTTCCAGGCGCTCCGCGCGGGCGAGCTGAACGTGCTCCGGCCGCAGTTCCAGACGGCGATCGCGGAGATCCAGAAGGACAAGCGCTTCACGGTCCAGATGGGCCCCGAGTACCAGTGGGAGCACCTCGACTTCCAGCAGGGCCCGAAGGGGCATCCGGCGCTGAAGAAGCTGTACGTCCGCAAGGCAATCGTCACGGCGGTCAACCGGCAGCAGATCGCGAACAACCTCTTCAAGCCGGTCGTCGACAAGCTGCCCGTGCTGCAGAGCGTCCATGTACAAGAACTTCGAGCAGAAGTACAAGAACGTCTGGGGCACCGGCAAGAGCGCCATCGCCTTCAGCCAGCGCAACGCGATCGCGCTCCTGCGTCAGAACGGCTGCACCGGCGGCCCGGCACGACCCACCGCCGGGAACCGTGACATCTACACGTGCCCGGACGTCGGGAAGCTCGAGTTCAACTACACGACGAACCTGGGCGCGAACGAGCGGCGCGCTCTCATGTTCCAGATCATCCAGCAGCAGCTGCGGTCGGTCGGCATCCAGATCAACGCCGACCCGGTCCCGAGCCTGACGCCGCGGATCTCGTCCGGCGACTACGACCGGGCTCGCCAACTTCGCCTGGGTCGGAACCCCGAGCTCGTCGTACACGGCTCAGTTGAACGTCTACGGTTGCGGAAAGCCGCAGAACTGGATGTCCTACTGCAACCAGAAGGTGACGAAGCTCCTCGAGCAGGTCGAGTCGACCATCGACGAGGCCAAACGCGACAAGTTGGTCCTCGCAGTCGACGAGGCCATCTCACGCGACGTCCCGACGCTGCCGATCTTCGCCGCGCCGGGCTTCGCCATCCACCGCACGAACGTCAAGGGCGTCCTGCGGAACCCGACGCAGGCGACCGTGTTCTGGAACGCGGGCGCCTGGTCGCTGGGGCAGGACCACGCTCGAGCGGACAGCACGACGAACATCGATCCGGCCCCCGCGAGGGGGCCGGATCTGCCCCACCACGCCGGGCCGATGTTGAGGGACCATGAGACTCTGAGATAGAGTGACGCGCGCTTAGGAGGGCTTTCCAGATGACCAGCTTCATCATCCGCCGCCTGCTGTACAGCATCCCGGTGCTGATCGCCTGCAGCTTCCTGACCTTCACGTTCGTCTCGATCGCGGCCAGTCCGACGGGTTTCCTGGAGGCGCAGCCGGGCGTCGACTTCCGGACGATCGAGCAGGTTCGAGAGCGCAAGCACCTCGACGAGCCGATCCCGGTTCGCTACCTCTACTGGGTCAAGGAGGTCACGACCGAGAAGCTCGGGACGACGACGCTCGGCGACCGGCCGATCTGGCCCGACCTCAGGCGCGCGATGGCGAACACCGCGCAGCTCCTCATCGCAGCGGAGCTGATCGCGATCATCCTGGCGATATTCATCGGGGTGTACTCGGCGGTGAGGCAGTACTCCGTCTTCGACTACTCCGCGACGACCTTCAGCTTCCTCGGCCTGGCCACGCCGACCTTCTGGCTCGCGTTGCTGCTGCAGATGCTGACGGTCAACATCCTGCTCAATTACGACGTCCGGCTCTTCTACGTGTCGGGACTGAGCTCTCCAGAGCCCGGTTCCGGCCTCGACTTCGTCATCGACCGCGCCCAGCACCTCGCGCTCCCGGTGATCGTCATCGCGACCGCCAGCGTCGCCGCCTACAGCCGGTTCTTGCGGGCTTCGATGCTGGAGGTGATCAACTCCGACTTCGTGCGCACGGCGCGAGCGAAGGGGCTCAACGAGCGCCGCGTGATCATGCGGCATACCTTCCGCAACGCGCTCGTTCCGCTCGTCACGCTGATCGCCCTCAACTTCGGGGCGCTCTTCGGAGGCGCCGTGGTCACCGAGACCGTCTTCGGGCTGGACGGGATGGGCTTCTACTTCATCACGGCACTCAACGACGGCGATCCGTACCCGGTCATGGCGTGGCTGATGATCACCGCGACGATGATCATCCTCTTCAACCTCATCGCCGACATCGTCTACGGCTATCTCGACCCGCGCGTCCGCTATGAGTGAGGGCTCTCCGCATCAGCCGCGGCACGCCCGCGACGTCAACCCGGCTGCGTCGGCGTCGTTCGGCGTGAGTGGATCCGTCGCTCCGGTTGTCGAGATACACGAGCCGACCGATCTCACGCTCACGTACGAGACGGGCGTCGAGGTCAAGGCGCGCAGCCAGTGGGCCTACGCACGGCGGCGGTTCTTGCGCCATCGCCTGGCGATGGTGAGCCTCATCGCGCTGCTCGGCTTCACGTTCGTCGGGATCTTCGCGGAGCAGCTCGCTCCGTACGCGTACGACGAGCTCGATCTCGCGAACTCGAACTCGCCGCCCACCAGGGAAGGGAGCCACTGGTTCGGAACCGACCAGCTCGGACGCGACTATTTCAGTCGCGTCATCTACGGCATCCGGACGTCCCTCTGGGTGGCGCTGGTCGTCGCCATCCTCTCCACGGCTATCGGGACGGCGATCGGCGCGATCGCCGGCTACTTCGGCGGGGCCATGGACAACGCGCTCATGCGCTTCACCGACCTCGTGCTCACCGTGCCGACGCTCGCCGTGCTGCTCGTGGCGGCCGCCTATTGGGGGGGTGGAGAGCCGTCCCGTGTCGCGATAATTCTCGCGCTCGTCTTCTGGACCGGCATCGCGCGTATCGTGCGCGGCGTCTTCCTGTCACTGCGCGAGAAGGAGTACGTCGAAGCGGCCAAGGCGTCGGGCTCGGGCGATACGCGCATCATCGTCCGGCACATCATTCCGAACACCATGGGCCCGATCATCGTCAACGCGACGCTCGTGGTGGCCGCCGCCATCCTCGCCGAGGCCGCACTCTCGTTCCTCGGCTTCGGCGTCCAGCCGCCCATTCCCGCCCTCGGGAAGCTGATCGCCGACGGCCAGAGCTCAGGTCTGCAGCTCTGGTGGCTGGTCACGTTCCCGGGGCTCACGATCGTCGCGATCGCCCTTGCCGTCAACTTCGTCGGCGACGGCCTCCGCGACGCGCTCGACCCGACGCAGCGGATTCGTGCCTGAGCCCCTGCTTCAGATCCGCGACCTCGCAGTCGAGTTCGCGACCGACGACGGTGTCGTCCACGCTGTCAACGGCGTCGGCTACGACGTCTATCCCGGCGAGACGCTCGGCATCGTGGGCGAGTCGGGATCGGGGAAGAGCGTGAGCGTGATGTCGGTGCTCGGGCTGGTCCCGCAGGGTCGCATTGCCGGAGGCGAGGCGATCTTCAAGGGCCGCGACCTGCTGACGATGAAGCCGCGCCAGCTGCGTGAGATCCGCGGCGGGCCGATCTCCATGATCTTCCAGGATCCGATGACGTCGCTCAACCCCGTGCTGACCGTCGGCGATCAGCTCGTGGAAGCGATTCGCGCGCACCAGCCCGACGTGTCGGCGAAAGCGGCCAGGGATCGCGTCGTCGAGCTCCTCGACGCTCGTCGGCGTCCCGAGCCCGGAGCAGCGCGTCGATCAGTATCCGCACGAGTTCTCCGGGGGGATGCGCCAGCGGGCGATGATCGCGATGGCGATTGCCAACCTGCCGTCGCTGCTGATCGCCGACGAGCCGACGACCGCGCTCGACGTGACGATCCAGGCGCAGATCCTCGACGTGCTCAAGGCCGCACAGCGGGAGACGCACGCCGCCACCATCCTGATCACGCACGATCTCGGTGTCGTTGCCGAGCTCGCGGATCGCGTCGTCGTGATGTACGCGGGTCGCGTGGTCGAGCTCGCCGACGTCCACACGATCTTCGCGGCACCACGACATCCGTACACAGTCGGGTTGATGGACAGCCTTCCGAGCATCGTGGAGGACGAGGACTGGCTCCGCCCGATCCCTGGCCAGCCGCCAAGTCTGATCCACCCTCCGCCCGGTTGCCCCTTCCATCCGCGCTGCTTCCTCTCACAGGGGCGAGACCGATGCCGGACGGAGAATCCGCCGCTCAAGAAGATCGGGGACAGCGGGCATCTCGCCGCGTGCCACTTCGCCGACGAGCTCGAGGGGCGCTCGTCGAAGTTCGCGCAAGCAGCCGCGGACGCCGTCGGATGAGACGACGACCATGAGCACCGCCGAAGCTCTCGAGCCGGTCGCCAAGCGGGCCCGCGCGGGAGAGGAGATCCTGCGCGTGGAGGGGCTCGTCAAGCACTTCCCGATTCGCGCCGGCGTCTTCAAGCGCCAGGTCGGGGACGTCCAGGCGGTCTCCGGCGTCGACCTGTCACTGACGGCCGGCGAGACGCTCGGGCTCGTCGGAGAGTCGGGGTGTGGGAAGACCACGCTCGCCCGCACGATCATCAAGCTGGTCGAGCCGACCGACGGACAGATCATCTTCAACGGCCAGGACATCACCCGCTTCAGCCGGCGCCAGATGCGCGATGTCCGGCGCGAGCTGCAGATCGTGTTCCAGGACCCCTACGCCTCCCTGAACCCACGAATGACCGTTCGGGACATCGTGAGCGAGCCGCTGCGGATCCACCGGCTCTATCGCGGAGGCCAGCGGGGCACCCGCGTGGACGAGTTGCTGCGCACGGTCGGGCTCTCGCCCGAGCACGGGAACCGGTTCCCGCACGAGTTCTCGGGCGGCCAGCGACAGCGGATCGGTGTTGCGCGCGCGCTCGCGCTCAATCCACAGTTGCTCATCCTCGACGAGCCGGTGTCGGCTCTCGACGTGTCGATTCGCGCGCAGGTCATCAACCTCCTCGAGTCGCTCCAGCGCGAGTTCGATCTCACGTACCTGTTCGTCGCGCACGACCTCTCGCTCGTGCGGCACGTCTCCGATCGAGTCGCCGTCATGTACCTCGGCAAGGTGGTAGAGGTGGGCACCCGCAAGCAGGTGTACTCCACCCCCACGCACCCGTATACGCAGGCGCTGCTCTCGGCCGTCCCCATCGAGACGCCGGAGCTCCGCGGCAAGCGCGAGCGGATCATTCTCAGAGGCGACGTCCCCAGCCCCGCCAACCCGCCCTCCGGCTGCCGATTCCGGACGCGGTGCTGGAAGGCGCAGCAGATCTGCGCAGAGGAGGAACCGCTGCTCATCGACCGAGGACACGGACACCCGAGCGCCTGTCACTTCGCGGAGGTCGTCAAGCCGCTCGAGCCGGTCGCGGCCGACTCTGGCGTCTCCGGTAGTCCTGAGGCGAGCGTTGGGCGCTAGGCGCGTTTCGCTTGCATCCCGCAGGAGCTCTAACTTCCCTGGTGCCACCCCGTCGTAACTGAACGTGGAGGCGAGCAGACGACCGGAGTTGTCCTGCGAACGGACGCGCGCGTGCATCTCGCTCGAGGTCGATGACGAGCTGTCCGAGTTCGAGCGCGAGTTCCTCGAAGCCCATCTCCGGCAGTGCGGCGACTGCCGGCTGCACCGCTCCGAGATCCACGCGCTCGCGCAAGCACATTCGTGCCACCCCACCGGAAGCTCCCTCCCGCAGGGTTCGCGTCCCAGTCCGCGTCTCGTCGCGCCGGACCGCGCGCTTGGCGCGCCTCCAACTCGGGGCGGCGGCTGCGCTTGCCGTCGCTGCGGTCGGGACGGCGAGCATGGTGAGTCTGGGAGTAGATCGAAAACCGGCAACGCCGGACCTCCAGGAGACCCTGCCGTCGGTGCCGAGTACCCGCAAGGTTCTCTCGCGTGAGTTCCACCGGTACGGCCCCACTCCAGTGACGAGCATGCCCACCGGCGGCTTGACCTGGGTTCTCTGAGTCGGCCCGCAGTCAGTGACGCTCTAGCGGCGGCACGTCGACTCCCTGCTCGCGGAGGTCGTCAAGGGCTGTCTGGGCCCGGTTCCAGTTGGTGAACTCGAGGCCTTCGATCGTCGAGCCCTCGAACTGCGGGTCGTCCAACCCCTCGGCGGTCGCCGCCAGCTCGTCTCCGAGAGCGCGTAGCGCCTCCACGAGCTCATCCGCCTGGTCCTCGAGCTCACTGGGCGCACCCGCGTCCTCGAGATCGTCGGCGGCCGCTTGCGCCGCGTCTCCCGCGAGGTCGATGCGGTCGAGCAGGTCGTCGTACGTCCGCGCCTGCGTCATGTGCTCGAGAGCGGCGTCGGTCCGGTTGCGGGTCTCGACGACCTGCGCCGCGAACTCCTCCTGCGAGGGGTCGGCTCCTCCGCCCATGCAGCCGGCGGCCATGAGCGCGACCAAAACCACCGTGAGAAGGAGGAACGTGCGCGACATCGCGCGTAGGGTAGCTCGGGCCCTGGGCAGAGCGGAGCTGGCCCGGTTGCGCAATAACGCCGGGATAACGTCGGGCAACGCTGGGATAACGTAAGGCGCGCGATGGAGAGCGTGGAGGCCCCGATACCGTCCGAAGAGGGCCCGCTGCGGCGCGCGTCTGCGCTCGCAGAGCGCTTCACGGACAACATCGAGACGGTCGTGTACGGCAAGCGCGAGGAGATCAAGCTCGTCCTCTCCGCGATGCTGTGCGGGGGCCATGTGCTCTTCGAGGACGTTCCCGGCACGGCCAAGACCGTGCTCGCGCGCGCAATCGCACACACGATCGAGGGCACGACGACGTCGCGCATCCAGTGCACGCCCGACCTCCAGCCGACCGACGTGACGGGCCTCTCCCTCTTCAACCCCAAGGAGCGCGACTTCGAGTTCCGTCCCGGGCCGATCTTCGCCAACGTCGTCCTCGTCGACGAGATCAACCGCGCGATGCCGAAGACACAGTCGGCGCTCCTCGAGGCGATGGCCGAGCGGCAGGTCACCGTGGACGGCGAGACGCGCCATCTGCCGGACCCGTTCCTCCTGCTCGCGACCGAGAACCCGATCGAGTACGAGGGAACGTTTCCGCTTCCGGAGGCACAGCTCGACCGCTTCTTCCTGAAGACGGCCCTCGGGTATCCGGACGCCGAGGACGAGGTCCGGATCATCCATGAGCAACGGGTGGGCCATCCCCTCTCGTTGCTCACGCCGGCGATCGACCTGGAGGAGCTCGCGGAGCTCCGGCGTGCCGTCGAAAGCGTGTACGTCGACCCGCTCCTGGCGCGCTGGATCGTCGACCTCGTGCGCACGACGAGGGAGATCGAGGGCGTCGCGGTCGGCGCGTCGGTACGCGGCAGCCTCTCGCTTGAGCGTGCGGCACGGGCGTGGGCGCTCCTACATGGGCGGGTGTACGTCGTCCCCGAGGACGTCGAGCGCCTGTTCGGTTCGGTGCTCGTTCACCGCATCGTCTTCGCTCCGACGTTTCTTGCCGAGGCGCGGAAGCACAGCTGGAGGACGGCGATCGGCGAGTTCGTCCAAGAGTGCCTCGCGGTCGCCCCCCGTCCGGCGCCTGCCGCGGACGCGCAGCTCGTCCCGTTCGCGCCGCGCCGCGCCTAAGTGCTCCCCGCCGGAAATACACCCGCACTTCGCGCGGCTGCGAACACTTCGCATGCCGTCGTCCTCAGTCGGGCCAATATTCACGAATATTGGCCCTCCCTGCGTCCTAGGCATGCTCGGTTCTCGCCGGCGAATCACGACCGTATTTCCAGCGGGAAGCACTGACGTGTCTGCCGGCGACCGGACGTTCCCGTTGATCCCACGGCATAGGGTGGTCGGCCCCTTCTTCGGCGCGATGCGCAGCGGGCGCCGCGGGGTGGGCTACGACGTCGCCGGGTCGCGTCCCTACCGTCCCGGAGACGACATGGACACCATCGACTGGGCCGCCTCGGCGAAGCTCTCTTCCGCACGCGCGGGCGACGAGTTCGTCGTTCGCGTGAACTATGCGGACGAGGCGCCGTGTGCAGTAGTGATCTGTGACTACCGCCCGTCCATGGCCCTGTTCGAGCCGCCGCTTCCGTGGCTCCTCAAGGGTGAGACGATGCGGGTGGCCTCCAAGCTCATCGCGCTGAGCGCGGTCCAGGCTCGTGGCCTCGTTGGGTACCTCGACCTCGCCCAGGGCGGTGAGGGCGTGTGGGAGCGGCCCCGCAGCCGGATCGAGCCGTGGACAGCCGATCTCGCGAGGCCCTTCCGTGCTCCTGCCGACAGCCTCACGACCGCGTTCTCGCGGCTCGTCGAGCACAGGCGCGCGATCCCCTCCGGCAGCTTCGTCTTCCTCCTCTCCGACTTTCTCGCTCCTCCCGAGGAAGAGGCGCTCATGCGCGCGCTCCAGCATCACTGGGACGTCGTTCCGGTGATCATCCAAGATGCGGTGTGGGAGCGGAGCTTTCCCGACGTCGCCGGCGTCGTGCTCCGGCTCGTCGATCCTGAGACCGGGGAATCGAGGTTGGCGCGGCTGTCGCCGCGTGACGTGGAGGAGCGACGCTCGTCGAACGAGCGGAGGTTCACCGAGCTCCTGAGCTGGTTCGGGGCGCTCGGTCTCGACCCGGTCGTGCTCGCCTCGTCGGACGCCGTCGACGTTCTCGAGTGCTTCGTAGCGTGGAGCGAGCAGCGCCAGCTCGCGCGGGGGTGGCGCCGCGCGTGAGCCGGGCGTTCGTCCTCGCAGTCGTCCTGGCGACCGGCGTTGCGGCGGCCGCCGCGGTCCTGCTGCTCGGCGGCGACGCCGTCGAGCCGATGCCACGGCTCAACGACCGCGGCGTCGCCGCGAACGCCCTCGTCGAGCCGCGGCAGCACCTGTTCGGCGACGCGGTGTCGGCGCGCGTAGACGTGCTGCTCGACCGGCGGCGCATCGATCCCTCCGCCGTGCGCTTGCGGACACGCTTCGAGCCGTACGAGCCGGGGGCGCCAGTGAGGACGGAGAGGCTGGATACCGGCTCGCTCACGCGGCTGCGGTTCACCGTCCGGCTCCATTGTCTGGACGAAAGCTGCCTGCCGCTGACGACCGGGCGGCCCTTCTCGTTCCCGCGCGGGTCCGTGCTCGCGGACGGGGAACGTGTCGCGGACTTCGAGTGGCCCGAAATCGCCGTCGGGTCGCGAGTCGTGCCGAGCGCTCCCGACTCGGGCGCTGCGGCTGTGGGACGCTGGCGGGTCAACCTCAGCGAGCTTCCGGCCCCGACGTACCGCGTCGCGCCGGGCGTCGTCTTCGGGCTTCTCGCGGTGCTCGCAGGAGTGCTCGTTGCGGGGGCAGCTGCGCTTCTGGGCATGGCGCTCCCCCGGCGCGCGTCGGTGGAGCGGCGGCTGCCTCCGCTCGAGCGCGCGCTCGCCCTGCTCCAGGCCGCCCGCCGTGGAGGCGAGCCCAAGGAGGAGCGGAAGGCTCTCGACCTACTTGCCCTGGAGCTCGCGCGTCGAGGGGAAGGCAACCTCGCGCAGGTGGCGAGCGAGCTGGCGTGGGCACGGCGTCGCCCCGCTTCCGACGCGACCGACAGGCTCACCGAGCGCGTCGGCGAGCTCGTATCGGCGACGGACGGCCCGCGTGCGTAGACCTGGCCTTCCGAGCGTCGATGTCGCCGTGTTCGGACGCGTCGCGCGCCGAACCGCGCTCGTTCGCGCCGGCCTCGTGCTCGCACTGGTCGCGGCGCTGGGCGCCGGCGCGGCTGCCGCGCGGACGCCGGAGGTCGAGAACGCGGGCCTGCTGCCGGACAGTTCGAGCGGAGTGGTCGTCGTGCTCGACGCCTCGGCGAGCGTCGAGGGGACGAGCCGCATCGCCGAGGTGCTGCCGGATCTCTACAAGAACCCCAACCGCCGGATCAGGGCAGCGCTGCAGACGCTCGTCGAGCGCGACGATCCGGTGGGGTTCGTGCTGTTCTCCGATGTCGCCTACGAGTTGCTCCCACTCGAGTCACCGGGGCGCGCGCTCGCGCCGCTGCGACGGTTCTTCGCTCCCGATTCAGAGGCGCTCGCTACCGGTAGAGGCGAGACGTTTCTGGAGAACCCGTGGACCCGTTCCTTCAGCGGCGGCACCCTGATCTCCGCCGGGCTCTCGAAGGCGCTCGAGATCATCGAGCGGGACGCCACCGAGAGCAGCGCCATCCTGCTCTTGAGCGATCTCGATGCACCGGACGATCCCGACCTTGCGGGCACGCTCGCGCGGATACGCGATGCAGGGGTCGCGCTGCGGATCGTCTCGCTCGTGTCCGATCGTGGCGGGGAGAAGATCTTCAGGCGGATCCTGGGAGACGACATCTTCGTCGATCCGGACGAGCTGGAGCGAACCCTGACCCCGTCCGCGGGAGGCGCGCGGATCGAGGACCGGCTTCGAGCTGCCTCGCCGGCTGCCGTCATCCTCGCGGGGGCTGCTCTGCTGCTCCTGTTGGCGCTCCATGAGCGGGTGCTCGTACGCCTGCCGATCCCTGAACGCGAGGCGCAGTGACACGCGCGCTCACGTTCAGCGTCGCCCTGCTCGTACTCGCCGGCGCGGGCTTCGTCGGCTTGCTCGCCAGCGACGTGCGCCACTGGGAGGAGCGTCTGGTGCGCGACGATCTCTCCTTCCGCGAGACACCGAACCGCCCCGACTTGTTCGAGCGGCAGGAGCGCATCCCAGGCGCCGCTCGCCGCCTGCTCGCGATCGACGACGACCTCGCTTTTCGGCGGGCCCTCCAGCTCCTCTGGATGAGCGTCGCGGTCCGGCCGCCCGAGCAGGAAGCGGACGCGGACTCGCTTCGTGATGCCGCGGAGATCGCGCTCGCCGAGGTAGCTCGGGCGGACCCCGATCGGAGCCGGCGCTCGGAGGCGACGAACCTGCTCGGAGTGCTGTCGGTCAGCCGGGACGGGGAGGAGCCGGGTGAGGTCCGGGGCAGCCGCCTGGAAAGCGCGATCGTGAGCTTTCGGTCCGCCGTCTTGCTCGACGCTCGCAACGAGCGCGCCAAGTACAACTTGGAGCTGGCGCTACAGAGCCGGGACCCGGCGGACGACATGAACCTCCCGCGCGGCGTGGGCGGCCAGGGCGCGCTGGGACGTGAGGGCTCCGGCTACTAGGAACGTCGTGTCGATCACGATCCTCACTCCACTAGGTGGCTTGCTCGCACTCGCCGGGCTCGTACCGCTCCTCGCGCTTCGCACTGGGGAGGGACACGCGCGCGGCATTGCGCGCACGCTCGGGCTGCCGGAGGGTGGGTCTCCACGTGCCGCCTTTGCGGCGGTCGGGACGATCGCTGTGTTGCTCGGGCTCGCCGCGAGTCAGCCTGTCCTCGCGTTGGAGCAAGGCGGGCGCGTACGCACCGACGCGGAGGTCTACGTCGTGCTCGACACGAGCCGGTCGATGCTGGCGGCGAGCTCCGCCGATGCGCGCAGCCGATTCGAGCGGGCGAAGGCGCTTGCCCTCCGCCTCCGCTCCGAGCTCGACGACGTGCCGGTCGGAGTCGCCTCGCTGACCGATCGCGTGCTGCCGCACCTGTTCCCGTCTACCGACTCCGACCTGTACACGACGACCATCGAGCGAGCGATGGAGGTCGACAACCCGCCCCCGGACCGCGATTGGGCCGGACGTGCGACAACGTACGGCGCGTTGTCGGCGCTTGCGACCAGCAACTTCTTTTCGACCTCGGCGAGGTGGCGTGTGGCCGTGCTCCTTACCGATGGCGAGACGCACCCCTACTCGCTTGCGGCTCTCGCCAACGATCTTGGCGCGCAGCCCGCGGTCGTGCCGGTCGTCGTTCATGTGTGGGGCGAGGGTGAACGGCTATACGTGGGCCGCCGATTCGACCCTGGCTACGCGGCGGATCAGGCCAGCCGGCAGGCTCTCACCGAGCTCGCGGCCGCGACCGGAGGCGTTGTGCTCGGAGAGGACGATGCCGCCGCGGTGGCGCGGGCGACGCGCGCCGCTCTCGGCACAGGCGATCGGGCGACGGCGGGGCGGAAGCGCACGTCGATGGCGCTGGCACCCTGGCTCTTCCTCAGCACTGCCCTACCGCTTGGCTTCATGCTCGCCCGACGCATCCTGTAGTAGGCGATTCGAGAGACCGTCGGGCGGGCGGTTGGGCCTGCGTCGTCCCTACGCACCTTCCGTTAGACTCGCGACCCGGCCGCCGTTCGCCGTGCCGCCTGCAGACGCTCACCTCAGGAGACCCATGTCCGAGAACGGAACCGACAGCGCGAATACCGGCCGGATCGTCGAGATCAAGGGCGTCGTCATCGACGCCGTCTTCACCGACCGGCTTCCCGAGATCTACACGGCGCTCGCCATCGACATTCCCGACCAGGACGGCGGCTCGACACGGACGCTGATCGCCGAAGTGCAGCAGCACCTGGGCGACGACCGGGTGCGCGCGGTCGCCATGGACTCGACCGACGGCCTCGCGCGCGGCGCGGTGTGCAGAGACACGGAGGCGCCCATCTCGGTTCCGGTCGGGGACGCGACGCTCGGGCGCCTCTGGAACGTCATCGGCGATCCGATCGACGAGGCCGGCGACCCGCCCGAGGACGTCGAGCGCTGGCCGATCCACCGCGATCCTCCCGCCTTCCGCGATCTGTCACCCAAGATCGAGATCTTCGAGACTGGCATCAAGGTCATCGACCTGATCGCGCCGTTCGTGAAGGGCGGCAAGGTCGGCTTCTTCGGTGGCGCGGGCACCGGCAAGACCGTCCTGATCCAGGAGCTGATCCACAACGTCGCGCTCCAGCACGGTGGCGTGTCCGTGTTCGCCGGCGTGGGCGAGCGGACCCGCGAAGGAAACGACTTGTGGCTCGAGATGACGGAGTCGGGTGTCGTCGACAAGGTCGCGCTCGTCTACGGCCAGATGAACGAGCCGCCGGGAGCGCGGCTTCGCGTGGGTCTCTCCGGGCTGACGATGGCCGAGTACTTCCGCGAGCAGGGCCAGGACGTGCTGCTCTTCATCGACAACATCTTCCGCTTCGTGCAGGCGGGCTCCGAGGTGTCGGCGCTGCTCGGCCGGATGCCGAGCGCCGTCGGCTACCAGCCGACGCTCTCCTCGGAGATGGGTCAGCTCCAGGAACGCATCACGTCGACCACGACCGGCTCGGTGACCTCGGTGCAGGCGATCTTCGTGCCGGCGGACGACCTCACGGATCCCGCTCCTGCCGCGACCTTCGCCCACCTCGACTCGACTACGGTGCTGTCGCGGGCAATCGTCGAGAAGGGCATCTATCCGGCCGTCGACCCCCTCGACTCGACCTCTCGAGCGCTCCAGCCCGGCATCGTCTCGGACGACCACTACTCCACGGCGACCGACGTGCTGCAGATCCTCCAGCGCTACAAGGACCTGCAGGACATCATCGCCATCCTCGGCATGGACGAGCTCACGGACGAGGACAAGCTCGTCGTCGGCCGCGCGCGACGGATCGAGCGCTTCCTCTCGCAGCCGAATTTCGTCGCGGAGCAGTTCACGGGGACGCCCGGGAAGTACGTCAAGCTCGAGGACACGATCCGCGGTTTCCGTGCGATCATCGACGGCGAGCACGACGAGCTCGGCGAGGCGGCCTTCTACATGGTCGGGACGATCGAGGACGCAGTCGAGAAGGCGCGGCAGGCCGAGGCCGTCGCGGCATAAACAGTCGATGGTGGATAACGCAGACATTGCGGCCGCGAAGCGGACGCCTTCAGGGACTTTCGCGCGTCCGGAATCCGCACTAGCGGATTCCGGACTTGCGCCAAGTAATGCCTGAGTCGCATCCGAAGTTCGACGTCTCGCTGGTGACGCCTGACGGCGCAGCGTTCGACGGCGAGGCGGAGATGATCGTCGTGCCTGGCGCAGCTGGCGAGATCGGAGTCCTCGCTCGGCATGCCCCGCTCGTTGCGACGCTCAAGGCAGGCTCGACCAGGATCCACCTGACCCCGACCGAGATCCTTCAGTTCGCGACCGGCCCGGGGTTCTTCAAAGTCGAGCTCGATCGCGCGCTCGCGCTCGTCGACGACGCCGTGGACGTGCGCGAGATCGACGACCAGCGCGCCCGTGAGCAGCTCGACGCAGCGAAGGCCGAGCTCGAGAGAGTGGAGGCGGGGGAGTCGCAGGCCGATCGCTGGCAGCTCGAGCAGCGCATCGTGCACGCCGAGAACCAGCTCGCCGTGTCCGGCCGCACGACCGGCTGACCGGTGTCGATCGTGGGGTGAGGTTTTAGCCAGCCCCGACTGAGGTTACGCTGGGCTCATGGAGGAGGTTGCTCCCGGGATCTGGCATTGGGCGGCGGTCCACCCTCGTATCAAGATCGAGGTGAGCTCGTACTACCTTCCCGCCGAGCGGGTCTTGATCGACCCGATCGCGCCGAGCGAAGGGCTCGACTGGTTCGCGGAACAGGGGCCTCCGACCGATGTGCTGCTCACCAACAGGCACCACTACCGCTCCAGCGCCCTCTTCGCGGAGCGCTTCGGCGTCACGGTGCACTGCGTCCGTGAGGGCATGCACGAGTTCAGAGGCGGCGAGCAGGTCGAGCCGTTCGCCTTCGGCGACGAGCTAGCGGGCGGAGTCATCGCGTACGCAGTCGGGGCGATCTGCCCGGACGAGACGGCACTGCACATTCCCGCTCGCGATGCACTCGCGTTGGCGGACGGAGCAGTGCGATGGAGGGCCGGTGGCCCGCTCGCGTTCGTCCCGGACAGATTCATGGACGAGCCCGCCGAAACCAAGGAAGGGCTGCGCGAGTCGTATCGCCGCCTGGCGAGGCTGGACTTCCAGCATCTCCTTCTTGCCCACGGCGAGCCGTTCGTCGGCGCGGGCCGCAAGATGCTCGCAGCCTTCGCCGGCTGAGCAGTCCGCACTGGGGGATTCGGCTCTGGAGCGTCGAATCGTGGGAACGCCTGCTACCGTCTGAGTACCTGGGACTTTGAGGCAGCTTGGCGACCAGGATAAACATCGCCTAAAGAGCCCGACCGCCGCGAGCGGCTCCGGACCCTTTAGGCCCGGAGGCGACAGATGACGGACGTTCGCGGACAGATCGAAGAGCTTCTCGCGCAGCGCATCCTGGTGCTCGACGGCGCGTGGGGGGTGCTCATCCACCGGCGCGGGCTCTCCGAGGACGAGTATCGCGGCGAGCGCTTCCGCGGACATCACAAGGACGTCCAGGGCGACCCCGATCTCCTGAACCTCACGCACCCGGAGATCGTCAGCGAGATCCACGACTCGTACTTCGCCGCCGGCGCCGACATCGCGACGACGAACACCTTCACGGCGACGCGTATCGGACAGGGCGACTACGACCTGGGCGACGCCGCGGCCGAGATGAGCCTCGAAGGCGCCCGCCTCGCGCGACGCGCGGCCGACGAGTGGACAAGGAGGACCCCCGAGAAGCCGCGGTTCGTGGCCGGATCGCTCGGCCCGCTCAACGTCACGCTCTCCCTCTCGCCGCGGGTCGACGACGCCGCCTATCGAGCGGTGACCTTCGACCAGGTTCGCGGGACGTACGAGGAGCAGATCGCCGCCCTGCGGGACGGCGGGGTCGACCTCCTCATGGTCGAGACGATCTTCGACACGCTGAACGCCAAGGCCGCGATCGTGGCTGCCGCCAACGTCGCGCCCGAGCTTCCGCTCTGGCTCTCGTTCACGGCGGTGGACAGGAGCGGACGCAACCTCTCCGGCCAGACCGCAGACGCGTTCTGGATCTCGGTCGAGCACGCGGACCCGTTGATCGTCGGCGTCAACTGCTCGCTCGGCGCGACCGAGATGCGGCCGTTCCTGGAGGGTCTCGCGAACGTCGCGTCCACCCACGTCTCCTGCCATCCGAACGCAGGGCTCCCGAACGCGCTCGGGCTCCATGACGAGGAGCCGGGCGACACGAGCCGCTTCCTGCGCTCTTTCGCCGAGGACGGCCTCGTCAACCTCGTCGGCGGCTGTTGCGGAACGACTCCGGAGCACACGCGCGAGATCGCCCGCGCGGTCGAAGGGCTCCCTCCGCGGCGTGTCCCCGAGCCCTCGCACCTTCCGCGCTACTCGGGTCTCGAGCCGTTCGTCATCAGGCCCGACACCGGGTTCGTCGTCGTCGGCGAGCGCACGAACGTCACCGGCTCCGCGAAGTTCCGACGGCTGATCGAGGCCGACGACTTCCAGGGCGCCGTTGCTGTCGGCATCGAGCAGGTGCGCGGTGGAGCGAACCTCCTCGACGTGAACATGGACGCCGACCTGCTCGACGCGGAGCAGGCGATGACGAGGTTCCTCAACCTGATCGCGACCGAGCCCGAGGCGGCGAGGCTGCCGATCATGGTCGACAGCTCTCGCTTCTCGGCGCTCGAAGCGGGGCTCAAGTGCCTGCAGGGCAAGGGGATCGTCAACTCGATCTCGCTCAAGGAGGGTGAAGACGTCTTCCTCGAGCAGGCGAGGACGGTGCGGCGGTACGGAGCCGGCGTCGTCGTCATGGCCTTCGACGAGCAGGGACAGGCCGAGACGGTCGAGCGAAAGGTCGAGATCCTCGGTCGTGCGTACGACCTGCTGACCGGCGAGGCCGGCTTCCGGCCCGAAGACATCGTGCTCGACCCGAACGTGCTCGCGGTGGCGACGGGGATCGAGGAGCACGCGCAGTTCGCGAAGTGGTACATCGAGTCGATCCCGCTGCTCGAGGCGCGATGCCCGGGCGCCCTGATCTCGGGCGGCATCTCGAATCTCTCGTTCGCGTTCCGCGGAAACGACGCCGTCCGAGAGGCGATGCATGCGGCGTTCCTCTACCACGCGATCCGCGCCGGGCTCGACATGGGGATCGTCAATGCCGGCCAGCTCGCCGTCTACGAGGACATCGAGGCCGACCTCCTCGAGCGGGTCGAGAGCGTGCTCTTCGACCGCCGGCCGGACGCGACCGAGCGGCTCGTGGATCGCGCCCGGACCGTGACGGGCGGCGCGACCCAGCGAGAAGTCGATCTCACCTGGCGCGAGGCCCCGGTCGGTGAGCGCCTCGCGCACGCGCTCGTCCACGGGATCGTCGACTTCATCGAGGAGGACACCGAGGAGGCGAGAGCGGCAGCCGCGCGCCCCCTCGACGTCATCGAAGGGCCGTTGATGGACGGGATGTCGATCGTCGGCGATCTCTTCGGCTCGGGGAAGATGTTCCTGCCCCAGGTCGTCAAGAGCGCGCGCGCGATGAAACGGGCAGTCGCGTACCTCGAGCCGTTCATGGAGGCGGAGAAGACGAGCGCCACGACCGCGACGCGGATCGTTCTCGCCACCGTCAAGGGAGACGTGCACGACATCGGCAAGAACATCGTCGGCGTCGTTCTCGGGTGCAACGGCTACGAGGTCATCGATCTCGGAGTCATGGTCACCGCCGACCGGATCCTCGACACCGCGCTCGAGGAGGACTGCGACATCGTGGGCGTTTCCGGCCTCATCACGCCGTCCCTCGACGAGATGGTCCACGTCGCGAAGGAGATGGAGCGGCGCGGGATCGAGCTCCCGCTCCTGATCGGCGGGGCGACGACGTCGAAGCAGCACACCGCCGTGCGAATCGCTCCGGAGTACAGCCGCCCGACCCTGCACGTGCTCGATGCGTCGCGCGTCGTCGGCGTCGTCGGTGCCCTCCTCGACGGCGACCGGCGTGTGCGTCTCGACGAAGAAAACCGCGCCGACCAGGAGCGGCTTCGCGCCCTGCATGCGGACAAGAGCAGGAAGCCGCTGCTTCCCATCGGGGAGGCCCGTGCGAACCGGACGCCGATCGACTGGCACGAGGAGGATCTCGCGGTCCCCGCCCGGCTCGGGCTGCAGATCGTGGACGCCGACATCGCGGTCCTGCGCGACTACGTCGACTGGACCTTCTTCTTCCATGCCTGGGAGCTCAAGGGCCGCTTCCCGGCCATCCTCGACGATCCGGAGAAGGGGGCCACGGCACGAGACCTGTATGCAGCGGCGAACGAGATTCTCGACGACGTGGTCGCCACCGGCTCGCTGCTGGCGCGCGGCGTGTACGGCTTCTGGCCGGCGAAGGCCGAGGAGGACGACGTCGTCCTCGACGCGAACTTTGCGCAAGACCGGAAATCGCTAGCGCGAATTTCCAGTCGCGCGACAACCGCAGACGGGGGCGTCCGCTTTCCCATGCTCCGGCAGCAGGCCGATCACGCGGACTCGCGGCCGAACCGCTGTCTCGCCGACTTCGTCGCGCCCGCCGAGACGGGACTGACCGATCACGTCGGAGCCTTCGCGGTCGCGATCCAGGGCGCTGACGAGCTCGCGGACCGCTTCCAGGCCGAGCTGGACGACTACCGCTCGATCATGGTTCGCGCGCTCGCCGACCGGCTCGCCGAGGCCTTCGCAGAGTGGCTCCACGAGCAAGCTCGCCACGAGTGGTACGCGCCGAGGGAGCGGCTGTCCGGTGATGCGCTCATCCGCGAGCGCTTCCGGGGGATCCGCCCCGCGTATGGGTACCCCGCCTGCCCGGACCACTCGGAGAAGCAGACGCTCATGACGCTCCTCGGGGCAGAGAGAGTCGGGATCCGCTTGACGGAGTCCTTCGCGATGACGCCGCCGCCGAGTGTCAGCGGCCTGTATCTCGGTCACCCGCAGGCCCGGTACTTCTCGGTCGGTCGGATCGGACGTGACCAGGTGGAGGAGTACGCCACGCGGAAGGGGATCGAGGTCGGCGAAGCCGAGCGCTGGCTCCGGCCGAACCTGGCGTACGAGCCGTAGGGCCGTACCCTGAGGTTGATGCGCCGTCTGCTGCTCCTCACCGTATTCCTCGCCCTGGCCGGCTCGAGCATCGCGCTCGCCGGCCGAGGCGATCCGCAGGAACGATTTACGCCCGCAGATCAAGCTCGGGCGAAATCGATGCTTCTTCGCCAGGCGGATCTCGGTGCCGGTTTCAGCGCGACACCGATCACCGAGGGGGGTGACTTCTATTGCAAAGCGCTCGATGAGTCGGACTTGACGCTGACCGCTCGAAAGCGTCAAGAGGTTCGCGCGCGGATCGGTCGGCATCCTTTCGCTGGCGCAGGTGTACGACTCTCTAAGTGACGCGAATGCGTCCTGGCGCCGCGGCACGAGCGAGGCGGGTGAGAAGTGCTTCGGCGACGCCCTCCGCAGGCAGCTGATGGGCGAAGGCGTCCGCGACATCACATTCCAGCGCCTCGCCTTTCCTCGTCTTGCGCAACGGTCTGACGCATACCGCCTGGTCGGGTTCGTACAGGGGGTGCCCGCCTTCGTCGACATCGTCGTCCTCCAGCAGTCTCGTGCCCACGCGGCGCTCTTCATGGCCTCCGTGCTCCAGCCTGTCTTGAAGCCCGAGCAGGTCCGTCTCGCGCGCATCCTCGCCGGCCGGATGGCCAAGTCGATGCGCGGCGCGTAGCACCCCACTACCGGGCACGCCTGCACGGGACAAGCCGTAAAGAGCCTGTAGAAGGAAGCCGAGGCAGGTGGTAGCGTCACCAGAGCCTTGGAGAGCACCAGCCGTCTACGCCTCCTGCGCCGCTCGCCCGCGTTCGGGCTCCTCTTTTTCGCTTCGGCGGGATCCGGGATCGGGACGTATCTGGCGGCAACGGCGCTGACGCTCGACATCTACGCCCGTACCGATTCGGGCGTGTGGGTCGCGGCGCTCCTGATCGCGGACTTCCTCCCGATCGTCGTCGTCGGGCTCGTGCTCGGGCCGCTCTTCGACCGGCTTTCGCGGCGGCGACTGATGATCGCGTCGGACCTGAGCCGCGTCGCGGTATTCGCCGCCCTTCCGTTCGTGGACAGTCCGCTCGGGATCGTGGGGCTCGCTGCCGTCTCGGGGCTCGCGACGGGCTTCTTCCGTCCCGCCGCCTACGCGGGCTTGCCGAATCTCGTACCGGACGACGAGCTCACGAACGCCAACTCGCTCCTGCAGACGATCGAGAACGCGGCGTGGATGGTCGGGCCGGTCGCCGGTGGCGTCATGGTCAGCCTGTGGAGCCCCTCGGTGCCGTACGCGGTCAACGCGGTGACGTTCCTCGTCTCCGCGGTGCTCGTCTCGAGAATCGGCGAGTCGCAGCTGCGTTCGCAGGAGTCCCTGACGAGCGGGCATTGGCGCGACGTTGCCGACGGCGTCCGGCTCGTGCTCAGGGCGCTGCCGCTGCGGACGGTTCTCGTCGTCTGGAGCACGGTCCTCGTGGGGAGCGCAGCGGTCAACGTCGCCGAGGTGTTCTTCGTCAAGGACATCCTCGGAGCCGGGGACATCGGCTTCGGAGTGATGATCGGCGCGAGCGGGGCGGGGCTCGTGATCGGGAGCTTCCTCGCCGCACCGGCGCTCGGCAAGGTGGGCTTGCGCCGTCACTACGCGGGCTCGATCGTGCTGATGGCGATCGGCTGGGGCGGGGCCGCTCTGAGTCCGTCGATCTGGATCGCCGTGCCGTTCGCGATCGGAGGCGCCGCGGGGAACGGCGCGGCCATCATCTGCAACCAGATCCTCGTGCAGCGGGGTGCGCCGGACCGGTTCCGTGGACGTGCGCTCGCCACGATCATGAGCACGAACTACGTCGTCATCGGGCTCGGGATGGCGACGACAGGGCTGCTGCTCGGCTGGTACAGCGCGCGCTGGATCATGCTCTCGGCAGCGACGATATTCGGCCTCGGCGCAGTGGTCGCGCTCCTCATGACGCGCTGGCTGCCGGTCACGAGCGCGGACAAGGATCACCTGCTCGAGGCATACGGCGAGGCGGCTGCCGGTGAGTTGATCGCGCTGAATGGTGGGGCGGTCGCCACGCGCGTTGCAGTCGAGCTGCCTCCCCCGGTTCCCGTGGCGGCGGGGAGCGGCCTCGAGCGCATCGCCACCCTCCTCGAGGAGATCGAGCATCGCCGCCAGCGCGAACGGGCGCGGCGTCCGGCTACCTGAGCCTCGTCCGCGCGCGGCCTAGCGGCCGCGAAAGCGGCCGCCTTTAGGGATCTTCGCGCGCACGGACTAGTCTGGCCCATCGTGGCGCGGAAGGAGTGGGCTCTCGAGGAGCTGACGAGTGGCGTACGGGCGGGCGATCGTCGCGCGCTCGCGCGGGCGATCTCCCTGGTAGAGAACGGCGACCCGCTCGCGTACCCGGTGGTCCGTGAGCTCTATCCGGAGACCGGGAACGCGGTCGTCGTCGGCGTGACGGGGCCGCCGGGCGTGGGGAAATCCTCGCTGATCGCCGCGCTGGTCGAGCACCTGCGCGCCGGCGAGCGCACGGTCGGAGTCGTGTCGGTCGACCCGTCAAGTCCTTTCTCGCGAGGCGCCCTCCTCGGGGATCGCATCCGACTCGCGGACCACTTCACCGATCCGGGCGTGTACATCCGCTCGATGGGTACGCGTGGTCATCTGGGCGGGCTCGCGGAGACGACGCTTCAGGCCGTCCTGCTCCTGGACGCCTCGGGGAAGGACGTGATCTTCGTGGAGACGGTCGGTGCCGGGCAGAGCGAGGTCGAGGTGACAGGGATCGCGGACACGGTGCTACTCGTGCTCATGCCCGGCTCGGGGGACTCGGTGCAGGCTCTGAAGGCGGGGATCATGGAGATCCCGGACGTGATCGCCGTCAACAAGATGGATCATCCGGCGGCGAAGACGATGCTGAACGAGGTGCGCTCGATCGTCGGGCTTGCCGAGCCCGAGCGGCGGCCACCGATCGTCCTCACCGACGCCTTGCACGGTGAGAACGTCGCGGAGCTGTGGGAGAAGCTCGAAGCTCATCGCGCGGCGCTCGAGCGGGACGGCGGGCTCGACGCACGGAGGCGCCGAAATCTCGCACGCGAGGTGTTCGCCGTGGCTTCGAGCCGTGCGAAGTCGCAGCTCGAGGTTGCAGTGGCAGACGATCCCGAGCTCCAGCGCCTGCTCGAAGCTGTGGAACGGCGTGAGCTCGATCCGCTGACGGCGGTGAAGGAGATCATGGAGAAGGTGTTCAAGGTTGGCTGACGTGCCGAGTCTCGCCGAGGTCGAGGCTGCTCGCACGCGGCTCGCCGGGGTCGCGCGAGAGACTCCGCTCTACCCGTCGGAGACGTTCTCGCGGCTCTCCGGTCGCAGCGTCTTCCTCAAGGCGGAGAACCTGCAGCGCACGGGCTCCTTCAAGATCCGCGGGGCGTACAACACGATCTCGACGCTCTCTCCCGAGGAACGACGTGCAGGCGTCGTCGCAGCAAGCGCCGGCAACCACGGCCAGGCGGTTGCGTGGGCTGCACGCGAGGCGGGGATCGCCGCCACGATCTTCATGCCGGAGGACGCGCCGATGGCCAAGGTCGAGGCGACACGCGCCTACGACGGCGCCGTCGAGCTGGCCGGGACCGACTTCGAGGGGGCCGTGGCCGCGGCGCAACAGCACGTCGACAGCACCGGCGCCACGCTCGTCCACGCGTACGAGGACGCGCGTGTGATCGCCGGTCAGGGGACGATCGGGCTCGAGCTCGCCGACCAGGCCCCCGATGCGAAGACGGTTCTCATCCCCGTCGGCGGAGGCGGCCTCGCCTCCGGCATCTCGCTCGCGCTCCGCGAGAGCCGCCCGGGACAGCGGATCGTCGGGGTCGTCTGCCAGCAGGGCCTCACGATCGCCGACGGGATCTCGGTGAAGTCGCGCGGCGAGCTCGCCGGCTCGATCCTCGACCGGACGCTGGACGACATGGTCGAGGTGTCGGACGAGGAGATCTCGGACGCGCTCGTGCTCTGCCTCGAGCGGAAGAAGCTCCTGGTCGAGGGCGCCGGCGCCGTTGGCCTCGCTGCCCTGCTGGCAGGGCGAGCCGGAGGCGAGGACCCGGTCGCGATCGTCCTCTCGGGTGGGAACATCGACGCGACGACGCTCATCTCGGTGATGCGCCTCGGCTTGACTCGCTCGGGCCGCTATCTCGCAATCCGCATGCTGATTCCCGACCGCCCCGGCGAGCTTCGAAACGTCCTCGACCTCGTCGCGCGCGAACGCGGGAACATCGTCACGGTCGACCACCATCGCGAGGGGACGACGAGGACCGCGCTCCAGACGGAGGTCGAGGTGGTCATCTCCACGAGGGACACGGCCCACTGCGAGGAGATCCTCCGAGCGTTCGGCGACGCACACTACTCCCTGGAGCGGCTCGGACCTCCCGCCTGAGCGGGATCCGCGGCATCGCGGCCAGCTGCTTGGGGACACGTTGGTGCACTCTCTTTGCCCTCAGCCATGTCCGCGAGGGACGTGCCCAGGGTCTGACCCTGGTCTTGGCGGCGTCAGGAGCCGCAGCGGCGGAACTCGACCGTCGGCTTGCCGGCCTCCCGCCAGGCGTCAACTCCTCCCTCGACCACCGCGCGTGCGTCGTACCCTCGTGCGGCGAGGATGCTCGCCGCGATTGCAGCTCGGGGGCCGGCCTCGCAGATGGTGACGAGCGGTCGGTCATTCGGAAGGTCCGCTGCGCCCAGGGCGAGCAGGCGGTACGGGATGTTGCGGCTGCCGGCGATGTAGCCCGAGTCCCGCTCGTCCTTCTCCCGTACGTCGATCAGCTCCGCGCCCTCCGCGAGCAGGGAGTCGAGCTCGTCGACCCCGACGAGGCCGAGCGTTTCCGTTCCTCCCCCCAACACGTACCCGGAGATCTCGAGCAGCCCCACCGAGCGCAAGCCCCGTATCGCCTGCGCCGCCTCGCTCTCCGACGCGGCAACGACAACGATCGTGCGGCCCGCATCGACCACGAACGCAGCCTTGGTCGAGAAGCTCGATCCGGAGACGGGAACGCTCACTGCGCCCTCGTGATGCCCGGAGGCGAACGCGTCCACCGGTCGCACGTCCACTATCTGGGCGCCGTCGGCCGGGAGCGGAAGCTCGGGAGGCTCGGGCTGCGCCCCGACGAACGGGCCGCGATTCAGCTCGACGATCCGCTCCATGTTCGGAGGGCGTGGGACGGATGTCCCGGCAGACTCGGCGACGAAGGCCGACACATCCGTGCTCGCCAAGGCGGGGTTGAAGCGGCGTTCGAAGCCGATCGTCGTCGACGCCTTCGAGCTCATTGCCTTGCCACACAGCGAGCCCGCCACGTGACCGGGGTAGACCTCGATCCCGTCCCCGAGCTCGACGAGGCGCCGCAGCGAGTGGAAAAGACCCTCAGCTCCTTCGCGCGCGTCCACCGCGAGATCGGGTCGGGCGGCGTCTCCCACGAAGAGCGAGTCGCCGGTGAGCACGAGCCAGGGCTCCGCGGCCCGCGAGCCGTCGACTACCGCGAAGCAGCAGTGCTCCGGTCGGTGGCCGGGGGTATGGATGCACCTGAGGACCACCTCGCCGACAGCGATCTCGCTGCCGTCCTCCAGCGGATCGTGCGGATACTCCGCCTCTGCCGCGGAATGAACGCTGACGGGAAGGTCGTGCTCGAGCGCGAGCCGGCCGTGTCCCGAGACGTGGTCGGCGTGGGTGTGGGTCTCGACCGCCCGAACGAGGCGAACCCCGCGTCGCTCCGCTTCCTCGAGGTACTGCTCGATCGCGAACGCCGGATCGACGACGACTGCCTGCCCCGTGCTCTCGTCACCGACCAGGTACGAAGCGCACCCGAGAGCGTCGTCGACGAACTGCGTGAAGATCACAGCGGGCCGAACCTAGCAGCGGCCTCCGCTATCTCTCTTGAAGTGTGCGGCCCCGGCGTACCAGGGCGACCGCGATGATCGCAGCGGTCGCCAGCACGAAGATCCCCGCGACGATCGCCCAGGTGACGAGTTGCGAATCGCCTTCCGGTGGCACCACGGTCACGGAAACGGGCCACGGGAGCTTCCCGCCGTTCGGATAGAGCTGGTCCGCCTGGAGCTGGACGGGCCCTGCGGCCGCCGCCTCGTCCACTGCCACGTCCAGTGCGAAGGCAGCGCCGGTGTTCGGGGCAAGAGGTCCGCCCGTCCACGTCACGGTGTCGCCCTCGACGACGCTTTGCCACGCCGGCTCCGTCTCGGCGCCGACGATGCGAAGGCTGGCCGGTGCGACGACTGCCAATCCCGTCATCGGGCGGTCGAGGTCGTTGTGGACACTCAGGCGCAGCGTTTGCGTGTTGCCCACGACGAGCAGGCCCGGAGACACACCGATGTGTCCGTTGGCTCCAGCCGCGGACGCGAGCGCACACAGAACACCGCAGACCGCAACGAACGCGCAACGCATGGGAACCATCATGCCGCCACTCTGGCCGTCGTACGCGATACGTGACCCGCTCGTTTTCGATCACGGAATTCGGGGAAACCTCGAAGAATCTTTGGAAACGCCGACCGAAAGGAATGAGGCTCCCATGAGACAGAGGGCAAGGAAGCGCTTCGCCCTGCTCGGTCTCGCGACGGTCCTGGCACTGCTGCTCACGGCATGTGCGGGTGGCGGCGACGACGAGCAGACGGCATCCGACGGAATCATCACGATCAACTGGAGCTCCGAGCCGCCGTCCCTGGATCCGGGCCTCGCGACGGACACGACGTCCTCGAACATCCTCTACAACATCATGGATCCGCTCTTGAAGCTCGAGGGCGAGGACCTCACGCCCACGCCGGCACTCGCGGAGAGCTGGACCGTGGACGGAAAGACCGTCACGTTCAAGCTCCGACAGGACGGCAAGTGGACGAACGGCGATCCGGTCACCGCGCAGGACTTCGAGTACTCCTGGAAGCGCACGATCTCACCGGAACTGGCCGCAGACTACGCGTATCAGTTCTCGGGAATCGTGGGCGCTGACGACTACAACTCGTGCAAGAAGAACTGCGAGGCGATGCGGGACAAGGTCGGCGTCACGGCCGTCGACGACCGGACGCTGCGCGTCGAGTTGACGAGCGAGCAGCCGTGGTTCCTCCAGCAGGTCGCGCACCACTCGTTCCTGCCCGTCCACCGGCCCACCGTCGAGCAATTCGGTGAGCGCTGGACCGAGGCCGCGAACATCGTCACGAACGGTCCGTTCCAGCTCGAGACGTGGGAGCACAACTCGAGCGATCGACCTCGTCAAGTGGGACGAGTGGCGGAACGCCGCCGACGTCTCGCTGAAGCGGGTGAACGGACGCATGATCACGGAAGGCACGACCGCCGTGCAGGCGTTCGAGGCCGGAGAGGTCGACGAGACCGGCGCTCTCGGCGGTCTGCCGCCGGAGGAGATGCCTCGGCTCAAGGAGCTGCCCGAGTACGAGCAGACTCCGTCACTCGCGACCTACTACTACGGCGTCAACGTCGACAACATCCCCGACGTGAACCAGCGGCGCGCGATGGCACTCGCCATCGATCGGCGCGCGATCATCGACAACATCGCGCAGGCCGACCAGCTGCCCGCGACCGGCTTCACGCCGAGCGGCATGCCCGGCTTCGACACGATCACTCCGAACTCCGAGTTTCTGCCGGAGACCGCAGACATCGATCGGGCGAAGGAACTGATGGAGCAGGTGCAGAATCCGGTGACCGACATCACGCTGGTCATCAACGACGCCCCTGGCCATCGTGACATCGCCGTCGCGGTGCAGGATCAGTGGTCGGAGCTCGGAATCGACGTCGAGATCCAGCAGCAGGAGTGGGCGCAGTTCCTCGAGTCTCTCGGGCCTCCTCCCGCCAAGTCAACCGACGTCTACCGGAACGGCTGGGTCGGCGACTTCGTCGACGCGCTCAACTTCCTCGAGCTGTGGACTTGTGACTCGGGGAACAACAACACGAACTACTGCAACGAAGAGTACGACGCGCTTCTCGCGAAGGCGCAGTCGACGTCGGATAACGCGGAGCGGTACGAGCTCTACGCCCAGATGGAGGAGATCCTCTTCGGGCCGGAGGGTGACATGCCGATCCTGCCCATCTACTTCTATACGAACGTGTCTCTCCAGCGAGAGAGCATCAAGGAGACGTTCAGCCAGAACCTTCTCGACCAGATCGACCTCACGAAGGTGGTCGAGGACGGCGCAGGCGACGAGGACGTCTAGCTGAGCACGAGCGCGGGCGCCGAGAGGCGCCCGCGCTCGTCTCGAGCCCTGGCAGATGCGACCCCCGAGCATGCCAACGAGCGTTAGATGACCGGGTTCATCATCCGACGGGTCCTGTGGACGATCCCGGTGATCCTGCTCGTCATCTTCCTCACCTTCGTGCTCATGCGGCAGATCGAGGGGAACCCGTTTCGGACTTCCGAGCGTGCGGTTCCCGAGTCGATCCAGGAGAACCTCGAGGCGAAGTACGGGCTCGACCGGCCCTGGTACGTCCAGTACGCGAAGTACGTCAAGGGCGTCTTCACCTACGACCTCGGCCCCTCGCTGGTTCTGCGGAACCGCAGCGTGAACGACATCGTGGCCGAGCACTTCCCGACCTCGCTCGAGCTCGGATTCCTCGCGATGATCTTCGCTCTCACACTCGGAATACCCCTTGGGATGCTCTCAGCCCTTCGGGCGAACACGGCGTTCGACTACCTCGCGATGATCATCTCGAACGTCGGCTTCGCGGTTCCGAGCTTTCTCGTCTCGACGCTCCTCATCTACTACTTCGCCCTCCAGTGGGGAGACGTCTTCGGGTTCCCGACGAGCGGCTGGAGCGACTGGCAGTCGAAGGTCCTGCCGACGATCGCGCTCGGGCTCGGGCCGATGGCGTACTTCGCACGGCTGACGCGCGGAACGATGCTCGAGACCCTGCAGCAGGACTACATCCGCACGGCGAAGGCCAAGGGCCTCCGCTGGCGGCGAATCGTCGTCAGGCACACGCTCCGTAACTCGCTCATTCCCGTGGTGACGGCCGCCGGGCCGATTCTCGGCTTTCTCATCACCGGCTCGTTCATCGTCGAGCAGATCTTCGCGATCCCCGGAATCGGCGTGTATTACGTCGATGCCGTTCAGGCCCGGGATTACTCGGTGGTGATGGGGCTGACCGTGCTGCTGTCGCTGATCGTGATCGTCGCCAACCTGGTGGTCGACATCCTCTACGGGGTGCTCGATCCACGGACCCGCGACGCGAGAGCCTGATGTCGACGCCCGCGCCCGCCCGCGATCGGATACCGGAGCTTGTTCACGCGGGACCGAGCGCGACAGTCGCCACCGGTGCGGGCACGCCCATCCGGCAGACGAACCTGTGGAAGGACGCCTGGTACCGCTACATCCGCAACCGGGCCGCGGTAGTCGCAGGGGCCGTATTCGTCGCAATGGTGCTCTTCTGCCTCGTCTGGCCGGTGCTCTCGCCGCACGACCCGTACGACGTCCAGTTCTCGGAGGCCCGCCAGGGCCCGAGCCTCGAGCATCCCCTGGGCACCGACACCTTCGGGCGAGATCTGCTCACGCGCTTGGCGCTCGGCGGGCGGATCTCGATCGGGATCGGCTTCGCTGCGACGATCGTCATCCTCCTCATTGGCGTCACCTACGGTTCGATCTCGGGCTTCATCGGGGGACAGCTCGACAACGCGATGATGCGCTTCCTGGACGCGTTGTACGGGCTGCCGTATCTGCCGTTCGCGATCATCACGCTCGCGATCCTGGGTGGGGGACCTTCTGGTCGCTGGTGATCGCCCTCTCGATCGCGTCGTGGCTGACGACCGCCCGCATCGTGCGCGGGCAGGTCATCACGCTCAAGGAGAACGACTACGTCCGCGCCGCCAACGTTCTCGGCGCCCGCTGGCATCGGGTGCTCGCGCGGCATCTTCTGCCGAATACGCTCGGCATTCTCATCATCGCCGTGTTTCTCGAGCTGCCGGGAGTCGTCCTCGGCGAGGCCTTCCTCTCCTTCATCGGGCTCGGGATCGGACCGCCGGACGCATCCTGGGGCTCGATGGCACAGGAGGGCTACAAGTCCTATCGCGTCTTCCCGATCCTGATCCTCATCCCCTCGATCGCGATCGCGACGCTCATCCTCTGCGCGAATTTCATCGCGGACGGGCTCCGCGACGCGCTCGACCCGCGCACGAAGGAAACCTGAGCGTGGCCGAGCCTTTGCTCTCCGTCCGCGACCTGCGCACGCAGTTCTTCACGCGCGAGGGTGTCGTGCACGCCGTCGACGGGGTCAGCTTCGACCTCGAGAAGGGCCAAACCTTGGGAATCGTGGGTGAGTCCGGTTGCGGGAAGACGGTCACGGCGCTCTCGATCATGGGCCTCATCCCCAAGCCTCCCGCCAAGATCGTCGGCGGCGAAGTGCTCTTCCAGGGGCGAGATCTCACAACGCTGTCCGAGCGGCAGCTCGAGGACGTCCGTGGGAGTGAGATCGCGATGATCTTCCAGGACCCCATGACGTCGCTGAACCCGACGCTCACGATCGGTGTGCAGATCACGGAAACCATCAGGCGGCACTTCGACGTCTCGAAGAAGGAGGCCCGCCGCCGCGCGACGTCTCTCCTCGATGAGGTGCACATTTCGGACGCGGCCGCCCGTCTCGACGACTACCCGCACCGCCTTTCGGGCGGGATGCGCCAGCGAGTGATGATCGCGATCGCGCTCTCCTGCGAGCCCGAGCTCCTGATCGCAGACGAGCCGACGACCGCCCTCGACGTGACCGTCCAGGCGCAAGTGCTCGACCTCCTCGACGAGCTGCAGGCGAGCCATGGGACCGCGATGATCCTCATCACGCACGACATGGGGGTGATCGCGGAGGCCGCAGACCACGTTCTCGTGATGTACGCGGGCCAGGTCGTCGAACAGGCAGGCGCCGAGGAGCTGTTCGATCGGCCCGAGCATCCCTACACGGAAGCACTGCTCGGAGCGTTGCCGCAGATCGAGGAGGCAGGAGTGCGGGAGCGTCGGCTGACGGCGATTCCAGGGCGACCTCCCGACCTGCTCGATCCGCCCGAGACCTGTCGGTTTGCCGCGCGCTGCAAGTACGCGGGCCAGGACGCCTGCACCGAGCACATGCCCGAGCTGCGCGAGATCCGCGAGGGACACTTCGTTCGCTCCGAGCATCCCGCGAGCGAACGTGCCTCCCACCGCGAGGCGATGCCGGCATGAGCGCCGTGGCCGGTCACGGCGACTCGCTCCTGCAGGTCAGGAACCTGTGGAAGCGGTTCCCGATCAAGCGTGGGCTGGTCTTCGAGCGAACGGTCGACTACGTCGACGCGGTCGCCGACGTGAGCTTCGATCTCCACCGGGGACGGACGCTCGGCCTCGTGGGCGAATCGGGGTCCGGCAAGTCGACGACGGGGTACTGCATCCTCCAGGCGATCCGACCGACGAGCGGGTCGATCGTCTTCGACGACGTCGAGCTGACCGACCTCGGGGGCGAGGAGCTGCGGAAGATGCGTCGGCGGATGCAGCTGGTCTTCCAGGATCCGCATTCCTCGCTCAACCCGCGAATGACCGTAGGCGACATCGTGGCGGAGCCCCTCAAGATCCATCGCGTGGGAACCCGCACCGAGCGGCGAGCCCGCGTCCGCGAGCTGCTCGATGTCGTGGGCTTCGACCCGAGTTTCACGAACCGCTACCCACATGAGTTCTCCGGCGGCCAGCGTCAGCGGATCGGCATCGCTCGGGCGATCGCGCTCTCGCCCGAGCTCCTCGTCTGCGACGAGCCGGTGTCGGCCCTCGACGTGTCGATCCAGGCACAGATCCTGAACCTGCTCAAGGACCTGCAGAAGGAGTTCGGGCTCACCTACCTCTTCATAGCCCACGACCTCGCCGTGGTGCGGACGATGAGCGACCGCATCGCGGTGATGAACAAGGGCCGAATCGTCGAGCTCGGGGTGGCGGAGGAGGTCTACAACAGGCCTCGGGACCCGTACACGCGGGAGCTGCTCCAGGCGGTGCCGATCCCGGACCCGCGCAAGATGCGAGAGCGGAAGGCGGAACGGCAGCGGCTCCGAGCCGCGATCGCCAAGGGATGATCCGCCGGCTGGCTGCCGCTGCGGCGGCCGGGGTACTCGGAGCCGCGCTCCTGGCGGCCCTGCTTGCAGGATCCGACGAGGCGCAGGCTGCATGGGAGCGCGGCGCGTCGATGTCACAGCGAAGGAGCTACGTGGCCGCAGCAGAGCACGGGAGGTTTCTGTACGCCGCAGGAGGGATGGTCGGGGAGACGGGACGACCGCTGGCGACATTTGCGCGCTACGACACCCGGCGGAACAGGTGGGAGGTGCTGCCGCAGCTGCCGGTGGCGACGCGCGCCGCCGCGGCAGCCGAGCTCGGCGGACTGATCTACGTCGTCGGCGGGACGACCGCGGCGGGAAACACGGCCGCGACGTGGGCCTACGACCCTCGCTCGCGTGAGTGGTCTCGGCGCGCGAGACTGCCCGCGCCGCGCTTCAACCACGGTGCAGTCACCCTCGATGAAACGCTGTACGCCCTCGGGGGGTTCGCGGAGGGCCGCGAGCGTCGAGACGTGTTCGCCTACGAGCCCGGTTCCGACCGCTGGCGCCTGGCCACCCGGCTTCCGCGGCCCACGCATGCGTTCGGTGTCGTGGCCTACGAGGGCGAGCTGTGGGTGATCGGCGGCCGGCGCGGCGAGGAGATCTTGCACGAGGTCACGATCTTCGATCCCCAGACGCGCGAGTGGCGCGACGGGCCGCGGCTGCCGGAGGCGATGGAGCTCGTCGGCGCCGCGGTCGCCGGGGACGACATCCATGCCGTCTGGGAGTCGACGTATCAGGTCTTCGACGGCAGCCGCTGGGTCAGCGGCCCGTCTCCGCTCGTGACACGACATGCACTCGAAGCCTTCGCTGTCGATGGCGTCCTGTACGCCATCGGCGGCTGCACGACCGCGCTCCAGGACAGTCCCGTCGTGGAGCGGCTCGACATCCGCTGATCGAGGACGAGGCTCGCCCTCGCCTCCCGATCTCAGCGCCTATAGGCCGAGCAGCCGCGCGATGACCATGCGCTGAACCTCGTTCGTTCCCTCGCCGATCTCGAGGATCTTCTGGTCGCGGTAGAAGCGCGAGATCGCGGACTCCTCCATGTAGCCGTAGCCGCCGTGGATCTGGAGCGCCGCGTCGACGACGCGGTTCGAGAGCTCGCCGGTGTAGAGCTTGGCCATCGCCGCCTCCCGTGCGAACTCGCGGCCCTGATCCTTCAGCCAGGCCGCCTTGAGAACCATCGCGCGCCCGGCCTCGATCTCGGTCGCCATGTCCGCGAGCTTGAACCGGATCGCCTGGAACGACGCGATCGGCTTGCCGAACTGCTCGCGCTCTTTGGCGTAGGAATACGCGAGGTCGTACGCGCCCTGGGCGAGCCCGACACCCATGGCCGCGACCGAGATCCGGCCGCCGTCGAGGATCTCGAGGAACTGCTTGTAGCCGGATCCTCGCTCGCCGAGCAGGTTCTCCTCGGGCACCTTCGCGTCCTCGAAGGAGAGCTCACGCGTGTCCGAGGCCCGCCAACCGAGCTTCTTCATCGGCGCCGAGATCGTGTAGCCGGACGTTCCGTTCTCGACGACGACGTTCGAGACCTCGTCCGCGCCGGTTCGCGCGGTGATCGTGACGCCCCAGGTGATGTCCGTCCCCGCGTTCGTGATGAAGAGCTTCGAGCCGTTGATCGACCCAGGAGCCGTCGCGTAGCTCTGCTGTCGTCCGCGTGTTGCCGGCGTCCGACCCGGCGCCTGCCTCCGTCAGCCCGAACGCGGCCAGCCGCTTCCCGGAAGCGAGATCAGGAATCCAGCGCTGCTTCTGCTCCTCGGTTCCGAACAGGAGGATCGGCGACGTCCCGAGCGAGGTGTGCGCGGCGACGGTGATCGCCACGGACGAGTCGATGCGGGTCAGCTCCTCGATCGCGATGGCGTAGGAGACCGTGTCTCCCCCCGCGCCGCCGTACTCCTCCGGGATCGGCAGCCCCATGAGCCCGAGCTCGGCGAGCTCCGCCACGAGCTCGTAGGGAAATCGTGAGGTGAGGTCCAGCTCCGCCGCCACGGGTTGGACACGTTCCCGCGCGAACGTGCGCACGGTGTCGCGGATCAGCTCCTGCTCGGCCGTGAGGTCGAAGTCCACCGGCGCGGATCGTATCCGCGCGCTCTGCGAATCATTTACGCTGGCGCCGTCCACCTGGAGGGAGGCGTCGAGACGATGGCCAGCGTGCGGGAGTTCTTCGAGGGCTTGCCTGGCCGGGTCGATCCCGAGCGGATCGCCGGCATGAACAACACGTACCTGTTCGAGATCGAGGGCGCCGGGACGTGGAGGGTGGCCGTCGCGGACGGGGCGATCACCGTCGCCGAGGGTGCTGGAGACGCCGACTGCACGTTCTCCGCGAGCGAGGAGAACTTCGAGAAGATCGTCGCCGGCGAGCAGAACCCGACCACTGCGTACATGACGGGGAAGCTCAAGATCAAGGGCGACATGGGCGCGGCGATGAAGCTGCAGAAGATCTTCTAGCCCGCGCAAGATCGGAATCCACTCGCATGGATTCCGATCGCGCAGATCCCTAAAGGCGTCCGCTTCGCGGCCGCTGCGCCTCCACCTCGCCGGCGCCTCGGCAAATCGTCCCGGCTGGCGTTAGGGTCTTCGCGATGTTTTTGCTCACGCGCCTGCTCGTCCTCTGGGGCATCAACATCCTGGCGCTGATCGTCGTCGACTGGATGTTCGACGGCGTTCAGATCGGCCGCTGGGGACCGCTGCTATTCGGCGCCTTCATCCTGATGCTCGGCAACGCGATCCTGAAGCCGATCCTGGCCATCCTGACGCTGCCGCTCGTGATCATCACGTTCGGCCTCTCGTACTTCGCGCTCAACGTGCTGATGCTCGCGCTCGCCGAGTGGATCGCGCCGCGGTTCTCGATAGACGGCTTCTGGACGTACATCGGCGCGACGATCGTCGTCTGGTTCGTCAACTTCGTCGTGGGCATGCTTCTCGATCGCGTGCGCGACTAGCGCTAACTCGAATATGACGTCGTACGAGCTCTGGCTCTTCCTCCACATCGCTGCGTCCATCGTCTGGATCGGTGGGGCGGTTGCCGCTCAGATCTTCGGTGTGCTGGCGAAGCGCTCCGGCGATCCAGCTCGCGCCGCCGCGCTCGGAAAGGACATGGCTTTCGTGGGACCGAAGGTGTTCCTTCCAGCGTCGGTCGCCGTCGTCGTCACCGGCGGGCTGCTGACCGAAGACGGGAACTGGGGCTGGGATGAGCCCTTCATCGTCTTCGGGCTCGTGGGCTGGGCAGTGGTGGTCGGGACGGCGTTCGGCTACGTCACGAGGGCGATGGGCAAGGCCGGGGCACGTATGGCAGCCGAAGGGCCGAGCCCCGAAGCCCTGGGGGAACTCAATCGGCTCGTGCTCATTGCCCGGATCTTGATCCTCGTCCTCTTCGCGATCGTCTTCATGATGGTCGCGAAGATCGGCACGTAAAGCAGGTTCGCCCGTATGTCGTGGTTCGAGTTCCTGCTCTTCACCCACATCGCCATGGCCGTGGTCTGGGTCGGGGGCGGGCTGATGATGCAGTTCTTCGGTATCCGTGCCTCGATGTCAGGCGACCCGTCCCGTCTTGCTGCATTCGGTCAGGACGTCGAGTGGATCGCGAACCGGGTGTTCATCCCCGGCTCCCTGCTCGCGTTCGCGAGCGGCATTCTGCTGGTCGTCGAGTCGGACTTCTACGGGTTCGGCGACGACTGGATCGTGATCGGGCTCGCGCTCTACGCAACGACCTTCTTCGCCGGATTGCTGTTCCTCGGACCCGAAGCCGGCCGTATCGGCGAGCTCATGGAGGAGGGCTCTCCGGACGCCGGTCCCCGCACCTTGAGGCTGATCATGCTCGCCCGTCTCGATCTCGTCCTTCTCTTCCTGCTCGTCTACGACATGGCGGTCAAGCCGGACTTCGGCGACGCGAGCTCCATTCTCTGGGGCCTCGCCGGCGCGGCGGTCGCAGCCGGCCTCATCTACTGGCGTTACCGAGTCGCCCTCTCGCAGCCGCCGCCCGGGCGGCCGGCCGCGGACCTCTAGCCCTCGAGCTCGACGAGGAGCGCGCCACCGGCGACGCGATCGCCGCTCGCGACGTGAACAGCTTTGACGGTCCCTGGGAAGGGAGAGTGCACGGGGATCTCCATCTTCATCGCCTCCAGCACGATGAGCGGCTTCCGAGCCTGCACCTCTTCTCCCGCCTCGACTTCGACGCGTATCACCGTTCCCGGCATCGGCGCGACGACCGTGGTCCCACCGCTCGCATGCCCGTGCGCCGCGATCGACGTGTCGACGTCCGGCGGCGCGGCGGGGGCCGGCGTGGGCAGATTGAGCCGCCAGGGTCGGTTCCAGGGCTCCGGAGGGCGGATGAGTGGGAGTGGGCTGAGTGGGGGATTCTCGGTCAGGAACGCGGTCGTCGCCTCTCCGGCGCGGACCACGGGATGAGAGACGAGCCAGCGAAGGAACGGGAGGTTCGTCGTCACGCCCTCCACTCGGGCTTCTGCGAGGGCAGCGGCAAGAAGCGCCAGAGCTTCGTCGCGGTTGCGCCCGTGCGCGATGACCTTTGCTATCAGCGAGTCGTAGGAGAGCCCGATCTCGTCGCCCTCCTCGACCCCGGAGTCGACTCGAACGCTGCCAGGGCCTTGTGACCCTGTGTCAGTTGGCAGGACGAGTCGCGCGATCGTCCCGGTCTGCGGGAGGAACGTACGCGGATCCTCGGCATAGAGCCGCACCTCGACGGCGTGCCCCTCGACCTTGTGGCTCTGAGCCACAAGGGTTTCGCCTGCAGCGACGCGGAGCTGCTCGGCCACCAGATCGAGACCGGTGACAGCCTCCGTTACGGGGTGCTCCACCTGGATGCGGCCGTTGAGCTCGAGGAAGAAGAACTCGCCGCCGTCGACGACGAACTCGACCGTGCCCGCGCTCCGGTAGCCGATCGCCCGGCCGAAGGTGACCGCCGCCTCGAGCAGGGCTTCTCGCAGCTCACCGGGGAGCCGGGGAGCCGGGGCCTCTTCGACCACCTTCTGGTGGCGCCGCTGCACCGAGCAGTCGCGCTCGCCGAGCGCCATCACGTTCCCGTGGCCATCGGCGAGCAGCTGCACCTCGACGTGCCGCGGCCGTTCGAGATAGCGCTCGCAGTAGAGAGTTCCGTTCCCGAACGCGGCCTCGGCCTCGCGCTCGGCAGCCGCGAGCGCCTCGTCGAGCTCCGCGGCATCGCGGACGACGCGCATCCCGCGGCCGCCGCCGCCCGCCGACGCCTTGACCACGAGCGGAAAGCCGATCTCGGCCGGAGCGCCCTCCAGAAGCGTGGGAACGCCTGCCTCGCGAGCGATCCGCTTCGCGGTGAGCTTGTCTCCTCCGAGGCGCAGCGCTTCCGCTGGCGGACCGACCCAGGTCAGCCCCGCAGCTTCTACGGCCCCCGCGAAGTCGGCGTTTTCGGCGAGGAACCCGTAGCCGGGGTGAATGGCGTCCGCACCGACTTGCTCGGCGGCTCGAATGTGCTCCTCCGAGTGGAGGTAGCTCGCGATCTCGACGATCTCGTCCGCCGAGCGCGCGTGCAGCGATCCGGTGTCATCCGGGGCAGTGACGGCGACGGTCGCCATCCCGCGCTCTCGGCATGTGCGAAAGATGCGCACTGCGATCTCGCCGCGGTTCGCGACCAACACCTTCTGGATCGACACGGCGCGCAGCTTACGGAGGCCAGTTACAGTCGCGGCGTGATTCGCCTCCTCGTGCGTACGGCGATCGCGCTCGTGGCCAACGCCGTCGGGCTCATCGTCGCGGCGACACTCCTCGACGGGATGAGCCTCGACGTCACGGGGTTCGTCACAGCGGTCGTGGTCTACACAGTCGTCTTCGCGCTCATGCAGCCGTTCTTCTTCAGCACGCTCCGACGTGCGGCAGCTCCCGTGCTGGGAGGCGTCGCGCTGATCGCGACACTCGTCTCATTGATCGTGGCAACGCTCGTTACCGACGGCCTCTCGATCAGCGGCATCGGCACGTGGATCGCGGCGACGGTCGTCGTCTGGCTGGCGTCGATCCTCGCCGGCTTCATCCTTCCGTTCCTGGGGCTGAAGAAGTACTTGGACGAGCGGAGGGACTAGTCGGTCGCCCACCCGGGTGGACGCTTCTCGAGGAACGCACGCAGGCCGTCCTGTCCCTCGGCGCTCGTGCGGCGGGCAGCAGCGATCCGTGCCGTCTCGGGCCCGCCGGGCCGATTGCGAACGAGCAACTTCGCCTCGCGGACGGCTTGCGGTCCTCCAGCGAGGAGTGCGTCCACGATGCCCGAGACCGTCTCCTCCGTCGCGGCCGAGACTTCGTGCACGAGCCCGATCCGAAGCGCGGCGTCGGCCCCGAAGTGCTCTCCGGTGAGGAAGTACCGCCGGGCCGCCGGTCCGAGCTTGGGGAGGACGAACGGGGAGATCACCGCAGGAATGATCCCGAGGCGAACCTCCGGGAAGCCGAAGACGGTGTCGGGGTGGGCGACGGCGACGTCCGCGCAGGCGACGAGCCCCGACCCGCCGCCGAGCGCATGTCCGTGGACGAGGCAAGCCACCGGGGCGGGGCAGGAGTCGATCACTTCGAGCATCCGGTAGAGGCGCATCGCGTCCTCGACGTTCTCGTCATAGGAGAGGTCGATCGACGAGCGCTGCCACTCGACGTCCGCACCTGCACAGAAGCTGGCGCCGTCGCCGGCCAGCACGACCGCACGGGCGTCGCCGACGTCCGCGAACGCCGTCGTCAGCTCGGCGATGAGCGCCGCGTCGAACGCGTTCCTCTGCTCCGGCCGGGCGAGGATGACGCGCAGGACGTGGCCGTCACGCTCGACCCGGAGAGCCTCCATCGCCGAGACTCTAAGGTTTCGGGGTGGCCGCGAAGCGCTTCACAGTAGAGCTCGAGCGAGTCGGCAAGACGGCGACGATGTTCCGCGTGCCGTTCGACCTGAAGGAGGCGTTCGGGCGCGCACGACCACCGGTCGCGGTGACCGTTCGCGGTCACACGTGGCGGACGACTCCCGGCGTCTACGACGGCGTGGGGCACATCGTCGTGAATCGCTCCGTGAAGGCGGCGACGGGGGTTGATGCCGGCGACCGAGTGCAGGTCGAGATGGAGTTGGACACCAAGCCTCGTACCGTTCGTGTCCCCGCCGACCTCCGCGCGGCCCTCGCGGCAGATCCGGCTGCGAACGAGGCATTCGCCGGCATGTCGTACACGCATCGCCGCGAGTACGTCGAGTGGGTCGAGGAAGCGAAACGTCCGGACACACGCGCCCGGCGGGTTGCCGGCACCGTCGAAGGCGTGCGCGCGGGCAGACCGCACCGCTGATGGCATTGACGGGGACTCTTGCGGCGTCGGTGACGCCGCTTCGCGAAGCCGGTGCGGAGCTCGACGAGAGCGCGTTCGCGCCTCTCGTCGACTTCTTCGTGGAAGCCGGGCTCGACGGTGTCCTGGTGCTCGGCACCGCGGGCGAGGGGATCCTTCTCGAGGAGCGCGAGCGACGCCTGTCGCCGATCTCTTCCTGCAGGCAGGGGACAACCGATTGCAGGTGGCCGTGCAGTGCGGCGCCCAGACGACCGCCGAGACGGTCGCGCTCGCCGCACACGCCGCGGAGGTGGGCGCTGACGCGGTAGTCGTCATTGGGCCCCCGTACTTCCGCCTCGACGAGCGGGCGCAGTTCGCACACTTCCTCGCCGCATCGCTCGCCTGTGCGCCGCTCCCGTTCTACGTGTACGAGTTCGAGTCGACGAGCGGGTACGCGGTCGCTCCGGCGGTCCTCGAGCGGCTACGGGACGACGCGTCCAACCTCGCCGGCCTGAAGGTCTCCGACACGCCGTTCGAGCGCTTCTCCCGCTACCTCCTCCCGGATCTCGACATCTTCGTCGGGCCAGAGGCCCTCATCCACGAGGGCCTGGCGGCGGGCGCGGTCGGCGCCGTGTCCGCGCTTGCTTCTGCGTTCCCGCGAGATGTCGCTGCGGTCGTACGCGATCCGACGTCGAACGGCGCCGGGCGCCTCGCAGAGTTGCGGGCGTTTGTCGAGCGATTCCCCAGGCAGGCGGCGCTCAAGCGCCTGCTCGGGCGTCAGGGCGTTCCCGTGCGAGAGGACGTGCGTGCGCCGCTGCGCGGTCTCACGACCGAGGAGCGCGACGAGCTCGACGCCTGGCACGCGTCGCTCACGTCGTAGCGGCTGGGATGCCCGGCCTACGGGTTGAGGACCTCGAATTCCTCGGCGACGTCGGGATCGCGGCCGACCAGGTCGCGTGCGTGCGCGACCGCATCGGGGAGCTCGTCGCCAAACACGACGACGCCGAAACGCTCGCTCGCCGCGCTCCACATCCAGAGATCGGGCGGCTCGAACTCCGGGAGCGAGTCCCGCAGCTCGTCGATCGTCGTTCTGGAGTCGAAGAGGCTCCAGATCAGGATGCGGACAATCACCTCCGCGCGGAGTCTAGGAGGCCGAGGAGCGGCGACGGGTGAGAGGCCCGCCGCCGCCCCGAATGTGACTAGCCGCTGTTCGTCAGGTTTGTGACGCGAATCGCCGTGATCTTGATGAAGTTGGCCTGCTGCGCCAGCGTTGCGGAGCAGTTGAAGTTGACGCTTCCAGCCGCTGCGAAGGTGTTGAGCACCATGAGCGAGACCGTCGACGGGCTGTTCGACTCCACCCTGGCCTGGCTCTCGTCGAAGTTCGCACCGGCCTCGAGCCGGCAGGTCACGACTCCGGCCAGCAGCGTCGACGTGAAGTACGCCTTCGCCCACACGACGTAGCTCCCGGGCTGAGGAATCGTGAGGCTCCCGATGGTCGTGGACGAGGTGGGCACGGCGACAGGCCCGTTGATGAAGCGCCCGAAGGCGTCGGTCGACGGCAACGCCCCGGCGGCGAAGTCGGCGGCGGCCAGTGAGCCGTCCTGCACTTTCTCGCCCGTGACGGCATTGCTTGCGATCTTCGCCCCCGTCACGGCGTTGGCCGCGATCTTCGCGGCACCTACGGCGTTGCTGGCGATCTTCGCGGCCACCACTGCGTTGTTCTTGATCTTCGCGCTGGTGACAGCGTTGTTCTTGAGTTGCGCGGTGCCGACGCTGTTCTTCGGCGGTGCCTGGGTCACTGCTGCGCCGCTCACGCCTCCGAGAACGAGAAGCAGCGCGATGCAGGCGACGACCATGGCAGGCGCCGGCATGCGGATCGTTCGAAGCACGACCCCTCCTTTCATCTGACTAGGCAGGGGGAGTCTAGAACGACGGCGGCAGCTGCTACATGCGGAACACGCCGAAGGTGGTCTCTGGCACCGGCGCGTTGGCTGCGGCTGCGAGCCCGAGCGCGAGCACCCGTCGCGTGTCGAGCGGGTCGATGATCCCGTCGTCCCAGAGCCGCGCGGTCGAGTAGTACGGGTTGCCCTCGGCTTCGTAGGTCGCGCGAATCTCGTCCGGGTCGGTGTCGCCGACCATCGAGAGCACCGTGGCTGCCTGCTCGCCGCCCATCACGGAGATGCGGGCGTTCGGCCACATCCAGAGCTGGCGCGGCTCGTACGCGCGGCCGCACATCGCGTAGTTCCCCGCGCCGAACGAGCCGCCGACGACCACGGTGAACTTGGGAACGTCGGCGCACGCGACCGCCATGACGAGCTTCGCGCCGTCCCGCGCGATCCCGCCTTCCTCGTACTCCTTCCCGACCATGAACCCGGTGATGTTCTGGAGGAAAACGAGCGGAATCCGGCGCTTGCAGGCGAGCTCGATGAAGTGCGCGCCCTTCTGAGAGGACTCGGCGAAGAGCACGCCCTGGTTCGCGAGGATCGCCACCGGATGGCCTTCGATTCGCGCGAAGCCGCAGACGAGCGTCTCGCCGTAGAGCTCCTTGAACTCGTGGAAGCGGGAGCTATCGACGATCCGAGCGATGATCTCGCGCGCGTCCAGCTCGTGGCGGAAGTCTTCGGGCACCAGGCCGTACAGGTCGGCGGGGTCGAGCTCCGGCGGCTCCGGCGGTGCCAGCTCCCAGGGGCTCGGGAGCGGCGGATCCAGGTGCCGGACGATCTCGCGGCAGATCGCGAGCGCATGCTCGTCCGACGTCGCGTAGTGGTCCGCGACCCCCGAGCGGCGCGCGTGAACGTCGGCGCCGCCGAGCTCCTCCGCTGTGACCTCCTGCCCGGTTGCAGCCTTCACGAGCGGCGGGCCGCCGATGAAGATCGTCCCGGTCCCCCGCACGATCACCGTCTCGTCCGACATCGCGGGCACGTAGGCGCCGCCTGCGGTGCAGGATCCCATCACGGACGCGATCTGCGGGATTCCCAGGGCGGACAGCCGCGCCTGGTTGAAGAAGATGCGGCCGAAGTGGTCGCGGTCGGGGAAGACCTCGGCCTGGAGCGGGAGGAAGGCGCCTCCGGAGTCGACGAGGTAGAGGCACGGGAGGCGGTTCTGGCGGGCGACCTCTTGCGCGCGGAGGTGCTTCTTCACGGTCAGCGGGTAGTACGAGCCGCCCTTCACAGTTGCGTCGTTCGCGACGACGACCACCTGTCGGCCTTCGACGATGCCGATGCCGGTGACGATGCCGGCGGACGGGGCGTCGCCGTTGTAGAGGTCGTACGCGGCGAGGGCGTTCAGCTCGAGGAAGGCACTCCCGGGATCGACCAGCCGGTCGATCCGCTCCCGCGCAGTGAGCTTTCCTCGCGAGCGGTGCCGCTCGACCGCCTTCTCGCCGCCGCCCTGGGCGACTTGCGACGTGCGTTCCCGGAGCTCGGCTACGAGCTCCTCCATCCGCTCCCGGCGCGTACGGAACGACTCAGCCTCGCGATCCACCCGGGTGGAGAGCACCGCCATCGGCGCGTGAGCCTACCGACCCGCTGTGCCAGACACGGCGAGCGGCGTCGTCCTCCGCCGGCTTGTCCAGTTCGCACTGGGCTGAGGGCGCGTTACGGGGCGCGATCGCCTGCCCGTCGTCGGTTGGAGCTGTGTAAGCATTGACACGGATTCGCCACGAAAGCCCCTTGACACGGAAAGCCGAGTCTGACACGAGGGAGGGGAGAGCATGAGCGACACCGTGAAGTACGTCCTCGACGAGACGCGCCTGCCCGAGGCCTGGTACAACCTCGCGGCTGATCTCCCGGAGCCGCCGCCACCCGTGCTCCACCCGGGAACTGGACAGCCGGTCGGGCCGGACGACCTCGCGCCGCTCTTCCCGATGCAGATCATCCTGCAGGAGGTCGCGACCGATCGCTTCCTCGCGATCCCCGAGGAGGTGCGGTCGGTCTATCGCCAGTGGCGGCCGACACCGCTCTACCGTGCCCGCCGCCTGGAGAAGGCGCTCGATACCCCGGCCCGCATCTACTACAAGTACGAGGGCGTCTCTCCCGCCGGGTCGCACAAGCCGAACACCGCGGTCGCCCAGGCGTTCTACAACCAGCAGGAAGGCGTGACGCGCCTCACGACGGAGACCGGCGCGGGCCAGTGGGGATCGGCGCTCGCGTTCGCCGGTGCGGTCTTCGGGCTCGAGGTGGACGTGTACATGGTCAAGGTGTCGTACGACCAGAAGCCGTACCGGCGCGGGCTGATCGAGGCGTACGGCGCGCGTGTCGTCGCGAGCCCTTCGGAAGAGACGAACTCGGGGCGCGCGATCCTCGCAGAGCAGCCCGGCTCCTCGGGCAGCCTCGGAATCGCGATCTCGGAGGCCGTTGAAGCGGCGGCCACGAGAGAGGACACGAAGTACTCACTCGGGTCGGTCCTGAACCACGTCCTCATGCATCAGACCGTCATCGGGCAGGAGGCGAGCGCCCAGCTCGAGCTTGCCGAGGACTACCCGGACATCGTCATCGGCTGCACCGGCGGAGGCTCCAACTTCTCGGGGATCTCCTTCCCGTTCATCGGCCGGGCGCTTCGCGACCAGAGCGATATCAGGGTCATCGCCGTCGAGCCGGCGGCGTGCCCGAGCCTGACGAAGGGGCTGTACGCCTTCGACTTCGGCGACACGGGGCATCTGACGCCGCTCGTGAAGATGCACACGCTGGGGTCGACGTTCGTCCCGCCGCCGTTCCATGCGGGCGGTCTCCGCTACCACGGGATGGCTCCGCTCGTCAGTCACCTGAAGGAGCTCGGGCTGATCGAGGCTCGCGCCTACACGCAGACCGAAGTGTTCGCGGCGGGAGTCGAGTTCGCGCGCGTCGAGGGGATCCTGCCGGCACCCGAGGCGAACCACGCGGTCAAGGCCGCCATGGACGAGGCGATCCGCTGCCGGGAGGAGGGAGAGTCGCAGGCGATCCTCTTCAACCTCTGCGGACACGGCCACTTCGACATGCAGGCGTACATCGACTACTCCGCCGGCAAGCTCGAGGACCACGAGTATGCGGAGGACGAGGTCGCGCTCGCGCTCGCCGGGCTCCCCACCGTCGCCGGGTAGCTCAAGCCTCGACCTGCAGCGGCCGCTCGACTTCTGCAGAACGCGCGATTCGCGCCGCGGCAACGGCTTCGGCGAGCGCGGCCGAGGTCGGCCCTGCAACGGCTGCGAGAAAGCTCGTCCCGTCAATCGCGAACGCGCTCACCGGGGTGAGTGCCGAAACCGACGCGGTTCGCGGTACGCGGTGGAGCAGCGCGATCTCGCCGATTCCCTCGCCGGGCCCGCACGTTCGGAGGCTGTGGCCGTCGTCCGTGACGTCGACCTCTCCCTCCTCGATGAGCAGGTAGTGGTCTCCGGCGTCGCCTTTTCGCATCACCACGTCTCCCGGGGCGAATGACATCGGTACCAGGCTTTCGGCGAGCCGATCGAGCGCGGTGAGCGGCAGCGGGGCAAAGAGCGGGTTTCGGCGAAGGAGGTCGAGAGTCGCGTCGCTGACGGTCGGTGGGCCCACTCGGCGAGTTATCGGCCTCCACGTCAGGAGCACCAGAAGAGGGAGGACGGCGCCCGCGGCGACGAATGCCGCACGCGGCTCGAGCACCTCCACGAGCAGCGGCGCGATCAGGCTGCCCAGCAGAAGGCCGACCCCGAGCAGCCCTTCGAAGATGCCGAAGACCGCGACGCGGTCCTCGTTTCGTACACCACGCTGGAGCAGCGTGAATCCCGAGATGTCGACGATCGCGTTCGCCAACCCGGTGACGAACAGCGCACCCAGCGCGACGACCGGCGCGACCCACACTCCGATGAGCATCAGGGGCAGGCCCCAACAGACGAGAGCGACCAGGCAGACCCTCGTCAGCCGGCTGCCGCCCCGAAGCCCCAGCGCCGCGATTGCACCGACGAGACCGCCGAGCCCGATCGCGGCATTCAGGAATCCCACCCCGGTGTCTCCCATGTCGAGAAGCTCGATCGACGCGACGACGATCAGCGTGATCAACAACCCCCGCACGAAGATCTGCGCGACGAAGTTGCCGATCAGGATCGTCGGGCCCGGGTATTTCCGGAGCACGGTAGGCGCATCTCTCAGGCGAAAGCGCGCAGTCCGGTCGACGCCGATCCCGCCGCGCGCGTCGGCCGCGCTCTCGAAACGGACACCCGTGACGACCGCGGCCGAGGCGGCGAACGCGGCGGCCACCAGGAGGCTGGCCACTGCCGATCCCGTCGCGGCGACCAGCAGGCCCGCGATGAGCGGACCGATGAACGTGCCGATCCCCTCTCCGGTGCTCGACGCGACGTTCGCGGCGACGAGCTCGGCGGGAGTACGCGCGAAGGCGGGGAGGAGGGCGGACTGGATCGGTCGCACCAGCGATCCTGCGCCTGCGACGACGGCGGCGAGCACATAGGTGAGCTCGAGCGGTAGCTCGGTGGCGACCACGAACGCGGTTGCGACTGCGGCGACGGCACGAACTGCGTTGATTGCCGTGAGCACGCGGTCACCGCGATAGCGCTCGACCAGCGTGGTCGCAAACGGCCCGGCGACGATTCCGGGAACGACACGTACCGCTCCGAGGATCCCGGCGGCGAGCGCACCTCCCGCGTCGTAGACGATCACGAGCAGGATCACGAGGAGCGCCCAGTCCGCGGCCGTCCCGATGGTCCAGGCGATCTCGATTCGGCGAATCGAGCGGTTCCTGAGCACGCCGCGTACTACGACCGCAGTCGACGCTGCGTGTCCGCTCATCGACCGGATCATCGCAGTCGCGACGATCCAGTTTCCACGCGCGCGGCGACGGGTATTGGGACGTCGACGATGGCTCGGCGCGGAGGGTGGAAGCGGCTCGGACGTCGGCGCTTCCGCTACGTCGACTCGCGCGGACGCCGAATCACGGACGAAGACGAGCTCGAGCGGATTCGGAGTCTCGTCATCCCGCCCGCCTGGACCGACGTCTGGATATCACCCAAGGCCCGCGCCAAGCTCCAGGCGACCGGAGTGGACGCTGCTGGAAGGCGGCAGTACATCTACCACCCGAGCTTTCGAGCAGCCCGGGAGCGGGCGAAATTCGAAAGGCTTCTGCACTTCGCCGAGTCCTTGCCGGCACTGCGCGCTCGCGCGTCGCAGGACCTCCGACTCGGCCCGTACGAGCGCGACTGGGCGTGCGCGATCGCTGTGGGCCTCGTCGATCGGGGTTGGTTCCGCGTCGGGTCGGAGCGGCACACCCGGGCGTCGGGGACCTACGGGATCACGACGCTCACGAAACGTCACGTCGCCGTGTCCGGAAGTGAGATCGAGCTTCGCTTTCGGACGAAGAACAAGAAGCTCGTCCGCAGGAAATTCGAGAACGTGCCGCTCGCGCGGGGACTGGACGCGCTCCTCAGCCTCGAGCAAGGGGCTCGTCTCTTTCGCTTCGAGCAGGACGGCGAGATCGTCAATCTCACGGCGCCCGTGGTCAACGAGTACATCGGGGAGCACCTCGGCAACGGCTTCACGGCCAAGGACTTCCGGACCTGGGGCGGGACGCTGCTCGCCGCGGTCGAGCTTGCAAGGCAGGGTCCCTCGGAAAGCGAGACCGAGGCGAAGCGCGTCCTCGCCGGCGTCATGCGAAAGGTGGCACGTGAGCTCGGCAACACGCCTTCGGTCGCACGCGCGTCATACGTGAGTCCGGCGGTCGTCGAGCACTACCTCGCCGGCCGCACGCTCGAGGACTTTCGGCGCAAGAGCCCGCGCCCGGCACGCTTGCGCGCCGACGAGCGGGCGCTCCTGCGGCTGCTTCGCTCCCATGCCCGCTGAACCCTCGACGTTTCGTCCTCCGGGCGGCGTGGCGCAAGCGCCGAGAAGACAGCGACCGCGACCGTCTGAGATACGGGTTGACACCTGCGTAGGCCCGGCTCGTGGGAGCCGGGCCCACGCGTATTTCGGGCGGCTTAGCGGACCTTGTGGTGCGCAGCCGTCTCCTCGTCGCGGTCGACGAGGTCTCCCGCCTTGTCCTTGGCGTCTTCCCAGACGTCGTCGGCCTTGTCCTTCACCTCGCCCCACTTGCCCTGGATCTCGCCTTCGGCCTCACGGCTCTCGTCGCCAGTGAGCTCGCCTTCGACCTCCTTCGCCTTGCCCTCGATCCGGTCTGAATCCATCGTCGCTCCTTCGGTTGGGTGACGCCTAGTTCCCCGAACCACCGCTCCGCGAAACGTCCGCCGAAAGGTTTCTCGCTCCTCCGTCGCGGGAAACCGCCTCTCGAGCTAAGGAGGCTTTCATGGAGACCTGGGAATGGATCACTCTGGCAATCGTCGTGGGCGCAGCTCTGCTGCTCGTCCTCGGGCTCGCCGCGGTCGCGATCAAGCGTCGCCGGCGAGCGCACCTTCAGGACCGGTTCGGATCGGAGTACGATCGCGCGGTTTCCGAAGCCGGCAGGCGCAATGCCGAACAGAGGCTCGGTGACCTCGATCGAGAGCACGAACAGCTCGACATCCGTCCTCTGTCCGAGTCGGCGCGGGAGCGCTTTCTCGAAGACTGGCGCCATGCTGAGGCGCGTTTCGTCGACGATCCGAAGGACGCCACTCGCTCAGCGGAGCGAGTGGTCGAACGCGTACTTGCCGATCGCGGCTACCCGACCGACGCCGACACCGAGGCGCAGGCCGCGCATGTCGCCGTCGACCACCCGGAGGTCGTCGAGCGGTACCGCCACGGCCACGCGATGCTCGAGTCGGTCAACGGCGGTCAGGACACGGAGAACCTGCGGAAAGCGATGATCGACTTCCGCTCGGTCTTCGAAGAGCTCGTCACCGACGACACGCGCACCGCTGCGTAGGCATGTGCTCTCGGGGCCCGGCACTCGCGCCGGGCCCCGAAACGCGCCCCGACTGATCATTCGCTCCCGGAGAGGAGTGCCTCCGCCTCTGCGATCGACTGCGCAGGAGTCGAGCGCCAGAGGAGCCCGTCGCGAAACACCAACGCGAGGATCATCGGATCGTCCCGGAGAATGCGGTCGTCGTCGATCGTCCTTCGGCGCCCCTCGACGACGACGCGCTCCCCGTCGACGGGCGTGAACTCCTCGGCGACGAGCTCGATGAACTCGTCGGCGATCTCGTCGAGAAACACCCGTGCCTCGTCGCGGCCCCGGAGGACGTCGCCCGGCCGAATCGTCATCAGCACCCACTCGACCTCGGGGTGGACGAGATCGAGCATCCTCGCTGTCTCGCCCTGCTGATGGAGCGCGAAGAACCGTCGCGCGAGACGCTCGGCGTCGGTCGTCACTCCATGCTCGTGTCGGCGGCGATGAAGGAGAGACTAACGCGATCGGATCGCCGCAGCGGGCGGGTCCCCCACCACCCGCTGCAGCTCCTGATGCTCCGCAAAGACTGACCGCGGAGCGAACCTAAAGTCGCCGTCGACGCCGTGCCTTCGTGCTTGGGATTCCCACCGTCACGCAACCGCAAACACCTCGGTGCACGCGGGTTTCGCGCCCGCGCGACCGGGTAGGCACCACGCGTAGCCAACCGCACGAAAGGAGTAGTGGTGACACAGATGACCACACCGAAGCAGCTCTTCGAACACGAGCTGCAGGACGTGTACTACGCGGAGCGGACCATCGAGAAGATGCTGCCGAAGCTCGCCAGCGAGGCGACCGCTCGCGACCTGTCGCGTGCGTTCGAGTCGCACCTGAGGGAGACACGCGAGCAGATCAAGAATCTCGAGCTCGTCTTCAGCGAACTCGGGAAGAGCGCGAAGGGCGAGGCGTGCCCGGGGATCGACGGCATCAAGGCCGAGCACGACAAGTTCATGCAGGAGGAATCCCCTACGAACGACATTCGTGACCTCTTCCTGACCGGTGCCGCAGCCCGCACCGAGCACTACGAGATTGCTGCCTATACCGGCCTGATCTCGATGGCTCGAAAGCTCGGCGAGAAAGAGGTCGTCGAGCTCTTGAACAAGAACCTGCGCCAGGAGAAGGAGGCGCTCAAGAAGGTCGAGACGATCTCCAAGAAGATCCTCACGGAGACGACCAAGGCGAACGGCGGCGGGACGAAGACGAGGGCCCGCAGCAAGCAGACCGTCTCGCGATAGGTGTGGGGAGCGCGCCGTCGGCCGGTGCACGTCCGCCGACGGCGCGTCCTTCACATCGGACGCGAAAGCGATGAGCCGGTCGCGCAACGTCTTCTGGAGCCTCTTCGCCGAGATCATCTCGCGCTGGTCGGCCTGGTCATGGCCGGAGGGTTTCGCCCGCGGCCGCTGGTACTGAGGCTCCGTCAGAGCTCGAAGAACGCGAAGTCTTCGCCCGTGACCTGCACGGCAACGTTGTGGACGGGGACCTCGCCGATCGCCCCGCTCGACGCGCCGTGATGCGCGTGGCCGTGCACGACGAGATCCGGCCGGTGCGCCCCGATCGGCGCGGCCAGCCGACCCGAGCCGAGAAAGGCCCAGATCGTCTCCGGCTCGCCGACGAGCGTGTCCTGCACCGGCGCGTAGTGCAGGAGGACGATGGTCTTGTGACAGCCGGCGATCTCTTCGAGGCCGCGCTCGAGCGCTTCCACCTCGAGGGTCGTCTCGCCGTAGACCTGCCGTAGCGCGGGCTCTCCGAAGTCGGCGATCTCGGCGCCGGGGAAGCCGCCGACGAAACCCTTGGTACCGGCGATCCCGACCTCGACGTCACCGATCTCGAGGATCACATGACCCCGGTCGAGGACCGTTACGCCGGCCGAGGCGAGTGCCGCCGAGATCTCCTCGGCGAAGCCGGAGTGGTAGTCGTGGTTGCCGAGCACCGCGACCACCGGGATCTTGAGCGATCGGCACGCATCCGCCAGCACCGCTGCCTGCTCCGGGAGGCCGTGGGTCGTCAGATCGCCGGCGAGCAGGACGAGATCCGCGTGCTCCTCCACTCCCGAAAATGCGCGCTCGATGCGCTCGCGGAGCGGCTCTCCCGCATGGATATCGCCTGCGGCGGCGATGCGAATGGTCCTGGTCATCGACTGCGTGATACCCGTCGTCCGCGTTCGCCGAACGACGAAAACGGGTACGCAGAATCGTCTATGTCCTCTCAGACGAGAGAGAACCAGCACGTCCTCGTGGCGACAATGAAGCACGCCGCGGCTGCCTTCCGTGACGCGGAGATCGAGTTCATGCTCGGGGGCGGCCTCGCTGCCTGGGCGCTCGGCGGTCCGCCGACCGACCACGACGTCGACTTCTACATCCGTGAAGAGGACGCCGAGCGCGCAGTCGGGGCGCTCTCGCGTATCGGGATGCGAATCGAGCGGCCGCCCGAAGGCTGGCTCGTCAAAGCGTACGACGGTCCGGTCCTCGTCGACGTGATCTTCCATCCCGCTGGGGGGCCGATCAGGGACGAGCACTTCGCGCGCGCCACGGCGATGGAGGTCGGCGCGCTGGCATTGCCGGTCGCATCCATCGACGACGTGCTCGTCGCGAAGCTCCTCGCGATCTCCGAGCAGGAGCCGAACTTCCAGCCGGTGATCGAGCTCGCTCGCGCGCTCCGGGAGCAGATCGACTGGGAGTTCGTTCGTCTGCGCACGGGCGACTCGCCGTTTGCGCGCGCGTTCTTCACGCTCGTGGAAGGACTCGGGATCGTGGAGGCCGAAAGCTCGCTCACCGCATGACGATCGTCCCAGGAAGCTCCTCCGACGCCCCCGGCGCGCAGGTCGTGCTGACCCCCGAGCCGCGCGTCGTCCTGATCCGCCCGGCCACCGTCCTCGCGGTGCTCGGGATCGCGGTCTTGGTCGGCCTGCTCCTCGTCTTCGTCTACCTCGCCTGGCACGTCCTCACCTGGATCCTCGTGGCGGTCATCCTCGCCGCGGCGCTCAACCCTGCCGTCGAGGCGTTCGAGCGTCGAGGTCTGACTCGTGGTTATGCAGCGAGCATCGTGTTCGCCCTCGCCCTCCTCGTGATGACCGGCGTCGGCTTCTTGGTCATCCCGCCGTTGGTCGCGCAGGTGTCCGACTTCGTCGACGCAGTTCCCGACTTCATCGACGACCTGACGGCCGGACGTGGGCCTCTCGGGTGGCTCCAGGACGACTACCAGATCGTCGATCGGATACGCGAGGCGATCGACGAGCAGGGGGCCGGCGGAGTTCTCGGGCTCAGCCTGCCCGTGCTCGACCTCGTACGGAGTGTCGTGATGGCGGTCGTCGGAGTCATCACGATCATCTTCCTGACGTACTTCATGCTCCTCGAAGGCCCGCGAACCATCAAGGGCACGCTCGGCCTGCTTCCTCCGCAGACGCGCGTGCGGTACGAGCGAGTCGGATACGAGATCTACCGCACGATCAGCGGATACGTGACGGGGAACCTCCTGATCAGTCTCGCCGCGGGAGTGACGTCGACCGCGGTGCTCTTCGGCGTCGGCAGCGACTTCGCGATCGCGCTCGGTCTTCTCGTCGCGATCCTCGACCTGATCCCGCTCGCGGGCGCGACGCTCGCGGCGATCATCGTCTCGACGGTCGTGCTCATCGAGACCGATTGGGTGAGCACCCTCATCGTCATCGGCTTCTTTCTCGCCTACCAGCAGTTCGAGAACCACGTACTGCAGCCGCTCGTCTACGGAAGGACGGTGCAGCTCTCGCCTCTTACCGTCCTGCTGGCCGTGTTGATCGGGGCGCAGCTCGCGGGTGTGCTCGGAGCGCTCATGGCGATTCCCGTCGCCGGCACGCTGCTCGCAATCGGACGCGAGCTCCTGAACTACCGTCGCGAAGCCGCGATCGAGGCGCCTCCAGGCGTCGATCTCGCCATCGACCGGGCTGGCGACGAGGAGTGAGGAACGGGTCTGGTCGAAGCCGGACCCCGAGAAGTAGAAAGGAGATCCGGGGGTCTGGCTTCAGCCAGACCCCCGGGGCCGTACGGACGGCTTCGTCGCTAGACGGTGTCGTCCCAGTCGCGATGCGCCTGGCCGCCGGGCCCGTAGTACGAGCCGAGCTGGCCGCGGTACGAGTCGTCCGAGATCATCGAGTCGTCGAACTCGGGAGAGCTCTTGATCTCGTCCTTCGTGCGGTTCACGAAGATCTTCTCGTCGGACTCGTCGATCGACTTCACGACACCCGCCGGCAGCATGACCTTCTTGCCGAAGATCCACGGGCCTGTGTCGATGACGAGATAGCTCGAGCCGACCTCGTAGGTCGCCTCGTCGACCTTCCCGATTCCGCCGTCGAGCGCCTCGACCTCGAAGCCGGTGATGTCGATGCTCGCGATGTTCGCGCCGAGGCTCGACGTGTCGCGGTAGGTCCAGACATCCGTGTGCATTACCCCTCCTTCTGTTTGGGTTCGGATCAGGGATTCGCTCGGGCCGTACCCCGACCTGACCAGACGGAAACGCTTCTCGAAACGCTTACGTCGATCCGACGGACCGCCGATACTCTGATCGGCCATGGACTGGAACGCGATCGACGCCGAACGGCTCTTCGACGCGATCCGAGAACGCGGGCCGAGGGCGGATGCAGAGCGCAGCATCTGGGCGTTCGAGCGCGCGCTCGTCGCAGCTCGCATCGATGGGTCGCTCCTTCGTCACTTGCTCGTCGCCTGCGTCTGCCTCGTCGCCCACGAGGAGGGCGAGACGCCCCGCACGGTCCTCGAACGCGTCTTCCGCCGCGCGGTCAGCGACCGGGAATGGCGCGAGCAGTACGCCCCGCTCCTCGACTGAGTTTTCCTGGCGGCGAAGGCGGGTATTGCCCGACCCGTGATACCGGAGAGCGAGCCCACGCGTGTCCCCGAGGCGGAGGAGCCGGAGGCACGCAACGAGGAGCAGGAAGTGGCGGCAGGACGGACGGCGGCGACCCCGTTCTTCGCCCTCGGCAGCGTCGCCTTCCTCATCGCGTGCGCAGTGGTCATCGTCGTCGCTCTCGTCGTGCTCGTGATGTATCTCGCCTGATCGTCTCTCCTCCCGTCAAACGTGGGTCCTTGCGTGAATGGCATCGGCATTCCTCTTCGGGCGCCTCGCTGATGGACGTACGCTTTCGAGTCGAGTCCGCGCATGATTGTGGTCTGTCTCCAACGAAGACAAGTCTGTCTCCATTCGTCGTCGGATAGCCGCGGATGAGGCGCGAGGACATCGTCGCCGCGTACGGGCAGGCGGACCGAAGCTGGGTGACCCGCTACGCGTTCGCCGTCGTCCTGGCGACAGCCGGCATGCTCGTCACTCTCGCGCTGACGCCCGATGACGCGGAGCTGTACGCGGTGCTGGTCGGTGTCGCTGCCGTCACGGCGTGGTTCGGAGGGCTCGGTCCGGCTGCTCTCACCCTTGCGTTGGGTTGGGCGTTCCAGCTCCTCGAGCTCCTGTTCGTCTCGGACGACCTTCAAGGCCTCGAGGTGACGCGCTGGCTCGCGACGCTGGGGATCGGGCTCGCGGTCGTCCTCGCCAGCGAGGCGTTGCGGCGCGGACGCGAGCAGGCTACGACCGCCGCGTCGACCGCGGAAGCATCGTTCCGCGACATGGTCGGGCTGCAGGAGCTCGCGACCACCCTGCTCGACGCGGTGACGCCATCCGACGTCGCCCAGGCACTCGTCGAGCGCGTCCCGTCCCTCGTCGGAGCGCGCGGCGCGTCGTTCGGTCTGGTCGAGGGCTCGGAGCTCGTCATCGTCGACCCGAGGGTGCCGGGCTCGACTCACCAACCTGGTTTTCGACTTCCCCTGGACGCGCGAGCGCCGATCACGCAGGCGGCGAGCGGCGGGACGACGATCGAGGTCGAAAGTCGCGAGGCGTTCGAGCGGGACTTCCCGGACGGCGCAGCGCTCACGCTCTACGCGCAGCGAGCGATCGCAGTTCCCGTCTCGGTTGCGGGGGAAGTGGTAGGTGCGCTCAGCCTCCTCTTCGGCGACACCGAGGCCGCCCACGAGGAGGCCGCCGCGATCGCGGCGTTGGCCGCGGGCCTCGGGGGACAGGCGCTGGAGCGCGCACGCCTCTACGAGCGGGAGCAGGAGGCGCGACGCGGGCTCGACCGGATACTTCAGGTCGCCCCTCGCTTCCATACGGACAGCGTCGAAAGCGCCGCTGCGGCCATCTGCAGCGAAGCCGTCGCGACGTTCGGCGCTGACGTGGCGGTGCTCTGGCGGCTGCACGGGCGCAGGCTCGAGCTGATCGCGACGATGCCGTTCTCGCTCCTGCCGGCCGGGTTGGAGGCGGACCTGGACGACTTTCCGACCCTCTCGAGCGCCGTCGACAGGCTGGAAGTGTCGTTCGTACCCGACGTCCAGCAGGAGGCGCGTGGCGAGGGGCTCGAGCGGGTGCGCCGTCTCGACCTGCACTCGTCGTTCCGCGTGCCGATCGCGGTCGGTGGCGGTACCGCGGATCTCGTCCTGATCGTGTCGTGGACGAAGGTCATCTCCGAGCCCGACTCGTCCCTCGTCGCGCTCCTCCGGCGGTTCGCCGACCAGGCAGGCTTTGCGCTCGAGCAGGTCGAGCGACGGCGCGCCCAGGCCGAGGCCGCACGCCGGGAGGAAGAAACGCGCCGGCTCCAGGAGATCACCGCCAAGCTGTCGCTCGCCTCCACGCCGACCGATGTCACCGACACATGCCTCGAGCACGCGCTCGACGCGGTCGGGGCCGAGGCCGGGTTCGTCGTGTTGGTGCAACAGGACGCGGTGGTCGTCGACATCGTGTCGAGCAAGGGATACTCCGAGGAGGAACTCGAGCGCTGGGGGCGGTTCGAGCTCGATGCGGACGTGCCGTTCGCGAGGGCAATCGCGGGCGGTGAGCCTGTATGGGCGCTCACACAGAGCGACATGGCCCAATTCCTGGGGATCGACGAGGCGCTTCCCGATCGCGGGTGGGTGGCGCTGCCGCTGCGGACTTCGGCCGGCGTGCGAGGCGCGCTCCATCTCTCGCTCCGGCACGAACGGGAGCTGAGCGTGCGGGAGCGCGCGTGGCTGGAGACCGTTGTCTCGCAGTGCGCGCAGGCGCTCGAGCGCAGCCGGTTGTTCGACATCGAGCAGGCACTGCGCAGGCGCTCGGACCGCCTCCAACACCTGACCGCGGCGTTGTCGAATGCCGTGACCCGCACGGATGTCGCGAAGGTGGTCGTCGACGAGATCGGCTCTGCGCTGGAGGCGTCCGCGACCGCCCTCGGGATCGTCATGGAGGAGCGCCAGCTCGTGAAACTCCTCGCGTGGGTCGGCTACTCGGACGAGAGCGTCGAGCCCCGCCTCGAGGTGCCTCTCGAGGAGCCGACCCCCGGGAACCGCGCGATCAAACGACGGGTTTCCGCGTTCTATCCGTCCCTCGACGACGTGCGCGAGGCGATTCCCGGCGTCACCGAAGTGATGGAGCTGGCCGAGCACGACTCGTTTCTCTACGTCCCGCTCGTCGCAGGCCGCCGAGCGAACGGGCTGCTCGTCCTGTCCTGGGCGGAGCCTTACCGGTTGTCCATCGAGGACCGGAGGTTCGTCGAGAACCTCGCCGGCCAGGCGGCTCAGGCGCTCGACCGAGCGAGCTTGTTCGAGTCCGAGCAGACGATCGCGGAGACGCTTCAGCGCAGCGTTCTCCCCGCGTCGCTCCCGCGCGTCGAAGGCGTGCAGCTCGCCGCCCGCTACCTTCCCGGGTCCGCGGGCGTCAACGTCGGCGGCGACTGGTTCGACGCGATTCGGCTGGCGGACGGACAGCTCGGGCTCGTGGTCGGGGACGTCGTCGGAAAGGGCGTCAATGCAGCCGCGACGATGGCGCAGCTCCGGAATGCGCTCCGCGCGTTCGCGCTCGACCGGGTGAAGCCGTCGTCGACGATGACCCGCCTCAACCGCCTCGCCGAGGAGACCGAGACGGCATTTGCGACCGTGACGTACGTGGTCGTCGACGCGGCCGCCGGCGTCTGCCGGTATACGTCTGCGGGCCACCCGCCGCCTCTCGTCGCGTTCCCGGACGGCCGTATCGAGCTCCTCGAGGGCGGTCGCGGGTTGCCGCTCGGCGCAGGGACGGACACCAAGTACACGCAGGACGTTCTCGAGCTGCCGGTCGGAACGGTGCTCGTCCTCTACACCGACGGCCTGGTCGAGCGCCGCGGGCAGCCGATCGACGAAGGTTTCGCTCGACTGCGGCAAGCGGTTCTCGAAGGCCCGCGAGAGCCGCAGAAGCTCGTGGAGCATCTCCTGGAGCGCCTGGCCGAGAGCTCCGAGCGGGGGGACGACATCGCGCTCTTGGCGGTGCGACTGCTTGCCGCCGCCCCGCGACCGCTGAATCTGCGGGTGCCGAGCGAGACCGGCTCGCTCGATCTGGTGCGGGACGCACTTCGGAGCTGGGTCGCAGGAACAGAGCTCAGCCGCTCCGACGCCCAGGACGTCGTGCTCGCCGTCTGGGAGGCCTGTGCCAACTCGATCGAGCACTCCGTGAACGCACGGGCGGACGAGCTGGTCGTACGAGCTGACGTGACCGACTCCCGCATACGAATCTCGATCGCCGACACCGGCGAATGGAGCCCGTCGACGGAGCGAGTGGACCGGGGCCTGGGGCTCCGTCTCATCCACGCGATGATGTCGTCGGTCGACATCGCGTCGACCGACGAGGGCACCCGCGTCACGCTCGAGAAGACGTTCTCCTAGAAAGCTCGAAGCGCACGATCGGAATCCGCGGGCGCGGATTCCGATCACGCGTCGTTGCCGTTCATGTCCGCCGCTTAGAAGATCCAGATGAGCAGCAGGATGATGATGATCAGTGCAAGTAGTCCGCCACCGATGTACATGCGGTTTTCTCCTTCACTCGTTGACTTCGGCTGGATACCCGTCGAGCCCGCCAGCTCAAACGTGTTTGGAGGCGTATTGCACGGGTACCGCTGAGTCCGAAGACTGCATCGGAGAGGAGAGACGACATGCCGCCACGAGGAGTGAAGAAAGGGACGAAGCGAGCGAGGCAGTACCAGCACATCAAGAGCTCGCTCCGCGAGCAGGGAAGGTCGGAGGACATGGCCGAGGAGATCGCGGCGCGAACCGTGAACAAGGAACGCGCTCGGAGCGGCGAGGCCGCGACGTCGTCGAGGCTCTCGAAGACGGACATCTCGTCCGGACGGCGGGGCGGCCTCCGCAGTAACCGCAAGGGGCCCCGCGGCCGCACTCGCGACCAACTCTACGAAGAGGCCCGCGCTCGCAACATCCGCGGACGGTCGAAGATGACCAAGGCCCAGCTCGCCCGCGCGCTCGGGGGGCGGTCGTGAGACGCCCTTGACCGCTGCCCGCTTCGGCACGGGCCTGCACCGGGACGCCAGACCGAGCTGGAGGACCACGGGCAGGCTACGCTCCGGATACGGTCCCCGACACTGTGCTCCCCATCCAAGGCATGCGAATCCCGTAATGGAGCGGACTGTCGACGAGCTTCTCCTCGCATACCACCGGGAGGGGGACAAGGCGGCGCGCGACCAGGCGCTCCTCGAGCTCCTACCCCTGGTGCGCGCGCTCGCGAACCGGTACGCGGGGAGGGGTGAGCCGCTCGAGGATCTCGTCCAGGTCGGGTCCCTCGGCTTGATCAAGGCGGTCGACCGCTTCGACGTCGACCGGGGCGTCGAGTTCTCGAGCTATGCCGTCCCGACCATCGTCGGGGAGATCCGGCGGCACTTCCGAGACAAGGCCTGGGCGATGCACGTCCCACGGCGGTTGAAGGAGCTGAGCGTCAGGCTCTCGCGTGTGCTCGACGACCTCACCACCGAGCTCGGCCGGTCGCCCACGATCGCCGAGCTCGCCGAGGCGACCGGCGCCGACGAGGAAGAGGTGATCGACGCGCTCGACTCGGCGCACGCGTACTCCACGCGATCCCTCCATGCGCCCTACGAGGAGGGGGGAGACGACACGCTCGCGGAGAAGCTCGGCGTCGAGGACACCGGCTTCGAGGAGATCGAGGACGGATCGCTCGTCGCGGCGGGACTCGACGCACTCGACGAGCGGGAGAGACGCATCGTCGAGCTGCGCTTCTTCGAGGAGATGACCCAGTCGCAGATCGCCGCCGAGGTCGGGATCTCGCAGATGCACGTGTCGAGACTTCTGCGACGCGCGCTTGTGATCATGCGTGGGAGGATCGAGGAGATGGCACCAAGCAATGAGTGACGCGACCGTACGACTCAGCTTCCCGGCGAAGCCGGATTACCTCATCCTCGCGCGGCTCGCACTCGGCGGAGTGGTGCGAGAGATGCCCGTGGGGCCGGAGCTGGTCGCAGACCTGAAGCTCGCGGTGACGGAAGCCTGCGGCAATGCCGTCCGCCACGCGTACGGCGACGGCGACGGCGCGGTGAGTGTCTCCTTCGTCGTCAAGGACGATCGTCTCGAAATGGTGGTCGAGGACAAGGGCGCCGGCATCGCCCTCCCGCTGCTGGATCAGCTCCTCGAAGCCGACCCGTCGCCCAGGCCTGTGCCGATGGACGGCGGAATGGGGCTCGCGATCATCCGCGCCATCGTCGACGAGCTCGACGTCCGCGGCGGCGACGACGGTCGCGGTACCGTCGTCCACATGACGAAGTTCCTGTACGAGTCCGTCGAGACCTCTTAGCGGCGGTCGGACAAAGCCGTCTCGAGCGACGGCGACACCGGTAGCTGCCGGTCGAGCGTCGTGATCTCGAAGATCCGCAGCGCGGTGCCCCGGGGGAGGACCACCCGGGTTTCGCCGCCCTTTCGGTCACGGTTGCGCACCGTGCGGACGAGGACACCGAGCGCTGTCGAGTCGATGAACGAGACCGCGGTCAGGTCTGCGACCAGACGGTCCGCTCGTTCCTGGTCGAGCGCGGCGGTGAGCTCGGGAGCGACGTAGGCGTCGAGCTCGCCCGACGCCGTGACGACAGTCCCTCGCGCTCCCGTCTCCACGGTGATGCGGTGCACGTCGAGAACGAAATCAGGTTTCGAGAGATCCGGGGCCGCAGCGCTGCCGGCCCCGGACAATCGTCTCTAGGCCGCACGTCGCCGGTCGCTGATCGCGTTCCAGACGAACAGGATGATCAACGCGCCGACGATCGCGGCGATCCACGTGGAGATGTCGAAGAACTCGTCGATCGGGTCGCCGAATCCGAACGCCGTTGCCAGAAACCCTCCGAGCATGGCCCCGACGACTCCGAGGATCGTGGTGACGATGATTCCGATTCGCTCCGCGCCGGGCATGATCGCCTTCGCGATCAGGCCGACGAGAAGACCCAGGACGATCCACGCAATGATGCTCATGTTCGGTCAGGCGTTGCTGTCGCGTTCGACGATGGTCGTGTTCTGACCGCGGCCCAGGCGAGGAGGGCACCGGCGGCGATGAGCAGGATGCTGAGGCTGATGCCCATGTCACTCCTTTTGCGCTGTTTGCCGGCCAACCGTTCTCCGGCGTGCCGAGAAGTACCCGCTCCCCCGGGCACGGAAACATTCCCGGGCTGTCCTACGACAGCGCCGCCGAGAGCTCCTCGACCGATCCGCGGATCGTCGCGACGACCGGAACTCCGACGATCTCGAGAGTTCTCGTGATGGCGGACTCCGGCTCCAGCACGAGACCGAACCGCTCCTTGCCCAGGCGGCGGGCCATCCTGAACAGGACGTGCAGGACAGCGCTGTCGATGAAAGCGACGCGGCGCAAGTCGAGCATCAGCGTCGACCCGTTCGGCGCGACGAGCGTCTCCAGCTGCTCCTCGAACTCGGTCGCGTTCGTGAGGTCGAGCTCACCGCTGACACCGAGCAGAACCCGCTGAGGATCGTCGGTGCCCTGGGGCTCGAGCTCGAAAGACGTCACGCGATTAGCAGACACGACCTGCGAGGCGGCGTCAAGTCGTCGAGCTGCGTGCGTTTGCCCGAGCGCCCGTGCGGGTATATGCGACGCACCATCGTGGACGATGACCTTCGCACCGTTCTTGTGCAGGACTTCCGGATCGACGGGAGCGAATATGTCGGCGGCACGAGGACGGCCGTGCTCGCTGTTCACGGCGACGCAGATATGAGCGTGGCCGATGAACTCACTGAAAGGCTCACGGAGGTAATCGACCAAGGCCCTTCGATTGTCGTCCTGGATCTTTCCGGGGTGACGTTTCTGGACTCCGTCGTGCTAGGGGTTCTGCTCCATGCGCTTCGGCGCTTGGAGACGAGCGGAGGGCACCTACGGATCGTCGCCCCTCAGACCGAGATTCGACGGATCTTCGAGCTCACCCTGCTCGACCGCCTCTTCGAGCTGGACTCGAGCCGGGAAGAGGCACTGGCCGCAACCGCTCGGTCGTCCTGAGCCGGTGTCGGGCTACCGGCGAGCTGCGGACTCGAGCGAATCGTGCACGGGGAGCATCGTCTGGGTCGTGGCGATCTCGAGGACCCGGAGGATTCCCGGGTCGGTCGTGACGAGCGCAGTCGCCCCACCGGCGGCCTCGGCGGCTCGCGCCCGCTCGACGAGCACGCGAAGAGCGGAGGAGTCGAAGAACGTGCAACCGGAGAGATCGACGACCACGCGGTCGGCCAGATCGGCTCCCTCGAGCGCCTCCTCGAGTTCCGCGCAGGTAGACATGTCGAGCTCGCCGTCCACCCGGACGACGGTCGCTTCGCCGTCGTGCGAAGTCTCCACCTGCACTTCGACATCGCCGGGTCTTGCCACGGACGCGAGTGTAGGTGAAGGTGCAGCATGCAAGTGGACATGACCGATCAGATCACGCTCACGATCCCGTCCAGGACGTCCTACACCGGCGTCGCGACTCTCGTTCTCGGGGGCATCGGCAGTCGCCTCGAGCTGTCCTACGAGCGTATGGACGACCTCCAGTTGGCGGTGGTGAGCGTTCTCGAGGCCCGCGGAGACGAAGACGTCACGGTCGAGGTCGAGGCGGCGCAGGAACGGGTGGCGATCTCGGTCGGCCCGCTCGTCGAGGGAAGCGGGTCGGACCAGGCTCTGGCGAGGGTTCTCGCTCCACTCGTCGACTCGGTCGAACCGGTGCGCCGCGACGGCCGCGAGTGGCTGACGCTTCAGCTGGTGCGCGGATCGGAATCCGCTAGCGCAGATTCCGATCGCGCGGAAAAGTCCTGAAGACCCCGCTTCGCGACCGCCGCGCCCCATCAGGCAGCGGCGGTCCTGACGCGAAGCGTCAATTCTCCGAAATCTCCTCGACCATCCGGCCGGTGGATTCCGCCTGGGCGGTTCGGGACACGTCCGCCTGCGCCAGGATGCCGACCAACCGTCCGTCCTCGACGACGGGAAGTCGACGCACCTGCTGCTCGGCCATGCGCTGAAGCGCGGCATCGAGTGGGTCCTCCGGGCGGACGAACACGGGGTTCTCGGTGCCGACGTCCGAGACCGGCACCTTGCGCGGGTCGAGGTCCTTCGCGAGGACGTTCGTCACGAGGTCTCGATCGGTGACGATGCCGACGAGCTTCTCCTGATCCACGATCGGCAATGAGCCGACGTTCTCGGTCGTCATCGCCCGAGCGGCATCGACCACGGTCGTGTCGCTCGAGACAACTTTCGGCGAGGCCGTCATCGCCTCGCGCACAGTCTTGTCTGGCATTTCCTTCCTCCTTGGGCAGTGTTCGGTAGGTGTTCCCGAGGCGGCTACGGCTGAAACGGCCGACGTCGTTTTGAGAATGAGAAGGGCGGGCACTCCCTAGGCGTGGGACACGGAGGCACCAAGCCCGCGGAGCCTGCAACCGAGCTCCCGACCCTCCTTTTTCTCCGGAACCGCCGGTCCGGGGCATCTCGACGGATGGAAAGCCTCGTTGCGTGGGTGAAGGTCACCCAGAAGAAACGGCTGCGCGTGGTCAACGTCGACGCCGACCGCAACCCAGCGCTCGCTCGAGAGCTCGAGGTCAGCGAGTTCCCGACGCTCGTCCTGATCAAGGACAGTCGCGTCGTCGACAGACTCGAGGGGCGGGCAACCGGGCGCCAGATCGACGAGCTCATCCGCCCGCACCTGTCCTAGTGCGCAAGATCGGAATCCGCTCGCGCGGATTCCGATCGCGCGGTACCCCTAAGCTAGCCCCGCTTCGCGGCCGCTGCGCCTCCACCTCGCACACCGTTCCGCGGACAGGAACAGGGGCGGCAGGACTCGAACCTGCAACCCCTGTTTGGAGACGTGTCCGGCTAGCGGATCTACTCGTCCCAGGTGAAGATGACCGACGGCGCCGACCTGTGGACTGGGCCGTGGTACACCGCCTCGACGTTGGTGCCGTCGGGGTCGAGGACGTAGGCGCCGTAGTAGCCGGGGTGGTACTCGCGCTCACCGGGTGCGCCGTTGTCCCGACCACCCGCCGCGATCGCCGCCTCGTGGAAGCGGGCGACCGTCTCCCGGTCGGGCGCCTGGAAAGCGACGTGGAGCCCGCTCGTCGGAGAGCCGTCGTCGCTGACGAAGAGCTCGTCGGCGGCGAACCAGCCGTCGCCCTCCCGAATCCCGAGTCCGAGCGGCGCGAGTGCGCCTGCATAGAACTGCTTGCTCACCTCGAGGTCGCGCACGCGCAGATGCACGTGGTCGAGGAGCCTTCCGGCATGGGACTCGGGCATCAAGCCGAGACTAGCGGCCCAGCAAGCGTCGACGTCGCCCGCCCTCCGAACGAAGCAGGGCGTCGAGCGGGAGTGGGAACAGTTGTGGCGCGAGGATCGGATCGACGCGCGGCTCGACCAGCACGACGACGGCGTGCTGTTCATCGGCGGAACCTATGAACGTCCGTGCCTCTCGTGGTCAACCTTGACGCGGGCGCTAGGGGTGCGCCACCATCACTCCGTGGGGCTCAGGCTGATCCTGATCCTTGCTCACCTATCGCTCGTCGGAACGCTGGCGCCCTTGTCCGATGGGTCGCTCGCTCGAGACAACGGAAGTAGTCGATCCCCCTGGGGCTTGATTATCCAGAAGCCTCCGGGAACGGAAGCTTCAGCTGCCGAGGTGGGCGACCTCCTCACGATCGTCGGGTGGTCACCTGCCTCGTTCAAGGGCGTGAGGTATCAACTCTGTCAGAAGCGACCGACCGGACTCGTCTGCATTCCTGGCCCGATGCCGAAACAGGACCTCGGCTATGTGTTGAAAGGCCGTGTGCAGAGCTTAGGAACGTGGAGGGTCACGCGTCTCTCAGGCGTTGCTGGCGTGCTGAAAATCTCGCTCCGGGTCGAACGGCGGTTACGAGCCTCGGACAGCGTTGGGCTCGGTTGAAGTGCCATGGTCTTTCGTTCGAGCCCCTTTGGCATCGGCCAAGTTCTCGGAGTGCGTTTGATGACGGCGCGCAGGGGTGGGCGCGGCGGAACGTCCACCCCTGCGGCAGGAGGGTGAGCTGACCCTACACGGCACTACACGCGCGTTCAATCGAAACCGCATGGTTGAGCGGCACGGCTATTCGGGAAGCGAATCCTCGCGGTAGCGCTCGTGCTTCCGGTGCGGGACGTGCGCGTAAGCCTCGAACGCATCCGTGGTCTCCTGCTCGACGCTCGCGTTATGGCGGAGCGCGATCTCGTCGACCGTGTAGCCGCCCCAGGTGGTCTCGTTCCCGCGCTCGCGCGCGCCGACCGCGAGCACGACGCACGGGCTTGTCGCCGGCGCCGATGATGATGTGCTTCGTCATCGGCGGGCAGTGCACGAAGTCCCACCGCCGCAACGGCCTCTCCTCGCCTTCGACGATCAGAAGTGCCTCGCCCTCGATCACGAGGAAGTCTTCCTGATTGGCTTCCCAGTGGTACATCCCCATGGCTCCCCCGGTCCGAGGACGTAGAGGTTGATTCCGACCTGCTCGAACCACGGCTCACCCTCGACGTGGGCGAAGCCGCCGCGCCCTTCCGCGTACTTCCACGGCGCCTCGCGCGCGTTGAGGACGAACCAGCCGTCACCGTTCGGGACGAGGCCGTGCTCGGTCTGCTCGAGCGGAGCTTCCGCAACCACTACGCGGAGCCTGCCTCACCGGCGCACCCCTCCGCAACCTCGGTCGACCCTCGAGACGTTCGGCCCTGCCGGTGATCTCCAGTTCTTTCTTTTTCAACCGAGATCCGCTGCGACCTCAGCGAAGTGCCGGAGCCTGGCGAGCCGTCCGTGAGGTAGCGCTCGAGCCAGCGCAGCGCCGCCTTCTCGTCCTTCGGCGATCCGCGCTCCGCGTAGAAGTGGACGAGCTGGAGAAATCGGGCGGCTTCAGGGGCTATCGTCTTGATCCGATGGACGTGGTGGTCGTGGGAGCGGGGACGTTCGGCGCGTCGCTGGCATGGTGGCTCGCGCGGCTCGGGGAGCAGGTGACGCTAGTCGACCAGTTCGAGCCGGGCGATCGGCGTGCCAGCTCAGGCGGCGAGACGAGGCTCTACCGCTGCGCACACGGCGCCGACGTCGACTACACGGCGATGGCTCGCCGCGCGCGGACGCTCTGGCGCGAGCTCGAGGACGAGTCGGGCGAGGAGCTGCTCGTTGAGTGCGGCATGGCCTGGTTCGCCCAGCGCGAGGACGGGTGGGAGGCGGAGTCGGAGCGGGAGCTGGCCGCCCAGGGCATCCCGGCTGAGCGCCTCGATGTCGCGAGCGCGGCGAGCCTGTACCCGAGCTTTCGCGGAGACGACCTCGCCTTCGTGCTGCTCGAGCCTGAGGGCGGCGTGCTGCGCGCGCAGCGTGCCGTACGGGCGCTCGCGACGCAGGCGGTTGCCCACGGCGCACACCTTCGTGCGCGGGCGCGCGCGGCCGGACGGTACCGGCGCGGTGCTCGAGGACTCCACGCGACTCGAGGGCGACATCGTCGTGTGGGCGAGCGGCCCCTGGCTCGCCCGCCTGTTCCCTGATCTGGTCTCGCACTCGCTCTTGGTCACCCGCCAGGAGTTGCTCTTCTTCGACGGCGGCCCGGCGTGGCGCGCCCCCGGCATGCCGGGTTGGTGTGACTACGACCGCGCGCGATATGGAACCGCGGACATCGACGCGCTGGGCGTCAAGGCGGCGATCGACGACGAAGGGCCTGCCGCTCGACCCCGACGCCGAGCTCACCAACGAAGCGACCACAGAGCCCCAGGTGCGTGCGTACCTGCACGACCGCTTCCCCGCGCTCGAGCACGCGCCGCTCCTCGAGACGCGCTCATGCCGCTACGAGCTCACGCCTGACACACACTTCATCGCGGCACCGCATCCTGCGCATCCGAACGTCTGGCTGGTGGGCGGCGGCTCCGGCCACGGCTTCAAGCACGGCCCGCCGATGGCCGAGCGGCTCGCCGGGGCATTCCGCGAGGGCGCCCCTCTTCCGGCGCACTTCGGGCTTGGTGAGCGGCAGCCCTCGGGCAGCATGCGGACGGCGAGCTCCGGCATCGCGACCTGAGTGCACTGCATGTAATCGACGCAGGCCGGTAGTCCAGCTCGCCCACCTCGAGCTCCCGCTCTGCGATCCGCAGGTGACTCGCGAGCTCGGGATATTCGCCCCGAACCTCCTCGACGAAACGCTCGGCGTCCTCGCGGGAGTCGTGCGTTGACCTTTGGTCAACCCATGACTGCGCCGGTCAGGATTTCTCGCACACTGTGGGCGCAGGAGAGTTACCGGGACTCGCCAACCCTGGAAGGAGCAAGTTCGCGGAACATCTCTTCAGGAGGTCATCTATGTGGTACGCAGGCGGCTTTCTCGCACTTCTGTGGCTCGTGCTTTTCATCTGGCTTGGCCTCCGGACGCTTCGAAACGGGCACGGATGGTTGTTCTTCCTGGGGATCTTCCTCCCGATCCTCTGGATCTTCGGCGCGTTCATGCAGCCAGCCAATCGGCAGGCGTACTGATCACGTAGGCCCGCCCGCCTCAAGCTCCCGCTCCTCGATCCGCAGGTTTCGCGTCTAAACGTCGCTCTGCCTGCTGCCGGGGCCAACGCCGTGGCGATGACGCCAGATGCCGTACGCGATCCAGCTAGCGATGGGGACATCCATCGCTGCCGCAGCACATCGACGATGAGAGCGGCCCATGCCACCAACAGGATTGTCGTCTCTATCCAGTTGAGCCCGAAGCGCAGCGAGCACCATCTCAATCCTCCCTCATCGCGCTCCTCGCGGTCACGACTGCGAAGCTCGACCGCGAGGTCGCGAACTCCGGGCTCGATCAATTCCCCCCAAGAGGGGGAGGAGGACACGGACCGCTTCGACGACAAGGTGATCCAACCCATCCTCCCCAGTTCTTCCCCTTGGAGCGGCCGTCCCAGCGGCCGCTCTTCCTTTCCGCTAGCTCCTCCCGGCTCGATCTCTGTTCGCAGGTCTACAGTTCGAACGTGGGCAAGGAAATCGTCGACGCGTCACGGAAGTGCCCCATGTGCGGCAACACGACCTGGGTGCTCCTCGACGGCCACTCGACCCTCCAGGCGCTTGAAGGCGGGCTCGAGGCCTTAGCGTACTCGTGCGATGAGTGCGGTTTCATCCGTTGGCATCGGATGGACAAAGCCGAACCTCCGGCCTAACCGCCGGGGGTGACCTGTCCGGCTCGCCGCCCAGCCTTTTCGTTCGCGGTGATCTCTCGCTCAGTTGAGCCCGATCAGACCCGAACTGTCAGCGGACGCATTCCACGCGCCGCTGTGGACTTCGCGGAGGAGGCTGAGAGGGCCACTGCACGCGCCTTTGCTCATTCGCCTCGGGCACAAGTTCGGGCACAAGCGGAGGCCGCTTCAGACAGGCTCCGGGCCGTCCAGGTTGACGACGAGCGGCCCTTCTCCGACGAACGCGATGACGAACTCCTGCGGCTCGTCGAGCGGGTTCACGTCCCGGTGGACGAGCCCGACGGGCACGTGGAAGAAACCGCCCTCCTCCACCTCCGTGCTTTCCGCGCCGCCCGGCCCGAATTCGAAGCGGAGGCGACCCCGGACGACGTACCCGAGCACTTCGCGATCTCCGTGGTGATGCCAACCCGACACGGCACCACCGTTGACACGACCGCGGACGTGGAGCGCACGATCCGTCGCGAATGCGACCTCCCGGACGATGCCCGGCGTCGAGTCGCCCTGCGTCAAGCCGTGTGGTGCAACCGCAGAGACTCGATCAGCTGATGCCACGGACGTTCCTCCGCTCGCGAGGCTAACGCATCCGCTCGAGCCGCGCCTACGTGTTCGCCCGACGAGTGGCATCCGATTGGCTCGGCTAGCGCCGAGTTGGGACATTGCTCCCGACGTTTTTGCGCCGCGCAGTGCGGGGGTCATTGGCCGAGCGCCTACCAAGAACGAGAGGCCCCGGACGCCCGGAGCCTCTCAGTTAGCCTCGCCAAGCCGGGGAGCCATGAGTGAGCCTTACCCTGTCTTGACGCGGCGGATCATGCCAGATCCTCTAGCGAACTAGCCCCGCGTCGCGCGTTGCACGAACGGTGCGCCTGGCCGGAGCTCGATGTCTAGCGCCGACTTTCGCCCGCGCTCCGAGCGAAGCACGGCCTCGAGCCGGTTCTGGTTCAGGGCTAGCTCCCGCCACTACAGACCCGCGCTCAACCCCGACAACGTGAGATAGTCGCCTACGAGGGTTCCGATTGACCGGTTAGCGAAAGGAGCACCCCATGGCGTACGGCATCGTGCATCAGTTTCCAGGAGGGACGAAGGAGCAGTACGAGGCGTCGCTCGCGGCCGTCCACCCGAGCGACGGGAGCCTTCCAGAGGGTCAGATCTTCCACGCCGCCGGGCCGTCAGCTGACGGCTGGGTCGTTGTGGCGATTCACGACTCGCAGGAGAGCTGGGAACGCTTCCGCGACGAGAACCTGATCGGGGTCATGCAGTCGGAAATCGAAGCCGGATTCCCCACGCCCCCGCAGGAGACGACCTTCACCGTTCACAACCAGCAGACGGGCTAGAAAACACTCACGCCGCCGTTCGCCACGAGCTTCCTTGCAGTGCGGGCGGAGGCCAGGATTCTCGGGCCGTGGGTACCGGATTCGGGTACCGAATCAGCCGAGGGTGGCGCGGTACCTCGACAGGAAGTCGCCGGGTAGCAGGGATTTACCCAGCAGGGGCGGCAGGACTCGAACCTGCAACCCCCGGTTTTGGAGACCGGTGCTCTGCCAGTTGAGCTACGCCCCTGGGTTGCGATCGAATCGTACCGCCGGCAAAGGCGTGGCAAGCCTCGCCCCTACACTCTGGCCGTGCACCGGCGCGCGCTCGGACTGCTGTTCGCGGCGCTCGCCGTCGGGCTCTTGGCGATCGCCGTTCTCTCGGCGCTCGAGGGCGGTCGCGCATGGGTGATCGCGCTTTCGGCGGCGGCCCTGGGGGCTTGGATGGGCACGCTCAGCATTCGCGGATTGCGTCGCTACTGAGGAGTCCGCCTGTCTCCGGCGTATTCTCTCTCTCGTGGCTGCGGCCGATCAGACGCAGACGCTATGGCAGGACTACCGCAAGTCGGGGGATCAGCTCCTCCGTGACCGGCTGATCCTGACCTACGCGCCACTCGTGAAATTCGTCGCAGGACGAGTGGGCGCGAGCCTGCCATCGCACGTCGACGAGCAGGACCTCGTGTCGTACGGTCTCCTCGGCCTGATCGGCGCCATCGAGCGGTTCGACCCCGGCCGCGAGATCAAGTTCGAGACCTTCGCGATGGCCCGTATCCGCGGCGCGATCATCGACGAGCTGCGCTCGCTCGACTGGGTCCCTCGCTCCGTTCGCACCCGCGCGCGGCAGATCGAGCGCGCGATCGCAACGCTCGAGAAGGAGCTCATGCGTGCGCCGACCGACGCGGAGATCGCCGCGAAGCTCGGAGTCACCGGCGAGGAGCTCGAGGAGAGCCTCCACGAGATCTCGCGCTCATCCGTCGCGGCGCTCGACGAGCTCTGGTCGCCTTCCGGGAGCGGCGACCAGATCGCCCTGATCGACACCATCGAGGACGATTCCGGACCGGATCCCGAGACGTCGCTCGAGCTGACGGAGGTCCGCGAGGCGCTCGCGGAGTCGATCTCGAGCCTGCCGGAGCGCGAGAAGCTCGTGGTCACGCTCTACTACTACGAAGAGTTGACGCTCCGTGAGATCGGCGAGGTGCTCGGTGTCACCGAGTCGCGCGTCTCGCAGTTGCACACCAAGGCGATCCTGCGCCTGAAGGCGCATCTCTCCGGCGCGCAGCGCGAGCCCGCCGAGACGTAGGCGGGGAGGCGCTGCCGCGTCCCCACCCAACTTGACACATCGTCACGGCGTCGATGGCAAGCAGCCGTTCCCGGATCGGGTGCCGCGTCGACAGCGAACTGGCTCGGGCAGGCTCGAATTCATGAGCGCTCGCCATGGAATGCGCGACCTCCTTCTCCGCGCGACTCTGTATCGCGCCCGTCTGGGCGAGCCCGGGACGGTCGACGCCGCAAGGTCCGCTTGCTGTTCAGCTCGACAGTTCTGCCATCGGCGCTTTGGGTGCGTCAGCCGAGCTCAGCTCGGTGGGGTGACTAAGCTTCTCGGCCGGAACCCCACGCCCGAGGAGGAGCGAGAAGCCCATGCCCGAGACCGCCAAGATCCGCAACGTCGCCGTCGTCGGCCACCGCGGGACGGGGAAGACGTCGCTCGTCGAGGCGCTCCTCTTCCAGTCGGGCGCGGTGAACCGGCTCGGCACCGTCGCGCATCC
>CAVWWI010000009.1:0-35945 GCA_963758605.1 uncultured Actinomycetes bacterium | reverse complement strand
CGAAGGTGTTGCCGTCCAGGATCTGCACGAGCCCGTTGCTCATCGCTTCCTCCCCGCGCCAGTCGTCTTGGAGCGCCGCCTGAGAGAGCGCGTCGCGCCGGGGAGGAGCCGCTGAACGCCACGAGCAGTCGAACGTCCCCCTCGACATCCACCTCCTCGCGGAGCATCGCTGCCAACAGATTGGTCTCGCCGGTTGCGATCCGTTCGAAGAGACGCTTTGTCAGTGGATACGACGGCATCGGCCTGCGCGTTCCTCCGCGAGCGGCGATGTCTCCCTTGACGACGGAGATGAGCCAGCGATCGACCTTCTTCCCTTCTCTCAGGTCGAACCGCATCGTGCCAGTCGCCCGTCGAACAGCGGCTCGTGCCCGCGGCTCCCGAGGGCAGCGAAGAATTCGGCGGTGGAATCGGCCATCAATCGTCCTTCCCGGTTTCGACCGTGATCCGGCCGGCGCGCTGGTGCGTGGACCCCGCTCCGGCCCAGTCGACCACCGCCTTCGCGCGGTCCTCGTTCGTCGGCAGGAGCGCGAGGTGCACGGCGCCCCACGCCGCCTGGGCCGTCCTGCCCTTCATCGTCCGCCCGCCGAGCATCTGCACCACAGCGGCCCCGCGGCCGATCGTCGCCATCGTTCCCTTGTCGCGGTACTGAATGGCTTCGTCTTCTTGCCGGCGAGGCGCCTGGCGATCTCCTCGCCGGCATGCTCACCGGACTGCAGCGCAACCGAGCCGAGCTGAGGCAGGACCTGATCGTCTTCGCGTCCCGGATGGCCGCGATGTCGCCGAGGGCGTATACCTCCGGATGATCCGGAACCGTGAGCTCCGGGCCGACGCCGATCCGGTTCCCTCGCTCCAGACCGAGTCCGAGCGACTGCACCAGCTGGTTCCCCTGCAACCCGGCACCCCAGACGAGCGTGTGCGCATCGATCTCCGTTCCCGACTTGAGCGTGACGCGCGTCGGGGCGACCGACTCGACGGCCACACCTGTGATCACCTCGACGGTGCGCTTCTCCAGGGCGTCCACCGTGTAGGCGCGGATGTCCGGCTTGAACATCGAGAAAAGCTCCGGCCCGGCCTCGACGAGGACGACGCGGGCCTTCTCCTGCGGCACGGCCGGATAGTCCTTGGCGAAGTCACCGCGGTAGAGCTCCGCGAGCGCGCCGGCGCTCTCGACCCCGGTCGGCCCGCCGCCGACGACCACGACGTTCAGTGCGCCGTCGTCGATGAGGCTCGGATCCTTGTCTGCCGCCTCCCAGCGCCCGAGCACGTGCTCCTTGAGCCGCACGGCATCGGGCAGCGTGTACATGGGGAAGGCATGCTCGGCCGCGCCCTTGGTCCCGAAGAAGTTGACCTCGGCGCCGAGGCCGAGCACGAGGTAGTCGTAGACGAGAGGCGCCATCTCGGCGAGCTGCACCTCGCGCGCCGCCAGGTCGACGGCCGTCACGCTCGTCTTGTGGATGGTCGCGTTGTCCTGATCCTGTACCAGGTCCCGGAGCGAGTGCCCGACGGCGCTCGTCTCGAGTAGTCCCGTCGCGAGCTGGTAGAGCAGCGGCTGGAAGGTGTGGTAGTCGTGCTTGTCGATCAACACCACGTCCGCGTCGGCGTCCTCGAGCTTGCGCGCAGCACTGATGCCCGCGAAGCCGCCGCCGAGAATGACGATGCGTGGCTTCATGCGGCCGACCCCCCGTTCGTAGAAGTGATCGCCCGCGGACGTCGTTGCGATCGGCTCTCCACCGAGACGCGCCCGGAAGACGTAGTACGCCCACCCCTGGTACAGGAGGACGAGCGGGACGAAGATCACCGCCACGACGCTCATCACCTGGAGCGCGTAGTGCGACGACGCAGCGTTGTCGACGGTCAGGCTGTTCTCGAAGCCGGTGCTCGACACCATCACGCGCGGGTAGAGCGAGACGAACAGCGTCGCCACGAGCGAGATCGTCCCGAGCGCGGTCATCGCGAATGCTCGTCCGTTGCGTCCTGTGTAGAGGAAGACGATCGCGAGCGCGAGGGCCGCGATCCCGAGCGCCGCGGGAAGCACCGGCGGGAAGAGATCCTTGTCGTTGCGGTCCATCGCGACCGCGACGGTCCATGCGAGGTACGCCGCGCGCCAGCACCGCGGCAGGGATCGCGAGCCTTCGGGCCACCGCCTCGGCGCGGCCGCGGAGCTCGCCCGTCGTGCGCAGCGTGAGAAACGTCGCCCCGTGGAACGCGAAGAGCGCCACGACTGCGATCCCCGCGAACACGCTGTACGGGCTGAAGAGGTCCAGCAGGTCGCCCGTGAAGTCGCCGTCGGAGTCGATCGGAACGCCGTAGACGAGGCATGAGAGCCCGATGCCCCAGAGCAGCGGCGCCCCGAAGCTCCCGATCGTGTTCGCCCAGGCCCACGTCGACCGCCATGCCGGGAGTCTCGCTCTTCGAGCGCCACTCGAACGAGACGACCCGGATGATCAGGAAGAACAGGATGAGCAGCAGCGCCAGGTAGAAGCCCGAGAACATCGTCGCGTACCAGGCCGGGAACGCCGCGAACGTCGCACCGCCGGCGACGACGAGCCAGACCTCGTTCCCGTCCCAGACCGGTCCGATCGTCCGGAGCGCCGTACCTCGCTCCTCGTCGTCTCGTGGGACGAACGGGAGCAGCATCCCGACCCCGAAGTCGAATCCCTCGAGGAGGAAGTACATGGCCCAGACGACGGCGATGAGGCAGAACCAGAAGGTCTCGAGATCCATCAGTACGTGACCGCCGGAACCGCGAATTCGTCCCCTTCACCGCCGACCTCGGGCGGGTCGACACGCGCGTACCTGCGCATGAGGACGAAGTCCACGATCAGAAGCGCGATGTAGAGGACGACGAACGTGCCGAGACTCGTGGCAACCGTGGCCGTCGAGACGCTGGGTGAGTTGGCATCGGCCGTCTTCAGCAGACCCCACACGATCCACGGTTGGCGCCCGACCTCCGAGAGCACCCAGCCGGAGAGCGCCGCGAGGTAGGGGAGCGGGATCGTCAGGACGCCGAGCCAGAGGAACCACCTCGTCGACGCGAGCCTCCCGCGCCAGTAGAGGAACGCCCCGAGCGCGAAGACGAGGAAGACGAGCGTGCCGGCGTAGGCCATGATCCGCATGCTCCAGTACGTCGTCCGCACCGGCGGGATGTAGTTCTCCCCGCGGGCGTACTGGCGCTCGGACTGCCGCTGGAGCTCGGTCATCCCCTGCACTTCGCCGTCCCAGGAAAGGGTCGCGAGGATCGACAGGAGGTGCGGGATCTGGATCGAGAACGACGGTGTCTGGTCGTCCTCCGTGAAGCCACCGATCTGGAAGAGCGAGAACGCGCACGGCTGGCACGTGTCCCACTGCGCTTCGGTCGAAGCGATCTTCATCGGCTGGTAGTCGGTCACCACCACGCCCATCTGGCTGCCGACGCCGAGGTTCACCGCCGAGATCGGCACGCCCACGATCAGCGCGAGCTTCGCGGCGTGGCGGAAGAGGTCCTGATTCCGACCGCGAACGAGGTGCCAGCAGGCGACGCCGAAGATCACGACGGCCGCCGTCGTGAGCCCGACGAGCAGCACGTGGATGTACGCCCAGATCCCGAAGCGGTTCGAGAAGAGCTCCCACACGTCCGTCAGCTCCGCACGGCCGTCGGTGACGGTCGAGCCGACCGGCCGCTGCATCCAGGAGTTGGCGCTGATGATGAAGAAGGCGGAGAGCCAGGAGGCCAGGGCGAAGATCCACACCGTCGCCAGGTGGACGCGCCTCGACAGCCGATCCCAGCCGAAGATCCAGAGGCCGAGGAACGTCGACTCGAGCATGAACGCCGCGATCCCCTCGATCGCGAGCGGCGCTCCGAAGACGTCCCCGACGAACTCCGAGTAGATCGACCAGTTCATCCCGAACTGGAACTCCTGGACGAGCCCCGTCGCGACGCCGATCACGAAGTTGATGAGCATCAGCGTGCCGAAGAACCGCGTCAGACGAAGCCACGCGACGTCGCCCGACCGGTACCACAGGGTCTGCATGACCGCGACGAGCGGCGCGAGGCCGAGCGTGAGCGGCACGAACAGGAAGTGGTAGAGGGACGTCGTTGCGAACTGGAGGCGTGCGAGGTCGACTGTGCTGATCGCGAGCGTCTCCAAGCTCACGGAGGGCCAATCACGATCGCGTCGCTAGCGCCACCCGCCAAGTCCCCACCTCCTGCCACCAAAAAAATCACGGCGGCTTCGTCTGCCGACGGGGAGATTCTCCTAGTTTACCGGTTAGGTGACAAGGAGTGCTGGACTGTTCACCCGGGTGACTCGGTCGCTAGGGATCGGCTGGCGTTCACCGGAAGGCGACAATTGGCGGGTACTCGAACGCGGCGCCCCGGCGATCGTTGTCGGATCGCGCGGGTCAGGTTTGGGTACGGTGGCGTGATGGCCGACGTGGTCGAGACACACGACCATTCGGCGATGGCTCTCGATTGATGCAACCGATGGCGAGATGACCGCGACGACGTCGAGCGAGACTCGGGTGGGCCGGAAAGGCATGCGCTGGATTCCGGGTGGCACCTTCGCCATGGGCTCCGAGGTCCACTATCCGGAGGAGGCGCCCGTCCGCGACGTGACGGTCGAGGGCTTCTGGCTCGACGAGCATCCGGTCACCAACCTCGAGTTCACGCGGTTCGTGAAGGCGACCGGGCACGTCACGGTCGCAGAGAAGGCTCCTGAAGCCGAGCGCTACCCCGGCGCCCAACCCGACCTCCTCTTCGCGGGCTCGGTCGTCTTCCAGCCCTCGCTCGGGCCGGTCGACCTGAACGACCCCTACCAGTGGTGGTCGTGGCGCCGCGGGGCCGACTGGCGGCACCCGGAAGGGCCGGAGAGCGCGCTGCACGGTCGCGAGCGCCATCCCGTGGTGCACGTCGCCTACGCCGACGCCGAAGCGTACGCCGCCTGGGCGGGAAAGGAGTTGCCGAGCGAGGCGGAATGGGAGTTCGCGGCGCGCGGCGGCCTCGACGGCGCCGAGTTCGCCTGGGGCGACGAGTACCTGCCGAAGGGACGGCCGCAGGCGAACACGTGGCAGGGCGAATTCCCGTACGAGAACACCCTGCTCGATGGCTACGAGGGCACCTCGCCCGTTGGGAAGTTCCCGCCGAACGGCTACGGGCTCTCCGACATGATCGGGAACGTCTGGGAGTGGACGACCGACTGGTACTCGGTCGGCCAGGTGGCCTCGTCTCCGTGCTGCGGCGCGCGATCCGCGCGAGGCGAGCGTCGACCCCGAACGACCCGACCGCGATCCCGCGCCGCGTCATGAAAGGCGGCTCACACCTATGCGCGCCGAACTACTGCCGCAGGTACCGCCCGGCGGCGCGCATGGCGCAGGCGGTCGACACGTCGACGAGCCACCTCGGCTTCCGCTGCCTCGTGCGAGCGGTCTAACGACAAGGAGCGAACGCGATGCCGCAGGACAAGCCGAACATCCTCGTGATCTGGGGCGACGACATCGGGATCACGAACCTGAGCTGCTACAGCGACGGGCTGATGGGTTACCGGACGCCGAACATCGACCGGATCGCCGACGAGGGCATGCGCTTCACCGACTCCTACGGCGAGCAGAGCTGCACCGCCGGGCGGGCGGCGTTCATCACCGGGCAGAGCGTCTTCCGCACCGGGCTCAGCAAGGTCGGGCTTCCCGGCATCGGACGTCGGCCTCCAGGCCGAGGATCCGACGATCGCCGAGCTGCTCAAGGAGCACGGCTACGCGACGGGCCAGTTCGGCAAGAACCACCTCGGCGACAAGAACGAGTTCCTGCCGACCGTGCACGGCTTCGACGAGTTCTTCGGCAACCTCTACCACCTGAACGCCGAGGAGGATCCGGAGGATCCCGACTACCCGAGCAAGCACGGCTTCGAGCGAGTTCCACGAGCGCTTCGGCCCGCGCGGCGTGCTCCACTGCCGCGCGACGAGCAAGGACGACCCGAAAGAGCACCCGCGCTGGGGCCGCGTCGGCAAGCAGCGGATCAAGGACACGGGCCCGCTGACACGGAAGCGGATGGAGACGTGCGACGACGAGTTCGTCGACGGCCGCGTGCGACTTCATCGAGCGCCAGCACAAGCAGGCGCAAGCCGTTCTTCTGCTGGGTGAACACGACGCACATGCACTTCCGCACGCACACCAAGCGGAGGAGCCTCGGGAAGGCCGGCCGCTGGCAGTCGCCCTATCACGACACGATGGTCGACCACGACCGGAACGTCGGCCAGCTCCTCGATCTGCTCGACGAGCTCGGGCATCGCCGAGGACACGATCGTGATGTACGCGACCGACAACGGGCCGCACATGAACACGTGGCCGGACGGCGCGATGACCCCTTTCCGGAGCGAGAAGAACACGAACTGGGAAGGCGCCTTCCGCGTGCCCGCTGGTGATCCGCTGGCCCGGGAAGATCCCGGCCGGCGTCGTCTCGAACGAGATCGTCCAGCACCACGACTGGCTGCCGACGTTCCTCGCAGCGGCCGGCGAGCCGGACATCGTCGAGAAGCTGAAGAGCGGGCACGAGGCGGCCGGCAAGACGTTCAAGGTGCACATCGACGGCTACAACCTGCTCCCCTACCTGACCGGCGAGGAGGAGCAGGAGCCCGCGGCAGGGGTTCATCTACTTCTCCGACGACGGCGACCTCGTCGCTCTGCGCTTCGACAACTGGAAGCTCGTCTTCATGGAGCAGCGGGCGCCCGGCACGCTCGCGCTCTGGGCCGAGCCGTTCGTCCCGCTGCGGGTGCCCGAAGCTCTTCAACCTGCGCACCGACCCGTTCGAGCGGGCCGATATGACCTCGAACACCTACTAGGACTGGTACCTGTCCAAGGCCTACATGATCCTCGCTGCACAGGCGATCGTGACGCGAGTTCCTCGCGACGTTCAAGGAGTTCCCGCCGCGCCAGAAGGCGGCGAGCTTCACGATCGACCAGGCGCTCGAGAAGATGGCGGACGCGCACGAGCGGAGCGCGCGAGCTGATGGACACGAACGGCCTCGCGTCGTGGCGGGACACCGCCGACCCAGCGAGGCGATCGTCGAGTTCGTCGAGCCGTGACCAGCGAGGGCGAGACGAGCTACGTCCCGCCCGAGGAGCGGGTCGCAGTCTTCGACAACGACGGCACGCTCTGGTGCGAGAAGCCGCTGCCGATCCAGGCCGACTTCATCCTTCGTCGGCTCTACGAGATGGCCGAGGCCGACGCCGCGCTCCGCCAGAAGCAGCCCTGGAAAGCCGCGTACGAGAGGGACTACGCGTGGCTCGGAAAGCGTGATGGAGGAGCACTACACGGGCGACGACACCAACGTGCGCGTCGCTCCTCGGCGGCGTGCTCGCCGCACACGGGGGGATCAGCGTCGACGACTTCGAGGAGCAGGCGGACTCGTTCCTGCGCACGGCGAAGCACCCGACTCTCGATCGCGGCTACCTCGAGTGCGCCTATGCGCCGATGGTCGAGCTGCTGCGCTACCTGGACGCCAACGGGTTCGCGAACTACATCGCCTCCGGCGGCGGTCGCGACTTCATGCGGCCGATCAGCGAGCGAGCTGTACGGCATCCCGCGCGACCGGGTGATCGGGAGCTCGACCGCGCTCGACTACACGAGCGACGACGACGGCGGCACGATCGTGCGCAAGCCCGAGGCCGACGTGCTCGACGACGGGCCCGCAGAAGCCCGTCCGGATCTGGAGCCGCGTCGGCCGCCGGCCGCTTCTCGCCGCGGGGAACTCGAACGGCGACATCCACGATGCTCGACTTCACGCAGCACGCCGACAAACCGTTTCTGCGGCTGCTCGTCCTGCACGACGACGCCGAGCGGGAGTTCGCCTACACCGCGGGCGCGGAGGCGTCGCTCGAGCGCGCCCGGGCAGAGGGCTGGACGATCGTCAGCGTCCAGAACGACTGGTCGATCGTGTTCGCCGATGTGACATGACGGCTCTTCTTCCCACTCGCGCTGCTCGTCGCCTATATGGTCGATGATCGCAGTGCCGCAATGGCCTGACGAGGGACCAGATACGTGACCGAAGCCGAGACGCCCGTGCCTGACGAGAGCCCGAAGCCCGAGGGGACGTCCCGCTGGCGGATCATCGGCGCGCGCGTCCTGACAGTCCTGGCGATCCTGCTCGCGGTCGTCGGGATGCTCGCCTTCTACGTCGAGCACACGGCGCTCGACGAGGACGGCTTCGAGACGATCTCGCGGAACATGATCGAGAACGACGAGATCCGGACACAGGTCGCGGCCAAGTCGGTCGACACGCTGTTCGAGAACGTCGACGTCGAGGCCGCGATCGCAGAGCAACTGCCTCCCGCGCAGCAAGACCTCGCTCCGGTTCTGGCCGGCCTCGCCCGCTCGGGTGCCGATCGGGCTGCCGATGCCGCGCTCGAGCGGCCACGCATGCAGACGGTGTGGGTGGAGGTGACGACCAGGGCGCAGCGCCAGCTCGTGCGGCTGCTCGACGACGACACGACGTTCATCCAGACCGAGGGTGGCGCGGTCGTGCTCGACCTCCGCCCGATCGTGATCGAGCTCGGCGACCAGGTCGCCGTGATCGGAAAGGTTGCCGAGAGGCTCCCGGAGTCCTCGGGAAGGATCGCGATCATCGAGGAGAGCCAGCTCGAGACGGCGCAGACGGTCACGAAGATCCTGCGCACGGTCGCCGACTGGATGTGGCTCGTCGCGCTCGCCGTCGCGGCGCTCGCGGTCTGGCTCGCGCGCGGGCGGCGCAGGCTCGAGCTCCGCGCGATCGCGCTCGGCCTGCTCGTCGTCGGGCTCCTGATGCTGGCGGTGCGCCGCTTCGCCGGCGACTACCTGGTCGACGAGCTCGCGAAGGACGACGCCGTCAAGCCCGCGGCGCACGACGCCTGGAGCATCCTCACCCAGGTGCTGGCCGACCGCGCGTGGGTCTGGATCATCCTCGGCGTCGTCACACTCGTCGGCGTCTGGTTCGTCGGGGAGACCCGTCGCGCGGCAGATGCGCGCCGCGCCGCGCGCCCCGTCCTCGAGAACCGCGTCACGACCTACGCCCTCGCCGCTGTCGCCCTGCTCGTGCTCGCGCTCGTCGCTCCGGCCGATCGCCCGCGGCTGGCTCTCGGCGCTCGTTCTGATCGCCCTCGTCGTCGCCGGCATCGAAGTGGTGCGGCGTATCGTCTTGCGAGAGGAGCCGCCGCCGGTGTCGCAACCAGGCTGACGTGAGGCTGCAAGCCGGGTTCGGGAGCGCATGCCCGAGCAGTCAGGACGACGTCATGCGCGAGCAGCGTGAACGCCTGAGGTCGCCTACCCGGGTGAAGCGCCGCGGGACCATCGACGCGGCGCGGTCCGGTAAGACTTCGTCACTGCCGACGAGGAGGTCGCCGCCCATGAGCGCACCTGACGCCAGAGATCGCTCCGTCCTGCCCATCCCCGACCGCCCGTTCGCCGGTCACGTCACGTACGACGCGAAGGATCCGGAGACCTCGTTCCCGCCGATCGAGCCGCTGCGTCCGCCCGACGGCGCGCCCAACGTGCTCGTCGTGCTGCTCGACGACGTGGGCTTCGCTGCCTCGAGCGCGTTCGGTGGGCCGATCTCGACGCCGACTGCCGAGCGGCTCGCCGCGAACGGTCTCAAGTACAACCGCTTCCACACGACAGCTCTGTGCTCGCCGACGCGCCAGGCCCTGCTCACGGGCCGGAACCACCACGCGGTCGGGATGGGTGGCATCACCGAGATCGCGACTTCGGCTCCCGGCTACAACTCGATCCGACCGAACACCTGCGCTCCGCTCGCCGAGACCCTCCAGCTGAACGGCTACTCGACCGCGCAGTTCGGCAAGTGCCACGAGGTGCCGGTCTGGGAGACGAGTCCGATGGGGCCCTTCAATGCGTGGCCGACCGGATCCGGCTTCGAGCACTTCTACGGCTTCATCGGCGGCGAGACGAACCAGTACGCGCCGGCGATCTACCGCGACACCGTGCCCGTCGAGCAGGACCGGACGGCGGAGGAGGGCTACCACTTCACCGAGGACATGACCGACCAGGCGATCGACTGGGTCAAGCAGCAGAAGGCGCTGATGCCGGACAAGCCCTTCTTCGTCTACTTCGCCCCCGGCGCCACGCATGCTCCGCACCACGTTCGGCCGGAATGGTCGGACAAGTACAAGGGGAAGTTCGACGACGGCTGGGACGCGCTACGGGAGCGGACGTTCGCGCGGCAGAAGGAGCTCGGCGTGATCCCGGCCGACGCGGAGCTCACCGAGCGTCCCGCTGAGATCCCCGCCTGGGACGACATGCCGGACGACCTGAAGCCGGTACTCGCGCGCCAGATGGAGGTCTACGCCGGCTTCCTCGAGCACACCGACCACCACGTGGGCAGGCTGATCGACGCGCTGAGCGAGCTCGAGATCCTCGAGAACACGCTCGTCTACTACATCATCGGCGACAACGGGGCTTCGGCCGAAGGCACGCCGAACGGCTGCTTCAACGAGCTCGTCGTCCTGAACGGCGCGTTCGGGCTCGAGACGACCGAGTTCATGGTCTCCCGGATCGACGACTTCGGCACGCCGGAGGCCTACAACCACTACGCGGTCGGCTGGGCGCACGCGATGGACACGCCGTACCAGTGGACGAAGCAGGTCGCGTCGCACTGGGGCGGTACGCGGAACGGAACGATCGTGCACTGGCCGAGCGGCATCAAGGCGCGGGGAGAGGTGCGCTCGCACTTCCACCACGTGATCGACGTCGCCGCGACCGTGCTCGACGTCGCGAAGCTCCCCGAGCCGATGAGTGTCAACGGCGTCCAGCAGGCGCCTCTTCACGGTGTCTCGATGGCGTACTCGTTCGACGATCCGGGAGCCGAGGACCGGCGGACGACGCAGTACTTCGAGATGTTCTGCAACCGCGGCATCTACCACCAGGGCTGGACCGCGGTCACTCGACACAGCACTCCCTGGGTGGCGACCGAGATGCCCGCCTTCGACGACGACGTGTGGGAGCTCTACGGTCCCGACGACTGGACGCAGGCCCACGATCTCGCCGACGACCAGCCGGACAAGCTGCGCGAGCTGCAGCGGCTGTTCCTCATCGAAGCCGGGAAGTACAACGTCCTCCCCCTCGACGACCGCCGCTTCGAGCGCTTCAACCCCGACCTCGCCGGGCGGCCGCAGCTCGTCCATGGGACGTCTCAGCTCTTCTTCGGCCGGATGGGTCGGCTGTCGGAGAACTCGGTCGTCTCGATGAAGAACAAGTCGCACTCGATCACGGCGCAGATCGACGTTCCGGAGACGGGCGCAAACGGAGTGATCATCTCCCAGGGCGGGGCGTTCGGCGGCTTCGCGCTCTATGCGAAGGACGGCAAGCCGGCGTACTGCTACAACCTCTTCGGCCTCCAGCAGTTCAAGGTCTACGGCGAGGAGTCCATCCCCGCGGGCGAGCATCAGGTGCGGATGGAGTTCACCTACGACGGCGGCGGGCTCGGGAAGGGAGGCGACGTCAAGCTCTACGTCGACGGCGAGCAGGTCGGCGAGGGGCGCGTCGACAACACCGTGCCGATGCTCTTCTCGGCCGACGAGACGACCGATGTCGGATCAGACACCGCGACGCCGGTCAGCGACGACTACGGGCAGAAGGACAGCGAGTTCACCGGCACGTGTGCGCTGGGTGCAGCTCGACATCGACGCTGCCGCCGAGGACACGGATCACCTGATCAGCCCCGAGGAGCGACTGCGCGTCGCCATGGCGCGTCAGTGACGATGGAAGCGTTAGGCTCGCGCGGATGTCCGATGCCGCCATCGAGCTCGGCCCGGCGCCCGCGGGTGAGCATCCGCGGCGGCGCATCCTGAGGATCGCCGCCTGGCTCATCGGGATCCTCGTCGTCCTCCTCGTTCTGCAGGCGATCGGCGTCGACGTCTGGGGTTGGCTGGAGAGCCTGTGGGACTCGGTCACCGCCATCTCGCTCGGCTACGTGGTTCTGGGCTGCCTCTTCCAGGGCGCCCAGACCCTGCTGACCGCACTCGGCTGGTACGGGATCCTGCGCTATGCGTACCCCGGCGGCGTGACGTACATGGCCGTGCTCGCCTCGTACGCGGCCGGCGTTGCGCTGAACAACGTCGTCCCCGCGAACATGGGCACGTTCGTGACGCTCATCATGTACGTCGCGGTCGTCCGCGGGTCGACGTTCCCGGGAATCCTCGCCGGCTACATGGTCCAGAAGATCTTCTACGTGATCGTCGGGACCTTCATCTACCTCTACCTCTTCACCCAGGTCGCCGGATCGTTCGAGTTCCAGTTCGGCAATGAGCGGGATGCGATCTCCAACCATCCCGTGCTCACCCTCGGGATCATCGCCGGCGCGATCTTCCTCGTCGCGATCCTCATGCGGATCTTCTGGCACTGGGTCAAAGTGATGTGGGTGAGGGCCAAGGAAGGCGCGGCGATCCTCGGCGACCTCGGCGCGTACGTGAAGCTCGTGCTGCTTCCGCAGATGGGTGGCTACGTGGCCAAGGTCGGAGTGATCATCGTCTTCCTCGCGGCGTACGGGATTCCGGTGTCCTTCGGCTCGGTCATGAGCGTGCTCGGGTCGAACCAGCTCGCGAACCTGCTCTCGCTCACGCCGGGCGGCGTCGGCGTCAACCAGGCGTTCAACACGTTCGCCCTCGACAGCTACACGGACGCGACCACGGCGACCGCGTACTCCGTGGGCCAGCAGCTCATCACGACCGCGTTCAACATCGGCTTCGCGATCGTCCTCATCTGCATGGTCTTCGGCTGGAGCGGCGGCTCGGCGCTCGTCAAGACGTCGTACGTCGGCGCGAAGGAGAAGGCCTCGGAGATGAAGGACGGAGCGGAAGGAAAAGAGGCTGGAAAAGCGCGAAGAAGGCGGACCACCGAGACGCGCAGCGGCCTCCTGCGGGCGTTCCGTCGCTCCTCGAGCGACGAGGACGGCGAACCACCGGGCTGAGTGGAGCCATGGACCCGAAGGACGAGCGCGAGCGCTCTGGTTTGGCCCACACGGCAGGGCGTGCCGCGTTCTTCCCGGCACGCGCGGCGGCGCGGGCCTGGCGGGGACCGCTGGAAGAAGCGGTGGACGAGGTCCTGTCCGCGCCCGAGATCGCGCGGGTCATCGACCGCGCGCTCGCAGGCTCGCTGCCGGAGGAGATCGCGCGCTCGCTCGTCCGAAACCGCGTGCTCGAGCGCATCGCCGCCGAGCTCGCGGCGAGCGGCGAGCTGGAGCGCCTCGTCACCGCTGCGCTCGCGAGCCCGCGGACTCTCGAGCTCACGGACCGCGTCCTCGCGAGCGACGAGACCGGGCGCGCGCTTCGCCATGTCGCCTCGAGCCCCGAGCTTCGGGAGGCCGTTACTCGGCAGACGACGGGTCTCGCCGAGGAGGTCGTCGCTGGCGTGCGTGCCTCGGCCGTGCGACTCGACGACCGAGCCGAGCGCGTGGTCCGGCGTGCGCCAAGAGCCGAGCCGCCCATATACGCAGGAATCGCGACACGCGCGATCGCGTTGGCGACCGATGCAGCGCTGACGATCGTCCTCTACATGTCGGTCGTCGGAATGGCCGCGCTCGTGTCGTCGCTGGTCGGCAGCCTCCGTCCCCAGTGGCTCGTCGGCGTGTTGCTCGGCTCCGGCTGGATGCTGACGGTGGCTGCGTACTTCGTGCTGTTCTGGAGCTCGGCGGGCCATACACCGGGGATGCGGCTGATGCGGGTCGGCGTCCGCGGGCCGGACGGCAGTCCGCCGTCGATCGGCCGCTCAGTCGTGCGTCTGGTCGGGTTGCTGCTCGCGATCGTGCCGCTGTTCGCCGGCTTCGTTCCAGTGCTGTTCACCGAGCGGCGGCGGGGTCTCCCGGACCTGCTCGCGGGAACCGTCGTCGTCTACGAGCCCTAGGTCAGGCGCGTCGCTCTCGGCGTCGGCTTCCGTGCGATCCTCGGGGTTCGGGAGCGCGACTGCGACCAGCCAGCCGACGGCAGCCGCGAGCACCGCAATGGGCGCCACGTCCGCAGCGGAGGAGCCCACCAGAAGCGTTGCCATGAGCGCCCCCGTGAACGGGACGCGGAGAACAGCGGCGGTCGCCGCTGCGATTCCGGCCGCGACCGCCGGCGTCACCACGAGGCCTGGCAGCGCATCGGCGGCCAACGTGCCGATCGCGGCGCCGAGCAGCAACGCTGGAAAGACCGGCCCGCCTCGGAATCCGGCCCCGAGCGACAGGGCGTAAGCCAGGCCCTTCGCTGCGACGAGAAGGAGGAGCACGCTTGCCGATGCTTCGGCAACGACTGCGGGCATCGCCTCCTGCCCCGAGAAGAGGACGAGGTCGACCGGCCGATCCGCGATGGCTCGGAAGAGGACGGCGAGGACACCCACGAGGAGCCCTGCAGCGACGAGGGTGGCGGCCACTCGACCGCGTGCTCGCTCCGCGATCTCATGTGCGAGGTGGCGGAGGGCGACGATGACGGCTGCGACGGCGGCCGCGATCAGCAGGCACCAACCGAGGTCGGCGATCCTGACCGTGTCGTAGGCCGGCAGGCCGGGCACCGCCAGCGCGAACGGCTCGAGCCCCCGCCAATCGCCGACGCCGGTGAAGACCAGAGCGCCGGTCCCCGCGGCCACGAAACCGGGGAGCAGCGCCCTCCCCATCGCGCGGGCGGGGATCGCACCGCTCGCTACCGCTAACTCGAGGATGAGGAACGCCGCGACGAGCGGCCCGCCGAACAGCGCCGCGATCGCTGCGAACGCTCCTGCGAGGACGAGCAGCTCCGCTTCGGTTCCCTCCACGCGCACGAGGCGCACCGCGACGGATCCGAGGCCGAGGCCGAGTGCGATGAGCGGAGCCTCGGGCCCCAGGACGAGACCGAGCGCAAGCGTCGCTGACGCGGCGAGCAGGATGCTCGGGAGCTCGATGAGCGGGGTCGCTCCCAGCCCGAGCCCTTCGAGCGGGGAGTGGCCGCCGTGTCCCGGCAGGCGCAGTGCGGCCGCAACGAGGACACCTGCGAGCCCCGTGACGAGGACGACGTACCACCACGTCGGCTCGGTCCAGTCGAGAGCGTCCGGAACCTCCTCCCAGACGAGGTCGATGGCGTGATGCAGCGCCGACTGGAAGAGCACAGCGGCGAGAGCCACCGGAATGCCGAGGAGGGCGGCGAAGACGAGCGTGCGGAGGTACGACCACGCCCGCTCGTCCACGAAGTGACCCTACTCGCTCATCGGGATGAGCACTCGGGCTGAACGGGCGCAGCGAAAGCCGAGGCTGCCGGTCGAAGAATCCGGCGTGTTGCTAGACGTTCGGAAGGTCTTCCAGGCCGGCGCGGGCTTCCTTGTCCTTCTTGTCCACGCGCCAGGCGATGAGCAGCAGGATTGCGCACAGGATCGCGAACGCGGCTCCGAATCCGACCTTGAGCCAGACGCCGTTGAAGAGCAGGGCAGCCAGGATGGCGGCGATGAGGAAGAGTGCGGCGGCTCCGCCGAGCTTCAGTGCATAGCCCATTGACAACGAGTGTACGACGCCCGCACCGACGGCGCAAAGCCGCTCCGGTGGAGGAATGCGTGGCGCGCGTACGATGGCGGCCGATGGCAGTCGGCGCCGTCCGGATCGCGTACGTCGGGCATTCGACAGTGCTCGTCGAGATGGAGGGTGTGCGACTTCTGACCGACCCGCTGCTTCGGTCCCGCCTCCTACACCTGCGCCGCACCGACGACGTGGCTCGCCCGCTGCTCGAGGAACTCGACGCCGTGCTCGTCTCGCATCTCCACTTCGACCATCTCGACCTCCCGTCGTTGCGGCTGCTCGGCCGAGACGTGCGCGTGGTGGCCCCGCGAGGTGCGGGCGACCTGCTTGCAAGGAAGGGCTTCAGCTCGGTGACCGAGCTCGACGTCGGTGAGGAGATCCGGGTCGGCGCGCTCGCGATACGGGGCACCCCGGCGCACCACGATTCCGGGAGGATGCCGTTCGGTCGGCGCGTGGAGCCGATCGGGTACGTGATCGACGGCCCGTGTTCGGTGTACTTCGCCGGCGATACGGACCTCTTCGACGGGATGACGGCCCTGGGGCGGATCGACATTGCGCTCATCCCCATCTCGGGCTGGGGCCCGAAGCTGGGTCCTGGTCACCTCGATCCGCGCGGTGCTGCGGAGGCGGTCCGGCGAACGGGCGCGTCCACGGCGATCCCTATCCACTGGGGCACCTACTTTCCGTGGCACACGGCGTGGCGCGGTCGTCCGGCGTTCCTCGAGCTCCCGGTGGCGGAGTTCGAAGCCCACATGCGAGAGGTCGCGCCCGACGTCGACGTGCGCGTGCTCCGTCCTGGCGACGAGGTCGTAGTCGAGACACGGTAGGCAGGGGCTCGCCGGGCCGCCGAGAACTCGACAGCCGATGACGCTCGACAGTGGACCGCGGTTCCCGAGGTGGTACGAGCGACTGACCTTTCTCCGTGCCATCGCGACGATCGTCGCGGTCGCGATAACTCTCGTCTTGATCGGCGGCCTACTCGCGCGCCTCGTCGAGCCGGAGGTCTTCACGAGCCTCGGTCTCGCCTACTGGTGGGCGATCACGACCGTGACCACCGTCGGTTACGGGGACGTCGTTCCGAAGGACACCTCGGGACGCATCGTCGGGGCGTTACTCATGCTCACCGGTCTGGCCCTGATCCCGACGCTGACGAGTGTGATCGTCGCGACGCTCATATCGAAGCGCACGCAGGCGCAGACGGAGCGCTTCGAGGCACAGCTGGCGCAGAGCTCTGTCACGCTCGTTCGGATCGAGGAGCACTTGGAGCGGATCGAGGGCGGATCCGCGCCTTCATCGCAGCGACCTCGTTAGTAGGCAACCGCGCCGCGGCCGGTCTCGGCAGCGTGGCGCTGTTCGTCCGCCCGGTACGACGAGCGGACGAGCGGCCCGGAGAAGACTGACCCGAAGCCGAGTCCCTCGCCCTGCTCCCGGAACCAGCGGAACTCGTCGGGGTGTACCCAGCGGTCGATGGTCGCGTGCTTGGGCGACGGCTGGAGGTACTGGCCGATCGTGACGACATCGACGTCATGCGCGCGAAGGTCTCGCATCGTGTCGACGACCTCCTCGTTCGTCTCACCGAGGCCGACGATGATCCCGGATTTCGTCATGACCTTGTACGTCGCCAGCTCCTTGACTCGCTGCAGCAGCCACAGCGCCTTCTCGTAGCTCGCCTTCGCGCCTCGCATGCGCGCATGCAGGCGACCTACCGTCTCGATGTTGTGGCCGAAGACGTCGGGTCGTGCTTCGAGGACTGTCGCGAGCGCCGCCTCTTCCACTCCGAGGAAGTCCGGCGTGAGGATCTCGACCGTGGCACCGGGCAGCTTCCGCTGGAGAGCACGGATCGTCGCCGCGTAGTGCGCCGCGCCGCGGTCGGGGATGTCGTCGCGATCGACGGACGTGACGACGACGTGCGACAGGCCCATCTGGTGCGCGGCCTGCGCGAGCCGAAGCGGTTCGAGCGGATCCGGCGGCTCGTCGGGCTTCCCCGAGTGGACGTAGCAGTAGCGGCAGGCGCGCGTGCAGGTGTCACCGAGGATCTGGAACGTCGCCGTCCCGCGCCCCCAGCACTCGCCGATGTTGGGGCAGCGCGCCTCCTCGCAGATCGTGACGAGGTGGCCCTCTCGCATCAGTCCCTTGACCTCGTGGTAGCGCGAGTTGGCGCTCGGCGCCCGCACCTTCATCCACTCGGGTCGGCGAGGCCGTTCCGCCACGGGCAACGACTTCTGCATGGCCCGACCAGTCTAGAGACGGCGCCAGAGGCGCTGTCAGGGCAGTCTGGCGACGAGCTCGCGCTCACCGCCCTGCCACCGCACCTGCAGCGACTCGGCGATGCGGGCGATGAGCGAAACAGCGGGCGTGTTGTCCCCGCAGACCGTGGCCACGAGCTCGGTCACGCCGGCGGCTCGCGCGTCCGCCGCGAGCGCGCGCGTCAGGGTAGTCCCGATTCCTCGACCCTGGAACTCGTCTGCGACCGCGAACGCAACCTCGGCCCTCGTCCCCTCCCGCACGATCCGTGCGATGCCGACCGGCTCCGGGTCGTCGTCGAGTAGCCCACCAGCACGTGGTGCTCGGCGTCGACCCGCGCGAGGAGGCGAAGCTCGTCCGCTGACAGGCGTGGCTTCGCGCCACAGAAGCGGCGCGCGCGTGAGCGCGGGCCGAGCCGCTCGAACAGCGCCGAGACGGTGGCCGTATCGCCGTTTCGAAGTGCGCGGATCGTGATTCCGTCGACGTGACGCGTGTGCATGGTTCTAGGATGAACGTCGGGATGGCCCGATCGCTTCCCTTTAGCGGGCCATCTTCTTGACATGGCCCGTTCCGGCCAGTAAGTGTGCGGGCCATGGAACAGGACATCCGCTTCTGCGAGCTGGACGGCAGTCGGATCGCGTACGCCACCCTCGGAGAGGGGCCGCTCCTCCTCTTCGGCGGCCGGTGGGTCACGCATCTCGAGGAGGAGTGGGATGATCCTCAGGCCCGCAGATTCTTCGAGCACCTGGCAGAGACGCATCGGGTCGTGCGCTACGACCGGGTCGGCGCAGGCCTCTCGGAACGTGCGCTGCCCGGCCCCGCGACGATGGAGCTCGACGTGCGGACGCTCGCGGCGGTGCACGCGGCGGTAGGCGCAGAGCCCGCCATCGTGTTCGCGTGCTCGTGTGCCGGGCTCGCGACCGCCGAGTACGCGAGCCGCAAGCCGGACCTCATCCGGAAGATCGTCTTCTTCGGCGGCTACGCGTCGCGAACCGACATTCCGGAGGCGACGCGTCGCTCGCTCGTCGACTTCGTCCGCACCAACTGGGCTCTGGCGGCGCAGATGCTCGCGGGCCTGCTCGCGCCGCACGCCAGCGGGGACGAGATCGCCGCTCTCAGCCGGTACCAGCGGCGGTCGGCCGACGCGGAGGTCGCCGCGGAGTTCCTCGAGCTCGACCTTGCCTCCGATGCCCGGGCGATCCTCCCGAACCTGACGATGCCCGCGCTCGTGCTTCACCGGCGCGGCGATCGCACCGTGCCGATCGGCCGGGGGCGCGAGCTCGCCGCGCTGTTGCCGAACGTGCGATTCGTCACGCTGAGCGGGGACTCGCACCTGCCTCACCTCGACGATCAGCGCGAGCTCCAGCGCGCGCTCGCCGGCTTTCTCGAGGACCCGATTCCGGTGGAGTCCAACGGAAACTCGCCGCTTTCGCGTCGCGAGACGGAGGTGCTGCGGCTCGTGGCGTCCGGGCTCTCCAACCGCGAGATCGCGTCGTCGCTCGTCCTGAGCGAGCACACCGTGCACCGGCATGTTGCCAACATCCTCCGCAAGCTCGCGCAGTCGACGCGAGCGGCCGCCGCCGCGCACGCTACGCGCGCAGGCCTGATCTAGCGGCAGGGGTCTGGCTTCAGCCAGACCCGTCTTTCAGCGCGCCGCCAGCGACGAGTGGATCGACTGTGGCCAGAGCCCCGTGCCGCCGTCCGCCGGGAGCTCGTCGAACTCGAGCTCGAACACCTCCGCGATCGCTGCGGTGGCGGCGGGGCGAACCTCCTCGACGCCGATCGGCCGCTCGAGCTCGCGGGCCATCGTCGTGAACGCGGCGTCATCGAGGCCGCAGGCGGTTATCCACTCCGTGAAGGGAGCAGGATCGAGGTCGACGTTGAGCGCGTAGCCGTGAGTCGTCACCCAGCGGGAGACGTGAACGCCAATCGAGGCGATCTTCCGCGGCGCTTGCCCACCGCCCGGGGGCATCCAGACGCCAGTAAGGCCTTCGATCGTGGTGCCTTGGAGCTCGAATGTGCCCAAAGTCCGGACGAGAGCCTGCTCGAGGTTCCTGACGTAGAGCTTGACGTCCTTCCCGTGCTTTGCGAGGTCGAGGATCGGATAGCAGACGAGCTGACCAGGCCCGTGGAACGTGGACTTCCCACCGCGGTCCGTCTCGGCGATCTCGACCTCTGCGTCCTCTGGGAGGTGCAACTCGCCCGTCTCCGTCCGTCGGCCGACCGTGACCACCGGCGGGTGCTCGAGGAAGATCACCGTCTCGGGGATCGCTCCCTGCGACACCGCGCCCGCCAGCGAGCGCTGGAGATCGAACGCCTCGCCGTACGGCACGAGGCCGAGGTTCACGAGGTAGGCGCCGCTCATCAACGCTGCTGGAACATCCAGCGGTGTCCCTCGAGGTCCTCGGCCGTGTACAACCGCCCGTCCGGGCCGTCCTCCGGTGGCCGAATCACATTGGCGCCGGCTTCTACCGCCCGCGCGTGGTGAGCCTCGAGATCGTCCACCTCGACGAGCACGCCGTCGATCACCCAGGGGTTGTCGAGCCAGCGCGCTGCCGCGTCGCAGCTCCCACGGTGCGTCTTGGGGCTCTGGTACTCGCTGTTGGGGGTCGCGAGCATCACGACCTCGCCTCCGATCTCGACTTCTGCATGCCCGATCGTGCCGTCCTCCATCTCGTATCGCTGACCGCGCTCCGTGAATCCGAACGCCTCCGTGAGCCAGTCGATGGCCCTCGCGGTGTCCTCGTAGGCCACCATCGGGAAGATTCGTTGGGTCACGGCGCGCGTACGTCGTAGCGCTCGGCGCCGTCCTCGGGCAGCGTCTCCCAAGGCGCGAGCGAGCGTACGAAGATGTGCGATCCGATTCGACCCTCGTAGGGCTCCTCGAGGGCGCTCAGCCGAACGCTCGTGAACTCCGACTCCGGCCAGCCGCCGCCGAAGAGGTTGGTCCCGCACGAGGAGCAGAACGTCTTCGACAGGCCCTCGTGCGGTTGGAAGGTCCGCACCAGGTCCTCCCCGGCGAGGATCCGGATCGCGTCGGTGCGGGCCCGCCCGCTCACGGTCCCGCCTCCTCCCGAGATCTTCTTGCAGCTCGTGCAATGGCATGCCGAGATGCGCTCGAACGGCTCGGTCACCTCGAAGCGGACACCGCCGCAGAGGCAGACTCCCTGGAGGTTGGCACTCACCGCCGACTCCGACGGAGACCGATCACGCCGCGGCCGCGAAAGCGGACGCCTTTAGGGATTTTCGCGCGATCGAGATTCGCGCGAGCGAATGTCGATCTTGTGCACAAATCAGTACGCCGCCTCGTCCCAACTCTCGAGGCGCTCGCGGATGTCTCGGAGGAAGCGTCCGGCGAGGGCGCCGTCGACGAGGCGATGGTCGTAGGTGAGCGTGAGGTTCATGATTGGGCGAATCGCGATCACGTCCTGCCCCATCTCGTCCTGGATGACCCACGGGCGCTTGACGACCGCGTACGTGCCGAGAATTGCCGCCTGCGGCTGGCTGATGACGGGCGTTCCGTGGAACGTGCCGTAGCCGCCGGGATTCGTGATCGTGAAGGTGCCGCCCTGTACCTCGTCCGGGAGGAGCTTCTTGGAGCGCGCGCGCTCTGCGATATCGACGACGCCCTTTGCGATGCCGAGCAAGTTGAGCGTCTCGGCGTTCTTCAGCACCGGGACGATGAGACCCTTCCCGTCCGCGAGCTCGACGGCGAAGCCGATGTTGATGTTGGGCCGCGTGACGATGCTCTCGCCACGGATCTCGCCGTTGATCCACGGGTAGTCCTTGAGGGTCTCGATCGCAGCCCGCGCGATGAACGCGAGGTACGTGACGTTCACCCCATGCGCTTGCTCGTACTCCGGCTTGAGCTTCTTCCTGAGCGCGACGACACGTGACATGTCGACCTCGATCGCGCTCGTCACGTGCGCCGAGGTGTCGAGCGAGCGCCGCATGTGCTCGGCGATGCCGCGTCGCATGGCGGTCATCGGCTCGAGCACCTCTCCCGGCGCCATCTCGGGCTGGGGCGGGAGCACCGGTTGTGTCGGTGGGCGCGGCGTAGGCGGCTCCAGCGTCGGCTCGAGAACGGGGACCGCCTGAGGCTCGGGAGCCTCGCGGGCCGGCTGTGGAGCGGCTGCCGGCGTCGGCTCGAGAACGGGGATCGCCTGAGGCTCGGGAGCCTCGCGGGCCGGCTGCGGAGCGGGTGCCGGCTCCGGGATCGGGGCAGGCTCGTGAGGAGGAGGCTCGGCCGCCGCCGGGGCGGGCGGTGGCGGGGCCAAGGGGACTGCGGCAGCTGCGGGCACGGGCGCCGGCGCCTGGGCTCCCGACTCGATGAACGCCAGGATGTCCTTCTTCGTCACGCGACCGCCGGCGCCGGTTCCAGGGACGGTCGTCGGGTCGACGCCGTGCTCCCCGGCGATGCGCGCGACCACGGGGGAGACGAAGGTTCGTCCATTGCCGGCCGATTCGGCAACCGGCGGTGCTGGTGCGCTGGCCGCGGGCACGGGTTGTGACGCGACCGGTACGGAGACGGGGGCCGACGGCTCGGCGGCGACGACCTGCTCCGCGTCAGGCACGGGAGCGGGCTGCTCGGCGGCGACGACCTGCTCCGCGTCAGGCACGGGAGCGGCCTGCTCGGGCGCGGGCGCCGCGGGAGCCGGTGCCTCCGGCGCTGCCGGCTCGCTTCCCGCCGGGCCGATGCGCGCGAGGACGGTGCCGACCTCGACCGTCTGACCCTCGGGCACGATGATCTCTGCGAGGACGCCCTCACCAGGGCTCGGCACCTCGGTGTCGACCTTGTCGGTCGAGATCTCGAGCAGCGGCTCGTCGCGCGCGACCGGCTCACCCGGCTGCTTGAGCCACTTCGTGATCGTGCCCTCGGAGACGGACACGCCCATCTGCGGCATCACGACCTCGATCTGGGTTCCTGTCGACAATTCTCCTCCTAGGGCGCCTGCACCGGAATCGGAGCGGCAGCGGCCGCGAAGCGGACGCCTTCAGGGGTTTCGCGCGACCGAAATCTAGCGATAGCGGATTTCGGTCTGCGCACCATTAGTACGCGGCGAGCTCTCGCAGGGCCTTGGCGACGTCCTCGACCTGGGGGAGAAAGGCCTTCTCGAGCGCGGGCGAGAACGGAACGGGAGTGTCCGGGGCGGCGATCCGCATCACGGGCGCGTCCAGGTCCTCGAACGCCTCCTCGGCGATCGTCGCGGCGATCTCGCCGCCGAAGCCGCCCGTGCGCGTGTCCTCGTGGAGGACGAGCACCTTCGAGCAGCGCTTGACGCTCTCGAGCACGCGCGCCTTGTCCCAAGGGACCAGCGTTCGCAGGTCGAGGATCTCGATCTCGAATCCCTCGCCCGCAAGCTGGTCGGCCGCGTCGGAGGCCGTGTGCACCATGGCGCCCCACGTCACGACGACGGCGTCGTCTCCTTCGCGGTGCACGCGCGCCTGGCCGAAGGGGATCGTGTAGCGCTCCTCCGGCACCTCGCCCTTGATCCGGCGGTACAGGTGCTTGTGCTCGAAGTAGAGAACCGGGTTCGGGTCCTCGATCGACGTCGCGAGCAGGCCCTTGGCGTCGTGTGGTGTCGCGGGGCAGACGATCTTGAGGCCCGGGATGTGCGCGAACGAGCTCTCGGGGTTCTGGGAGTGGAAGGGCCCGCCCGAGAAGCCGCCGCCCGACGGCAGGCGGACGACGATCGGCACGGGCGTTCGCCCGCGGAAGAACTGCTTGGCCGCGACGGTGACGAGGTGGTCCCAGGCGCAGGAGATGAAGTCGGCGAACTGCATCTCGGCGACCGGGCGCAGACCCATCAGCGCCGCGCCGGTCGCCCCGCCCACGATCGCCGTCTCCGAGAGCGGAGTGTCGAGAACCCGCCACGGCCCGAACTCCTCCTGGAAGCCGAGCGTCACCTTGAAGGCGCCGCCGTAGACGCCTACGTCCTCGCCGAGTACGAACACGCGCTGGTCCCGCCGCATCTCTTGGCGCAGGCCGTCCGAGATCGCCTGGATGTAGGTCAGCTCCGGCACTGTGTCATCACTTGTGGTGTGGCGTGTCGAGATCCTCGGCGGATGCGAACACGCTTTTCTCGAGCCCGGCTGGATCGGGTTGCGGCGACTCCTCCGCGCGCTCGAGGGCGTCGTTCAGGAGGCGCTTGACGACGGACGTGATCTGCTCTTCCTCGTCGTCGGTCATGTCCGCATGGTTCCGAAGCCAGGTGCGGAACCGCTCGATGGGATCCTGGGCCGCCCACTGCTCGAGCATCTCCTTCGGGACGTAGAACGCGTCGTCGTGGACGGCGTGTCCTTCCATCCGCAGAGTAAGGCACTCGATGAGCGTCGGCCCGGCGCCCTGGCGCGCCTTCTCGATCGCCGCCTTCGCCTCGCGGTAGACGGCGAGCACGTCGGTGCCGTCGACGACCACGCCGTCGAAGCCGTACGCGGCCGCACGGTCGGCGATGTGCTCGATCGGGTAGCCGAGGTACGTCGGTGTCGAGTACGCCCACTGGTTGTTGTCGCAGATGAAGACGACCGGGAGCTGCCTGACGCCGGCCAGGTTCATCCCCTCGTGCGCGTCCCCCCGCGCTGCCGCTCCTTCGCCGAACCAGGCCACGGCGACGCGGCGGTCTTCACGAATCTTGAACGCCAGTGCCATACCCACCGCGACCGGGAGCATCGCCGGAAGGTGGCTGACCATCGGATGGAGTCCGAGCTCCGGGACCGCCATGTGCACGTTCCCGTCCCGCCCGCGCGTCGGGCCGTCTTCACGTCCCATGTACTGCGCGATGATCCGCCAGGGCTCGACGCCGCGCGTGATGTGGACGCCCATGTCGCGGTGGAGGGGCGTCCCGACGTCGTTCGGCCCCATTGCTGTGGCGACTCCGACGGCTGCGGCCTCGTTCCCACGGCCCGTGTAGAAGGAGCCCGGGATCTTGCCCTGCCGGTAGAGGATGTGCCCGCGTTCCTCGACGCCGCGTGTGATCAGCAGATTGCGGTAGATGCCGAGCAGGTCCTCGCGGTCGAGTCCTGCCTCCCTCACCTCCTGGAGCGAGCCTACGGGCTCGGCTTCACGTACGGCCATACAGTGGTCTCCAGTCCTCGGGCCCGGTTGCCGTCACTCTAACGAAGGCACCTGTTGACCCTGGCCGGTCTACAGTGACCGTTCGGTTGGCCAAGTCGAAACGGAACTGGATCCAGGAAGAGCGCCGGAAGACCCTCGGCGACTGGGTGGCGTTCTGCCTCGCCTGTGGCCACACGCAGCGCTACTTCACGGACGACGAGGACGCCCTGCCCCACGCGTGCCCGCAGTGTGGTGGCGAGCTCCGCCATCGGTGCCCCGCGTGTGAAGCACCGATCCCGTCCGCGTTCGCGATCGAGTGCGAGGAGTGCGGAGCGGAGATTCGACCGGCAGAGCTCTTCGGAACAGGGATTCGCAAGCCAGGCCGCTGACCGGTGGGCTAGCGGTGGCGGCCGGAGGGCGATTTATTCGCCCGGGAGGCCAAGCGCGGTGCTCCCGTGCACCGCGAAGAGGAAGGGGGCTCGTGGGGGAAACATCGTTTCCCACTACGAATTAGTGATCTGAGAGAAGCGGATCACGGTGACGATGTCGTCTTCGCGTACCTCGCGGTTGTAGAGCTGGCTGAGGAACCGCGCGAGCTCGTCCGCCCGGCGGATCTCCGGGTTGTCGTGCTCGATCTCGCGGGGTGAGAGGTCGCGGAGCTCCTTCACCTCGACCTTGTCGATCACCGCGTCGAAGATCCGCTCGCGCTGTCCGTACCGCGCGCCGCAGAGGACGGTGACGATCATGCCCTTCCGGTACTTCGGCGACTTGTCCCCGAGGCGGATCGTCGCCGTCTTCCGGCTCGAACGGAGCTGATCGGCGACCGTCGGGCTGTAGAAGTTGAGGGCGAACGTCGGCACGGCGGCCGGGCAACTATAGAGGGTCGCTCTCGAGGGTCTGCAGCGCCTTCACGGCCATCTCGCGCTCGCCCTTGTAGGCGAGGAGCCGAGGAGCGTCGGCGAGCGGGAGCCAGCGGGCCTCGGCCACCTCGCGGTCCATCCCGACGGGCAGCTCCCCGATCCGCCCTCGCACCGCATGGCCGAGGAAGAAGCTCACGACCTTGAAGACGCGCTCTCCCTCCCAGGTGTAGACGTAGCGGATGTCACCGAGCTTGGTCGCCGGGCGCCCGACGACTCCGGTCTCTTCGTACCCTTCGCGGAGCGCCGTCTCCGCCGGGCGCTCGCCCGTGTCTACCAGGCCCTTGGGAAGCGCCCATACGCCTCGGGGCTTGCCCTGCGGACGGACGGCGGCGAACCAGTGCGCGCCTCGCATCCTCCGAACGAGCACCACACCAGCCGAAAACTCGCGTCGCATCACGACTTTGTGACAATCAAGGGCGCGTTCCCTCCAGATATGAGTCTGACAGACTCAATTTGGCTTCGCTAGATATCCTGTGGTGCTATTGTGCATTGGCACTCTTCTAGTCGGAGTGCCAGACGTGTCACAAACTCGTATCAAGGAGGTCGTACGCATGGATTTGCAGCCTCTGGGCGACCGCCTGATCGTCGAGGTCCTCGATGAGGAGGAGACGACGGTCAGCGGCATCGTGCTGCCTGACACGGCGAAGGAGAAGCCGCAGCGCGGCAAGGTCCTCGCCGTCGGCCCCGGCCCGCGTGACGAGGACGGGGAGTTCATCAAGATGGACATCGAAGTCGGCGACGAGATCATCTTCTCCAAGTACGGGGGAACGGAGATCAAGGTCGGCGCGGACGACGTCCTGATCCTGCGTGAGTCGGACGTGCTCGCGAAGGTCGTAACCACAGGCGGCAAGGGCAAGCGCAAGCTCGCCGCTGCCACCGCATAGCTCATTTCGCTGAGGAGGAAGTAATGGCTCACAAGGAGCTCAAGTTCAACGAGGAAGCGCGCCGCTCGATCGAGCGCGGCGTGAACATCCTCGCCGACGCGGTCAAGGTGACGCTCGGGCCGAAGGGACGCTACGTCGTGCTGGACAAGAAGTTCGGCGCGCCGACGATCACCAACGATGGCGTCACCATCGCTCGTGAGATCGAGGTCGAGGACCCGTTCGAGAACCAGGGCGTGCAGCTCGCACGCGAGGCTGCGACATCGACGGACGACGTCGCCGGTGACGGCACGACGACCGCGACGGTGCTCGCTCAGGCCATCGTGCGCGAAGGCTTGAAGAACGTCGCCGCAGGCGCGAACCCGATGGGTCTCAAGCGCGGCATCGAGAAGGCCGTTGAGGCCGTCGTCGAGGACCTCAAGAAGAATTCCAAGGAGGTATCGGGCAAGGAGGACATCGCCCGTGTCGGCACAGTCGTCTCGCGTGAGCGCGAGATCGGCGACGTGATCGCGGACGCGATCGAGAAGGTCGGCAAGGACGGCGTCGTGAACGTCGAGGAGGGCCAGACCTTCGGCCTCGAGCTCGAGTTCACCGAGGGGATGCAGTTCGACAAGGGCTACCTGTCCCCGTACATGATCACCGACCCCGAGCGCATGGAGGCCGTGCTCGACGAGCCGTACATCCTGATCGCGAACCAGAAGATCGGCGCGGTCAAGGACGTGCTGCCGATTCTCGAGCAGGTCATCCAGGCCGGCAAGCCGCTCGTCATCGTGGCCGAGGACGTCGAGGGCGAGTCGCTCGCCACGATCGTCGTCAACAAGCTGCGCGGCACCTTCACGGCCGTGGCCGTCAAGGCCCCGGGCTTCGGCGACCGCCGCAAGCGGATGCTCGAGGACATCGCCATCGTCTCCGGTGGCGAGGTCATCACCGAGGAGCTGGGCCTCAAGCTCGAGAACACGAAGGTCTCGCAGCTCGGCCGCGCCCGCAAGGTCGTCGTCGACAAGGACACGACCACGATCATCGACGGCGCCGGCGAGACCGACGCCATCAAGGGCCGCATCAAGCAGCTCAAGTCGGAGATCGAGAACACCGACTCGGACTTCGATCGCGAGAAGCTGCAGGAGCGTCTCGCCAAGCTCTCGGGCGGAGTGGCCGTCGTCAAGGTCGGCGCTGCCACCGAGGTCGAGATCAAGGAGAAGAAGCATCGCGTCGAGGACGCGCTGAAGGCCACTCGGGCGGCTCTCGAAGAGGGCATCGGGGCGGGCGGCGGCGTCGCTCTCCTGAACGCCTCGCAGGCTGTGAAGACGCTCGTCGACACGCTCGAGGGCGAGGAGAAGACGGGTGCGCAGATCATCATCCGCGCGCTCGAGGAGCCGCTTCGCCAGCTCGCGTACAACGCGGGCCTCGAGGGCTCCGTCGTCGTCGACAAGGTCCGCAGCGCGAAGAAGGGCGAGGGCCTGAACGTCGAGACGGGCGAGATCGAGGATCTCATCAAGGCCGGGATCATCGATCCGACCATGGTCACGCGCTCGGCGCTCCAGAACGCGGCCTCGATCGGGAAGAACATCCTGACGACCGAGGCCATCGTCGCGGAGATGCCCGAGAAGCAGTCCGCCATGCCCGCCGGCATGCCGGGCGGCGGAGGAATGGACTTCTAGAAGTCCCTCTCGCAAAGGAAGTTGCGAAGGGCCGGCACTCGCCGGCCCTTCGTGCTGTGCGTCCAGGGCTTCCTTCGTGGGGTCAGGCTTAAGCCTGACTCGGTCTTGTCGTTAGCATCGGCCGGGTGGAGCGAGCGGTTCACGACCGCGGCGGCTGGCCGACGGACGCACCGATCGACCGGAGCGAACACGAGCTCGCCGACTGGGAGCTGCTCACGGACGCGATCGTCGGAGCGCTCGGCGCAGAAGGCGTCATGAACGTCGACGAGCTCCGGCGCGGTATCGAGAGCATGCCGCCGGCCGAGTACGAGCGCGCGTCCTACTACGAGCGCTGGCTGTACTCGGTCGAGACGGTCCTCACCGAGAAGGGCGTGCTGGCTTCCGGTGAGCTCGACGGGAGGCTCGACGAGTGAGCTTTCGCACCGGGCAGCGGGTTCGGGTGGCGGATCGAGCGCACGAGGGGCACCACCGTACGCCCGGCTACGTCAAGGGCAAGATCGGCTTCGTGGAACGCGAGCACGCGTCGTTCACGAACCCGGAGACACGCGCGTACGGAGACGACGGGCTTCCGCTGCGGCCGCTGTACCTCGTCGGATTCGCGCAGCGCGACCTCTGGGCGGACTACCGCGGTCGGGCGGACGACACGCTGCGCGTCGATCTCTTCGAGCACTGGCTGGAGAACGCCGAGTGAGCGACCACGACCACGATCATCGGCACGAGCCGATCGGCACGGACGGTGAGCCTCCGGCCGCCGCCCGGGCGCGCGCGCTCGAGGAGCTGCTGGTCGAGAAGGGCGTCATCGATCGCGAGGCTGTGCGACGAGGAATCGACTGGCTGGTGTCACGATCTCCCGCCGACGGCGCGCGCCTCGTCGCGCGGGCCTGGGTCGACCCGGCGTTCAAGCAGCGCCTGCTCGCCGACGCGCGCGCGGCTGCGCTCGAGCTCGACCTGGATCCCGGGTGAGTCGCCGGTCGTGGTCGCGCTCGAGAACACCGACGACGTCCATCACCTGGTCGTCTGCACGCTCTGCTCCTGCTACCCGCGAGCGCTGCTCGGCCCGCCTCCGGACTGGTACAAGAGCGTCCCGTACCGGTCGCGTGCCGTCTCCGACCCGCGCGGCGTGCTGGACGAGTTCGGCGTCGCGCTCGAGGACGACGTCGAGGTGCGCGTCGTCGACTCGACGGCAGACATCCGCTACCTCGTGATCCCGGCTCGCCCCGCCGGTACGGAGGGGATGAGCGAGGACGAGCTGGCCGCACTCGTCACGCGGGACTCCATGATCGGCGTCGCCCAGCCGGTCGCCCCTTCTGCGGTCGTCGCTTAGCGGCTCTTCCATGCGGCTGCCGTCGAGGGCCGGAGAGCGATTCATTCACTCGGGAGGCCACGTGCGGTGGTGCGCTGCACATGGAGAGGAAGGGGGGCCGGATGCGGGGAACATCGTTTCCCCGCAAAAAGAAGAGTGGCCGCTGGGACGGCCACTCTAAGGGGAAGAACTTGGGAGGATGGGTCGATCAGGTTGTCGTCGATAACGGCCCTGCGCTCCTCCCCCTTTTGGGGGAACTGTCGAGTGATTCGCGCGCTAGAAGCCGTACCGCTCCTCCTCGAACGGGTCCGCGTCGTTGTGGTACCCGTAGCGCTCCCAGAACCCCGGTCGATCGTTGGCCGTGAGCTCGATTCCGCGGAGCCACTTCGCGCTCTTCCAGAAGTACTTGCCAGGGATCACGAGCCGCAAGGGCCACCCGTGCTCGGGCGTGAGGGGTGCGCCGTCCGCGTGCGTGGCGAGCAGAGCGAGCGGGTCGCGAAGCGATGCGATCGGAACGTTCGCGGTATAGCCCTGCTCCGAGTGGGCGACGACGAAGTGCGCGGACGGCTTCGGCGTGACGAGCTTCTCGAGCTCGCTCCAGTGCACGCCCTCGAACGTCACGTCGAAGCGGCTCCAGCGCGTGACGCAGTGGATGTCCTCGGTGACCTCGGTCCTCGGCAGCCGGTTGAACTCGTCCCAGCCGAGGGCGAGCGGATTCTCGACCTCGCCGGTGACCGTGAAGTCCCAGGTCGCGAGGTCCGTGTCCGGAATCCCCCCTGCGTGCAGGACAGGCCACTTCTCCGTGAGGTACTGACCGGGAGGAAGCCTCGCAGGGTCGTATCCGGCCTCGATCACCTTCCGCTCTGCGCGGCCCCTGAACACCTTCCTACACTATTAGTTGCGCAAGAACGGAATCCGCGAGTGCGGATTCCGTCCGCGCGAAGAGCCTACGGTCGCTGTCGCGACCGACACGCAAATGACTTCACCCCACTGGCTATGAACGTTACGGCGCTGCGAGTCGCCAGCCGCCCGCGCGACTTCGTCGCCGTGCGTGGGCCTGACGCCGCGACGTACCTGCAGGCGATGGTCTCGAACGACGTCGAGGCGCTCGGCCCGGGAGAGAGCTGCGAGGCGCTCTTCCTGACGCCGAAGGCTCGTGTGATCGCGCCGATGACCGTGCTCCGGCGAAGCGCTGACGACTTCCTGCTCCTCACCGAGCCGGGGCTCGGCGTGCGGCTACGCGCACGGGCTCGTGCGCATGCGCTTCGCCGCGAAGTGCGAGATCGAGACCGAGGAGCACGTCTCGGCGGTCGTCTTCGGGGAGTCCGACGGGATCCCGACCGCGGACTACGGAGTGCCCGCGGTCGAGGTCCTGGACGCCGGGCTCGATCCGACCATCGGGGACGAAGAGCTCGAGCGCCTGCGCATCCGCGCGGGCACTCCGCGCTACGGCCGCGAGATCGACGACCGCGTGCTTCCGGCGGAAGCCGGCCTGGAAGCGCGGACGATCGACTTCGAGAAGGGCTGCTACCCGGGCCAGGAGCCGATTGCGCGGCAGCACTACCGGGGCCGAGTCAATCGCACGTTGCGCGTCCTCTCGCTCGAGGGCGACGCGATGCCCGAGTACGATGCGGAGCTCGTCTACGAAGGAAAGGCCGTCGGACGTGTGACGAGCGCGGCGCGGGACGGAGAGAGCGTCGTGGCGCTCGCGTACGTGCGCAGGGAGGTCCCCGCCGACGTGACTCTCGACGCCCAGGGTCGCGCGGCAACCCAGCTAGACTTGGCTTCCCCGCGCCCGTAGCTCAGGGGATAGAGCGCTGCCCTGCGGAGGCAGAGGTCGCAAGTTCGAATCTTGCCGGGCGCACTACGGGAAAACCCCGCTCTCACGGGGTTTTCGTCTCTCTTGGGGGTTTCGACTCGCCCCGCCTCGACGCCTACTCAGCGCCAAAACCTCCTAGACGGGGCTGTCGATCGGGGGTTCGTCTTCATCTGCCCTCTCCAAGAGAGCCGCGGCCAGGTCGCGTGCGACAGGAAGCGCTTCTGCAGGTCGCTACCTCGGCCAACGGTCAACGCTGACCAAAATCCTTACCCGACGCAATCCGCTCGACGCGTACCATCCGTACCTCGGGGAAGGACTACCAGGGGAGAGGAATGGAAGCTTCGGTCGCTTCGCCGGCAGACGTTCGGTCGACGCCTGCCGAGCTCACGTACGGTCGTACGTCAGTCACACACGGCACCCAATGGCTGCCTAGAGTTTTTCTTCTGAGCGTGCTCATGCTCTATGCAGCGGTCGCTTTCGGTCTCTACACGCTCTTCGCGTTCTTGCTCTAACCGTCGAGTTGCAAGCGGGAGGGCGTCCCTTTAGTCTCGGCACGCTCTCCCGCGATGCTGACCTACCTTCCCGCGACGATCGCGCTCTGGTTTGCCTTCGACCTGTTCGTCGTGCTGTGGCTGGGTTGCCGTCTGTCGCCTCCTACTAGACGTCGCCATCATCCGCTGACAGGGCGTCCTGCCGGCGGGCGAGGCTAGAGACGACCTCCGCCAACCGTCAAGCGACGGCGAACCTTCGGCCAGGTACCGCTCGAGCCACCGCATCGCCGCCTTCTCGTACTTCGGGATCCGCGCTCGGCGTAGAGATGGACGAGCTGTAGCGCATCCTCGAGTGGCAGGTTCGGCAGCTCTGCGCGAGCTCGGGATCGCTCACGGTCGTCGCGATGACGCTCGCGCTCGCAGGAGGTCTGAGGCGACACGGAACAGGTTGCAAGATCGGTCGAAGAAGCGTTTGATGTACTCGTCGGACGCGCCATCGGACGGCTGGAGAGGTTGAAGGGCTGGGAGGACTCCGCTTTTCGGCAAAGAGGTCGCCGCGTCCGGCTTCCCTCGCCTCGTCGCATTCAGCGCGCGCCCGGAGACTGTTGCCAGCCCCGACAGCGCTGGGCGTAAGACTGGTGCCCGTGACACGGACTCCGTGACGCGGCGGGAGCGAATCTCGTTCTTGCTTGAGCACTACTTCGACGTCCTGGCAGACGTGCGTGACCGCGGTTCTGGCGGCGAGCATCTGCGTTTGATGTGCAGAGCATGGAACCCCTGAGCTACCAGGAGCTCGAGCGGCTGCTACCGCTGCTCGGCGCTGATGCTCGACTGCTCTACCGGGCCGTCGTCGGCACCTACGTGTACCCGCGCTTCGTCCGCCGCGCCCTCTGCCGCAACTGCGACGTGGTCAAGCCTCCCGCGCTCGTCGGGGAGCTCCACGACCACCCTTACCGCAAAAGCTCGGCCTTCGTCGCGCGCATGGTGAGGGTACCCATGTACCCGGTCGAGCAGGTCGAGGTGGATGGCGCGCTCGTGTGGTTCGACGAGAACTGGCAAGGAGAGCCATACGTGCCCGACGAACTACTGCCACTGGTGACGGCTGCATGAACAGCAAGCGCGGGCAAGTCGACCCACGCGAACTGCTAAAGACCGCGACCGCGGCGGAGGCGCAGCTCGCCTTGAGCCTCATCGTCTGGCCGAACCAGGCGCCAGACCCGCGGGTTGTGGACGAGTGGGTACGGCGGCTCGACGCCTACTCCACGCCTAAACCTCTTTGAACTGCACCCATAGCCATGCGGAGCGCTTTAAGGCGTAGCTCGCAAACCCGCATAACTAGAGGCTTCTCGAACGATCCGGAGCTAACTGCGCAAACGCCAATCTGCCCTGCGGAGGCAGAGGTCGCATGTGCGAATCATGCCGGGCGCAAAGGGTGGGGGAACCCGGGTTCCCCACCAGCCCCTCCTTCGCCGCCACCCACGGCACAGCCGCGCTGAGCCTCCCGGCCGGCAAAGCCGGCCTCCGGCCGCAAGCGACGGTGACACGGGTTTTCGCGATTGCGCGTAGGAGCGATGACGCGGGCGCCGAAACGCGTGGAGGATGGCCGTTCCGCAGGGTCTCACGCTGAAGCACCACCGGGATCTCGCCGACCGGGAGGCGCGTCCGATCGTTCGGCAGGTGCTCGTGGCCCTGCTCGCCGTGGTGCTGCTGCTCGGGCTCTTCAACTTGTTCGGCCAGGCGGTGAACGTGAGCTCGGCCGAGACCTCGGCGGCTCGCTTCGAAGTCTCGGCTCCGACGAAGTTGCGCGGCGGAATCCTCTTCCAAGCGCGCTTCACCATCGAGGCGATCGAGGAGCTCCAAGACGCGACGATCGTGCTCGACTCCGACTGGCTCGAAGACATCACCTTGAACACCGTCGAGCCTGCCCCGGTCGGAGAAGCGAGCAGGGACGGCCGTATCGCGCTCGAGCTCGGCCGTGTTCCTGCCGGCGACGAGCACCGTCTCTACCTCCACTTCCAGGTCAATCCCATCGCGGTCGGAGCGCGCTCGCAAGACGTCGAGCTGTACGACGGTGAAGAACTCCTCCTCTCCGTCGATCGCGACGCCCTCGTCTGGCCCTAGCTCATGGACATCGTCCTCCGCGCCTTCCTCGCGTTCTTCTTCGTCCTCTTCGTGACGCGGATCGTCGGCCGCCGCGAGCTCTCCTCGTTGCAGCCCTTCGACCTGATCCTGCTCGTCATGATCGGAGACCTCGTCCAGCAGGGCGTGACGCAGAACGACTTCTCCGTGACCGGGATCGTGCTCGCGGGGGGCACGATCGCCGTGCTCACGGTCGTCGTCTCCTACGGAAGCTTTAAGCTCCCCTTCCTCCGGCCGGTGCTCGACGGCGAGCCGGTCATCGTCGTGCAGGACGGTGAGCCGATCGAGAGAAACCTGGCGCGGAACAGGATCACGCTCGGCGAGGTCCTGGCCGCGGCCCGGCAGGAGGGAATCGGGTCGCTCGACCGCGTTCGAGTGGGCGGTTCTCAAGACAATTGGAGCGGATCAGCTTCATCGAGAAGCAGCTCTCGTGAGGTCGGCGACGAGCGGCTCGGTGTCGAAGGGCTCGAAGCCGAGGCGCCCGGCGATCTCTTCGTTCGAGGGACGCGTTCCCTCGCGGAAGGCTCTCGTAAGAGGCCGCCCGTCTCTGAGCGACACCACCAGTCAGCACCCACCTCCGCCCGCAGATACCACCGAAGCTGCGCTGACCGGATCGCAGCACGCAGATAGTCGGCCGAGTAGAAGTCGGCGTCCATGTCAGCGAGATACCGATCCGGGACGATTACGCGAATCCAGTCGCCTCAGTCAAGCGCTCCGCATTCCCGCTTTGCGTACCCCCGTCGTTCGCGGAAGCGACTCCAGATACTCGAGCTCGAAGTGGAGTTTGGCGACAGTTGCGACGGAAAACGAAGAGCGTCGAGGAAGGGACGCCGCCTCTGCGTTCTCCACGAGCCTCGTCGTCCGAGAGACCGAAGTGTCGTACGTGCCACTCGGGCTCACAAAAGAACCGCCTGGACCGTATACGAGTAGATCTCTGTCAGCGCGTTGTCACGCGAGAGCTTGCGAAAGGCATAGGGGAGCGCGGGATCGCAGCCGGCGAAATGAAGGGCGTGACTCGCCTCGTGCAAGAGGCTCCTGGTAGTCCTGAAGGCCGCCTCGCGCGCGGGTGACAAGGTAGACCAGGCCGGTGGGTCGGAAGCGATGATGGCCCCCCGCGGCGACTTCTGCGGCCGGCTTCCAGGTCAACGCGGATGTTCGGCGTCCGCCTCCAGATCGAGCCCTAGATCTCGCAGCGTGGCGAGGGCAAACGGGTGGGCCGCCTTTCGAGTAAACGTCGGCCAGGGCCGCGAGGCGGTAGACGTAGGGGCGTGGTACGACGAGGGCTCGCGAGCACGGTCGGGACCCGAGGACATCGAGCCAGTGCTGACGAATGCGGTTGTAGGCGTCGTCCCAGAGTGAGCTCACGTCGTCGAGAACGACGGCGAGATGTCGGAGCGAGAGGATCCCCTTGGCCTCGTCGCCACGCCGGACCGGGTCGGGCTCGTCCGGAGAGCTCCGCACGCAGCGACTCCCTCGCGCACTGGAGCTCGCGCCGCCGGTCGTTCAGCTCGGCCGAGGCTTTCATCACCCGCTCGCCGAGCTCTTCCCGTTCGGCATAGTCGGTAAGCGTGCCCAGCCGCGCCGAGGCCGTGCGCAGCGGGAGCGCGTGGCCGGCGAAGTCGACCTTGAGAGCGAGCTCGGCATTCTGCAGCGCGTCCTGCTGCGGAGCGAGGCGGGTGACGATGAGCCCGGACTCGCACGTATGCCGGAGACGGTACAGCCGCTCGCGCTCGTCGGTGTCCGTCTCCGCCTGCCAGGCCTCGCCCAACGCCTCGAGCTGTTGGGGCGTGAAGAGGTAGGAGTAGCGCGCGACGATCTCCGCCTGCTCGGATACGGTCTTCAGCCCGACGCGCACCGCGTGCGACTCCTCGGCTCGCTGGAAGAGATAGTCGCGGAGTCGTGACTCGAATTCGTTCGGAGAAGCGGCGCTCAGGAGGACAGGTCTCCGCCGGCGGCGCTGA
>CAVWWI010000008.1:0-87610 GCA_963758605.1 uncultured Actinomycetes bacterium | reverse complement strand
GCAACGGCGTAAGACCCAGGGAGATTGGCGGGCGGGGGACACAGCATGGGGCTCCCCCCGCCACTCCCGCCCGAGCGGCCCGAGAAGCGAAGACGGCACCGTCTTCCTCTCGGACGTCGAGCTAACCCTCGAGGGGCCGGACACCTGTCCGGCCCCTCGCAGCCGCTCACGCCTCCTCACCAAAGTAAGAAGACTCAGCCGCGTTCCTCAGCGTGCTTGGTCTTGATAGGCGAGTCGGTTTGTCCCCGCACGCAAGAGGGGACATCCAGGTCGTGGCACGCGCGAGTAATGAGCAGGTCGTGGCTGCCAGCAGGCGTGAGAAAGCCCCGCAGCCGCAACCGGAGCACGACGAACCGACGCTCCAGGACCCGACACCAACCGAACTCTCGCTACGCGACTATCGGGCGATCGTCGTTCGAGCTGGCAAGGAAGCGCTCGATGACCACATCACGAACCTCGCGGCCGCGATCGCCTACTACTCGTTCCTGGCGATTCCGTCCCTGCTGCTCGTCGCTGTCGGCGTGTTCAGCTTGTTCGCGAGTCCCGATGCGATCGGGACGATCACCGAGAAGCTCGCAGGCGTCGTCCCGCGCGAGGCGCTGACTCTGGTCGACGACAGCCTGACGCGAGTCATCGAAAACAACGCGAGCTCGGGGATCGCGATGGCGGTTGTCGGGACGGTGCTCGCGGTCTGGTCGCTGACCGGCGCGATGCAGACGCTCATGTGGGCGCTCAATAGCGCCTATGAACGCGACGAGACGCGAGGCTTTCTCAAGCGCCGGCTGACTGCGCTGGTGATGGTGATCTTGATGCTGTTCGCGTTTGTCCTCGCCTTCGGGCTGCTTGTGCTCGGCCCGCAGCTCTCAGGCTGGATCGGCGAGGCCGTTGGCATCGAGGCCGTCATCGACTGGCTGTGGTGGACAGCGCAGTGGCCGGTGCTGATTCTTGGCCTTCTCGTCGCGTTCGCGACGATTCTCTATCTCGGCCCCGACGTCGACCATCCCCGGTGGCAGTTTCTGACCTTCGGTACTGCGTTGGCAGTGGTCGTATGGCTCCTTGGATCGGGTGCGTTCGCTGTCTTTGTCAGCCAGTTCGGCTCGTACAACAAGGCTTGGGGATCCGTGGCCGCAGTCATCGTCATGCTCACCTGGCTCTGGCTGAGCGCGCTCGCCCTCCTGTTCGGCGCGGAACTCAACGCGGAGGCAGAGCGCAGCCGCGAACTGCGCCGCGGCGAGCCGGCCGAGGTTGAGCTCCAGGCCCCTGCGCGACACTAGCGACGTTCGGCACAACGACGCAGCGCCACGATCACCGGGTCGCTTGGAACCTTCCGATCGTTGTCTCGCTTACGCGCCACTTGGCGTCGCTGAGCCGCACACCCAGGCTCGAGCGAGTATCGAATACGCAGAGGCTTCCGTTAGAGACAGATCGCCTCCTTGCAGCTCGAGTAGGAAGCCTTCTCCAGAAGCTGGCTATTTCGGAAGACGCTTCCGCACACGCGACCTTCATCCGGGTTTTCATTCGCGCGCGAGCCAGCTACCCACGCACTGTTATCCTCTCCCCGATCAGCCGGTTGTCACGTGCCCAGGTGGCTATCCGTGCACCTGGCGGTCAGTCCTGGGTGCGGAATGAGTGGTACTCGGCCTCCATCAACTCGGCGAACGATCGGTAGCGGCTCGCTCCCGGAAGCCAGTTGGCGAAGAGCCACGCCTCCCATTCGCCGTCTGGTGTCACGACCTTCGGATTGAGCAGGTAGATCGCGGAGTCGCCTATGTCGCTGACTTCCAATGCGGACTCGAGATACTCGACCCGGAAGCGCACTGAGTCCTGCGTTTCGTCGTAGACGAGGTACTCCTCGTCCGTCAACGACGACTCGCCGAGCCCGCCGAAAGGGTTGACGTACGCATCGATCCAGTCGGCGTTCCGCACGCGGAACCAGTCGATCTCCTCGGTCGACCACATCCGCCAGATGGAGCTACCCGTCTGCCGCCAGCCATTGGAGACCGTCAGGAACTCCCTGTAGGAAGGAGGCAGCCCGACGCCTAGCCGCGTCTCGAGGCCGTGGAGTTGCTCGTCCGTCGCGCCAGGGAATCCGAGCCAGCCCGATTCCAAGACCTCGGGTGGCAGACCCGGGTACGCGCCGGCCTCGATGAGCTCTCGGCTCAAAGTCTCAAGGAACTGGCGCCAATCATTGATCGTCACCGACTGAGTATGGGTCGACCGTGAACCTCGGCAACGGCTTCGTCGAGATCTACCTGGGAAACGGGGTCTGGCAGACGGTCAACCGGCGCAGCGTCGGCTACTAGCCGCCGCCCTACGGGGAAGTGGCTACTTCGAGTTCGCGCTCGCAAGACCCGCCGTCACCCTGGCGATGTCCCGCAAGCTCGGCGTGCCCTCGCTGAGGTACCGCACCAGCAACCGCCTCGCGGCCGGCTCAGCCTTCGGTGAGCCTCGCTCGAAGTCGAGGTGCACCAGGCTGCAGCGCATCCTCGAGCGGCAGGTTCGGTAGTTCGCGGGCGGCGTCCTCGGCCATCCAGAGTGCTCGACGCTTGATCGCTCGGCGGAAGCGAACGTGAGCGTGGGGCTCCGCAGTCACGAACGTATGTTCTCATGGCTTTGATCGGGCTTGATTTACGCGGACTCGATTCATATGCTCCTCGTGGCTGATGCCACGAACCTGGGGAGGAGAGGAGGGAGCAACCATGCGGCAACTGACGACAGCACTCATGGCCGTCGGTGCCCTGGCCATGCTAGGCGCGGCTAGCGCGAGCGGGGATAGCACGACGAAGTGTTTCGGGAAGCAGGCGACGATCGTCAGCTCCGGCACCATCAACGGAACGGAGGGCAACGACGTCATCGTGGGGTCGGAAGGGCCCGACATAATCAACGCCTTCGGCGGAAATGATCTCGTCTGCGCTCTCGGCGGCAACGACCTCATCCGCGGCGGACTCGGGGACGACAGCCTGGACGGCGGCGAGGGCAACGACCTCATCGCCGCAGATGTCGTCGGCGACCTTTCCCCGGGGTTCGACCAGCCTGCCGGAAACGACGTGATCATCGGCGGCCCAGGCAACGACGGCGCGACAGGAGACCACCGTTCGATATTCGTCGACGTCACGGGAGATAGCGGCGACGACCTGTTCATCGGCGGCCCCGGCAACGACTCTCTTTCTTGGCGACAGCACCGCGTTCCTCGGCACGGTCTTCGGCCGCGCAGGCGACGATCGATTCCTCCTCGGTGACGGCAGAGACGTTGTCGTGGGCGACCACAACGCCCTCCACAACGTTGGTGATGCTGGCGATGACTACATCGACGGAGGCGACGGCGACGATCTCTTCTTGATCGGAGACTCGTCCTGGGGTGAGAGTCGGCGGAGATCACCTTCGAGGGCAAGGCCGGAGACGACACCATCCTCGGCGGGGCCGGCAATGATGGAGCGATCATCGGCGATCACAACCCGTTCACCGGCACGATCCCGGGCCCCGGCGGTGACGATGTCCTCAAGGGTGGCACGGGCGACGATGCTCTCTTCGGGGACCATTTCGCCGACGGCGACGGAGTGACGTCGGGCAACGGCGACGACGCGTGTGACGGCGGGGTGGGAACGGACTCGGCCGCGTCGTGTGAAGACATCAAGGGCGTCCCGTAGGAGGGGCTTCGCGTCCGCACACTCGATAGAAGCCACAGGGCCCGGGGGCGACTGACCCGGGCCCTTGCTGTTGACCTTCGTCGCTAGTTCAGCCCGCCCGGCGACGTCAATCTGGAGTTGATCCGCCGCCGTCTGGGGCACTCGCGGATCTCGACGACGATCGACCTGTATGCGCGTCACGAGATCGAGTCGGCCGAACGTGCCGCGGCCGACACCGTGGCCGATTTGATCGACTCTCGTTTGCAAGGCGTTAGCAAGGAGGAGCAGGCCCGGCGCTGATTCCGCATGGCTTGGCGCTTCCTTCCGCCATCGCACGATAATCGGCGTTATGTCAAGTAGAGCGATGAACGCGCACTAGAACGACGCTCCCCGCACCCCACTCAAGATCCCAAGCGCGATGATCGCGGCAACAACGAGCCGGTACCAGACGAAGACGTCGTACGTATGGCGGCGGACGTAGCCGAGCAGCCAGTCGATCGCCAGGAGACCGCTCGCAAGCGATGCGAGCGTTCCTACGAGGAACGGGCCCTGCCAACCTGGAGGGAGGTCCCCGAGCAGGACATCCCCCAGTCCCTTCAGGACGAGCGCGCCGAGGACGGTCGGTAGGAGGAGCAGGAACGAGAAGCGCGCTGCCGCATCGCGGTCGAGACGCATCAACCGGCCGGCCGTGATCGTGATACCCGACCGCGAGACGCCAGGCGCGAGCGCGAGCGCCTGGGCGAGACCCATCGCAACGGCATGCCGCATGCCGAGATCGCCCATCGTTCGTTCCTGTGGAGTCCGGTCCGCCCACCAGAGCAAGAGGGCGCCGGCGGCGAGGAGGATCGCGATCTGCCACGGCTCCCCGAGCGAGTCGGCGATCGCATCCTCCCCGACCAGCCCGACGACGCCGGCGGGGATGGTAGCGACGAGGACGAACCAGGCGATGCGCTCGTCCGAGGTCTCGATCCGGCGTCTTCCGACTGTGCGGGCGAACGCGCGGACGAGCCGCACGATGTCGGCCCAGAAGTACGCGCCGACCGCAACGAGCGTTCCCAGGTGTAGCGCGACATCGAAGGTCTGGTTGAAGCGGTCGTTCTCCTTCAGATACGTCCAGTCGGCGGCCCAAGGAACGAGGATCAGGTGCCCGGAGGACGAGATCGGCAGGAGCTCGGTGAACCCCTGGACGAGGCCGAGCACGAGCGCCTGGGGATTCGTGAGCGCGGCCGGATCGTCCCCCACGCCGGCGAGCGTGAGCACGAGCGCGAGACCGAACGCCGCCCCCGCGACGACGTACACGAGCGAGCGGCGCACCCACTGATCCTACGTGGGGGAAACGATGTCTCCCCACGAGCCCCTACCTTTGCGGCTGTTCACAGAACAGCCGAGAGTGGCAGCCCGGCCAATTGCGCATGAGCCGTGCTCAGCGAAGAGGAAGGGGGCCGCGCCGCCGTTGGGGGGAAACATCGTTTTCCCCAAAAAAATTCACCGAGCCGGTGGCGCTTTCGTCCACTCAACCAGCTGACCGTCCGCTTCCGCGTAGAGCCCTCAAGCTGAGCTTCGACCTAATCGCGCTCCGTGCTCGGTGCAAGGGGGAAGCTATGCGAGGAGGTGCGGAGGGTCAAGGAGCGCATCTCAGCTTTGTCGGAAATTGCGTCGAATTTCTTCTCAGGCGTGACGACGGGCGCTGGAGGTTAGGATCTTTCCCGATGCACCTCCGCATGCCGAGCATCGACCAGGGCGTTCAGGCCTTCATCTGGGCGTTGGTGTTCTTTCTCTTCCTCTGGTGCGGCGCGCTCCTGCTCAAGCTTCCCGGAGGGACATCCTTCGTCCTCTCCCTGCTCGCGGCAGGAGGCATCTTCCTGCTCGTCAGGAAGCGCGGCGGCGACTACCCCGGTCCGCGTTAGCTGCGCGGGGTTCCGCGCTCGACCGCTTCACTGAGCGCGGCGACGAGGCGGTCGGCGAAGTCACGTCCGAGCGCGGCCTCGAGGCGGGTGAGTGCTGGGGTGCGCTTGCCGGAAGCGGGCCGGTCGAGCGCATGCACGTCCGCCAGGAGACGGGAGGAAGCTGCGGGGGCGACCTTGGTGAGTGTGGCGGCACTCATGTTGCGTCTATCGGAGCACTTGCGGCGTCTTTCGATCCCTGGCGGGAGGGACGGATCCGGCAGCTGGGGGTCAGAGCTCGAGATCGAGTCTCCTCTCGTCGAAACGGGCCGAATGCAACTCCGCACGGAACTCTTCGATTGTCCGCAACCTATCGCGTCTGAACACGTGTTCGACCACGCCGATGCGCCTGTCGTTCCAAAACGGCAGGTCTACGTGCTCCCGGGACACGAGATTGATCGACATGGCCGAGCAGACCGGGCACTGGACGGCCACGCCAAATGCGCCTGGCCCGGGCGCGATGACCGCGAAAGCGGAAGGCGTCACCGGCCGCGGCCGGCCCTCGAGGCAGCAGTAGAAGCTCCAGGGCCACTCCCCCGCCCGGATTCGCGATGCAGCGATGTCGGTGAGCTCGTCTGAAAGTTCGTCGTCGTGCGAGGTCACGAGGTTCCGAAAGGTGAGGTCGGTCGCCGCACCGAGTGGTGCCCAGTCGAGATCGTCGTGCGAGACGAGGCCAAGGTGCTCCTGACCGCACCGGCACTCGAACAGCACGCGATACACCGCCGGATGGGCCGCTGCCGGCAATCGCTCCAGAAGACGGAATGCGGAGAGCGGAACATTCGCCTCCCGTCCGCGCGGACACGCGAACGAGTAGGTGCTCGTCAGCGGGTCGTACATGTTCTCGTTGTAGTCCGGCGGTCGGACGCCGCGCTGGACGTTAGTACTGGATCAGCGAGTGAACGTCGTACCCCTCTAGCCGAGCCCGCCCGTCGAGGAAGGTGAGCTCGATCACGAACAGGGCGCCGGCCACGACGCCGCCGAGACGTTCGACCAGGTCGATCTTCGCCCTGGCGGTCCCGCCGGTCGCGAGCACGTCGTCGAGGACGATGACGCGCGCGCCCTCCGATACCGCGTCGCGGTGCACCTGCAGGCTGTCCGTCCCGTACTCGAGCGCATACGTCGCCTCCACGGTCTCCCGCGGCAGCTTCCCGGGCTTCCGTGCGGCGATGAACCCCGCGCCGAGCTCGAAGGCGAGCGCTCCGCCGAAGATGAACCCTCGGGCTTCCGCGCCGAGGATCAGGGCCGGTTCGCGGGGTCGCGACCAGTCGGAAAGCTGGCGGATCGCCTCTGCGAAGTACGCGGGATCCGCGAGCAGGGGCATGACGTCCTTGAAGACGATGCCCTCTGTCGGGAAGTCGGGGACGTCGAGGATGCGGTCGCGGAGATCGATCGTCATCCGCTCCGCTCCACCGCTCCGCGCAGGTCTCGCAGAAAGAGCAGGTGCGAGAGCTCCTGGGCGACGCGGGCGAGCAGCTCGAGGTCGTCCAGCGCGGTCTTTCGCCGCTCGGGGTTGCGCGACCTGAGCCCCGGAGCGACGAGCTGCTCGACGAGCGTTGCCTGCCTCCCTGTCGCGGTGAGGAACGTCCTCAGGTGGCGCGCATCGATCCCGAAGCGTGCGAGGCGGGCGCACGCTGCAGCGATGTCCGCCTCGCTCTCCGGATACAGGCGCTCGCCCCCAGCCACCCGCGATAGGACCACTCCGTACTCCTCGAGCTCTCGAACGAACTCCGGAGTGACCGACGCGCGCTCGCAGAGCTCGGCGCCGTCGATCTCGTCCTCGCGCTCGGTGAGCCCGACGCTACGCCGTCTCGTCCGATCGGCTGACGTGCCGGGACCGTCGAGGGCCTCTCTGATCACACGCAGCGGCAAGAACTCGTCGCGCTGGAGGCGCAAGATGGTCGACAGGCGCTCGATGTCGTTCGGGGAGAAAAGGCGGTATCCACCACGCGTTCGCTGCGGCGCGATCAGCCCTTGATCCTCGAGGTAGCGGATCTTCGACACCGAGATGTCGGGGAACTCGTCGCGGAGCTCCTCGCAGACGACGCCGATCGTTCGCAATCCCGGCTCGGCGTCGCCGCGTTCCTGTCGCCGAGTGGTCACCGTGCTCATCGCTGGAGGAAGGTCAGCCGGTACTTGCCGATCTGCACCTCGTCGTCGTCGGTGAGCTCCGTCGACTCGATGCGCTTCCGATTGACGTAGGTGCCGTTCAGGCTCCCGAGGTCGCGGATCGTGAAGACGTCGTCCTCGCGCGCGATCTCGGCGTGGCGGCGTGAGACCGTGACGTCGTCGAGGAAGATGTCGCATTCGGGAGAACGGCCGATGAGCGTCCGCGCGCCCGTCGGTTGGAACGGCTGCCCCGCCATTCCACCGCCCGAGCGGACGACGAGCGCCGGGCCCGTTATTCCGAGAGTCTCGAGAAGCGACTCACCCTCTTCGCCTGCCTCGTCGTCGACGTCGAACGTCATGGTCGTCTCCGATCCGGTCTCGGGGACCAGGAGCGAGCCGCAACGCGAGCAGTAGTTCGCAGCCTCAGGGTTCTGAAAGCCGCATTCGGGGCAATAGACGTGACTCACTCGTCGCGGGCTCCAGAGGACGTGGCCTTTCCGGCCAGGATCTCGCTCAGGCGCTCGACGTCTGCGAGTTTGGCCTCCCCCGCGCTCACCTGCTCGCGCAGCCGCGCGACCAGCTCCGCGCGGAGGATGTCGATGCGTCCGTGGAGCACGCGGCGCCGGAAGGAGATCTCGTCCTCCTCCTTCTCGAGCTCGCGAATCATGACCCGAAGGTCGTCGTCGGTCAGCGTGGCCAGGTCGGGAAGTGGTTCCACCAGTCGCCTTTCCTCGTCGGTCAGGTGAGTAAAGCAGTCACCAATCCGAGGGGTCAACCTCAACTTGAGACTTTCCATTCGCGGCGAGTGCCAGGTTCCCTCCCGCGGTGCCGGTTTCAGCGCTCGCCGAGTGCACTGCGTGCTCGCAGGAAGTACTGCACTCCGGCAGCCAGGGCGAGCACGATGCCGATCCACAGGATGACCAGAGGCCAGGTCGTGCCTTCCTCGGTCACGAGCACGAAGCCGAGCGCGGCGTACAGGATCCACGTCGCCAGCTTCCCGAGAAACGTCACCTCGAGTTCGAAGCCACGCGGGGCGGCGAGCTTGTAGCCGAGCACGAGCGCGAGATCGCGGGCGAGGACGATGACGGCAGCGGCGAGCGGGATCCGTCCTGTCGCCCACATCAGGATCACTGCGGCGCCGATCATGACCCTGTCGGCAAGCGGGTCCGCGATCTTCCCGAACGCGGTGTGCACGTCCCAGCGACGAGCGAGGTACCCGTCGATCTGGTCGGTCAGCGCCGCAGCGGCGAAGAAGAGCCCGGCTCCCCAGGCCGCCCCGTCCCCGGCGCGCAGGTACAGCCAGGCGAACACCGGGACCGCGGCGAAGCGCGCGATCGTGAGGGCGTTCGGTATGTGCCGGCGCAGCTCGAGCCAGGTCACGGACGAACCCTATTCGCGCACGGACTGGAATCCGCTCGCGCGGATCCCAGTCGCGCAAAGGCCCTGAAGGCGCCCGCTTCGCGGCCGCTGCGCTCGCGTGCTCCCATGAATGAGATCTCGCTGGTAGCGTCGCCGCCGTGGCCGGTTCGTTCGAGTTGCCGGGATTCGTGAACGCCCATAGCCACACGTTCCAGCGAGCGCTGCGCGGGCGCGCTGCGGGCGGTGACTTCTGGGCGTGGCGCGACACCATGCTCGCCGAGGCGGAGCGCCAGACGCCCGAGCTCGTGCGGAGGAGCTACGAAGCGACGTATCGCGAGATGCGCAACGCGGGCTTCACGGCAGTCGGCGAGTTCCACTACCTCGGCTTGCCGGAGGCGTTCGCGGCAGTGGAGGCCGCGGAGGCGGCAGGCGTCGAGCTCGTCCTCCTGCACGTCGCCTACGCCCGCGGCGGCCTCCCCCGGTTCCGCCAGGAGTCCGTCGAGGCGTACCTCCGCCAGGTCGAGGAGCTCCGTGCGGCGAAGGTACGCGTGGCGGTCGCACCCCACTCCGTGCGCGCGTGCCCTGCCGAGTGGCTCGCCGAGATCGGGCGCTACGCGGAGGGAGAGCAGCTGCCTCTCCACGTGCACGCGGACGAGCAGCCGAAGGAGATCGAGGAATGCCTCGCCGAGCACGGCTGTCGTCCGATCGAGCTTCTCGCCCAGACCGGCTGTCTCGGCAAGCGGACGACGGTCGTCCACGCGACGCACGCCGACGGGACGGAGCTCGATCTCCTGGCCTCGACGGGCGCGACCATCTGCGCATGTCCCACGACCGAGGCCGACCTGGGCGACGGCTTCCTCCCGGCCGAGCGGATCCGCGCTCGCGGGATCCCGCTCTGCATCGGGAGCGACTCGAACGTGCGTATCGACCCGTTCGAGGAGCTGCGCGAGCTCGAGGGCATCGCGCGGCGGCAAACCGGACGGCGCGGGATCTTCACGACCGAGGAGCTCTACCGGTTCGGCTCCGAGCTCGGCGCCGACGCACTCGGTCTCGAGAGTTGGCCCGGAGTCGAGATCGACCTGGAACATCCTGCGCTCGCGGGTACCGAGCGCGATGACGTCCCGGCCGCTTTGATCGCGGGCTGCGGCGGCGACGTTGTAAGGGATGATCGGGCACTCGCTCGACGTTCTTCCTGAACATGGCCGCTGACGTCACCGAGGAGACCTTCGAGCAGGAGGTCGTCGAGCGCTCGCGGGACGTCCCCGTGATCGTCGACTTCTGGGCAGCCTGGTGTGGGCCGTGCCGCGCGCTGACTCCCGTGCTCGAGCGCGAAGTCGAGAGTCGCGCAGGCGCCGTCGAGCTGGCGAAGGTCGACGTCGACGCGAACCCTGGTCTTTCCGCCCAGCACCGCGTGCAGGGGATCCCCGCGGTGAAGGCGTATCGCGACGGTCGCGTCGTGTCGGAGTTCGTCGGCGTGCGTTCGCCGACGGGCGTTGCGAGCTTCATCGACGAGCTGCTCGCACCACCGCGTCTCGAAGGCGTGCTCGAGGAGCTCCGTGCGAGTGGCGAGCTCCCGGAGGTCGTGAGCGCTCTCGAGGCCGGGGACGAGAGCACTGCGCTCGACCTGATCGTCGCCGCCGTCGCTGTGGCGCCTCCGCCCGAACGGGATCGACTACGCGAGCTGGCGGTCGCGATCTTCGATCACCTCGGGCAGGACGACCCGATCGCGGTCGCGTACCGCAAGCGACTCGCGACGGCGCTCTACTGACGCGAGATCTCGCGGAGCTTCGCTGTCCAGCCCGCCGTCGCGTCGAGGTACGCCCGGCGGGCCGCCATCCCGGTCCTCCCCCACGCTCCGTCGTATCCCGGCCGGTCTGCCTGCACCTGCGCGGGCTCGATCTGCGTTCCTTCCTGCCACTCGTTGTAGCTCGTGATCGTCACGAGGTCCGCCTCCGCTCCGAGGGCCGTCTTCCACATGCGGTCGTACTTCTGCCCGTGTAGCCGGGGCCTCACGACCCTGTCGCTCGTCGCCAGGCGGGCGTCGTAGCCTGGCCCGACCGACGGCGCACACAGGATGCCGGCGAGGTGAGCCTGTGTGCAGATGCGGCGGAACATGGAGCCGGTCCAGGTGACGACGTCGTACGTGTAGAGGCCGTCGAACCCCGACGCTTTCGCGCGTCCCGACGAAGGTCGTGTGGCCGAACGTGCGCACCCCCTCGAGCGCGGAAAGGGCTTCCGCCCACTCCGCTGCAGGAGCGCGGTCGGCGTCGTACACGTAGAAGTCGGAGATCCCGGTGTGCGAGAGTCGCTCGATGTCCGCCGCCGCGCGCGCCGGACTGCGGCCGTGATACGGCTCGAGATGGATTGCCACCTCGAGCCCATTGAGTTCGGCCGCCTGCGCGACGAGCGCGAGGCGATCGTCCTCGGGGGATCCTGCTCCCCACCACGAGACGACGACGGTGGTGATGCCGGCGGCGGCAATCTCGCGCATCTGCGCCGCAACGATCTTCGCGTTCGAGGACGAGTAGAGTCCGCGGCTCGGGTAGTAACGGGTCGACAGAACCGGCGTGCCCTCCCGCTCGACGTACCAGTGCGCCCACCGTCCATCGCGGACCGGCGTCGAATACCACGGGTAGTAGAAGATCGCGGATTGTCCCGTCGACGACGCCGAACGCACGCCGGACCCGGCGCCTCCGGGGAACGCGAGCGGTGCGATGAGAAGCGCCACGGCAAGGGAGAACACGGGCGCTCTTCTCACGCTGCGCGGACTCTAGCGCGCGCTCCGGATCGCCGTGTCCCACGCGTCCGGCGGCGGGATAGGATCACCGAGGGTGGCCGCGTACACGTACCTCATCGTCGGTGGAGGCATGACGGGTGACGGAGCGTGTAAGGGCATCCGCGAGCACGATGAGAATCGGTCAATCGGGCTCTTCACCGAGGAAGCACATGAGCCCTATGCTCGGCCGCCGCTCACGAAAGGCCTGTGGAAGGGTAAGGACGAGAACTCGATCTGGCGCGGAACGCGAGATCTCGCTGTCGACATCCACACAGGGCGGAAGATCGTCTCGCTCGATCTCGACGCACACACGGCGACCGACGACGCGGGAGAGAGCCACTCGTACGAGCGGCTGCTCCTCGCGACCGGCGGAACTCCTCGTCGTTTTGGGAGCGCGCCGGACGACGTCATCTACTACCGCACGCTCGACACGTACCACCGGCTCCGGGCGCTCGCCGGAGACGGCGTCCGCGTAACCGTCATCGGAGGAGGCTTCATCGGGTCGGAGATCGCGGCTGCGCTGGCCATGAACGACTGCGCCGTGACCATCGTCTTCCCTGACGCGGGCATCGGCGCGAGGGTTTTTCCTGCGGAGCTCTCGGCGTTCGTCAACGAGTACTACCGCTCGAAGGGCGTCGACGTCCTGCCCGGAGAGAAGGTTGCAGAGATCGCTCGGGCGGGCGAGACGGGTCTGCGGGTCGTCACCGTCGACGGACGGTCGATCGATGCTGACGTCGTCGTCGCCGGGCTCGGCATCGAACCGCGAACCGACCTTGCCGAGGAAGCGGGGCTTGCGCTCGACGACGGCGTGCTCGTGGACGAGAACGGAAGGGTCGAAGGGCGGGACGATGTGTTCGCCGCGGGCGACGTGGCACGGTTTCCCGCGACGCTTCTCGGCGGGCTCCGGCGAGTCGAGCACGAGAACCATGCGACGACACACGGCCGCTATGTCGGCGCGAACATGGCCGGAGCCGACACGCCCTACGACTACCTGCCGTTCTTCTACTCCGATCTCTTCGATCTCGGCTACGAGGCCGTCGGGGACGTGGACTCGCGGCTGGACACCGTCGTCGAGTGGGCAGAGCCGAACCGCAAGGGAGTCGTCTGCTACGTCGAGGACGACAAACCGCGCGGGTTCCTGCTCTGGGACGTGTGGGACAAGGTGGACGCAGCCCGCGAGCTGATCGCCGCGGGCCGCCCGGTGCAACGGGCGGAGCTGCGTGCGCTGATGGACTGACCGGGGTGCACGGAGTCGGCCCGCTTCCGCCGGACGACCTCATCGTGCGCACCGGTGTGAGCCCTAGCCGCTTCGTCGACGTCGAGGCTCGCCGCCACCGGTTCGACGAGATCGGCCGAGACGTCCACGCGTTCGTCTTGGCGCGGTTGACACCCGACTGGAACTGGTCCGGAAAGACTGTCCTCGACTTCGGCTGCGGCTCGGGCCGACTACTCCGCTGGCTTCTCCCCCACGCCGAGGATGGCGCAAAGCTCACCGGCTGCGACATTCATGAGCCGAGCATTCGCTGGCTGCGCGACCACTTTCCGGAAGCAGTTCGCCTGTACGTCAATGATCCGGAGCCCGGCCTCCCGGATGGCGATGACGCTTTCGATCTCGTCTGCGCCGTCTCGGTCTTCACGCATCTCACCAACTGGGCGCCGTGGCTGCTCGAGCTCCGGCGAGTCCTGAAGCCCGGCGGCATTCTCGTCGCCTCGGTCCTCGGAAGGGCATCGTGGGAGTCGAGCGCGGCGTGTGCACGAGGAATCGAGTGGGACGAGGATCGCACCGGGCTCCTTGTGGAGCAGTACGGAACCGGGTTCCACGACGGCTACGGGCCGGCGGTGTTCGCCTCCGAATGGTGGCTCCGTGAGCACTGGGGACGCGCCCTCGACATCGATCGCACAGAGCCTCGAGGTCAGGTGTGGGTCGTCGCGCGGAAGCGACTCGACGACCGGCGGCCCGTGACCAGTGACGAGCTCATGGCGCCGGGCGCCGATGCCCGCGAGGCGCCGGCGGCCCAGCGCGCCCAGTGGCTCGCCTACGAGGAGCTGGCCTCGATCCGCGGTCGCAGCTGAGCCAGCGTCTGGCGAATGAGGGAAGTCGCGTTCGGGGCCGCAGCCCGACAAGGGCCCAGACGGGCACGGCAGTCAGAGTGACGAGCGCGGCAACGCGTGCGGACTCCGCGCTAGCGGACTCCGACCAGTCGAGGCGTCTGCAACCTGGAGCGCGCAGCCGCCGCGAAGGCGGCGGCCTTTCTAGGGATTCTCGTGCGTTCGAAATCCGCGCTTGCGGATTTCGAACTGCACAAAACATCAGTCGTCGAGGATGAACGTCACGAGCATGTTCACCTGGTACTCGGAGATGGAGCCTCCGTCGAGGCGAACCTGCTGCTCCTTGATCCACGCGCTCTTGACGTTGCGAAGGGTCGCGTTCGCGCGGTCGAGGCCGTGCTTGATCGCATCCTCGAAGCTCGTCGTCGACGTCGAGCTGATCTCTGTGACTCGGGCAACTGCCATGTGTCCTCCTTCTTCTCGTGTCCGATAGAGCCGGAGGAGTGTACGAGACCGCCGATGCCGAAGCGCCACGAAAACCTCCATGTCGGCGCTCCTCACATGCCTGGGAATCGGTGCGGGACGACCTGAGGAGGTCCCGCACCCATTCCCGCGATTCCTACTTCTTCAACTGCGAGCCCGGAACTTCATGTTCCCTTCGCCTTGTTCGAGGCCTTGTCCGTGCCGTTGACCGCAGACGTCGTCATCGCGAACGTCAGCGTTGCGTGCGCGGCCGCGTCCGACATCTCGTCCAGCGCCGCCTCGCTCAGGTTGTCGATGTGTCGCAGGCCTGGTGGTAGCAGGGGTCGTAGGCGATGCCGGCCGTGCCGCCGTAGATCGCCGCCTGCTCCTCCGTCTTGATGCCCTCGGCGCCCGTGAACAGGCCGCCCGCCGGAATGCCGACGCTGATGAACGCGTCGTAGTCCGAGCGACCGTCGAACGCGGTCGGCTCCGACCGGCAAGCTCTGAGACGAGAAGTAGTCGAGGAACACGTCTTCGACCGCGCCCGAGCCGGACGGGCCGAGCGATCGGTGTCGGACGCGTCGCCGTCGTAGACGAAGCGCACGTAGTTCGGCGACCCGACCATGTCGAAGTTCAGGTTCACCACGATGTCCTTGACCTCGCTCTTCGAGAGCTGGTCGACGTAGAGCTGCGAGCCGAACAGCCCGGCCTCCTCGGCGCCCCACCACGCGAAGCGCACCTGATTCCGCGGCTCGACATCGAGCTCGGCCATCTGCAGCGCGATCTCGAGGATCGTCGACGAGCCCGAGCCGTTGTCGTTGATGCCCGGGCCCTCGGGCACCGAGTCGAGGTGTGCGCCCGACCACGACCGACGCGATCTGTCCGACCGGTCTGCGTGTCGGCGATCAGGTTGCTCGTCGTGCGGGTCTCAGAGAGCGTCGACGTCTCGACGCGCACGTCGACCGGCCCGTCTTGCGTAGGCCGTAGAGCTCCTCGCCGACCGCGAACGAGGTGCCGATGACCGGGATGTCGTCGCCTGCGGCGGGTCGAGCGTGCCATTGAAGACGCGTCGTCTGTCGTTCGGGTCGCTCGGATGCCCTCGTTGAAGATGACGACGGCGTCATAGCCCTGCCGCCTCCGCGTTGGCCGCCTTCTGACGGAGAAGTCGCAGGTGCCGCGCTGGATCGAGCGCGACCTGGCGCCTGTCATGGATGCCGGCACGAAGTCGGACGGCTCACAGCCGCTGTTCGACGTGCTCGCGGCCGCTCCCGGAGGGATGACGATGTCATTCGTGGCGACGAGCGGCGCCTCGAGAACGTCTCCGCTGCCCGAGTAGTTCATCGTCAGCGAAGTCGTCCTCGAGTGCGTACGTGCACGGGCGTCCGGCGAGATGCGCTCGAACTCGCCGGCGCGAGCTCCTGGAAGAACGGTGAACGTCGAACTCCTGTACCGTGGTCGTGAGTACCCGGTCGCGTCGAGCTGGCCCTTCACGTAGGCGAGCGACGGTCGTACCCCGGTGTGCCGCCGCCCGCGTCTCGTCGTTGGCGTCCGCGATCGCCTGGAACGCCTCCTCGTGCGTCGAGTATCCTCCGACCGTTACGGCGCCTCGCGAGCTCGCTCGAGTCGGTCGGCGTCGCCGACGGGACTGCCTGCGCGACGGATGCGGCCGCGCACACTGCAACAGCGAGGACGCCAAGCAGCCAACCAGCTTAGATGCTTCGACCATCTCCCCTCTTAGTGTTGTCGGCGTCGAGTGGGTACCCAAACGCTATCCCCGCTGAAACCTTGGATCCGTCGGGTTGCATGCCCCCGACCTCCCCGGCGTCGATCGTGCCCAGTTGGCGGCGCCGCTCAAGCCCGTGCTGCCGGAGTTCCTGGCTCGGCTGGTGCGTCCCGTTCGCGAACGAGAGCCAAGCAGTGGAGTCGGCGGGGCTGAAGCTTCTCGTCCGCTCGTCTGCGACCGATGCGCGGTCTACTAAGCGAGTAACCGTCCAGCAGTCGGCAGTAGGGTTCCGATGCGGGAGACCGAACCGCGCCTCGACCGTGCTCTCCTTCGGGCGGGCTGGGTCGGAGGGTTCCGCAGTCCTGGTACACGACGAAAGAGAGGAAGCTAGATGCCGTTGGCACTTGCTTGGTTTTGGTGGGGCGGGGGCATTCTGTACGCGATCCTGTTGATCACGGCCGGGGTAATGACGATCCGTAACGGCCGCTTTCTCCTGTTCGTCCTTGGGTTCTTCTTGCCCCTCCTCTGGATCGTGGGGGCTTTCTGGGACAGGCCCCGTTATTCGGACGGAACGCGAGTCTAGAATCCTCCCCCGCGCCGCCCCGAACTACTAACCAAGGAGACTCCTTGATCGCTGCCGACTACCCCTTCCTCGACGTCTTCTGGACGATCCTCGTCATCTTCATCTGGATCGCGTGGTTCATGTTGCTGTTCAGGGTGATCGGGGACATCTTCCGTCGTGATGACCTCTCCGGCTTGGGAAAGACAGGCTGGCTCATCTTCGCGATCGCTCTGCCGTTCCTCGGCGTTTTCATCTACCTGATCACGCAGAACGACGGGATGACGCAGCGCGAGATCGACCGAGTCGGGGCCAGGCGTGCCCAGTACGACGAGCAGATACGTTCGGCGGCCGGCGGCGGCGCGACGGCGGAGATCGAGAAGGCCAAGCAGTTGCTCGACAGCGGTGCCATCACCCAGGCGGAGTTCGACGCACTCAAGCAGAAGGCACTGGCGTGAGAGCCGGGAGCGGGGACTAACGCCCACCCGCCTCGTGCTCAAGCCGTCGGCATCACCGGCGGTACCACCACCTCCGATTGCCTCGTCGCCGGTGACGTACGTCGTCATCGAGTCCCCCGCTGTGCCGCTGCGGCGTTACTCCGAGACGGAGATCACGGTGCGCTGAATGCCCGCGGGCCGGGCGTCAGCGGACAGACATGCGGCTGGGCGGCCAGTACGTGAGCATCACTGGGCCGATCAAGCTCCTTCGGGGCACCGTTCCCCACGTGCGGGAGTCGCAGGAGTGCGTGCGGTTATCGCCAAGGAGGAAGTAGTGGCCCGGTGCAACGCGCGGCCAGCTGTCGGCCCCGTGTCCCCGCGGCGATGGATGGACGTAGGGCTCGATGAGGCGCTCGCCGTTGATGTAGATGGTGCCGTCTCGCTCCGAGACCAGCTCGCCGGGAAGTCCGATGACGCGCTTGACGAATGCCGAGCCGCCGGCACCCGATTCGCACCGCTCGGCTTTCGCGGGAGCCTTGAAGACGACGATCTGTCCGCGCTCGGGATCACCGAACCTGTACGCAAGCCGGTTCGCGATCACGCGGTCGTCGAATCTGCCTTCGCAGAAGTCGCCGGGCTTCGCACAGTGGAGCGTTCTCTCCATCGACGAGGAAGGAATGCGATACGGCTTCGCGACCGCCGCCTGAAACGCCAGGACGAAGGCAATGGCAACAGCGATCGTCACGACCCAGTCAAGGATCGTCCGCCAGGGCTGCGGTATCCGGCTCTGGGCACGATCGAGAACCCTCATGGTCACCGACATTGTGCGCATGGCCTCCGCGGCCGTGGGCTAACAGCTGAGATTGCCTCAATCGTGCCCCGTTGTAGGCAAGAACCCGAGACCCCCGCAGTGGATTTCTCTCCCCGATAGGTGCCTAGCTGGCCAACAACAAGCAAACGCAAGAGACGACGGCCCTAGCGTCCTCGGCCATCCAAAGGCCTCGCGCTCGATCGCTCGGCGGAAGCGAACGTGCGCGTGAGCGTCGAACGTCTGTTCGCAAGCTCCGTTAAGCCCATATGCCTCGGGCTCCCGGCACCAGCTTGCAAGCAAGATCAAGCATTTCTAAAGTGAGCAGTCAACGGTGCCGGGTTCGGCTGTGGCGTCCTACCCTAAGACCCCTTCCCTGAGGAGGGCTGGGCGGATGGGTTGGTCGGACCCGGCCGTTGCTCCTCGGAGAACTGCACTGATCGTTGTAGTTCCGGAGGCGGAGCGAGCGATCGGAGCGCTCCGACTGCGGCACGACCGGAGTGCGGCGCTAGGTGTTCCGGCGCACATCACCGTGCTCTTCCCGTTCGTCACCAGCAGCAGGATCGCTGAAGACGCGCTCGCGCAGATCTTCGCGCCGTTCGCTGCGTTCGACTTCGCCCTCGATCGCGTCGAGCGATGGGACGACGGGATCGTCTGGCTACACCCTGAGCCTTCCCAGCCGTTCGAGGACTTGACTGCGGCCGTGTGGAAGCGCTGGCCGGATCATCCGCCCTACGCGGGCGCTTTCGACGTCGTGATCCCTCACCTAACGGTGAGCGAGACTCCGATCGACGTGCAGGTCGAACTCCCGATCTCGTCCCGCGTGCGCGAGGTGACGTTGATCGAGGAAGGTGGCGACGGCCGTTGGGCAGTCCGCACCTCGTTCCCGCTCGGCTAGGCGTCCCACACCAGGCCCCCTCGTGCCTTGGCGGGCTCACCAGGCCGGTGTGGACTTCGCGGAGAAGGCCGAAAGGGCTGCGGCGACGCCGAGCGTTTCATCGAGGAGTTGAAGGGTGACGACCCGCAGCTCGCCTCAAACGAAAGATGCAGGGCGATCTTGCCCCACAAGGACCACTGTGGGACGCTTCGCGTGAGGTGAAGGCGGTCGCGGAACGGCTACGCAGCGGGTTCGAAGGCGAAGTCATCGGGCCGGAAGACGCGACGTACGAAGCCGCCCGCGCCGTATGGAATGCGATGATCGATCGCAAGCCGGCACTCATCGCGCGCTGTGCGACGACTGCGGATGTGGCAGCAAGCATCAGAGCCGCGCGGGACGAGGGCCTCGAGATCGCGGTGCGGTGCGGCGGGCACAGCGTCGCCGGGCACTCGGTGTGTGACGGCGGGTTGGTCATCGACCTCAGCGCGATGCGCGGCGCGACCGTCGACCCCGACGGGCGACGAGCGTCAGTGCAGGGCGGCGCGCTCCTCGGCGACCTCGACCGTGCGACTCAACGTTTCGGGCTCGTCACTCCGGCCGGCGTCGTCTCGCACACTGGAGCCGGTGGTCTCGCACTCGGCGGCGGCTTCGGCTGGCTTTCGCGGCTGCACGGCTTGAGCTGTGACAACCTCGTTACCGCTGCCGTCGTAACGGCCACCGGCGACGTGGTCGTGGCGAGCGACGAGGAAGACGCGGAGCTCCTATGGGCCCTCCGCGGCGGGGGCGGCAACTTTGGCGTTGTGACGCGCTTCGACTTCCGCTTGCACGAGCTTGACGGCCGGGTCTGGACGACAACGCTGGTGTACGCAGCACATCAGGGCGTCGCTGCGCTTGCGTCCCTCGCTGAGGTGGCGGCTGCCGCGCCTCGGACGCTGACGCTCTACGCGTGGATCGGGGCCGGGCGCGCGGGGCCTTTCGTGCCGGGCGAGTGGCACGGCCGACCCATGCTGATCATCTCCGCCGTCTACGTCGGCGACTCGAAAGATGGTGCAGGCTTCGTCGCGCCACTTCGTGCGTCCCGCCCGATCGCGGAGTCTTCACAAGAGACGACCTATCTCGATCTCCAGCGCTCAGCCGACGAGAGCGCGGCCGCCGGCCTGCGCCGCTACTGGAAGGCGCATTTTCTGCCTGCGCTCGGTGAGGCTTCGCTTGCGACCTTCCTCGAGCAAGGCTTGCGGGTGGCGGAGCAGTCGGTGCATGCAGGCTGCGAGCTCTTCGCCCTCGGGGGTGCGGTCGGTGACATAGGCCCTCTCGACACCGCGTTCGGGCACCGGGATGCCGAGTGGGACTTCATGGCGAGCGCGGCGTGGTCGGACCCGCACGACGATGCGCAGGCAATGGCGGTCGCCCGGCATGCCGCCGAAGCCATGACTCCGTACGCCCGCGGCGTGTACACGAATGATCTCGGCGACGAAGGTGCGGACCGCATCCGGGCCGCGTATGGCGAGGAGACGTACGGGCGGCTCGTTCGCGTCAAGGACCGCTTGGACCCCGAGAACGCCTTTCGACACAATCAGAACATCCGGCCATCTGAGGCTCAAGCGATCTGAGCGCTCCTCTCGCCGCGCCGAGCACGTGGAGGGCTGAAGACCCCGCCCGCGAGCAGCCCAACTCGCCGCTCGAGGACGTGCAGCTCGTGCATCTCGACTCGAGCACTGCCGAGATCACGGCGAGTCTCGCCGAGCGCGGACGCGATTGACCGCGCGTCGCGGCGAGGGGGATACATTCGTAAGTGCGATGCACGGCAGCGAGTCCGTGAATGTCTGAGGACCAGGCGGTCTCGCTTCGTGAGGTGACGAAGGACAACGTGCGCGAGGTAGTGACGCTCGAGGTGGCACAGGAGCAGTCGTCGTACGTCGCAACCAACGCAAAGTCCATCGCGGAGGCCTACTTCGAGCCGAAGGCATGGTTTCGGGCAATCGGCGCGGGCGACGAGCTCGTTGGATTCGCGATGGTCTATCGCGATCCCACCGCCGGCATCTTCTACGTCTGGCGTTTCATGATCGACGCCCGGCACCAAGGGCGGGGGTACGGGCGGCGAGCGATGGAGCTTCTACACGACGAGGCGCGAGCTGACGGTGCAAGAGAGATCACGCTGAGCGTGGTCCCCGGCGAGCACTCCGCGCTCGACTTCTACCGCCGCTCGGTTTTGAGGAGACCGGGAAGATCGAGCACGGTGAGCTCGAGCTGCGACTGTCACTGACGTGACGAGAACTCAGCGCGACCGAGTCTCGGCTACGACGAGTTCATCTGCGTGAGATCTCACCTGAGACGTGGCTCGCATCAGCGCCGACCCGGCGCTAGTGGTCGTCTGCCGCGAGAGGGGAAGGAAGGAAAGGGGGCTTACGCCCTTTCCCTTCCTTTGAGACGTTGGCCTCAGACTGAGAGTGCCTCGACGATCTGCTCGCCACTCAGCCCGGCGCCGTTGACCTGAGTAATTCTGCTCGACCTTGCGCCTCTTGAAACGAATGAACGCTAAGGATCGAAATCGGCTGGCAACCAGCCTGACCTGTATCGACTAGCAGGTACGTCTGGTGAAGGGAGCCGGGCTGGTGACGGCGGCAAGTCGCGCGTTTGGGGGGACGAGCGACTTCCAGCCCGGTTGGGCCTCGAGACGTTTCTTCCCAATCTTGCTTCTTTTCAAACGTGCGAAGGACAGGCGTGACCGTCGCACAGCGAGGCCCGTTGAGGGAGCGGGCCTTCGCCGTGCATCAGCGCCGGACTGCGTCCAGGCGCTGGTCTTGAGGAGGGCGCCGAGTATCGATTAGGACGGGCCTTCACTCGCCCTATCTCGGCTGCGCCAACTTCGAAGGGAGCATGCACTTCCTGCACCTCGCCCGCCAGGACCCAATTGGGTCAATTCATTGGACTACCGGTCATGCACTCGGCGCGAAGCCTTGCTCCCCACCTGGCGGTCGCGTCGCCTCGAGCTCGCGCTCCTCGATCCGCAGGTGCTGCGATGAGGCTCTCCGGTGCCTCCAGAGAGATTGCGCTACGACCTGGGCCGGGCCGCATCCCACAGGAAGTAGATGAAAAGGCCGAGCAGCGGGAGGACAAGGATCACGATGATCCACAGAGCCTTGCCGCCAGGGCCGAGATCGTGCCGCCGAAGAACACGAACAGCGACGAGCGCCCAGATAGCGATCCAGGCGATCAGGCCGATGGTGGCGATGAGCACGGGGACGGAGCCTACAAGCCCGAGTCGCGACTAGACGAGCCCGCGCGCAGGCGCCATGCTCCGGATAAGCACGGCCCGGACCTCGGCGAGGCGCTCGCGCCCCTCCCGATACAGGTCGTCGTCGATCCCGACGGCTATCTGCCGAAGAATGCTCGTTGGAGCTGGCGGGCTTGCGAGGACGAGAGCCAGGGCTTCTCGAGCAGGTCAACGATCACGTCGGCGACCTGCAGCTGTTCTGGCGGAAGCGAGGGCGGCTGTGGGTTCCAATTCAGACGAGCACGAACGTTCGCTTGGATCCTCGCACTCGAGCGTGTGAGCTCGTCAGCGAGCTTGTGCAGCTCGCGCACCTGCTCGAGCAGCGTTCGAAACTGCGCATCGTCGACCGGCACGGCTCGGATTACGTCGCGACGCACTCGGTACCTCCCCAGACGAGCCAATGCGCATGTGCCTCTACCGGAGAGGGGCCTCGGTACTCGCGACGAAGGGAGTCCTCGGCCAGCGCCGGCTGCAGCGCCCCTTCCCCTCCCCCTTGGGGCGCGGAATGGGCAGCCGGCCTGGCCTCAACAGCGAGCCACTCCTGACTTCTGGGAAGCTCGCCGAGTGTCTAGTGCTATCGACGTCGACCGTCCTCGACTGGTTCGAGGCGGGCAGGCTCCCCGGCTTCAAGCTCGGGCGTGTCGTGAGGTTCCGCGACTCCGAAGGGCTCGACTGGCTCGAGGCACAGCGGGTTGGACCGCCCCAGAGACGCCAGGGAGTAGCGAGACCTGAACCTAGAGCTGCTGGCGAAGCTCGCGGATCCTCGCGACCCCTGCCTTCGTCGAGGGCTTTGCCTCGGCGATCTCGAGCGCAGCCGAGATCATTCTCGAGACGTCCTCCCCCCTCCACACAAGCCCGCCTTGGGCATCCGACCTTGGCTTCGCGATACGACCCAGCTCAGAGAGCAAGGTGTGGCGGCGTGTCGGCGTGAGCAGCCAGCTGAGCGGCGCCCCCTTTTCGGGATACGCCTCCTGATAAAGCTCGATCGCAGCGACGGCGAACATCCGATACACGAGGTCCTGTGCTCCGCGCGGTGTCCTGATAGTACGGGCATAGGAGAACTCAGTGGCCTGACGCAGTGCCGCTGCGGAGAAAGCTCGGGGCCGCCCACGAGGCCTCTGGGATGCTGCCCCGGGTGTCATTGCATAGGAATCGGCTTCCGAAAAGCTGGACTTGAGTGCGCGGGTCGCTCTTTTTGCGAGAACGTGTGGATTCGGCCCAACACTTTCCGAGCGCGTTGCGACAATGTCCGCGGCCTCCGGGCCGGCGGCCGGTGGGCGCATTCGTTCGGGGACTTTCTGGGGACTCCCCGGAGGAGGCCGAACGCTGAACTGGCCCACCCGTGCGATCTTCAGTCGGAGGCGCCGAGATTCGAACTCGGGACCTCTTGACCCCCGTGGAGGGGTGCCGGAGGGTGGCGGGGAGTGGCGCCAAGTGGCTTCGTTGAGCCATTCACTCCCCCGCTCCGCTAGCCCAAGCCGAGCGGTTTTCGGACGTATGGGCACTGATTGGCACTCGCCTAGAGCCGCAGTTGGCCCCGAGCCCTTTGCGTAGGCACTCCCCTGGGCTTTGGCGAGGCTGACACGAGGCTCCGCGACTGAGCCAGCTCCCATCGCGATGCGATCTGATCGGTCCGCACTAGGCGAATGTCGCTGCGGCGCGACAGACCTCGCCCGTCGCGCGTGTCGCCCGGGCGATGATCCGGTCGGGACCGACGCGGTTCCCGACGACCCGGCGCAACTCGAACGAGCCACTCGGGCCGCGCGTCACGCGTGTGGTGCGCACGAGCACCGTCGTCGGACGCCTGAGCGTGACCGTCCACCGGACGCCGTTGCGGTTCTGATCGACCTCGAACTCCACCTCGATCCGGCCGTCCTCCTCACTCAACTTGAGCTTGCTCGTGGTCGGACCGGTGCATGCGCCGCGTACGAGCACGTCACCGTCCTTCGCAGCGGTTGTCGGGACGGCCACCAGCGCAACCGCCAGGCACGCGCAGGCAGCGGCAATCCTCTTCGTCGTCAGATGGTTCATCACCCCTCCTCTCCATGGGTCCCTCTCACCTACGGGAGACGCGGAAACCCGGTTTGCCGAGGCTCGGCGTGTGTATTTCAGGCAGTTCCATCGAGCAGCTCGGCTAGTGGATCCGTTTTCGGCGAGGTTCCGCAGGCGCTGCTTGAGGGCTGCTCCCGACGGGGACCCTGGCGCTCGCCCTCGGCACCCAGCGTATGGCGTGCTCGTCTGCCGGCTTTCCTCGGTGGAGACGCTGGGCGAGACAACGGTGATCTGCACGAACACGACCGGGACGCTGACCGAGAACGAGCTGACGGTGGAGCGCATCTGGACGCCTGACCATGGCCGGTTTCGAGGTGGAGGGCGCCGGTTACGAGTCTTTCGGCCGCTTTCGGCAGGACGGACATGTGGCCAACCCCCAGCCGCTCCTTCAACTCCTGCGCTGCGCTCTTCTCTGCAACGATGCTCGCCTCGCGACCGGTCCGGCGGGCGTGGAAGCCGCCGGCGATCCCACGGAGGAGAGGAGGGTGTCATGGATCGCGGCAACGGAGTGCACGTCCTGATCGCCGGCGGAGGCGTCGCGGCGCTCGAGGCCGCGCTCGCGCTGCGCGCGCTGGCCGAGGATCGGGTGTCCGTCGAGCTCCTCGCTCCCGAGCCCCAATTCTGGTACCGGCCGCTCGCGGTCGCTGAACCGTTCGCGCTCGGCGAGGTACAGCGCTTCGAGCTCGATGGCCTTGCCTGCAGCATCGGCGCGCGACTTCACGCCGGGTGGGCTCGTCGCCGTCGACGCGGTGCGCCGTATCGCGCACACCTCCAACAACGCCGAGATCGAGTACGACCAGCTCCTCATCGCCTGCGGGGCGCTCCCGACTCCCGCCATCCCCGGAGCGCTCACCTTCAGAGGTCCCGCTGACGTCGAGAAGATCGCGCATCTGCTCGAGGAGATCGAAGGTGGAGGAGTCCGCTCGGTCGCGTTCGCGATCCCGTGGGGTGCCGTCTGGTCACTGCCGGCCTACGAGCTCGCCCTGCTCACGACGGCCCATCTCGAACGGCGAGGTGTCCCGGCCATCGAGCTCACAGTCGTCACACCGGAGGAAGAGCCGCTGCAGGTCTTCGGCTCGCGCGCGAGCGAGGCGGTGCGAGGGCTGCTCGCCGAGCGAGGCGTGACGCTACGACTCGGCGCGTACTCGAAGGAGGTCGCCGACGGCGCGTTGCGATTGATCCCCCAGGGCTGGGTCGCCGCGGACCGCATCGTTGCCCTGCCGCGGCTCCAGGGGGCGCATATCGACGGCATTCCCCAGACTGTCCACGGCTTCGTCCCCGTCGACGCTCACTGCAGCGTTCACGGCGTCGCCGACGTGTATGCGGCAGGCGACATCACGAGCTTCACCGATCAAACAGGGCGGCATCGCGACTCAGCAGGCGGACGTGGCCGCACAGGCCATCGCGGCGGCCGCTGGGGCCGACGTGGTGCCGGAGCGGTTCCGCCCCGTGCTCCGCGGCCTCCTCCTGACCGGAAAGCGGCCCCAATACCTCCGCCGCGACCTCAGCACGGAACCCGACAGCGAGCCCGTGACGAGTGTCGAGGCTCTCTGGTGGCCCCCGGCGAAGATCGTCGGCCTGTATCTCGCGCCGTTCCTCGCCGAGCTTGCGGGCACGGATGGTCCAGCGAGCCCACCTCGGAAGCGGGCCTCGCCGTGGAGGTGGAGCTCGACGAGGGGGTTGCCGAGCTACCGGCCCGACCATCTCCTCGAGGCGGCCCTTGGCGAGGCGCCCGGCGAGTCGGGGTTGCGAAGGTCGGCGACGTCATGTCCGCCGACCCGCTCGTTGTCGCGCCCGAGGACACGCTCGGCGAGGTCGCCGAGAAGATGCGCGGGCGCGATGTCGGCTCGGCCTTGGTCGCGGAGTACGGGCGCCTGATCGGGATCCTGACCTCCCGCGACATGCTCAGTGTGCTTGCCGGTCGTGTGCATTCGAGCGAGGCGCGGGTACGCCAGTGGATGACGGCCGAGCCGATCGCCGTCTCGGTGGAGACGACGCTCGATGCTGCCGCGATCCTGATGACCGAGCACGACATCCACCACCTGCCAGTCGTCGACGGCGATCGTCCAGTGGGGATGGTCGGCACGCGGGACGTCGTCCGCTCTGCAGCGACGTTCGGGCAGAATCGGGCTCGGCTTCTGAGACGACGCACGTCGTCTCCGCAGCTGCCGCCAAGGACTCGGCGGCACGAAGCGACATGATGCAGCGCTACGAGATTCTGGACTAGGCAGATCGGGCGGCAGCCGACCACAACCGTCGGCGTCGCCACGCGTGCTCAGGCGGAGCGGCAGGTCCCGCTGTTCCTCCGCCGGCTCGCGAAGCTCGGCGCTGTCATCTGCTTGCTGCTCGCCGCCGGAACGCTGGGCTTCGTCGTCGCCGAGGACTCCTCGCCCTGGACTGCCTTCGTGTGGACGCTCGACACGATCGCGACCGTCGGCGCGATCCCTTCTCCCGAGACGACGGGCGGGCAGGTCGTCAAGGTCCTGCTCATCGTGCTTGGGGTCGGTACGCTCTTGTACGCGCTCGTCGCGGTGACAGAGTTCTTCGTCGCCGGGCACGTCACCGGCCTTCTCGACGAACGCAGGAGGCAGCGGATCGTGAACGCCCTCTCAGATCACTACCTCGTATGCGGCTTCGGCCGAGTCGGGCGCCAGATCGTGCGAGACCTGCGCGCGGCCGGTGCGAAGTACGTCGTCATCGACCGCAACCCCGAGAGCCTCGAGGCAGCCGCAGCGAACGGAATCCCCTACCTGGAGGGCGAGGCCTCGGACGAACAGCTTCTCCGGCAGGCCGGGATCGAGCGGGCCCGAGCGCTGATCGCATGCGTGGACTCCGATGCCGAGAACGTCTTCATCACCCTCACTGCGCGCGAGCTCAGGCCCGATCTGACGATCGTCGCGCGCGCGAGCGGCGAGGAATCGGAGAAGAAACTCAAGCGCGCGGGTGCGCAACGCGTCGTCTCGCCCTACCGGTCGAGCGGTTCGGAGATGGCCCGGTTCGCGTTGCACCCGCAGGTCGCGGGCGTGGTCGACGTCGCGCCCGAGTACCGGATGGAGGAGATCGAGGTGACACCAGGCTGCCCGGGCGCCGGCCGACCCCTGGCCGACGTCGCTGGATCCGCGATCATCGCCGCGCTGCGACGGCCGGATGGTGGGCTCGTGCCGCAACCCTCGGGAGAGACGGTCCTGCAGCCCGGGGACGTGCTAATCGCAATGGGTACCGCAAGCACCATGGACCGACTCGAGACGCTCTTCGGGCCGTAGGTCGCCGCGGATCATGCGAGGGTTCGACATCGTCCTCGACGTAATCAATCCGGGTCGGTGGATGGCGCACTGCCACATTGCCGCGATCGAAGCCGATGCGCCTCGCCCCAAGCGCGAGGATCAGAGCAGCTAGATCCGACTCCTCGGTGCCTGGAAAATGCCCATTCGCCAACCGTGGGGATCTCACGTCACGGTCTGAGCGCTCTTGCCTCAGCCTCGCATAGGCTCGGCTCGTGGGCGAGCGCGTTCTCGTCCTCGGTGCGGGCTTCGCCGGCCTCGAGCTGGCGACCAAGCTGTCCGAGACGTTCGGAGAGGACGCGGGCGTCACGCTGATCGACCAGGCCGAGGCGTTCGTCTTCGGCTACTCGAAGCTCGACGTGATGTTCGGGCGAGTCCGGCTCGAGGACGTTCGGCTGCCGTACTCGGAGTTCGCCAAGCCCGGCGTCCGCTTCCTCCGCGAGGCGATCACCGCGATCGACCCGGAGGGACGGCGCGTCGTCACGAACAGCGGAGTGCACGAGGCCGACGTTCTCGTCGTGGCGCTCGGCGCCGACTACGACTTCGAGGCCACGCCCGGGCTCGAGGAGGGCGGACACGAGTTCTACTCCGTTGCCGGCGCGTCGCGGCTTCGCGACCTGCTTCCGACGTTCACCCGAGGCCACGCAGTGGTCGGCGTCTGCGGCGCGCCGTTCAAGTGCCCGCCCGCGCCGAGCGAGGCGGCGCTGCTCCTGCACGACTACCTGTCCGAGCGCGGAGTGCGGAAGGACTGCGACATCACGCTCGCGATGCCGTTCGACACGCCCGTGCCGCCGTCACCGGACACGTCGGCGGCACTGCTGGAGGCCTTTGCCGAGCGAGGCATCGACTTCGTCGGAGGCCGTCGTGTTGCAGCGTTCGACGCGCGCGCACGTGGCTGTCCTCGAGGACGGGGACGAGCTTCCGTGCGGCCTCTTCCTCGGGGTGCCGAAGCATCGGGCGCCGCGCGTCGTGCTGGAGAGCGGGATCGCGGTCGACGGATACATACCGGTGGAGTCCCGAACCCTCCAGACCCGCATTCCCGGGCATCTATGCGCTCGGAGACGTCGCGACAGTCGGCGTGCCGAAGGCGGGCGTCTTCTCGGAAGGCGCCGCCCGTGTGGTGGCCGAGACGATCATCGCCCGTCGGGCCGGCGGCGAGCCGCCGGAGGGCTACGACGGACGGGGTGCCTGCTACGTCGAGTTCGGCGACGGGCACGTTCACTCAGCCATCGCCGGAGCTCGTCGCCGACAAGCTGCACTTCGGCGCGAGTCGGCGTCTTCGCTGGTTCAGTCGGACGGAGCCCGGGCGTCGAGCCTGATCGTTCGCGCGTGCGCGTGTCTTGCCGTGCACGAGAGACCGCGCGACAGACGCCCGCGGTCCGGAGGCACATGGCCGCGCGCGCTGCCCGCGGCGAACCGGACGGGTAAGAGACCCGCTTTCGAGGCGGGCCTCTTACCTGATCTTCGAGAAACCGATCTCGCTTTCGTCCACTCCACCACGGAGATGTTCGGATGATTCTTCCTGCTGCCTTTGCGGTGAAGCTTTGTCTACCTGCGATTCGTGTTCCTCGCCTCTCCATGGTTCCAATCGACGCTCGGCGCGGCATCCGTGGAAGACACTGATCGGGTAGCGTCGCGCTCGGTCTCACCGCCCCGCCTGGGCACGATAACCCGATCGGGCTCGCCTACTGGTTTGGCAAACGGCGTGGGCCGCCTTTGCGGCGGCCCACGCTGGCTTCCCCGAGGAAGCAGCTCGTCGCTCGACAAGCTCCTTCCCAGAACAGCTTCACGTCCTCTGTGCCCGCGTCAGCTCCGACCGTGTCAGGGGGGATCTAGATGTATGTCCCAGCCGCTTTGGGACTCGGTTTTCTAGTGGGGCGGCTGGAGTCGAACCTACTGGGTGGGGAATGAATCAGACGTGGCCTTCTGCTCATTGCCCAGGATTTCCAGGATCCGGTCGGTGTTCTCGCGGATCGCGGTGATGTTTTGAAACGCCCACTTGGGCGGAGCGTTGTCGGGCATCCGCTCGATGAACCTCTCGATGTCGAATCCGTCGCGGCTCAGTGCATGACGTTTCGCCAACACCACAGCGCCGACGACGACTGCGCCAACGATCAACGCCTTGCTCATGGTTCATGGCCTCCTCAGTAGTCCTCTAGTCGGGGAGGCCGGATTTGAACCGGCGATCTCGTGTCCCCCAGACACGCGCCCTAACCAGACTAGGCCACTCCCCGCAACTTCTGATGATACTTCGGACTGCCCTACATCGCCTCCGTTTCCGCTTACCAGAGCCACATTCGGGGTGAATACCGCTACTCCCCCAGTCAAGCGCGCTAACCATGCTGCGCCACGCGCCGTGGCGGAGACACCTTAGCTACCGCTCGGTGTTGCGCATAGGCGTGTCGACATTCACCGGGACGCCGTTGGGATCGAGTGCGGCCGAAGCCGCGCATATCCCACGCCCGCATGCGCGGAGGTGCCTTCGGCCGCGTGCCGGCCGCCTCGAGTCGACCGTAGATCGCGTTGACGCCGTCCTCGCCGCCGCTCAGGACAGGCGCTTGTACAGCCGGTCGATCAGCTCGGGCATCGCCTCGAGCTTCTCGGTGATGACGCGGATGCGGTACTCGCGGAAGTGCTCCGGCTCGACGCCGAGTGAATGCGCGATGCGCGCGATGACGTCGTTCGCCGGCACGGGGCGGTTGCCGTGGACAATGTGGTTCAGGTACCCGGCCGACAGATCCGACTTGTCCGCGAGCCCGCGATAGGTCGTTCCCGTCTCGACCATCAGCCGCTCGATCGTCGGCCCGAACGTGTCGTCTGAGTATCTCCGACGCTTCGCCATCAGTCCTGCAACACCCATTTCAGCACTTCTGAGGTCGAAACGCGCTCGTCAGTCGCCCCGTCGCGGGTTCGGATGTCCACGGCGCCGTCCTCCAGCGTCTTCTTGCCGACGATGACACGGACTGGGCATCCGATCAGATCGGCGTCCGCGAACTTCTCTCCGGGGCGCTCGTCGCGATCGTCGTAGAGCACGTCGACACCGCTCTCCCCAAGTGCCATGACGACCTTCTCGGCCTCGGCGAGCACGTCGTCAGAGCCACCGTGCAGCGCGAGGACGTGTACGTCGTAGGGTGCGATCGATTTCGGCCAGACGATCCCGTTCTCGTCGTTTCGCTGCTCGACGACGGCAGCCATCACCCGTGCTGGGCCGACTCCGTAGCTGCCTCCGATCAGTGGCTTCTCGGCACCGTCCTCGTCGATGAAGGTTGCGTCGAGCGGCTCCGAGTAGCGCGAGCCGAAGTTGAAGATGTGGCCGACCTCGATCGCGGTCTCGAACCGGAGCACGCCGCCGCACACGGGGCAGCGGTCGCCCTCACGAGCCTCGCGAATGTCCGCGAAGCGCGGCTGGTAGTCGCGACCCGCCTCGACTCCGAGCAGGTGCCAGCCATCGCGATTCGCGCCGGCGACGAACTGGCCCTCACGCAGCACTTCGTCCGCCACGATCTCGACGCCCACGGCGACAGGCCCTAGTGATCCGCCGCCGGCGCCGAACACGTCTCGGATCTCGTCATCGGTCGCCGGCCGATAGTCACTCTTGAGCGCGCCGAGCATCTTCGACTCGGACAGTCGGTCGTCGCCTCGAACGAGACCGAGCACGAGCGTCCCGTCCGTCGTCACGACCGGCATCGCCTTCGACGTGGCCGAGTCATCGATCTCGAGGAGCTCCGCGAGTGACTCGATCGTCGTGACACCCGGCGTAGCAACTTCCTTCGGTGCCTCCTCGCGATCGGGAAAGACAGGCGTTCGTGGAATCCCTCTTGCGATTTCCAGGTCTGCCGCGTAGTCGCCGTTCTCGCACGTGACGAGCGTGTTCTCGCCCGACCCAGCGGGACAGAGGAAGTCCTGACTCTGCTGTCCACCCATCATTCCGGACTCGGCCTCGACCTCGTAGAACTCCAGACCCACGCGCTCGAGCATGCGGTGGTACGCCTGCCGATGAAGCTCGAAGCTTCGGGCGAACTCCTCGTCATTGCGGTCGAACGAGTATGCGTCCTTCATGATGAACTCGCGCATCCGCAGGAGGCCGCCTCGTGAGCGCGGCTCGTCTCGCTCCTTGATCGAAAAGTGGTAGAGGATCTGTGGGAGCTGTCGGTAGCTCTGAATCTCGCGCGCGTGGAAGGTGACGGTCTCTTCATGCGTCATCGGAAGGACGTACCTCCGTCCAGCGCGATCCTCGAGCCGGAAGATCTCCGGGTAGTCGCGGCCAGTGGTCTCCCAGAGCTCCGCGGGGGTCAGCACGGGCATGAGCATCTCCTGGCCGCCGATCGCGTCCATCTCCTCGCGGATGATCTGCACGACCTTCTGGTGCACTCGCCAGCCGAGCGGCAGGAACGTCCAGATCCCCGCGCTGACCTGCCGGATGTACCCGCCTCGGACGAGCAGCTTGTGCGAGACGGCCTCCGCGTCGGCCGGAGCTTCCCTGAGCGTGGGAATGAACAGCTGTGACTGCCGAGCGACCATTGTTGCCCGCCTAGGCTAGCGGGCCACTGCGCCAGACCGGGATCCGCTTACGCAGATCCCGGCCGCGCAAAAGATCCTGAAGGCGGCCGCTTTGCAGCCGCGGCGTCTGCATTGCCGTCAGCGCTAGTCAAGGGGAATCAGCGAAGCCTCGGCCATGGCGAGCGCGGCCGGTTTCGCCATCTTGAGGCGCTTCGGCCGTTTCATCCCGTCCTCGAGCCAGAGGTCGATCTCGCGGAACAGCTCGTCGATCAGCGTGTCCGACGAGACCTTCCGGAGCACGCGTCCGTGCGCATAGATGAATCCCACGTCACGCCCGCCTGCTATCCCGAAGTCCGCGTCTCCCGCCTCCCCCGGTCCGTTCACCGCGCAGCCCATGACCGCGACCTCGAACGCCTGCGGGTACTCACGCAGGCGGTCCTCCACGACGCGCGCGAGGCTCTCGACGCCCACGTTGTCCCGGCCACAGGAGGGGCAGGCGATCATCACCGGCCCCCGCTCGCGCAGGCCGAGGGCCTTCAGGATCTCCCAGGCGACTTCGACCTCCTTCACCGGGTCGGCAGTGAGCGAGACCCTGACCGTGTCCCCGATCCCGTCCGCGAGCAGCGAACCGATGCCTACCGCGCTCTTGATCCCGCCCGCGAACTCGGTCCCGGCCTCGGTCACGCCGAGGTGGAGCGGGTACGGCACCCTTGCCGAGAGCATGCGATACGCGCGGATCATCGTCGGCACGTGCGTCGCCTTGACGGAGATCTTGAAATCGCGGAACTCGAGCTTCTCGAGGAGCTCGACCTCCTCGAGCGCCGCGGCGATCAGAGCCTCGGCTTGATCCTCCTGGGCGAGGCCGTGCAGGTGCTTCGGCAGCGAGCCGGAGTTCGCGCCGATCCGCATCGGGATGCGAGCGGCCTTCGCCGCGCGCACGACCTGCTCGACCTTGTCCGGGCCGCCGATGTTGCCCGGGTTGATCCTCACCGCAGCGACGCCCGCGTCGATCGCCTTCAGCGCGAGAGAAGCGTTGAAGTGGATGTCCGCGATGACCGGGATCGGGGAGAGCCGCACGATGAGAGGCAGTGCCTCCGCGTCCTCGTTCTTCGGGACGGCGACTCGCACGAGCTCGCACCCGGCCGAGGCGAGGGCCGCGATCTGTGCGGTCGTGGCGGTGACGTCGTGCGTCTTCGTCAGCGTCATGGACTGGACGACGACCGGCGCGCCGCCGCCAAGGGGCACACTGCCGACGCGAATCTGGACCTCGCTCGCCACCCCCAGAGGGTAGCCCTGCACGCCTACGAGAGGCGGCCGATGTCGTTGGAGAGACCGACGAAGAAGAGCAGCAACACGAGGCCGAGCCCCACGACCGAGACGCGTTCGTAGATCTCCCGCTTGAGAAACCTCCCGCGCGCTCCTTCGATCAGGGAAAAGAGGATGTGGCCGCCGTCGAGCGGGAGCAGCGGCAGCAGATTCAGCAACGCCAGCGAGAGCGAGATGAGCCCGAGCACGAAGAGGTAGTTCTCCGCGCCGCGCTCGACCGCGTCCGAGGATGCCTGGGTGATGCCGATCGGGCTCGCCACGTTCTCACGACCCTCACCGGTCACGAGTCGCCCGAGGGAGAGCACGATCTCCTTCGAGATGATCCCAGTGATCTCGAACGCGCGTCCCACGGCCTCGATCGGGCCAAGGCCCACTCCTTCGAGCCCGAACCCGAGGCGGTACACGTCGTCGATCGGACGCGCCGAAACGGGCCCGAGAACGACTTCGTCGCCGTTGCGTACGACCCTGAGGACGAGAGGGGCGCCTTCCGAGCCGGAGATGACGTCAGGAATGTCCGACGCGGTCACCGTCTCGTCGTTGATGGCTATGAGCCGGTCTCCCGGCTGTAGGCCGACCTCCGCGGCCGGCGAGTCCGGCACCACCTCGGCGATGGTTCGAATCGCCTTGCCGCTCCCGGTCATGAAGAGCACCGCGAAGAGCACGATCGCGAGCAGGATGTTCGCTCCCGGCCCTGCGCCGATCGCGACGAGCCGCTTCCACGTTGCGGCCTTCCAGTACGCGTCGGGACCGAGGCCATCCCGAAGCTCGGTGAGACCCTTCTCAGCCGACTTGGTCGACACCGGCGAGAGCCTCCGAGCGTCCAGCTCCTGCTCGAGATCATCGAGGGTGCCGAGCGAGGCTTCGAGATCGTCACCCAGAAGTGAGCGCTTGACCCGGTCGACAGGGCCTGCAAGGCCCGGATCCTCGGAGACCGCAGGGTCGAAGCGGCGCTCGGCATCGTGCGGCACCGGACGATGCATTCCAGGGATGCTCACGAACCCTCCGAACGGGATGGCGCCGATGCCGTACTCGATGCCGTTCCGTCTCGTCTTCACGACCGCCGGCGGGAAGCCGACGTAGAACTTCCGCGGGCGCAATCCGACCGCGAGCGAGGCGAAGAAGTGGCCGGCCTCGTGGACGAGGATCAGAAAAGCGAGACCGAGGATCGCAATCGCGATGCTCATGCGGTCGCCAACCTCCCCTCGGCCAGGTGCCTGGCCTCAGCATCGGCGTCGACGAGCCCCGGAAGATCGCGGGCGGCACTCCCGTCGACGCGGCCGAGAGCACCCTCCACGAGCTGCGAGATCTCGAGGAAGCCGATTCGCCCTTCCAGGAAGGCTGCGACGGCGACCTCGTTCGCTGCGTTGAACGCGCAGGGATACGTGCCGCCCCGCTCACCTGCTTCGCGCGCGAGCGGCAGGAGTGGGAATCGCTCCGGATCGGGCGGTTCGAACTCGAGCGACAGAGGCGCCTTGAGATCGAGCGCGGGCACCGGCGTCGCGCGCCGCTCGGGGTACGTGAGCGCGAAGGAGATCGGCACGCGCATGTCGGGGTAGCCCACGTGTGCGAGCGCTGCGCCGTCTCGGAAGCGGACGAGGCTGTGAACGACGGAGGTCGGATGCACGACGACCTCCATCCTCTCGTACTCGAGCCCGAAGAGGTAGTGCGCCTCGATCAGCTCGAGGCCCTTGTTGGCGAGCGTCGCCGAGTCGATCGTGATCTTCGGCCCCATGGACCAGGTGGGATGCGCGAGAGCCTCCTCCACGCTCACTGATTCGAGATCCGCGAGCGAACGGTTTCTGAACGGCCCGCCGGAAGCGGTCAGAACGAGCGAGCCGATCGTCTCCGGTGCGCGACCCTCGAGGCACTGGAAGACCGCCGAATGCTCGCTGTCGACTGGCAGCAGGAGCCCTCCGCCCCGCCTCCAGGCGGCCACGGCCAGGTCACCTGCCGCCACGAGACTTTCCTTGTTCGCGAGCGCGAGGGTGATCCCGCGCTCGAGCGCCCAGAGGGTGGCGCCGACTCCTGCGAAGCCGACGACCGCGTTCAGGACGAGATCGGGCTCGGAAGCGTCGAGGAGCTCCGTCAGATCGCCACCGACCTGGACGTGCTCCACCCCGCGGGTCGCGGCAAGCTCGTCGAGCGGTTGCGAGCCCGATGCGAGCGCGACGATCTCGAGGTCCGCATGCCCATCGACGATCTCGAGCGCCTGCCGCCCGATCGAGCCGGTGGCCCCGAGCAGCGCGATCCGCTTGAGATCGGTGGCCGCCACGAGTCAAAGGCTAACTGCCCTTGCGTTCAGAACAAGCTACGCTCGCCCCATCGAGCGCTCGCGGCACCGCTACGGAGACGACGCGAGCCAGTACGGCGAGCTGTTTCTTCCAGACGAGACCGGGGCGCACGGGGTCGTCATCGTCATCCACGGCGGCTTCTGGAAGGCGCGCTATGACTGCTCGCTGATGACGGCGCTCTGCCAGGACCTGGCTCGGCACGATGTCGTGGCCTGGAATCTCGAGTACCGGCGGATCGGAAACGGCGGCGGCTGGCCGGAGACGTTTGCCGATGTGGCCGCCGGAGTCGACCTTCTGACCGATCTCGACGCACCGCTGAACCTCGACCGCGTCGCCGCGATCGGGCACAGTGCCGGCGGGCATCTGGCGCTCTGGTCGGCCGCCCGCGTGACCCTCTCGGGCGACGCACCCGGTGCGGCACCGCGTGTGGTTCCCCGGGCCGTCGTGTCACAGGCGGGCATCGCCGACCTTCGGATCGCAGCCCACACTCCACCGTCGAACGAGCCGACGCGAGCTCTCATGGGCGGCATGCCGGAAGACTTTCCGGAGCGGTATGCGTTGGCCTCTCCGCGCCAACGGCTGCCACTAGGAGTCGCCCAGCTCCTGCTGCACGGCGAGCACGACGAGTGGGTCGCGATCGACATCTCGGAGTCCTACGCCGGCGCCGCGCGGGCGGCCGGCGATCCGTGCGAGCTGCGCGTGCTCCCGCGAACCGGGCATTTCGAGCACATCGACGCCTCGAGCAACGCGTGGCGGATCTGCCGCGACTGGGTGGTCGAGCAGGTCAGCTGATGGCTGCCCGGAGCGAGGAAACGAAGCGCTCGAGCCCCGAGCCTCCTTCCTCTGCCGCTTCCAACGCCGCCGATCCCACGACGATCCCGTCGGCGAGCTCCGCCGCAGCCGCAGCTTGCGCGGGCGTCGAGATGCCGAATCCGGCATAGAGCGGAACGCTGGTCAAGCGCCGCGTGCGCTCGACGAGCGGCGCGAGCTCGGGCGACAGGTCGGTGCGTGCGCCGGTCGTCCCCGTGAGCGTGACGAGGTAGAGCCAGCCGTCGGTCTTCTCGGCGGCGAGCCTGATGCGCTCGTCGCTCGAGGTCGGGGCGACGAGCTGCACACGCCGGAGCTCATGGTGAAGATCAACCGGCAGGTCGGCGACGATCAGCGAGCTCGCTCCGGCCTCGGCCGCATTCGCTGCGAACCGCTCCCATCCATACGCCTCGAGGATCGCAGCGTACGTCATGGGAATCAGCGGAACCTCGACGCGCTCACGTGTTCGCCGCAGGCACTCGAGGCACGCTGCGGTGCGCATTCCCTGCGCGAGCGCGCGCTCGGCCGCGAGGCGGATCGTAGGCCCATCCGCGAGAGGATCCGAGAACGGGAACCCGAGCTCGACGACGTCGGCTCCGCCCGAGACCGTCGGCCGAAGCGAGCTCCGGGGTATCCGGACCGGCCATGAGGTAGACGACGAGCGCCTTGGTCAGCGGGCGAGCACCTCGGCGAGGTCCTTGTCGCCGCGTCCCGAGAGGCCCACCAGGATCGTCTCGGCATCGAGATCGAGCGCGCGGGCGAGCGCGTGTGCCGGCTCGAGCGCAGGCAGGATGCCCTCCGAGGTCGCGAGGCGGTGAAAGGCGGCGAGTGCGTCGGCATCCGATGCCGTGACGTACTCGGCGCGGCCGGAGTCGCGCAGGTGCGCGTGCTCGGGGCCTACGCCCGGGTAGTCGAGGCCGGCCGATATCGAGTGCGCGTCGACGACCTGCCCGTCCGCGTCGGCGAGGACGGACGAGCGGGAGCCGTGTAACACGCTCGGCCTCCCCGCTGAGAGGCTCGCGGCGCCCTCGGCCTCGACCCCGACGAGCCGAACCGCTTCGTCCGAGAGAAAGCCCGCAAACAGCCCGATTGCGTTCGATCCACCACCCACGCACGCGACGACCGCGTCGGGCAGTCGCCCGAGCCGCTCGACGACCTGCTCGCGGGCTTCGCGCCCGATGACGCTCTGCAATTCGCGAACGATTGCGGGATACGGGTGCGGCCCGACGCAGGAGCCGATGAGGTAGTACGTCGTGTCGACGTTCGTGATCCAGTCGCGGATCGCCTCGCTCGTCGCTTCCTTCAGCGTGCGTGTTCCGAACTCCACCGGCCTCACCTCGGCGCCGAGGAGCCGCATGCGCTCGACATTCGTGCGCTGCCGGCGCATGTCCTCGGAGCCCATGTGCACCACGCACTCGAGCCCGAAGCGCGCGCAGACCGTTGCCGTTGCGACGCCGTGCTGCCCCGCACCTGTCTCGGCGACGATGCGGCGCCTGCCGAGCCGGACGGCGAGGAGCGCCTGGCCGACTGCGTTGTTGATCTTGTGTGCCCCGGTATGAAGCAGGTCTTCGCGCTTGAGCAGGACTCGCTTGCCGGCCGGCGCAAACCGGGCCGCCTCGTAGAGCGGGGTCGGGCGTCCGGCGAAGCGCTCGAGCAGCTCGTCGAGCTCGTCGCGAAACGCGGGGTCCTCTCGAGCCTCCTCCCAGCCGCGCGAGAGCTCGTCCAGCGCCGGGACGAGCGTCTCCGGGACGTACCGCCCGCCGTAGTCCCCGTAGAGGCCGGGCGTCGCAGGTGCGCTCATCGTGCGGCCGCCACGTACGCGCGGACGCGTTCGTGATCCTTCACGCCGACAGCGGACTCGAGCGCGGAGCTCGCGTCCACCGCCCAAGGATGAACCGCCTCGATCGCTGCCCGGACGTTGTCCGGCCCGAGGCCTCCCGCGAGCATGATCCGGCCGTTCGCTGCACTGGCCCGCTCGAGGTGCCCCGGATCGGGCTCTTGCCAGGGAAGGTCGAGCACCTTGGCGACCTCTCTGCCCTCGCGAAGGAGAAGGGCGTCGCGGCCGCGCACCTTCCCTTCCTCCGCGCGGGTAGAGCTGGACGAGATCGGCGTCCTCCCCACTCGGCTCCCCGACCTCGACCGCCACCGAGAGCATCGTGTCGGGCACGGGAAGAACTCCTGGCGCCCGACGCGGGCTCGCATCGGCGAGCACAAACCCCGCCATATCCGCGCCGGCGGCCGCCGCTGCGTCGACGTCTTCGGCGCGCGTGAGGCCACACACCTTCACAAGGGGGCGCGACAGGAGCTCTGCGAGCTTCGCCGCGGGGTCGGAGGCACGCATCAGCGCCGAGCCGACGAGGATCGCGGCGGCTCCCGCAAGCTCCGCAGCGGCGCCGTGCGCGCGGGACTCGACTCCACTCTCAGCCACGACGATGCGGTCCCGCGGCGCCGAGGCCACGAGGTGGAGCTGTGCGCGGCGATCGACTTCGAAGGTCGCGAGGTCGCGCGCGTTGATGCCGATGACCGGTGCGTCCAACCGCGCTGCACGCGAGAGCTCCTCCCAATCGTGAGCCTCGACGAGCGTGTCCAGGCCAAGATCTCCGGCCCCTTCTAGCAGCCTCCGCATGGTCTCGTCGTCGAGATCGCGGAGGATGAGGAGCACCGCGTCGGCGCCGGCCTCGCGAGCACAGCGCAGGTCGTCCTCGCTCGAGAAGAATCCCTTCGCCAGCAGCGGGAGACGTGCTGCCGAGCGCGCGGCACGAAGGTCCTCCCACGAGCCCCCGAAACGTGCGTCGACGAGAATCGAAGCCGCCGCTGCGCCGGCCCGCTCATATGACGCCGCGAGTGCGGCAGGATCGGCATCGGGGCGCAGGTCACCCGCGGACGGCGATCTGCGCTTGACCTCCGCGATGCTCTGCAGCCCCGTCGTCGCCAGGGCGTCGCGCAAGCGTCCCATCAGTCGTCAACCCGCGAGAACGCCACGAGCTGCTCGAGCCGCTCGGCCGCGGCACCCGAGGCAACCGCCTCGCGCGCGAGCTCGAGGCCGTCTGACAGGTCGTCCGCGCGCCCGCCGGCGGCGATCGTCGCGGCGGCATTGAGGAGGATCGCGTCGCTCTGGGCGCCGTTCTCCCCGGCGAGCACGCGTCTGATCGCCTCCGCGTTCTCCGCCGGATCACCGCCGCGCAACTCGTCGGGCTCGCAGCGACGTAGACCGAGCTCGGTGGGATCGACCGTCAGCTCTCTGACTTCCTCGCCCACGACCTCGTAGACGAGGTTCGGCCCGGCCGGTGAGAGCTCGTCGACGCCGCCCGCGCCGTGGACGACGAAGGCCCGAGTCGCGCCGAGCATCGCGATCACCTCCGCGACCGTCCGGGCGAGCTCGGGCGAGTAGACGCCCATGACCTGAGACCGCGCGCCGGCGGGGTTCGTGAGCGGGCCGATGAGGTTGAAGATCGTCCGCGTCCCGAGCTCGCGCCGAACGGGTGCAGCGTGTCGCATCGCCGGATGATGCACCGGCGCGAACATGAATCCGAAGCCGTAGAGGTCGATCGAGCGCGCGATCCGGTCCGGCGGGAGCTCGAGCCGGAACCCGAGGGCCTCGATCACGTCTGCCGAGCCCGAGGCGGAGGAGACCGCGCGGTTTCCGTGCTTCGCGACGGCGGCACCGGCGGCGGCCGCGACGATCCCGGCGGCGGTCGAGATATTGAGCGTCCGAGCGCCGTCCCCGCCGGTCCCGGCCGTGTCCACGAGATCGTTCCGCTCCGGCCGCACCGGCAGCGCGTGGTCGCGCATCGCCTCCGCGCACCCCGCGATCTCGGCCACCGTCTCCCCCTTCGCCCGGAGCGCGACGAGGAAGCCGGCGATCTGCGCGGGTGTCGCTTCGCCGCTCATGATCTCGTCCATGACGGAGCGGGCCTCGTCGCGAGCAAGGTGTCGCCCGTCGAGGAGCCGAGCGATCGCCGCCTGGATCATGCCGCGAAGTGTGGCGGAACCGCGGTCAGCTGACCCCGAGGATCACGAAGTACGCCGCCGGACCGGCCCAGAGCAGTGCGTCCAGGCGGTCGAGCATGCCGCCGTGGCCACCCAGCAGGCGTCCTGAGTCCTTCGCCTGCAGGTCGCGCTTCACCGCCGACTCGAACAGGTCGCCGAAGACCGCGGCGAGCGCGACCGCGGCTCCCAGGAGCAGCGTCTCGGGGATCGTCAGGAACTCGTCGCGATCCTTGTAGAGAATCAGGAACGCCGCGGCCATCGCGGCCAGGACCCCTCCGGCCAGGCCCTCCCAGGTCTTCGCCGGCGAGATCGAAGGCGCCAGGCTGTGCCTCCCGAGCGTGCGACCGACGAAGAACGCGGCCGTGTCCGCGGCAAACACGGTGAACATGACGGCGATGACGGCCCAGAAGCCGTATTCGGGGACGTCCCGCACGAGCAGCAAGAACCCGAGCCCCGCTCCCACCCAGACGACTCCGAGGAGCGTGACGCCGAACGACGTCGTCGCGGACGCGCGGATGTCGGACAGGCCGTAGAAGACGAACGAGAGAAAGAGGGTCGCCAGGATGCCTGCGACCATCCACGGGAGGTCTCCGAGTTGGAGCCCGAGCAGCGTGAGGGCGAACCCCGCGTAGCCCGCGATCACGAGCGGCCTGCGTTCTCGCGCCATGCGATACAGCTCGTGGAGAGCAAGGAGGCCGGCGACGAACGCGAGGGCGAAGAGCGACCAGCCGCCGAGATAGACGAGGCCGATGACGACCGGCAGGAGGATCGCCGCGACGAGGATCCGCGAGAGCAGGGGATTCATCGAGCGCCGAACCTCCGCCCGCGGCGCGCGTACTCCTCGAGCGCGGCGCGCAGCTCGTCCTCGCCGAAGTCGGGCCAGTAGGTGTCCGTGAACACGAGCTCGGCGTAGGCGGACTGCCACAGGAGGAAGTTCGATAGCCGCTGCTCGCCGGAGGTACGGATCACGAGGTCGGGATCGGGGAGCTCGGGGGCGAAGAGGCGCTCGGCCAGGGTCTGCTCGGACACGTCCTCGGGACTCACCCCATCAGCGACGACCTGGCGCACGGCTTCGACCAGCTCGGCCCGGCTCCCGTAGTCGAAGGCGATCCAGAGGTGGAGGCGGTCGTTCCTGGCGGTCTCCGTCTCGAGCGTGGCCATCTTTTCTCTCAGCGTCTCAGGAATCCGATCGCGCCGACCGAAGAACCGCGTGCGCACGCCCTGGCGCGCGAGGTCCGGGAGCTCGCGGTCGATCGTCTCGTCAAGGAGCTCCATGATCGACTCCACCTCGTCGTGCGGACGCGCCCAGTTCTCGGTCGAGAACGCATACACGGCCAGGGAGCGCACGCCGAGGTCGATTGCCGCCTCGACCGTCCGCCGGAGCGCGCGGGCTCCCTCGCGATGCCCCTCGGCGACGGGCAGGTTGCGGGAAGCGGCCCAGCGCCCGTTTCCGTCCATGATGATGGCGACGCTACGTGCTGCTGGTGGCTCGTCACTGGGAGCGGCCGTGGCCAGCCCTCAGACCTCCATGATCTCCGTCTCCTTGACCTTCAGGAGATCGTCGATCGCCTTCGTGTGCTCGTCGGTGATCTTCTGCACCTGCTGCTCCGCGCGCCTCTCCTCGTCGTCGCCCACGTCGCCCTTGGTGACGAGCTCGCGCAGGTGCTGCATGACATCCCTGCGGACATTGCGGATTGCGACCTTCCCGTCCTCCCCCACGCGCCGCACGACCTTCACGAGCTCCTTGCGCCGCTCCTCCGTCAACGTCGGGATCGGCAGGCGGATGAGCTTGCCGTCGTTCGAGGGAGTCAGGCCGAGGTCGGACTCCTGGATCGCGCGCTCGATCGACTTCATCGAGCCGGGGTCGAAGGGCTGCACGGTGAGCATGCGCGCCTCGGGCGCGGAGATCGACGCCAGGCTCTTGAGCGGCGTCGGCGTGCCGTAGTAGTCGATCGTGACGCGGTCGAGGAGAGCCGGCGATGCGCGGCCGGTGCGGATCGAGTTGAACTCGTGGTGCGTCGCCTCGATCGACTTGTCCATCCGCCGCTTCGCGTCCGCGAGGAAGTCCTCGATCGCAGCCATACGCCCTCCTTCGTTAGGAGCTCGGGGTCGAGATGATCGTTCCGACGCGCTCGCCGGCCGCGACGCGGCGGATGTTCCCCTTGGCGAGCTCGAAGACGTAGATCGGCAGCCGGTTGTCCATGCACAGGGAGAGCGCTGTCGTGTCCATGACCTTCAACCCGCGCTCGATCGCCTCCAGATGCGTGAGCTCGGGAAGGAACCGCGCTTCCGGGTTCTCGTTCGGATCGCCGTCGTACACGCCCTCGACGTTGTTCTTCGCCATGAGGATCGCCTGGGCGCCGATCTCGAGCGCCCGCAGAGCTGCGGCGGTGTCCGTCGTGAAGAACGGGTTGCCGGTGCCGGCCGCGAAGATGACGATCCGCCCCTTTTCGAGATGTCGTATCGCGCGGCGGCGGATGTACGGCTCGGCGACCTCGGACACGGTGATCGCCGACTGCACGCGGGTGTGGACACCCAGCCGCTCGAGCGCGTCCTGGAGCGTCAACGCGTTCAGGAGCGTCGCCAGCATCCCGGCGTAGTCCGCGGTCGCGCGGTCCATGCCCTCGGCGGCGGCAGACATGCCGCGATAGATGTTCCCCGCACCGACGACGATCGCGAGCTCGGTCCCCGCGTCGTGCACGGCGAGCACCTCCTCGCCGATCGCGACGACGGTGTTGGGATCGATCCCGTACTGGCGCCCGCCCAGCAACGCCTCACCGGAAAGCTTCAGGAGCGTGCGACGGAATGGCGCCGGCGTCTCCGTGGAGACACTCGCGGTTGCCGTTTCGGTGCGCGCCGTCACCCCGTGACCGAAACCCGTGTAAACCGAACGACCGACGCATTGCCCTCGTCGAGCGCCTGCCCCACGGTCTTCGACGCGTCGTGGATCCATGCCTGCTCGGCGAGGACTCCGCCAGGGGTAGCCGCGAAGAAGCGCTTCTGCAGCATGCCGTCCACGATCTTCTCACGCGCCGGCTCGGGCTTCGACTGCACCTCGTCGGAGTTGAGAAAGATCGCGCGCTCCGCTTCAGCCGTCTCACCCGGTACGTCGTCGCGCACGCTCCACTCCGGAGCCGCGAACGAGATGTGCATCGCGACCTGACGGGCGAGCTCGGGCGATCCGCCCTGGAGTTCGACGAGAACGCCGATCTTGTTCGCCGGCGGATGAGCGTACCCGGCGACGACGTTTCCGGCCGGCGCGTCGAAGCGCGCCGCGTCGACGACCACGATGTTCTCGCCGAGCTTGCCGACGAGCTCCATCCGCTCCTCCTCGAACCCCTCGACCGCGGCCGGGCCTTCTGCGTGCACGGCGCGGAGCACTCGCTCGGCGAATGCCTGGAACTGCTCGTTGTTGGAGACGGGCTCGGTCTCGCAGCCGATGCCCGCGATCGAACCGACCAGGCCCTCGACGACGTAGCCGACGAGGCCCTCGGTCGTGGAGCGCCCTGCGCGCTTGCCGGCAGACGCCATTCCGCGCTCTCGCAGCAGCGTCCGGGCCGCTTCGAGATCTCCGTCGGTCTCCTCGAGTGCGCGCTTGCAGTCCATCATCCCTGCGCCCGTCTGGTCGCGGAGTTCTTTGACGAGGCCCGCGCTGATTGTCGTGCTCATTGGTCTTCGCCCCCGTCTGCGGCGACGGCCGCTGGCTCCGGCCCTCGTTCTGCGGCTGTCGCCGCTGGCGCTCGTTCTGCGGCTTGCGCCACTGGCTCCGGCTCGGCCGCCGGAGCCTCTGAGGACGGGGTCTCGGTTTCCGGGTCAGACGCGACGTCGTCCGGCGAATCGGATGGCGCGTGCTCAACAGCCGGCGGGGTGAACTCCTGTGCGCCGACCATCGCCTGGCCGGCGGCAATGCCGTCGGCCACGACCTTCGCGATCAGGTTCGACGCGCGGATGGCGTCGTCGTTTCCCGGAATGACGAAGTCGGCTTCGTCCGGATCGGCGTTCGTGTCGACAAGGCCGACGATGGGCACGCCGAGCCGACGCGCCTCGCGCACTGCCAGCTGCTCCTTCTTCAGGTCGATGACGAAGACCGCGTCCGGCTGGCGCTTCATGTCGGCGACGCCGCCCAGGTTCGCCTCGAGCTTCTCGAGCTCGCCTGTGAGGGTGATCCGCTCCTTCGAGGGAAGCAGCTCGAGCTGTCCTTCCGTTTGCAGGCGACGCAGGTCGTGCAAGTACGCGATGCGCTCGGAGATCGTTCGCCAGTTGGTGAGGAGGCCGCCGAGCCAACGATTCGACACATACGGCATCCCGACCCGGGTCGCATGATCCCGCACGGCGTCCTGCGCCTGTTTCTTGGTGCCGACGAACAGCATCGTTCCGCGGCGCTCCGCGACGTTGCGCGCGAAGTCGTGCGCCTCTTCGAGCAACTCGAGCGTCTTCTGGAGGTCGATGATGTAGATGCCTCCGCGCTCGGCGAAGATGTATCGGCGCATCTTCGGATTCCAGCGCCGGGTCTGGTGGCCGAAGTGAACGCCGGCCTCCAGCAGTTCCCGCATGGTTACGACTGACAATTCAGCCCCTTTCAGGTGGTTTGACAGTGGTGCGCCGGCGGGCCGGGCGGAACCGCGCTCAAGACGCGGCACCCCCGCCTCGGCTGGATCGCCGGATGGTCGGGTCTAGGACGTCGGAGAGTGTAGCCGTCGAGCCAGCGCCAGCGCGGGTTCGAGGTCGGACGGGAGCCGAGACTCGGCGTCGATCTGTTCTTCGCGCAGCGGATGCCGGAAGCGGAGTCGGTGCGCGTGCAGAAACTGCCTCTCGAGCCCGAGGTCGCCGCGGACGCCGTACTGCGGGTCTCCCGAGACGGGGAGGTCGACCGCCGCCAGGTGCACTCGGATCTGATGCGTCCGGCCCGTCTCCAGGCGCACGTCTAGCAACGCGTGCTCGCTCATGAGCTCGAGAACCTCGAAGTGCGTAACCGCATCGCGGGGCTCGACGGTGTCAAGTGAGCGCCTCGTGGGATCGCGACGGTCGCGGCCGATCGGCGCCTCGATTCGACCCGTCCGTGACCGCGGCGACCCGCGGACGAGTGCGAGATACCGTCGTTCGACGTCGCGACGTCTGATCGCCTGGTGCAGCGCCTCATAGGCGGCCTCGGAGCGCGCGGCAACAAGGAGGCCCGACGTGTCGCGATCGAGACGATGGACGACGCCGGGCCGCTCCGGATCCGGTCCGCCAGCGGCGCCCAGAGAGAGGAGTTGGGCGACGAGCGTGCCTTCTCGCACGCCTGCGCCCGGATGGACGACGAGCCCGGCCGGTTTGTCGAGGACGAGAAGATGCTCGTCCTCGTACACGATCGGCACCGACACGGGCTCTGCCTCGAGGCCGGCCGGGGGTCCCGGAAGCTCGGCGGAGACGACGGAGCCCGCCTCGAGTCGGTGGCTCTTCGGACGCGGCGCTCCGTCCACTCGAACCGACCCGTCGCGCAGCATCCTCTCCGCCAGCGCACGCGAGCCGACTTCTTCGCGCCCGGCGAGCACCTTGTCGAGGCGTGTGCCCGCGTCGGTCTCAGCGACGCTGAAGCGCAGTGTCCTCATCGCGTGCGCCGTGCATGTGGCGCGAGCGGTCGGCGAGGACGAGCGCGCTGAACAGCACCGCGACCCCGACGACGATGAACATGTCGGCGAGGTTGAACGCCGGCCACGCGTCGAGGTCGAGGAAGTCCGTCACCCGACCGAGGCGCACACGGTCGATCAAGTTCGCGATGCTGCCGCCGATGACGAGGCCCAACCCCACGGGGAGGACCGGATGGCGCTTGCCCGAGCGCGCGAAGAACCAGACCATCAGGCACACCGCGAACGCGGTGATCGCGATCACGGAGCTCGTTCGGCTCGCGAACAGACCGAACGCGATGCCCGAGTTCTCGACGTGGTGGATCGAGAACGGACCGAGGAGCTCCACTCGGTCGCCGACGTCGACCGTGCGACCGACGACCTGCTTCGTCAGCTGGTCGGCGACGATCGCCGCCGCCCCGATTGTCAGCAGCGCGAGCCATTGCGCGGGGCCGGCCGCGAGCGACCGCTCCGCGGACGAGATCGGCCGCAGCGCGTTCGCCGTCGATCCAACGCGAACGTCGACCTGAGTGTCTCGTGCAGGCTCGCTCAACCGCGCTCCTGCGCGCGCTTGTCGTCGATGCAGAGCGTTGCGTACGGAACCGCCTCGAGTCGCTCCGCGTCGATCGGCTTGCCGCAGACGACACAGGTGCCGTACGACCCGTCCTCGATTCGGGCGAGCGCGGCCTCGATCTCGGCGATCAGGTGGTCCGCGTTCTCCCCGAGTCCGTCGTCGAGCTCCCGCATGTACGTCTCCGTCGCGTTGTCGGCGAGCTCATCCGCTCCGGTCGAGAGATCTCCCGTCTCCTCGATCAGGGAGCCGACGTGATTCACGCTCGCGCGCGCGGCCCTGAGCTGCTCGAGCTCCTTCTTCAGCTCCCCACGGAAATGGTCGAGATCCAGGCGTGTGCCGGCGCCGCTCACGGCCCGAAGGATATCGGCGGGACTCGCGCGCACAGGGCGGTCAGTTCAAGAAGCGGCAGCGGCCGCGAAGCGGACGCCTTCAGGGCCTTCCGCGCGGCCGGAATTCGCGCGAGCGAATGCCGGTCTTGCGCTCAAGGAAGGGCGGTGCAGTTCAAGAAGCGGCAGCGGCCGCGAAGCGGACGCCTTCAGGGCCTTCCGCGCGGCCGGAATTCGCGCGAGCGAATGCCGGTCTTGCGCACAAGTCAGCCCGCGACTCTGCGGATACCCGGGTCGGTGAGCTCCTCGATCGGCACGGGCTTCGCCGGCGGAGCTTCGACTCGCTGCTCTGAACGCTCCTCCGTGCGCGGCTCGCTGTCGAGCGACTCGAGGGCGGTGCGCAGGAGCGCGCGGATTTTGCGCACGTCCTCTTCCAGCCGCTGCCTCTCGGCCGCCGCCTCGCGGGTCACGCGCCGACCCTCGGCGTGGGCTTCCTGCACGATCAAGTCCGACTCGCGGCGAGCCTGCTCCTTCATATCCTGTGCCGCGCGCTCCGCGGAGACGAGGGTCGAGCGGAGAAGCGCCTCGAGCTCACGATGCTTCGAGGCTTCGGTCTCGAGCTCGTCGAGTTGGTCGGCAAGATCGGCGCGCTCGCGCCACACCTCCTCGAAGCTGTCCGCAATCTCGCTGAGGAGAGCTTCCACGGTTCTTGGGCGGTACCCGCGGAGGAATGTGCGACGGAGCTGAAGGTGTCTGATTTCGACTGGCGTGAGCGGCATGTGACCTCCTTAGAGGATCGCCTCGATCAGGTTGGAGACGAGCTCGGCCGCAACGAGCAGGACGACGACACCGACGATCGGGGACAGGTCGAACGGCCCGAGCCTCGGGAGCCACCGAAACAGCCGGAGATAGGGGACGACGACTTCGTCCAAGAACCTTTGCACAGTTGCGACCGTGCTGGAATACGGGAGTCGAACCCAGGACAGGATGACCCACGCGAAGATGAGCAGGATGTAGATCCATACGAAGACGCGCACGAAGCTCTGTAGCTGCGAGGCGGTGTCGAAAAGCAGCCCGAACGAGGCTGGAACGCCCATCGGAAGTGGCTTTCGCCGCGAGGCTGGGGTTCTCCTTGATAGAGAGGCGAACGCCGCGGCCGCGAAGTGGACGCCTCCAGGGATTTCGCGAAGCCGAAAACCGCGCGAGCGGGTTCCGGCTTTCCCCGCCTCTACGCTTGGTTGTAGAAGCCGCCCCGCTCCAACGCACGCGCCCGCTCTTCCGCCGACAGCTCCACATCTCGCGGCGTCAGCAGGAAGACCTTGTCGGCAACGCGCTGCATGCTGCCGTCGAGCGCGTACGTCAGGCCGCTCGCGAAGTCGATCAGCCGCTTGGAGAGATCCGTGTCCGCACTCTGCAGGTTGAGGATCACGGGAACCGACGCCTTGAAGCGGTCGGCGATCTGCTGGGCGTCGTTGAAGCTTCGCGGAACGACGAGGTGGACTTTCGCCGGCGGGCCCGGGTCCACGCTGCGTAAGCGCGGCTGCCGCCGGGACGACCGCGCCGGCGGCTCCTCGGCGGAGGCCCAGTCGTCACTCTCAGCCGTCTTCGGTAACCTCCGCACGTTCTGCCGGTCGCGCCGGTTGTAGCTCTCCTCGAGCTGCTCGTTCGTCGCGTAGCCGGACTCGTCCCACTCCTCTTCCTCGGCGATCCCGAAGTAGACGAGGGTCCGGCTCCAGAGGTCGGAGAAGCCCATGCGGTGGCGATTCTAACCCGGGCGGAACAGCGCCTCGCCGATGCGCACCAGCGTCGCTCCCTCCTCCACCGCGACGCGGTAGTCCTGGGATGTTCCCATGCTGAGCTGGTTGAGGCCATTCTCGGCCGCGAGCTCGCGCAGACGGCGGAAGTACGGCCGGGAGGTCTCGGGGTCGGCTGTCGACGGCGGCATCGTCATCAGGCCGCGAATGGACGGGAAGCGCTCGCGGTAGCGCGCGACCTCGTCCGGAGCGACGCCTGACTTCGTCTCCTCGCCCGAGAGATTCACCTCGACGAGCGCCGGCACCGAAAGCCGTCCTCCGGCCGACTCGGACGACAGCGAATGCACGAGCTCGCACAACCGGTTCACCACCTTCACCTTGTTGGACTGGAGGTGGCCGATGAAGTGCCAGCGAAACGCGTCCCCGTACGCCTCGTGCTTGCGCTCGAGGTCCTGGGCGCGGTTCTCCCCCACCACGTCCACCCCCGCGTCGGCGAGAACCGCCATCTCCTCCACTGAGACGTACTTCGTCGCGACGACGAGCGTGACGTTCTTACCGATTTCGTCCTGGACCCGCTGATACCGCTCCGTGATCTCGTCGCTCGTAGCGATCGTCATGCGTCCGCCGCCGCGGCGATGAGCTCTCTCGCCGCCTCGAGCTCCGACTCACGCCCGTCCAGCTCGCCGTTCAGCTTCCTGCGGCGGAGCTCTGCGAGTACCTCGCCGACTCGCGGCGACTCTGAGAGGCCGAGCTCCGCGAGCTCCGCGCCGCCGATCTCGATGTGGACGTCCCGGAGTCGCTCGAAGTAGTCTCGGAGCTTCTGCTGGTTCTCGTGGGCGAGGGCCAGAAGGGGCGCATCCGGAGCGAACGCGTCGGCGAGGGAGACCACGTCTGCCGGCTCGAGCTCCTCACCGCGCAGTCGTTGCACGATTCGCGGTGCGACCGTGATGGCGCCTGCGATCCGGTCGCCGTCGCGCCGTCGCACCTTCAGCCGCTCGAGCCAGTCGTACGCCTCCCCTGGCGTCAGGTCTCGCCCGAGCACCGCGAGACCGACGCGCCAGGCCGGAACGTCGACTTCCAGCTCGTTGCGAAGCTCGAGCGCGCGCTCGAACAGCGCAGCGGCGTCCGCATCCGCGCGGAGACGAGGATGGATCGCGCGATCTGCCCCGAGCTCGCCGAGGCGGAGGATTCCGCCGACGGCGCCAGGGTCCTCGAGAAGCGCGTGCAGCTCGTCCCGGAGACGAGCCGACGACAGATCTCCCACGAGGCCCATGTCGATGCAGCTGCGTGCGAGTTGCGCCGAATGCTCCTCGAGCCGAAGCCCGTACCGCGCCTCGTACCGGATCGCGCGGAAGATCCTCGTCGGGTCGTCGATGAACGAGAGGTTGTGGAGCACCCGCAGCAGACCCGCCCGCAGGTCCACTCGGCCTCCGAACGGATCGAAGAGCCGGCCGAACGAGGCGGGCTCCAGCGTCACGGCCATGGCGTTGATCGTGAAATCGCGACGGAAGAGATCCTCGCGCAGCCCGGCACGTTCGACGGTCGGAAGCGCCCCCGGCGCGTCGTAGAACTCGGTGCGCGTCGTGACCACGTCGATTCGGTCGCCCTCCCCGTAGAGGACGATCGCCGTGCCGAACTTCCGGTGCGGCGTGATGCGGCCTCCGAGCGCTGCGGCGAGCGAGCGCGCGAACTCGATCGCATCACCTTCGACCGCGATGTCGATGTCGAACCCCTCCTCGCCGATAAGGATGTCGCGGACGGTGCCGCCGACGAGGTAGACGGCCTCGGCGCGATCGCCGAGCGACGCCACCGCATCGAACAGCACACGCAGGCGCTCGATGCTCTCGAGCTCGACGGCAAGGCTCTCACCCGTCTGCTCGCGATCGTCCTCGATGCCCTCGAGCGCTCGCAGGAGATCGACGCGAGCGACGACGCCCACGAGCTCGGCGTCTCTCACTACGGCCACGCGTCCGTCCTCGGCGTCCGTGACGAGCACGCGCAGCTCCGAGAGCGTCGCGTTCTCGGTCGTCGTGGCCGCACGCCCACTCATGACTCCCCGCACCGGTGCGTGCGCGAGCCCGTGGGCGATCGCCTTGTCGAGATCCTCGCGACTCACCGACCCGACGACGCGTCCGTTCTCGGTGACGAACACTCCGCTCTGTCCGTGGCGCTGACACAACGCCATCGCGTCGCGGACGGAGTGCTCCGGCTCGACCGACCGTGGAGGTGTCGACATGACATCGCGGGCGCGGCGAGGCTCTTGCGGGGCATGCTCGAGTGCGGAGATCACCAGCCTGCGCGCTTCGCCGAGATCCGCGCGAAGGATGGCCGAGGCGGCCTGTGCGTGCCCTCCGCCACCGAGGGCCGCCGCCACGGCGGAGGCGTCCACGAGATCGCTGCGGCTACGTACGACCGCGAACACTCGCTCCTCCATTTCGACGAGGAGCACGAGCGCCTTCGTGTCGGTGAGGTCGACGATCTTGTGCGCGAGGTTCGAGATCCCGTCCACGTACTTCGGCCATCGAACGGCTGCGAGCAGAAGCTCCTCGCCGCCGGTGCCGATCGGCTCGAGCCCCTCGAGGAGGTGGTTGAGGAGATCGCGCTCGCCTGCTGACAACGGCGTGTGCAGGTACGCCGCAACGAGATCCTGGCGCGCTCCGTGGCGCAGGCACCAGCTGAGCGCGTCTGCGTCGCGCTGCGTGCTCGTCGCATACGTGAGCGAGCCCGTGTCCTCGTGGATCCCCAGAGCGAACGTCGTCGCCTCGAGGGGCGTGGGCAGAATCTCGCGCTCGGCGAGGATTCCGACGAGCGTCGTCGTGAGCGCGCCGTCGGTGGAAAGGACTGCGGCGGCGGGGTCGATCCACTCGGGGAACGCGGCGTCGCCATGATGATCGAAGAGGATCTTCTCGACCGCCGGGTCGAGCGCCGTGGGCTCGAGCTCGCCGAGGCGCGAGGCATTCGTGGTCTCGATGACGACCAAGCGACGGATCGCGTCGAGCTCGAGGCGAGAGCTCTCCACCACCGCGCCGAGCTCCTCCGCGTGCAGGCGGTAGAACTCGCGGACGTTGCGGTTCAGCGCACCGACCGCGACGACGGCGCCGGGATAGAGCCGGCGCGCAGCGACCATCGCCGCGAACGCGTCGAAGTCGGTGTTCCCGTGGGTGGCGATGACCTCCTCCGCCCGCATCGGCTCATTGTGCCGCCATCACTGCGACGACAGCGGTCGTGGCGTTTGAAACTAGGGTCAGACCCTGAGCACGTCCACAACGGACGTCCGAACGCGTCACACCCTCGGCGAATTCACGCTGCGCGGCTAGGTATGCGCGATGGCTTCGATCTCGACCCGGGCGCCGCTCGGGAGCTGCGAGATGCCGATCGTCGAGCGAGCGGGCGCGCGGTCGCCGACGTGCTTCGCGTAGACCTCGTTCATCGCGGCGAAGTCGGCGAGGTCGAGCAGGAAAACCGTGGTCTTCACGAGCTTGTCCAGCCCGCTGCCCGCGGCCTCGAGGATCGCTGACATGTTGCGCATGATCTCCTCGGTCTGCTCCTCCACGGTCTCGCCCGCGAGGTCGCCCGACTCGAGCACGATGCCGAGCTGGCCGGCGACGAATACGAGGTCGCCGACGCGGATCGCCTGGTTGTACGGAGCGCCCTGGAACGGCCCCGGGGCGCGGTCGGTGCTGATCACGTCCTTGTTCGCCATGTCTACTCCTCCGGCCGGGCGTCGGCGAGCGCGACACCGAGCGCCTTGAAGATCGCTTCCAGGACATGCTGCGAGTCCTCGCCCTCGAAAAGCCGTACGTGGATCGTCAGCCCTGCTTCCTCCGCGAGCCCACGGAGAAACGCCGCCGCAAGATCCGTGCGGAGCCCGCCAGCCTTCGTCGAGGTGAGATCGGCGTTCGAGGCGACCAGTGCCTCGCCCGAGACTTCGACGACGACCATCGCGAGCGCCTCGTCGGCGGCCACGATACCGACCCCACGCTGTCCGAGAAGAGGCTTGAAAGCCGCACCGAGAGCCGCCCCCGCCTTGTCCACTTCGGCCTCCGGCTCGTCCGGAGCGATCTCCAGCCTGACGCCGAAGCCGCCAGCCTCGGCGAGCACCCCCAGCAAGTGGTCGAGCACGGCGACACCCGTCGCGATCGAGCTCTCGCCGGGGCGGTCGACCACGATCTGCGCCGCTGCCTCCTCCGTCAAAGGTCAGCCCGCTCGATCGCGGCCCCGAGACCGCGAAGGCGCTCGTCCATCCGCTCGTAGCCGCGATCGATCTGGCCGATATTTCCGATCGTCGAGGTGCCGTCTGCACAGAGCGCGGCGATCACCATCGCCATCCCCGCACGGATGTCCGGGCTCTCGAGCCGCTCACCGTAGAGGGTCGCCGGCCCGGTCACGACGACACGATGAGGGTCGCAGAGGATGATGCGCGCCCCCATCGACACGAGCTTGTCGACGAAGAACAGGCGGCTCTCGAACATCTTCTCGAAGATGAGGATCGTGCCGCGCGCCTGGGTAGCGACGGTGACGGCGATCGACGTGAGATCGGCCGGGAACGCCGGCCAGATCCCGCTCTCGATCTTCGGGATCTGCCCGCCGAAGTCGTCCTCGATGAGCAGGCGCTGCCCGGCCGGAACGCGGACACTCGAGTCGAAGACGTCGAGCTCGATTCCGAGCTTGCGGAACGCAGGCACGATCGAGATCAGGTCGTCGGGCTCGACGTCCTCGACCACGACCTCGCCGCCGGTGGCCGCGGCGAGCCCGACGAAGCTTGCGACCTCGATGTGGTCGGGCCCGATGCGGTACTCGCCCCCGTCGAGCTCGTCGACGCCCTGGATGTGCAGCACGTTCGAGCCGATGCCCTCGATCCGCGCTCCGAGCGAGACGAGAAACCGGCAGAGATCCTGGATGTGGGGCTCACAGGCGGCGTGGCCGAGCACGGTTTCCCCATCGGCGAGGACTGCCGCCATGATCGCGTTCTCTGTTCCCATGACAGACGCCTCGTCGAGGTACACCCGCGTGCCCTTGAGGCCGCTCGCGGAGAGGTCGTAGACGCCGTCGAGCTCTACCTCGGCGCCCAACGCCGCGAAGGCGTGGACATGGGTGTCCAAGCGCCGTCTTCCGATCACGTCTCCGCCCGGAGGAGGCACCGTGACGCGCCCGAACCGCGCGAGCAGCGGCCCGGCGAGCAGGAAGGAGGCTCGAATCTCCCGCGCGAGGGCGGGATCGAGATCCGTCTTCGAAACGCTGCCCGGATCGACCCGGACCTCGTTCGCCCCCGTCCACTCGGCATCGGCCCCGAGATCGACGAGAAGCTCGACCATTGTCTCCACGTCACGGATCCGGGGGACGTTCGAGAGGCGGACCTCGTCGGAGGCGAGGACGGTCGCGGCGAGGATCGGCAGGGCGCCGTTCTTGTTGCCGGCCGCACGGACGGTCCCGCTGAGCGTGCGACCTCCTTCGATCACGAAGGACTGCATCGGGCGGGAATCGTACTCGGCGGTCCTCGCGCCGCCTCGGACGTCAGGAAGGGAGATGTTCGATCTCAAGTCGCGGGATGGAGTCGCCCGGCTCGAAGCCGAGGATCTGGGCGTAGAAGGACAGCTCCGCCTCGAGCGACGCCACGACCGTCTCCGCCTTGCGGAAGCCGTGGCCCTCGCCCTCGAAGAGCAGATAGGCGTGCGGGATCCCGCGCTCTCGGAGCGCACCGACGATCAGCTCGGCCTGGGAGGGCGGGACAATCATGTCGTCGGCCCCCTGGAGGACGAGCATCGGCGTCCGTATCTGGTCGACGAAGTGGATCGCGCTCCGGGCCCGATAGACCTCCGCCGCCTCCGGGTACGGCCCGACGAGCGTGTGCTCGTACTCGAGCTCGAACTTGTGGGTCTCGCCACCGCCGAACTGCTCGAGGTCGGCGATCCCGTAGTACGAGGCTCCGGCGGCGAACTCGTCCGTGAAGGTGAGCGCGCAGATCGTGGTGTAACCGCCGGCGCTCCCACCGCGGATCAACAGGCGCCCGCCATCGGCTTCTCCCTCGGACACGAGGTACCGCGCAGCGTTGACACAGTCCTGGAGGTCGACCACGCCCCACTGTTGGTTCAGGCGCTCACGGTATGCGCGTCCGTATCCCGTGGACCCGCCGTAGTTCACATCGACGACGGCGAAGCCGCGGCTCGTCCAGAACTGGAGCTCGAGGCTGAAGATCGGGGTCGCGTTGCTCGTCGGCCCGCCATGGCTCATCACGATCAACGGAGGCCGCTCGTCGACCGGAGCGCGGTGCGCCGGGCTCGAAGGCGAGTAGAAGAGGGCATGCGCCGTCAGGCCGTCCTCCGTTGGGAACTCGATCGCTCGCGGCACCGAGAAGTGCGAAGGATCGACCGGCACGCGCGAGCTCTGCCAAAGCGTCTCCGTCGATCCTGTCGAAACGTCGAGCCGCACCAGCTCGTTCGGAATCGTCGCCGATCCCGCGAGAAACAACACCGTGACGCCTTCCGCCGCAACCGAGGGTGAGCTCCACAGGGCGTCGTAGGCGAGCTCGAGCGCCTCGAGTGTCTGTGACTCGGGATCGAGAACCCCGAACGACGTTCGTCCTCCGTCGTCGTAGGTCACGAACATCCGGCCGTCCTCGAGGAACGCGAACGATCGCGTGCCGAACACCCACGCCGGATACCCGAACTCCGCCTCCGCCTCGTACAGGACGCTGCGCTCGCCGGCGCGGACGCACTCGAGATTCCACCATCCGCTGCGATCGCTCGCGAACACGAGATCGCCGGTCGGGCTCCACTCGGGCTGCCAGATCGACTCTTCCCCGTCACACCCGGCGACGTGCATGACATCTCCGAGCGTCCCGTCGGGCGCGAGATCGGCCATGAAGAGCTCGCAGCCGTCCCACGGCATCCATGGGAGGTTCCACGCCAGGAAGCAGAGGCGCGTGCCGTCGGGCGAGATGCGCGGGCTCGAGTAGAAGTCGCGGCCGCCCGCGATCCGCGTCGGCTCACCTGAGCCGTCGATCGGTATCGCCACGAGCTCGTTGACCACGTCGCGTGAGCGCTTGCCGACATCGTGGCGCTCGCGGACGCCGATCCACAGGCGGCCGTCGGGCGTGACGCTTCCGTCCGCGTAGCGATGAGCTGCGCCTCCGACGGCCGGCGTGATTGGAAGCGGCTCCACGCCTGGGTCCACGCGATAGAGACGCTGATCCTCGAAGTTCGAGCAAAACGCCGTGCCCTCGTGCACGCAGTAGGCGCCGCCGCCGTACTCGTGCACCATCGTCCGCACGTTGAACGCCGCCGGGACGACGTCGACCGGCTCACGCCCGGGCTCTGCCTTCATGAGGACGACTCGGCCGTTCTCGGCGGGCCGTCCTTCCAGCCACCACGCGATGCCACGCTCGAGCCAGGCTCCCGTCAGACGCGTCCCGGCCCGCGCCGCGAGCTCCGCCGTGATCGGCGAAGACCAGGTTCCGTAAGGGGCGACGGTCTGCTGGAGGTTCGAAAGGGCCAACGGGCGGCGGCTATGGTACTCCGCGGTGCGGCCGACTCGAGAACAGGCGTGGGAGACGCTCACGCGCTACACGAAGTCGGAGGCGCTCCTTCGGCACGCCCTCGCCGTCGAGGCCTCCGTGCGGTACTACGCGCGGCTCTACGGGGAGGACGAGGAGTTCTGGGGCTGCGTGGCGCTGCTTCACGACTTCGACTACGAGATCCACCCCACGCTCGACAAGCATCCGCAGGACGGCGCGCCGATCCTGCGCGAGGAGGGCTATCCCGAGGAGCTCATCGAGGCCGGGCTCTCGCACGCAGAGCATCTGGCGATGCCGCGTGACACGCTCTTGAAGAAGACCTTGTTCGCGTGCGACGAGCTGTCGGGGTTCGTCCATGCCTGCGGGCTCGTACGGCCGACCGGCCTCGAGGGCCTCGAGCCGAAATCGGTGAAGAAGAAGCTGAAGCAGCCTTCCTTCGCGGCGGGCGTGCACCGCGACGAGGTCTATGCGGGATCCGAGCTCCTCGGCCTCGAGCTCGACGAGCACATCGCGAACGTCGTCGCGGCGATGCAGCCGATCGCGAAAGAGCTCGGGCTGCGCACTGCAGCGGATGCGTAGAGCGAGGGCTCAGCTGCGGCGTTCGATGAACTGAAGGACGCGCTGCCAGGCGTCCTCGGACTCCGAGGCGAACTCCTCGTACTTGCGATCGAAGAAGCTGTGCGGCGCGCCCGGGTACACGACCACCTCGTGCGCGACCCCCGCCTTGTCGAGAGCCTCGCCGAATGTTCTCACGTCCTCCACCGGGATACCGGGGTCGTCACCGCCCATCAGCGCGAGGATGGGTGCCTTCATCTCCGCCGCTCGCTGCGTCGGCCCTGGCGAGTCGTCGTCACGCGTGTGCCCCGGCCCTGGCCTCCCGTAGAACCCGATCGCGCCGGCGAGCCCGTGGCCGCCTGCGGCGGCGAGCCACGCATGACGCCCGCCGAAACAGAAGCCCACGGCGAAGACGGCGTCAGGCGCCTCCTCTGCCACTCCGAGAAACGCGACCGCAGCCGCGACGTCTCGCTGCACGCCGTCGGGGGTGGTCTGCTGCACATGCGGCATGTACTCGAAGTCGTCACCGCGCTTCTCTGAGCCCGCGGTGCGGCCGAAGTAGTCGATCGCGACCGCCCTGTGACCGCGCTCGGCGAAGCGAAGCGCCAGCTCTTCGTAGAAGCGGTACAGGCCTCGCACGTCCGGCAGAATCACGACTCCCGATCGGCCGGTCTCCTCCGGAACGGCGACGAACGCCGCGAACCGGTTGCCGTCGGAGGCCTCGAGCACGAGGTCGCGGTGCGTGACCGCAGCGCCCGAGATCGGCGGGATCGGCGGCGTCGAGTCCGAGTCGAAGCACATGCCTCCGCCAAGTTACAAGGTGTAACTCGGCGACTCCAACGCGGCGAGTAGTCGCTCGAGGTCGTCGTCGCTCGTCCACCAGCCGACCGACGCGCGGACGAGCCCCGTCTTCGGGATGTCGCGCACGCAGCACGCCCGCTCGGGCGAGGCGCGCCACGACCTCGGCCGGCTCCTCCCTCTCAGGACGCCACGACACGATGGTCGCGCGGTCGTCGGGCACGACGACGTCCAAACCCGCAGCAACGAGCTCGTCCCGGCAGCGCTCCGCCATCGCAGCTCCCCGCTCGAAGCGCCATTCCGGCCGCAGCCGTACCGCGGCGAGCAGCCCGCACATGAGCGCCGAAGGGATCCAGCTGGGATCGAAGCGCCGTGCTCCGGCCCAGGGCTCGAACGCTCCGTCTTCGTCGTAGCGCTCCTGCGAGAAGTAGCTCGGCCGCGCGACCCGCAGGCGGTCCGGTTCGGCGACGACGAGCGCCCCGGTCGATTCTGGGCCGCAGAGCCACTTCTGCCCCGAGATCGTGAGGAAGTCGATGCCGTTCGCGTCGACTGGAATCGTGCCGACGGACTGGGCGGCGTCGACGAGGACGGGCACGCGCGTGCGTTCCCGGAGGGCGTGGACCGGCAGGATCTGCCCGGTCGTCCAGAGGACGTGTGAGACCGCGAGCAGACGCGTCCTCGGCGTGACCGCGGCGAGGATCGCCTGTGAGTCGGGTGCGACGACCACCACGCGAGCACCAGAGGCGTGGAGTGGGCCGATGAGCCCGAAGTGCTCGTCCGTCGTCGTCACCACTTCGTCGCCGGGATCGAGGTCGAGCCCGGCCACGACGAGGTTGCAGCCGTCGGTCGTCGACCCGGTCAGCGCGACCTGCTCCGCGTCGACGCCGACAAGACCGGCAAGCTCGGCACGCAGCTCTGCGCGGAGCGCGAGGACGTGCTCGATGTACTCGAGCCCGACCCTCCCGTCGGCGAGGTTCCGCTCCTCCTCGGCACGCATGGCCTCGGTCGTCGCGCGGGCAAGCGGGCCAGCGCTCCCCGCCTGGAGATACGCGACCCGCTCGAGCACCGGGAACTGCGCGCGGGCCTCCTCGAACGTCACGCGCGGGAATCTACTGTTCCCCTCCATGCGCGTTCTGCTCGCAGATCCGCCGGCCTACACCCCTCCGTACGATCGCTCACTCGCCGGAGCGCTTGCGGCGGCCGGCGCGCAGGTGGAGCTGGTGACATCGCGCTTCCGGTTCGGGCAGGTGGCCCGCCCTGCCGGATACACCGCACGAGAGTGGTTCTATCCGCTCTCCTCGCGCATGGGCTCGTCCCGGGCGCGACTCGCGGTAAAAGCGCTGGAGCACCCGGTCGGGATGGCGCAGCTCGCCGCGCACCAGCCCGACGTGCTGCACGTCCAGTGGTTCGGAGCGCCAGAGGCGGATCGCTGGCTCTTCCGGCCGCGCTCGCCGGTCGTCTTCACCGCTCACGACATCATCCCGCGACGGACAGCCGCCAGAACCGGCCTCTGGCGCTCGCTCTTCGACCGCTGCGACCGGGTCGTCGTGCACTCGGAGCGTGGCCGCGAGTCGCTGGCGGCCTTCGGAATCGCCGAGGAGCGCTTGCGCGTCATTCCTCATCCCGCGTTCCGCTCGGAGGTCGACCGGCGCGACGACGGACGTACCGCGCTCGCCCTGGGGCTGATCCGCCCGTACAAGGGCACCGAGGACGCGGTCGAGGCCGTCCTCCGCGTCGATGGCGCGAAGCTCCTGGTCGCAGGCGATCCGCGAGTGCCACTGGACGGGCTGCAGGCGACCGCGGGAGACCGCGCCGAGTGGCGGCTCGGCTTCCTGCCGGATCAGCGAGATCAAGCGCGCGCTCTCGGAAGCCACAGTCGCGCTCTTCCCCTACCGGTCCGAGATCGACGTCTCCGGCGCGCTCCTCCAGGTGCTCGGCGCGGGCGTTCCGGCGATCGTCTACGACGTCGGCGGGATCGGCGAGGTCGTTGCGAAGTTCAGCGCAGGTGCAGTCGTCGAGCCGGGCGATGTCGGCGGGATGGCACTGGCGCTCGAGCAGCTTCTCGCTGATCAGGAAGCGCTCGCAGCCGCGCGGAAGGGCGCCGAGGACGCCCGCGCGGAGCTCACCTGGGCGGCAGCGGCGACGGCGCATCTCGACCTCTATCGGGAGCTCGTGTGAGGTTCGGACGCGGCCGCTTTCACGAGCTCGTGGAACGGCAGCTCGACCTCTTCTCGGTCGACGAATCACAGCTCCTCGCCGAGGCCGGTGCAGCCGACGCTGCCTGGACGAACGCCTCGGCGGACGCATCCGAGGAGCTGCTACGGCGACTTCCAGCTCGTTGCCGACGCGGTCGGCGAGCGGCTGTACGACATGCGCGAGGCATTCGCCGGAACGCTTCAGAGCCGCGACGCCGACGAGTACCGTTCGCGCCTTCGACGCGGCGGCTCGGAAGCGGTTCGGCGTCCTCGCGTCGTTTCTCGAGGACGGAGACTGATGGCCGAACGGATCGAGGACTACGGGATCATCGGAGACCTCCAGTCCATCGCCCTGGTCGGCCGGCAGGGCTGCATCGACTGGTTCTGCCTGCCACGCTTCGACTCGGGCGCGATCTTCGCGGCGCTGATCGGGACTTCCGAGAACGGGCACTGGACGGTGCAACCGGACGGCGACTTCACCTCGCCGGCACGACGGTATCGCGGCGACTCGCTCGTGCTCGAGACCGACTTCGAGACCGCCACTGGGGCTGCCCGCCTCATCGACTTCATGCCGCCCCGTGGAGAGGCGCCCGACGTCGTCCGGATCGTCGAAGGCACCCGGGGAAAGGTCGAGATGCGCATGGAGCTCGCCCTCCGCTTCGACTACGGGTCGATCGTTCCCTGGGTGCGAAGCCTAGACGGCTCGATCGTCGGTGTCGCCGGGCCTGACGCGGTGTCGCTCCGGACCCCCGTCGACCTCGAGGGCCGGGATCTGCGTACCCATGCACAGTTCACTGTCGAGGAGGGCGCGCGCGTCCCGTTCGTCCTGACCTGGTTCCCCTCCAACCGCGACCTTCCGAGCCCGTCGACGCCGAGCTTGCCCTGAGCCAGACGCTCGACTACTGGGGCGAGTGGATGCGCCAGTGCACGCTGGAGGGGCGCTGGTCAGAGGCGGTCCGCCGCTCGCTCATCACGCTGAAGGCGCTCACGTACGCGCCCACGGGCGGCATCGTGGCGGCCCCCACGACGTCGCTGCCGGAGGCCATCGGCGGCGTTCGCAACTGGGACTACCGCTTCTGCTGGCTGCGTGACGCGACGCTGACGCTTCTCGCGTTCGTCCGCGCCGGCTACCTCGACGAAGCGCGCCAGTGGCGTGAGTGGCTCCTGCGCGCGATCGCCGGCTCGCCGCAGAACCTCCAGGTCCTCTACGGCGTTGCGGGCGAGCGGAGGCTGGTCGAGATCGAGCTCCCGTGGCTCGAGCGGCTACGAGGGATCGAAGCCCGTTCGCATCGGAAACGACGCGTCGAACCAGCTCCAGCTCGACGTCTACGGCGAGGTGATCGACGCGCTGCATACCTCGCGCCGCAAGGGCCTCGAAGCCTCGGATGACGCGTGGTCGATCGCCGGCAAGCTCTTCGAGTGGCTCGAGACCGGCTGGCGCGAGCCCGACGAGGGGATCTGGGAGGTGCGCGGCCCGAGACGGCACTTCACGCACTCCAAGGTGATGTGCTGGGTCGCGTTCGACCGCGCTGTCAAGGCGATCCGAGAAGCTCGGACGCGAAGGCCCGCTCGAACGCTGGGTGGCGACGAGGGATGCCATCAAAGCGGATGTGCTCGAGAACGGCTTCAATACGCGAAGTCGGCGCGTTCGTCCAGTACTACGGCTCCGACCGGCTCGACGCCAGTCTGCTCCTGATCCCGCTCGTCGGGTTCCTCCCGGCGACGGACGAGCGCGTGCTCGGGACGGTCGAAGCTATCCGACGCGACCTGATGCGCGACGGATTCGTCGAGCGCTACCGCGCCGACGACGCGAACGTCGACGTCGACGGCCTTCCGCCGGGCGAAGGCGTCTTCCTTCCCTGCTCCTTCTGGCTCGTCGCCGTGCTCGCGCAGCAGGGACGCCTCGACGAGGCGGTCGAGCTCTACGAGCGGCTGCTCTCGCTCCGCAGCGACCTCGGCCTGCTCGCGGAGGAGTACGACCCGGAGAGCGGACGGCTCGTCGGCAACTTCCCACAGGCCTTCACCCACCTCACGCTCGTCGAGACCGCGTTCACACTCAGGCGAAAGCTCGAGCCTGGGGCCCGCGCGGCGAAGTAGAGCTCAGCGCGGGCGGATCTTGCCGTCGGAGTACGCGTGCATGTCGCTCGCGTTCTGCTCGAGCAGGTTGTCCTCGACCCTGGCCGTGGCGTAGAAATGCGAGACGATTGCATGTCCGTGGAGCCCCAGGTCGCTGGACTCCAGATCTGGCCGGGTGCTCCGCACGGTATTGCTCGTCACTTCGCACTGCGAGTAGTCGCCGCAGTAGATGCCGACCCCGACCGCGTCTTCGACCATGTTCCTTCGAACCTTGCCCATCGACATCTCCGTCACGGCGATTCCGCGCAGCGTCGTGTCGCGAACCTCGTTGTCACGGAAGTCCACGTGGGCCATGTGAGAGACGATGCCTTCCTGTCCGCCGACCACCCGGCAGTTGGAGACGCTGCTCGGCGGCAGATCGAAGGCGAACGAGATGTCGATCCCCTGTGTGTAGTCCCCTTTCATGCTGACGTTGCAGCGACGGATCGTCAGCGAGCTCCGTCGCGCATGCACGCCGTCCATGGTCGTTCCCGAGATGGAGACGTTCTCGAGGACCACGTTCGTCGAGTCGTGCACCTCGATGCCGTACTCACCACCCACGACCGCCAGGTCGCGGACGACGACGTCGTCGGAGGTGATCACGATCCCGCCCTCGACGACGGCGCCCGGCTCGCCCACGAGCTTCTGCGAGTGGTCGAGCACGAGCGGACCCCGATGAACTCCCGCCTCGAGAACGATCGTCGGTGAGCGCGTCGCAGCCGCGGTCGCCGAGCACGACGACCAGGAGTGAGCGGAGCGACGAGGAAACTTGCGGTGCCGGCGCGGCCGAGCTCGCCGCCGTCCTCGGCGTAGCTCAGCCTGCAGAGAGGAAAGCCGGCGTGGGCGAGGACCTGGCGAAGAGCCAGGAGCCGGCGAAGAACCAGAGCGCGGGCTCGAGCGGCGCCTCGACGTCAAGCAGCGCGAACGAGCGCCATCATCAGCCCGAGCTCGAGCAGCCCGAGTGGGAGCGCGAGCCCAGCCCGGTTGGTACGGGAGGTAGCGGTGGTAGACGACGACGTCGAGCGCGAGCCCGACCGCGACCATCAGCGCCGACGAGCTCGACCGGCCACCACGCACGGATGGTGAGCGCGACGACGCACGCGACGAGCGAACGGAATGGCCACGGCCGCGAGCCGCGACTCGAGCCGCCCTCTCAGCGTGTACGACATGCCTCACCCTTCGCAGGAACGCCGCGCGCCGCGTACTTCGCGCCGACGAGTGTGTCCGCGGCCGGAAACGCCCACTGCGCCGGAGACGCCCGCGAGCGCGAGCGTCCGCGTCGCGTCGGTCAGCGCAGGCACCGTGAGTCCGGCGCGAGGACGATCCAGCGCCCCTCGGTCTCGAGCCCGTGCTCGTCGACCAGCCGCGCGCAGCAGCGGGTCGTGCTCGGAAGCCGCGCCGGAAGCCGGTCGCGCACATCGACCTGCTCGGCGCCGTTCAGCTCGGCGGCGACGCGGAAGCGCCCTTCGCGCCGCGCGCGCTCGAGCGGCTCGTCCCACTCGCGCCCGGGGGATACGAGGGCGCCGAGCAGCGCGCGCAGGAGCGTCGACGCGCTCCGTGCGGCCGGCGCGTGGTAGCGCGGCGAGGCCCGCTGCGAGAAGAGCGGCCGCGGAACGTTCAGCGGCCGCCGCTCGCGGCTCCCGCCGCCGCACCGAGACGACCTCGGCGCCGGCCGCGAGCGCATTCAGCCACTCGGTCGCGGCGGCCATGCCCGGCGCCGACGACCGCCACCGCGTCGGCGTACTCGTGCGGCTCGTAGGCGTGCACCGCCCGCGGATCGCCCGCGAGCTCGCGGGGACGGCGAGCCCTGGGTGGCCGGGCGCGACGAGCACGTGCGGAAGCGTCCGTCCCGTCGACCGTCGAAGCCGCCGTCGACGGCCCGCACGCGCTCGACCGGTGCCGGCGCGAACGCTCTCGTCCCAGCCGCGTGCGCTCGCGCAGCTCCGTCGACGTGGTCGAGGAACTCCTCGACCGTCGGGTGGTAGCGGTCGCACACGCGTCTGCGACGAGCGGCGCGAGCGAGCCGGCGCCGCGCCGTCTCGCGCACCGCGAGCCCGGGAAACGAGCGCGGGTAGCAGTGGCCGTCGCTCTCCGAGCGCATGCGCCGCTGGCGGATCGCCGCCGCGCGCGCGCGCCAGGCGGCGGCCGGGTCGGCGTCCGTCCCGAACACCGCGATCTCGCCCGGCTCGAGCCCCCCGTGGCGCAGGGTCGCGTACGCGACGAAGCCGGCGAGCCCGCCGCCGACGATGCGCAGCGCCGCGTCACGGCGCTCACTTCACCGAGCCCGCGAGCAGCCCCTGGACGAAGTAGCGCTGGAACGCGAAGAAGACCGCCGAGCGGGATCGCCAGCGAGACGAACGCGGCCGGCGCGATCAGCTCGATGTTGGCGCCGAACTGCCGCAGCTGGGAGAAGATCGCGACGGTGATCGGCTGCGTGTCGCGGCCGAACGTCAGCGCGACGAGCAGGTCGTTCCACGTCCAGAGGAACTGGAAGATCGCGAGCGACGCGATCGCCGGCAGGCCGAGCGGCAGGATCAGGCGCGAGGAAGATGCGGATCTCGGACGCGCCGTCGATCCGCGCCGACTCGAGGAGGTCCTTCGGGATCCCGATGAAGAAGTTCCGCAGCAGGAAGATCGCGAACGGCAGCCCGAACGCGGTGTGGAAGAGGATCAGGCCCGAGGATCGTGTCGAAGAGCCCGAGCGTGTTGTAGAGCGAGAAGATCGGGATCAGCGCCATCTGCAGCGGCACGACGAGCAGCGCGATCACGACGATGAAGAGCCAGTCGCGGCCCGGGAACTCGAGCCAGGCGAACGCGTAGCCGGCGAGCGCGCGCGACGATGATCGGCAGGACCGTGCCGCCGACCGCGATCTAGAGCGTCGTCACGAGCGCAGTGCGTGATCGCCGTCGTTGTCGAAGATCGTCGGCGTAGTTCTCGAAGGTCAGCGAGGCTCGGCTCGGAGAAGACCTTCCACCAGCCGTGCTCGCTGATAGTCCTCGGGCGCGAGCAGCGACGTGAGGAAGAGCCCGAACGTCGGGACGAGCCAGAGCAGCGCCGACGACGACGAGGACGATGTGGAGCGGCGCCTTCGCCGAGACGCGCACGATCTTCGCGCGCGGCGCTCTCGCTCGACGACGACCGGGCCGACCTCGCGCGACGGTGCCGCGCGTGGCCATCAGACCTCCCTCCGGAAGCGCCGGATGTTGAGCAGCGAGCACCGGGATCACGAGCACGAACAGGAAGACGGCGATCGCCGAGCCGAGCGCCGAAGTCGTTGACGCCGCCGAACGACGTCCGCCACATCGCGAGCGCGATCACGTTCGCGTCGTCCTGCGACGGAGCCCGGCGCGACCGAGATCACGATGTCGAAGACCTTGAGGACGTTGATCAGCATCGTGATGAAGACGACGGTGAGCACCGGCGCGAGCAGCGGCACGGTGACGCGGCGGAAGACCTGCCACTCGGTCGCGCCGTCGGTGCGCGCCGCCTCGAGCACGTCGCGCGGGATCGCCGCGAGGCCGGCGGCGATCACCACCATCGCGAAGCCGGCCCAGACCCAGATGTAGGCGATGATGATCGCCGGCGTGATCAGCTTCGGGCCGAGCCAGGAGACGCCGCCGAACGGCTCGCGCGAAGGTCTCCGACGCCGATCGCCGACCTGGTAGCTGCCGGCCTCGACGTCCTCGAAGCGAACGTGCCGTCGGCCTCGGTCGTCGTCGAGCTCGACCGTCTTCGCCGTCGGCGTCGCGGAGCTCGACCGTCACGCCGGGCAGGCCGAGCTCCTCCTTCTCGACCTTGCCCGGCGTGCCGCCGCCGGGCTTGAAGTCCCGCCAGACGACGCCGGTGATGCCGCCCTGGAGCGGCTCCGGCGCGACCGCCTGCTTCGGCGCCGTCGGGAACCTCGTCGGGCGGGATCCCGGTCAGGCCGAGCAGCGCGACGCCGCCCGGGCTCCAGCGGCTTCTGCGAGCGACGAAGCCCTGCTCGGGCGAGCCCGTCGAGCGTCGTCGGTCGACGGCAGCGCGTCCGAGAGCACGCCCGGCGGGTCGAACCGCGTCCTGCGACGACCGCCGATCGCCGCGTTGACGGCGCCGCGGTCGGGATCCTGCTCGTACATGACCCGCCAGATCACGCCGGCGGCGAAGAGCGAGATCGCCATCGGCATGAAGACGACCGTCTTGAACGCGACCGCCCAGCGCGATCCGCTCGGTCAGCACCGCGAAGACGAGCCCGATCGCCGTCACGAGCGCCGGCACGACGAGCGACCCAGATCGCGTTGTTCTTGATCGCCGTAACGAGCGTGTCGTCGGTGAAGATCGCCTCGTAGTTGTCGAACCCGACGAACTCGTCGCCGTGCGGTCGAAGAAGCTGCGGACGATCGTGTTGATCGGTCGGGTAGACGACCCAGACGCCGAGGAAGAAGAGCGCGGGCGCGAGGAACGCGGGCGGCGACGCGCGTAGCTGCGCCAGCCGGCCGGCCTCGCCGCGCGCCGGGCGGAGCCGCCGCTGGCGGGGGCTCCGCCGTTATCGCTGCGCGCCAGCGTCATCCGGCTCCTAGCCTTGTAGGCCTTCGCCGCCGCCGCCTCCAGCTGCTGCGCGGTCCCGTCGACGTCGTCCGGGTTCTGCAGGAAGTCCTGGAAGAGCTTCCACTTCGCCCTGCCCGGCCGTGCCGCCGAACGCCGCCGGCTGCAGGTCGGACAGGTCGAAGCGGAAGACCTCGGCCTCGCGCGAGCGCGCTCGCCGTCGTCGCGCGTGATCGTCGTCCGGATAGACGCTCGGCGTCGACGTTCTTGTTCGGGCGACGAGAAGCCGCCGCGCTTGGCCCAGATCTCGGCCGCCTCCGGCGTCGCCAGGTACTCGACCAGCGCCCGCGCCGCGGGCGTGTCCTTGAACATGACGACGATGTCGCCGCCGCCGACGACCGCCGGCGGCGGAGCCGTCGACGACGGGAACGGGAAGACGTTGTAGCCGGTGACCGGCTTCGAGCGTCGTCTCGACGACGCGCCGGGCACGAAGTCGCCCTCGATCACCATCGCCGCCTTCGGGCTCGTCCGCGAAGACGTTGCGCGACCGAGGTCGGGAAGTCGGTCTGCAGCGCGCCCGTCGTGCCGCCGGCGATGTTCGTCCGTGTCGCCGAGGACCTTCGCCATCGTCCGTGAGCGCGTCCTTGACCGACTGGTCGGTCCACGGGATCTTGTGCGTCGCCGAGCTGGTCGTACTTCGTCCGGGCCCGCCGTGCGGAGGTAGATGTTCTCGAACAGGTCGGTGAGCGTCCAGCCGTCGGCGCCGCCGATCGAGTAGGCCGGCGTGCCGGACGCGCTCAGCGTCTCGGCGTTCGTCGAGGAACGTCGTCCCACGTCTTCGGCGGCTTCGACGCCGGCGTTCTTGAACGCCGTGACGTTGTACCAGACGGTCGACTTGTTGGCGCCCTTGAAGAAGAGGCCGTAGAGCTTGCCGTCGACCGTGCCGAGCTGCGACGCCAGACGGCGCCGTAGTTCTCGCCGATCGTCGTCCTGCGCGAAGTCGATCGGCTTCAGCGCGCCCTGCTCGCGAAGTCCTGCATCGAGGCCGGGCTGGGCGACGTCGGCGATGTCCGGCGGGTTGCCGCCCTGGACCGCGGTGGAGAGCACGGTCGGCGAGCTTGTCGCCGACCGGGTTGTACTTGACCGTGACGTCCGGGTTCTCCTCCTTGAAGCCGTCGAGCACGGCCTGGAACGACTTCTGCTCGTCGCCGGTCCAGTTCGCCATGATCGAGATCGTGCCCGAGACGTCGCTCGCCGCCGTCGGCGCCGCCTGTCGTCGTCGGCTCGTCCGCCGTCACCGCCGCCGCCGCGACGAGCGAGCAGCGCCGGACGAGCAGCGCGAGCGCGAGCACGGTCGCAACGTGTCTCCTCATGTCGTTGCTCCTTCTCCTGTCGTCTGCGTCGTAGATCCCGAGCCCGGTCTCGGGGTCGAAGAAGTGCAGCGCGCGCGTGTCGACGGCGACCTCGACGTCGTCGCCCTGCCTGACGCCGCGAGCGGGCGCCGAAGCGGCCGACCATCGTCGTCTCGTCGCGCCTCCGCTCGGCTCCTGACGGCGCTCTCGTCGCCGACGTCCTGCGCGAGCTCGCGGACGTCCTCGGTGCAGCGCCGGCGGTGCGCTCGACCGTGAAGTGCGCCATGATCTCCGAGCCGAGCGCCTCGCGTAGCATCGACCTCGCCGCGCAGCCGCTGGTCCGCCGGCGCGTCCGGCGCGAGCGCCGCGTCCTCGAGGTCCTCGGGCCGGATGCCGAGCGACGACGTGCGCCCGTCGTAGTCGCTGCGAGCGCCGGCCGGTCGGCGAGCGAGCTCGTCGTCGAGCGCGAGCCGCTGGCTCGCCGAGCTCCACGGCGAGCGCCGCCGTTCGCGCGCTCGAGCGTCGCCTCGACCATGTTCATCGCGGGGCTGCCGATGAAGCCGCCGACGAAGAGGTTGACCGGCCGGTCGTAGAGCTCCTGCGGCGCGCGACCTGCTGCAGCTCGCCCTTGCGCATGACGGCGACGCGGTCGCCCATCGTCATCGCCTCGACCTGGTCGTGCGTGACGTAGATCGTCGTCACGCCGAGGTCGTTCTGCAGCCGGCGATCTCCGCGCGCATCTGGACGCGCAGCTTCGCGTCGAGGTTCGAGAGCGGCTCGTCCATCAGGAACGCCTGCGGCTGCGCGGACGATCGCGCGCCCCATCGCGACGCGCTGGCGCTGGCCGCCCGAGAGCGCGCGCGGCTTGCGCTTGAGGAACGCCTCGAGGCCGAGGATGCGCGCGGCCTCGCTGCACGCGCCTGTCGATCTCGTCCTTCGGCATCTTCTTGAGCGCGCAGCCCGAACGCGATGTTCTCGTAGACGGTCAGGTGCGGGTAGAGCGCGTAGCTCTGGAAGACCATCGCGATGTCGCGGTCGCGCGACGGGCACGTGGTTGACGACGCGCTCGCCGATCCGGAGCACGCCCTCGGAGATCGTCCTCCAGCCCGGCGACCATCCGCAGCGCGGTCGTCTTCCCGCAGCCGGACGGGCCGACGAGCACCATGAACTCGCCGTCGGGGATCTCGAGGTCCATGCCGGAGACGGCCCGGGTGCCGTCGGGGTAGACCTTGCCGACCCCTCGAACGTCACTCCGGCCACGGCGATTCCGGCTCGACACTAGTAGAAATGCCCCCGATCGTCACGTCCACCGGTGGATGATCCGACAGAATGATGCCGTCGACCTGGTGGCGTTCGCGTGGCCAGACCACGGAATCGGAACCTTGCCGCCCTTGACCAGGATATGGTCGATGCGGCGTCGGCGTGGAGCAGCCGTGCCAACGACGTCCTCGAGGTCGAAATCGCCCGCGAGCACGACGACCTCGCCGGGTCGAGCAGCAGCCTGGGCGAAGCCCGGAGCTTCGGCCCAATGGCGCGACCTCGGCCCTCGATCCGCGTGCAGGTTTGCGACCACGTATCGCTCCGTCGACTCCGACGGCCTGGACCATGCGGCGTTCGCGGCCGGGATCGCGACTGGAGGTGCCCCCGGTCTTCCGCCGTGAGCGACCGGCTGACGAGCACCGCGTTCGCCTGCCCACGAAGGCCGAGCGGAAGAAGCCCTGGTTCATCCGCGTGACTCGCACACCCACCGGTCCGGGCACGCGCGGGGCGCGCGCCACGACGCTGAACACCTGCATCGAGCTCCACTCATCCAAAGCGGGAGATTCCCCACACCGGGAGCTCCTGCAAACAGACGACGTCCGGCCGGCCCGTGCAGACGAGCTCGATCATCTCGCGCAGGTAGCCCGATGGCGCGGCGGCAGCGCGTTCCCGTGGAAGACGTTCCAGGTGCGGACGACGAGCGGCAGGCGTATGAGCTATCGGTGCCCGAAGTGGTGCGCCCGCGGCAGCGACTCCCAGACGGCGTCGCTCTCGGCGACGGCTCGCGCGAGCGGGCCCAGCGACTCGATCTTCGAGACGAGCACGTTCCGGTTCTCCCCGACCCGCTCGAAGCGGCCGCGGGCGAGGACGAGCGGCTCCGCGCGCACCGTCGCGCGGTGCCGCTCGTAGACCTGCGGCGGGACGATCAGGTTCACCTGCCCGTGCTCGTCCTCGAGCAGCATGAAGACGATCCCGTTCGCGGTCGACGGGCGCTGGCGCGCGACGGCCATCCCCGCGAACGCCACGCGGCGCCCGTGCGGCTGCTCCTGCAGCTCCGCGCTCGAGAGCGTCCCTGCGGGCAGATGCGGGCGCAGGAGCGCGAGCGGGTGCGTCCCGACCGACATCCCGGTGTGCCGGTAGTCCGCGAGCATCCGCTCCCAGCGCGTCAGGTCGCGGAGGCCGGGCGTCTCGGCCGTCGGGTCGAGCGAGAGCGGGAGCTGCTTCGCCTCTCCCTCCGTGCCGGGCACCGATTGCGGCCGCACGACGAGGCCGAGCTCCCAGAGCAGGTCGCGCCGCTTGCGGCCGAAGCAGTCGCAGGCGCCGCCCTTGACGAGCGCCTCCAGCTCCGTCGCGTGAGAGCCGCGCGCGGCGCGCGAGGTCGCCCACGTCGCAGGAACGGCCCGTTCGCCTCGCGCTCGGCGACGAGCGCCTCTGCCTCGTCCGTCCCCGACCGAGGCGACGTACGAGATGCCGATGCGGACGCGGGCGAGCGTCAGCTCAGCTGACTCGTCACCCTCTTCGATCGCACCTCGCCCCGCTCAGGTTCACGTCCGGCGGCAGCACCTCCACCCCACGCCGCTGCGCGTCCCGGACGAGGGTCGCGGGCGGGTAGAAGCCCATCGGCTGCGCGTTCAGGAGCGCGCACAGGAACTCCGCCGGATAGTGGCGGCGCAGCCACTGCGACTGGTACGCGAGCAGCCCGAACGCGGCCGCGTGCGCCTTCGGGAAGCCGAAGCCGGAGAAGCCGACGAGCTTGTCGAAGACGCCGTCCGCCGCCTCCGCGTCGACGCCCTTCGCCGCGGCGCCGGCGACGAACCGCCCGCGGTACGCCTCGAGCGCGTCGTGGCTCCGCTTCCGGCTCATCGCCCGCCGCAGCCCCTCGGCCTCCCCGACCGTGAACCCGGCGAGCGCGATCGCGACCTCGAGCACCTGGTCCTGGAAGACGACGACGCCGAACGTCGAGCGCAGCGGCTCGCGCAGGAGCTCGTGGTCGACCGGCCAGACGTACGACGGGTCCTCGCGCAGCCGCTCGCGCGCGTCGATGTACGGATGCACCGCCTTCCCCTGGATCGGCCCCGGCCGGACGAGCGCGACCTGGACGGTGAGGTCGTCGAGGTTCTCCGGCTTCGTGCGCAGGAGGCTCTGCATCTGCGCGCGGCTCTCGATCTGGAACGCGCCGACGGTGTCCGCGCGCTGGATCTCCGCGAAGACCTCGGGGTCGTCGAAGGGGATCCGCGAGAGGTCGATCGACCTCTCCGTGCGTGCGCCGCGATCTGCTCGACGCAGTCCTCGACCGCGGAGAGCATCCCGAGGCCGAGCAGGTCGATCTTGAGGAAGCCCGCGTCGGAGCACGAGTCCTTGTCCCACTGGCAGAGCTGGCGCCCGGCCATCGCCGCCGGCTGCACGGGGACGAGCTCGACGAGCGGCCGCGTGGAGACGATCATCCCGCCCGGGTGCTGCGAGACGTGCCGCGGGAGCCCCGCGATCTCGCCGGTGAGCCAGGCGAAGGCCCGCCAGCGCTTGGATCCGAGCTTCCGCTCGCCGTCCGGAAGCCGCTCGAGCTCCTCTCCCACCCGGCGCGCATCCCAGCCGTCGGAGAGCCGGGCGAGCCGCTCGAGCTCGGCATACGGGAGCCCGAGCGCCTTGCCGACGTCGCGGATCGCGCCGCGCGAGCGGTAGGTGGCGAAGCTCGCGACGAGCGCCGCGTGCTCTCGCCCGTAGCGCTCGGTGACCGCGACGATGAGCTTCTCGCGGATGTCGCGCGGGAAGTCGAGGTCGATGTCCGGCACCGACGCGAGCTCGCGGTTCAGGAAGCGTCCCGAGCGAGAGCTCGTTTGCGACCGGGTCGACGTGCGAGAGGCCGGTGAGGTAGCAGACGATCGAGCCGACCGAGCTGCCGCGCCCGCGCCCGGGCGGCAGGAACCTGCCGCGGAGAGCCCAGCGCCGCGCACCTCGAGCGCGCCTCGCGCGCGAGCTCGAGCACCTCGTGGTGGAGGAGGAAGAAGCCGGCGAGGCCGAGCTCGTCGATCAGCGCGAGCTCGTCGTCGAGGCGGGCGCGAGCCTGTCGCTTGACAACAGTCGGCACGAGGGTCGGTAGCGCTCGTCGAGCGCGTGCGCGGCAGATCGCCGCGAGCTGGCGGATCGCCGGCTCCTCCCGGTCCGAGAAGTCGGGATAGCGGTAGCCGAGCTCCTCGGTCAGGTCGAACTCGAGCCGGCGGGCGAGCTCGGCGCTTCGCTCGGCGGCCGCGCGGTCGAAGGAGAAGCGCTCGAGCATCTCCTGCGGGAGCGCAGGAAGCTCTCGCGGTTCCCGCGCCGCTCCGGCTCGCAGCCTTCGAGCGAGGTGCGGCAGCGGATCGCGACGAGGACGTCCTGGAGCAGCGTGCGCCGCGGGTGATGCGCGTGGACGTCGCCGGTTGCGACCGTCTCCACGCCGAGGTGCTCTGCGAGGTCGCGGAGGAGCGCGTTCCGCCGGGCGTCTCCCCGCTCGTACGGCCGCTGGAGCTCGACGAAGAAGCGCTCGCGCCGAACGCCCGGCGAGCCGCGCCGCGCCGTTCGGGTCGCGCACGCCGAGCCCGTCGCGCGCGCAGCCGGAGAGGCAGACGAGGCCCTCGGAGAGCTCCGCGACGAGCTCGAGCGGAACCGACGGGCGGCAGCGGCTCGCGGTCTTCGCGGCCTGGCGCGACGCGTTCCCGCGTGGGCGGCCGTCAGCAGCCGGCAGAGGTTCGCGTAGCCCTGCCGCGATCTCGACGAGCAGCGTCACGTGCGCGCCGCCGTCGAGCGTCACCTCCGCGCCGGTGATCGGCCGGACGCCGAAGCCTTCGCCGCGTGCGCGAACTCGAGCGAGCCGTAGAGGCCGTCGTGGTCGGTGAGCGCGAGCGCCTCGTACCCGAGCTCGGCCGCCCGCGCCGCGAGCTCCTCGGGCTGCGACGCCCCGTCGAGGAACGAGTACGCGCGAGTGGCAGTGCAGCTCGACGTAGCCGGCCATCTAGGCTGCCGGGCGATGGTCGAGATCCGCGACGGCGAGCGCATCACCGGCGAGGGTGAGCTCGACGTCACGCTCCTCGCCGACGTCGAGCAGCTCGGCGCGCGTCGAGGTGCGCGCCGCGCCCGGCCGGGCGTGGCGCCGCCGCTCCACGTCCACGCACGCGCCACGCCGAGGCGCTTCTCGTCCTCGAGGGCGAGCTGACGTTCCGGCTCGAGGACCGCGAGCGCCGGTCGGCGCCGAGACCTGGGTGTTCGTCCCGCCCGAGGTCGTGCACGCGTTCGCGGTGACGGGCGACGAGCCGGCGCGGTTCCTCGACATCCACGTGCCGGGCTCGGTTCGGCGACTTCGTCCGCGGCTCCACGAGCCGGCGGGAGGAGTTGCGGCGGTGCGGGCTGCCTTCGACCAGCAGCCGCCGCCCGAGTACGCCGCCGAGCGATCCCGGGCTCGTCGTCGTTCGGCGAGCGGGCAGGCAAGGAAGGCGAGAAGATCACCGACCGGCCCGAGCGCCGCGCGACCCTGCTCGTGGACGCCGACGAGCTCACGGTGTCCGAGTTCCCCTACGGCCCCGGCGAGCGCGGCGCGCGCCGCACGTCCATCACGAGCCACGCCGACGCGTTCCTCGTCGTCGAGGGCGAGCTGACGTTCGCCTGCGCGACGGCCCGTTCCGCGGCCCGGCGGGGACGCTCGTCGTCTTCCCTCCGGACGTCGTCCACGGCTTCGACAACGACAGCACGGAGAGCGCGCGCTTCTTCAACCTCCACATGCCGGCGAGCGGGTTCGGCGACTACATGCGCGGGCGCAATCCCGACTTCGACCAGCACGACCCTCCGGAGGACGGCGGCGTCGATCCGGCGTCCATCGCACCGCGGGCCCTCCGGCTAGGTTTCGGCATGGCAATGACCTGGGAGGAGCTCGTCGCGGACGTCACCGTTCGGCATCCCGTCAAGGAGTCGAAGATGTTCGGGATGCCGTGCCTGAAGCGCGAGAACGGCAAGGTCGTCGCCGGGCACTGGAAGGACGGCGGGCTCACGGTGAAGCTCACGGACGAGGCGCAGCGCGAGGCGGCGCTCGCCCTTCCCGGCGCCCAGCTCTTCGACCCCGGGATGGGTCGCGTGATGCGCGAGTGGGTGCTCGTACCCGGAGGCGCAGTCCGACGAGTGGGAGCGCCTCGTCGAGCAGGCGATCGGCTGAATGGACGAGCCGATCGCACTCTCCTCCGGCGAAGGCGAGCCGTCGGAACGAGCCTGATCAAGGCCGACCGCCCGGAGCTCTCGCTCATCGAGTTCGAGTTCAAGCCGGGAGGCGGCGTCGAGCCCCACTTCCACAAGGGGCACAGCGACTCGTTCTTCGTCCTCGAGGGCGAGGTCGAGTTCCACGTCGGAGACGACGGTCGTCCACGGGTCTCCGGGGACGTACGTCCTCGCTCCTCCTGGAGTCGTCCACTTCTTCAGGAACGTCACCGGCGAGCCGGCGCGAGCCCTGAACCTCCACACGCCGGGCGGTTTCGCCACATACCGTCGCGAGCTCGAGGCTCTCCACGCGCGAGGCGAGAAGCCGGACGCCGAGTTCTTCGAGCGCCACGACGTCTTCGACGTCTGACCGGGTGGCGCCTGAATTCGCCCATGAAGGAGATCTGGCAGGGGCGCATGATCCAGGTCGCCACCAAGGTCGGCGACCAGGCGCCGATGGCCGCTGTCTGCTGCAATGCCTGCCGGACCTGCACGACGACGAATCTCCTCGCGCTCGCGACTGGAGCGGGGCTCGGGGCGCTCTACGGCGTAGGGCGCTTCGCAAAGCGCGTCGTTACGCGCGTCTAGGCGTTCTGGCTGAACCAACAGCTCGCCTCGCGATCGCGGTAGACGCAGACGTTCTGGCCGCTCTCGAGGACGACCTCGAAGTAGCGCCGGTCGACCGGCTCCTCCGTCCACCAGCGATCGACGACGCGCCATTCCTCGCGCACGAGCGCGACGAGCTGTCGGTTCACGACGCGGGGAGCCCCGCCGAACCCGACTCGACGAGCGCGCGGCCTTGGGCGCGTTCGAGCCGTCCCGGTCTTCGTCGCGGCAACCTGGCGAGCCTCGCGGGATGAGCCGTCCGGCGACCTCGCTACCTCACTCGTCGCGCGGTACGACGAGCGCTCGAGTCTCCGGAATCCGCGACCACGGCGCCACCTCCACCACGGCGCACACCGAGCCAGTCCCCGTGCTCGCGCGCACCTGCCGCAGGCCTTCCCGCAGGCGGCCGGCCGTCTCCTCCCCCGAGGGCTCGACCAGTGCGAGCTGCTGTCCCGTGTGCTCCGCGAGCTCGACCGCCTCGAGCCGGAGCTCCAGGATCGGCGCCGGGAGCTCCTGGAGCTTCGGCCCGAGCGCGAGACGCAGACGTGCAAGCTCGGCCGTGGCGTCGCGCAGGGTCACCGCGCGCCGCCACGAGCCGCCGTCGACGAGCCGGACGGACATCGCGAGCTTTCGAAACGGCCGACCGGCTCGTTCGGGGCGGGCGAGCAGGCGTTCGAGAAGCGAGCCGAGGGCCCGGCGCAGCGTGAGCTCGTTGCCCACCGCCTCCGGGAAGACGAGCACCTCGGCGAGCTCCGCGGCCGGCTTCCGCCCGCGTACCTTTGCCTTTCTTCCCCCACGAGCGAGGCGCCAGGCCTTGCGCCCGTCGGCGCCGAGCCTCTCGGCGACGGCGCCGCCCGGGAGCTCCGCGAGCTCCCCGATCTTGCGCAGGCCGAGACCCTCGAGCTCCGCATAGCGCTCGTTCGTGAGCGGGAGGAGCGAGAGCGGCAGTGGCTCGAGGAACGACTCCTCCTCCTTCTCCGCGACGAGCAGCGCCTGACCCGGCCGCGCGACGCTCGCTGCGGCGAGAGCGGTGAAACGACGCGTCGCCGCGCCGATGCGCGGATCCCAGCCCGAGCCCGACCGCTTCGAACGCCCGCTCGAGCGCCGGGCGAACGCCTCCGTACAGCCGCTCGACGCCCTCGCGTCTCGAAGACGACCACGCCGTGCTCGACGGGGTCGACCGCGAAGCCCGAGTCCTCGAGCCGGCGCAACACGCTCTTCCCACTCCCGCTCGACTGCCGCGGGGTCACGGTCGACGAGGGCGAGCGCAGGACACGTCGCGAGCGCCTCCCCCAGGCGCATCCCGGGCTTGACACCTACTGCTTCTGCTGCGGCGGTCACCGGACCCAGGAGAGGCTCGGCGTTCGGTTGAGGAGCAAGCGCGGCAGGCACGAGCGCCAGTCGCGGCCGTGAGCGCAGCGCCGCTCTCAGCTCGAACCCGGGAATGAGAAGGCACGCGATCACAGGAACATATGTTCTATACGAACGTATGTTCTCCTGTCAAGCTACGGTTCCTCTTTCGTGACGAAGGTGGAGATCCATATCGCGACTCCCGATCGCTGGGGCGAGCTCGCAGAGCTCTTCGAGCGGAAGGGGCCGCACGGCGGAACGCCGCAGACGGACGGCTGCTGGTGTCAGTTCTGGCATCTGCGCGGGAACGGCGTACTGGGACGGTCACGGCGACGCCGGAACCGGCGAGCGTCTCGAAGCCGAGATCCGACGCAGGCGGCGAGCCCGGCTTGCTCGCATACATCGACGACGTTCCCGTCGGCTGGTGCCGCGTCGGCCCACGCGAGAGCTTCGACCGCCTCGAGCACTCGACGAAGCTCGCCCGCGTCGACGACGAGGCGGTCTGGTCGGTCGTCTGCTTCTACGTGCATCCGAACGCGAAGCGGCGAGGCGTGGCGTCGGCGCTCCTCGAGGCGGCCGCGCGAGCGGGCTGCCGATCACGGAGCGCCGATCCTCGAGGCCTACCCGGTCCGTGTGGGCCACATGAACATCGACGCCTACACCGGCTACCTGCCGATGTATCTCGCCGCCGGGTTCGAGGAGGTGCGCGACGCCGGCCGCCGCACGATCGTTAGACGGAAGCTCAGTCCCTCGTGTCCGGAAGCACTCGGTGACGTAGGGCAGGCGAACTCCCTCGGCGCCGGCGATCTCGTCGTACAGCTCCCCGACTGCGACCAGATGGGCTCACGCTCCGCCGGCGGCAGCTTCGCGCAGTAGCTCCGCGAGAGGACGAGGTCGAGGAGCGTCTCACGATCGAGGATCTGTTCGATGCGCGAACTCGCCCGTCTCGACGGGCCCGAAGAGGCCACTCGCGGCGATCGGCTCGTCCACGTCCATCGCTCGATCGTCCCTTCGCTGCCGATGAGCTTCGAGAGCCGCCCGACCCACGGCTCACGGTCGTCCCGGATGTTCCAGACGATCGCGAGCCGGCCGCCGGGGCGCAGGATCCGAGCGATCTCGGGAAGCGCAACCGGATGGTCGAACCAGTGAAACGCCTGCGCGGAGGTCACGACGTCTGCCGACGCGTCCGGAAGCGGGATGACCTCTGCGTTCCCGAGGATCGCGAACGCTCCCGGCGCGCTCGCCGGGAGGAGCTCGAGCATTTCCGGCAGAGGCTCGATCGCCGTGACGCGGTGCCCGAGCGCGACGAGCGCACGCGTGAGCTTTCCGGTCCCGGCCCCGAGGTCGACGACGTCGCGGGGCTCGTCGCCGGCGAGCCAGCGGACAGCCTCTCTCCGGGTATTCCGGCCGGCCTCGCTCGTAGGCGTCGGCGACCTCGGCGAAGGACGTGTGGGGCCCGCGCGCGTCCGGGTCGCGGTTGACGATCACTCCGCCGAGCGTATCGTCCTCGCGCGCCGCAACCTAGATCGATCGAGCCAGCGCGATCTCGGCGGCAGAGCCGCGCAGCGCGACCAGCCGCGGAACCACCTCGAGGACGCTGTCGCGCGCGCAAAACGCGATGTCCTCCTCCAGCTCGGGCGCGTTCTCGAGCAGGTTGCGCCCGCTCTTCGAGGCGCGGAGGGCCTCCTCCGCCCCGCCCCAGGTGCTCGCCAAACGAGCTGCCGCCTCGGACGCGTCGGTCCGCTCCCAGCCGAGGAGCTCGACGATTCGCCCGGCGACGTATGCGTCGTCGAGTGCCAGCGTGCCCTGGACACCGGCACAGACGACGATGGCGTCGTCGCCGGCCTCGCGAGCCTGCTCCACCACCGCAGTCAGATTGAGGAGCGACGCGACGAGCACGCGCTCGCAGCGCTCGGCTGCCGAGACGACCGCGCGCGTGCCGTTGGTCGTCGAGATGATCAGCGTCGGGCCAGCGGGCTCGAGATACTCGCGCGGAGAGTTGCCGAGATCGAAGCCGGGGATGCGCACCGCGTTCCGCTCGCCCCCGAGCACCCCCTCTCCGAGCTCCTCGCGAAGCGCGCGGGCCTCCTCGACCTCTGCCGTGCAGAACACCCGCTCGTACCCCGACGCGATGGCCTGACACATCGTCGTCGTCGCCCGGATCACGTCGATGACGATTCCGGTCGGGGCGGCTCCGCCCTCGTCCGGTGTAAACGCGACGTGGACGCGCACGGCGGTACGCTAGCCGGGGTGACCGAGCCCCTCCGCTGCTACCGGCACCCGGACCGGGAGACCTACGTCTCGTGCACCGAGTGCGGGCGCGGCATCTGCCCCGACTGCATGTCATTCGGGCCCGTCGGAATCCGCTGCCCCGACCACGCGAGCGCAGGCGGAAAGGTGGCGTCACCGAAACGCACGGCCCGGCGAGCGAGCGCGTCGCTGTCCGCCCAGGGACCGTTCGTGACCTTCGTCCTGATCGGGATCAACGTCGGCGTGTTCATGCTCCAGCTCGTGATGGGCTCCGGCATCGGAGTGGACCAGGGCTGGATCTACGAGAACGGCGTGCTCTTCGGGCCGCTCGTCGCCGAAGGGGAGTGGTGGCGACTGGTCACCTCCGCTTTCCTGCACGGAAACATCCTGCATCTGGGGATGAACATGCTCGTCCTCTGGCTGATCGGGCCCCCGCTCGAGGACTACCTCGGTCACGGTCGCTACGCTCTCCTCTACCTCGTCTCAGGGCTCGCAGGCGCGGCGGGCGCGCTCGTCTGGTCGCCGCTCTCGCCGGTTGTGGGTGCGTCGGGCGCCATCTGGGGGATCATGGGCGCCGCGTTGATCCTCGAATGGCGACAAGATCTACGTGTTCGGCGGACAGGCGATGGGCCTCGTCGTCTTCAACCTCGTCTTCACGTTTCTCATCCCCGGTATCTCCATCGGCGGACACATCGGGGGGCTGATCGGAGGAGGGCTCGTCGCGCTCGCCTTCCTGTATCTGCGCGCGACAGCCTGCACTCGCCATGGTCGCGGTCGCCGGGGTGGGCGCGCTCAGCGTCGCAGTGGCCCTATCCCAGGTCTAGGCTGGTCAGCCGCCGATGGCGAGCGCCGTCACGCCGACCTCGGCGAGCGCCGCCTGCGCCGCCGCCAGCCGCGCGAGCGGCACCCTGAACGGCGAGCACGACACGTAGTCGAGCCCGAGCTCGTGGCAGAACGCGACCGAGCGCGGCTCTCCGCCGTGCTCACCGCAGATGCCGAGCTTGATGGCCGGCTTCGTCGCCTCTCCCGCGCTCGACTGCGATCCGCATCAGGTCGCCCACGCCGTCGACGTCGAGCACCTCGAACGGGTTCCGCTCGAGGATCCCGTGCTCGAGGTAGAAGGTCAGGAACTTCCCCTCGGCGTCGTCGCGCGAGAACCCGAGCGCGGTCTGCGTGAGGTCGTTCGTCCCGAAGGAGAAGAAGTCCGCCTCCTCGGCGATCTCGTCGGCGCGCAGAGCCGCGCGCGGGAGCTCGATCATCGTCCCGCAGAGGTACGCGACCTCCGGCTCCTCGCCTGCCACGCGCTCGGTCAGCTCGCGGAGTCGGGCGAGCTCCTCGCGGAAGCCGACGAGCGGGTGCATGATCTCGACCAAGGGCGCCTCCCCGGTTCTGTCGGCAACGGCCCTGCGCGGCGCGAACGATCGCGCGCACCTGCATCTCGTAGATCTCCGGGAACTGGAGCCCGAGCCGGCAACCGCGGGTGCCGAGCATCGGGTTCGCCTCGTGGAGCGCGCGGATGCGCTCTCGCATCGCCTCCGACGTCGCCTCCTCGAGCGGAGGCAGGAACTCGTGCAGCGGAGGATCCAGCAGCCGGATCGTCACCGGGAAGCCCGCCATCGCCTCGAAGATCCCCTCGAAGTCGCCCTGCTGCAGCGGAAGCAGCCGGTCGAGCGCGCCGCGGCGCTCGTCCTCGTCGCGCGCGAGGATCATCTCGCGCACGATCGGGAGCCGGTCGTCGGCCATGAACATGTGCTCGGTGCGGCAGAGCCCGATCCCCTCGGCGCCGAACTCGCGGGCCTTTGCCGCGTCTTCGGGCGTGTCGGCGTTTGCCCGCACGCCGAGCCGACGAAGCTCGTCCGCCCAGCCCAGGATCGTCCCGAAGTTCTCGTCGATCGCGGGCGGAACGAGCGGGACGGAGCCGATGATCACCTCCCCCGTGCCTCCGTCGATCGTGATCAGATCTCCCGCGTCGAGCTCGCGCTCGCCGATCTTGACGGTGCCCGCCTTGTAGTCGATCGAGAGGCCCTCGCAGCCCGCGACGCACGGCTTTCCCATCCCGCGCGCGACCACGGCCGCGTGGGACGTCATGCCGCCGTGGGCGGTGAGAACGCCTGCAGCGTGGATCAGCCCGTGGATGTCGTCCGGGGTCGTCTCCCAGCGAACGAGGATCACGTCCTCCCCCGCCTTGCCGCGCTCTTCGGCGGTATCGGCGTCGAGGACGATCGCGCCCGAGGCCGCTCCCGGAGACGCGTTCAGCCCGCGCGTCGCGACCTCGACGTCCGCGTTCGGGTCGATCATCGGGTGCAGGAGCTGGTCGAGCTGCGCCGGATCGATGCGCGCGACGGCCTCGTCGCGCGAGATCAGCCCTTCCTCGACCATCTCGACCGCGACCCTGAGAGCGGCTGCCGCCGTCCGCTTTCCGGTGCGCGTCTGCAGGAGGTACAGCCGGCCCTCCTCGACGGTGAACTCGATGTCCTGGAGGTCCCGGTAGTGCGCCTCCAGCCGCTCGAGCGTCTCGACGAGCTGGTCGAACGCCTGCGGGCAGCTTCTCGCGCATGGCCTCGATCGGCTCTGGCGTCCGGATCCCGGCGACGACGTCCTCGCCCTGCGCGTTCGAGAGGAACTCGCCGTACAGCCGCTTCTCGCCCGTCGCCGGGTCGCGCGTGAAGCACACGCCGGTCCCGGAGCTCTCGCCGCGATTGCCGAAGACCATCTGGACGACGTTCACGGCTGTGCCGAGGTCGTCGGGGATGTCGTACGTGCGCCGGTAGACCTGGGCACGCGGCGAGTTCCACGAATCGAAGACCGCGCGGTATGCGCGCCGGAGCTGATCCGAGGCGTCCTGCGGGAACGGCTCTCCGGTGCCTTCCTCGTACAGCCCCTTGTACGTCTCGACGAGCTCGCGGAGATCGTCGGGAGAGAGGTCGACGTCCTGGTCGACACCGCGTGTGGCCTTGAGGTCGGTGAGAGCCTGCTCGAAGCGATGGCCGTCGACGCCGGCGACGACCTCGCCGTACATCTGGATCAGGCGGCGATACGAGTCGAGCGCGAAGCGGGCATCCCCGGTCGATGTGGCCAAGCCTTCGGCGGCGACGTCGTTCAGCCCCAGGTTGAGGATCGAGTCCATCATCCCGGGCATCGAGATCGCCGCTCCGGAGCGAACCGAGACGAGCAGCGGGCTCGCGGCGTCGCCGAACCGCTTTCCCGTGCGCTCCTCGAGCCTCGAGATCCGTTCGTCGATCTCCCGGTCGAGACCCTCCGGGACATCGCCTGCGGCAGCCATGTACGCGCGGCACGCGTCCGTCGTGACGGTGAATCCGGCTGGCACCGGGACGCCGAGCTGCGTCATCTCGGCTAGGCCGATCCCCTTCCCGCCGAGAAGCTCACGGCCGCCGCCGGAGTCCTCGTCGAAGTCGAAGACGTAGCGCATTTGCGGGAGGAATCTACCCGCACTAGGCAGGGAGCGGAAACCCGCATGGTGGTGGGTCCTGCCTGGCGTCGGTGCGCCCGAAGCCCGCGCCGGGTCTGCCCCCGGGGTTCCCGGGGCCTTGCCCGGGGGGGGGAAGCGCCCCGAACCCCCCGGGGGCCGGCCCGGGGTCCGGGAGCTTCCTGCGGCCACACGATGAACGAGAGGGCGAGCTGTGCCTCTCGGGAGCTGGCGCTGGCGAGGTGATCCGACCAGCCGGTCCGCGACGTCTTCACGCTTGCGTGGGTTCGTGCTTAGAGAGTTCAGCCCTGCGCGCTCGAACGCGAACGACTCAGGCGAGGTTGTCTCGGGGCAACCCGGTTGAGGGCGTCCGGGTCGCCGGCCCAGAAGGCGTTGAGCGCGTCCCACCAGCGTCGGCTCACTGGGAGAAGATACGGCTCCCAAGTAAGCCTTCCCCGGTCTTCGAGGCCCGCCCCGGTGCTGGCGTAGAGAGATTCTGGAGGTCTTCGAGGTAGCCGATCGTCGCGAGCTGCCGCACGTATTCGTCGCCTTCAACGTGCAACCGTTCGATGAGCGTGAAGACCTTCCCGAACGTGTCCGTCCGCCCCGAAGGTGGCGAGCTCCACGAGGTGATCTGCGAAGTCGCCCGCGTCGATGTATCCAGGCCTGCTGCCATCTGCGTTCTCATCCAGCCAAGAGGGCGAAAAGGACGGACACGCCTCGATCACGAGTGGAAGCACGTCGTCGGCGTGGATGAGATCGGGCGTCATTGCCTCAACGGGCTTGATTGATGGCCACGCCGGGGTCTTCGGCAACGCGCTGATGGGTCATGAGCACGGTTCTCCTCTAGCGCAACGACCTTTCGCAGCTTTCGGGCCGTCTTTCGCCGGGGGGCATCTACGGAGACCGACGAGCCGCTACCGCCGTCGCCTGCGCCTCTCCTCTTTCTGTCATGATCCGCCGCGCCGAGAGCAGGGCAGAGATCCTCCTTGCCTCCCCTGGGCTCGGCGAGGGGCTGAGAGGCTCTGGCTGCAACCCTCGGGGGCCTCTCGCCTTAGAGACGCAGGTCGCCTCGAGCCTCCTTGCGAAGCGCGGTGACCGAGATCCTCGCGTGAGCTCCGACACGGAGTTCCGGCCCACAGGCTAGGAAGCACTCGACCTTTGTCCTGAGCGGCGTCCCGGGCAACGCGTTAGCGTCACAGACGCGCCCTGCGGCTAGGGCCTTGGGGAGTAAGGGAAGGCCATAGGCACGGGTAGGGGCCAACTGCGGATCGCCCGGGACACCGGAGTCGAGAGGCACCTTCGAAACCCCTCTCGTAGGAGCTTTGCGACTCCGGTGACCTGGGAGTGATTCGCCTTACAGACGCAGGCCCCTCGAGCTTCAGCCGTACAAGTGGTCGCAGCGATGGAGCGAGGATCCCCCGCCGGGCACGACGGTGAAGAACGTCGGCAACGGCTTCGTCGAGATGTACCTCGGAAACGGGGTCTGGCAGACGGTCAACCGGCGCAGCGTCGGCTACTAGCCGCCGTTCTCACTTCGAAACGCAAGCGTTCGAGAACTTGTAAATCCTTGAGCCGATCGTTACGTTGCGCTCGAACTGCGGCATCTGGGAAGGGCGATCATGTTGAAGCGGCTCTGGGTCATCGGCGTCATCGTCGTTGCGAGTTTGTGCCTGGGCGCGGCGCACGGAACACAGCAAGCTCCTGGGAACTACATCGTCATCTTGAAGGGTGGCGGAGCGAGTCCCGCACAGATCGCATCGGAACACGGCCGGGCATATGGCTTCACGGCCTCGTTCTTGTGTATAGCCATGCGCTTCGCGGTTACGCCGCAACGCTCCCGGACGCAGCGCTCGCTGGAATCGAGCGGAACCCGCAGGTTCTATTCGTCTTCGACCGTGAATTCCAAACAGCGGCGGCGCCCGCGCCCTGCACTGAGGTCACGACGTGCCAAGTGCTGTCGAACGGTGTCAATCGGATCGACGGTGATCTCAGCAGCACGCGGTCCGGCGACGGGAAAGGCACGGTGCAGGTGAACGTCGCCATCATCGACAGCGGGACTGGACCGCATCCCGATCTCAATGTGGTCGGCGGGTGGACTGCACGAACGGCGACGGCAGTTTCAACGACCTCGAAGGTCACGGGTCTCTATGGTCGGAGGCTTCGTGGGGGCATTGGATAATGGCTTCGGGATGTGTTGCAGGTGCCCGTGGAGCGCGCTGAATTCCGTAAGGGTGCTCAACAAGCAAGGTTTTGGACGGCCTCGCGGACCATCTGCGGGATCGATTGGGTGACAGGGACGTGGGACGACTCTGATCCCACCAACGACATCCCAGTTGCGAACATGAGCATCGTCGGTCAGGTGAAGAACGCTGACGACGGGAACTGTGGGCGCACCAATAAGGATGCGCTTCATCTTGCGATCTGCAATTCAGTGGCCTCAGGAGTCACCTACGTAGTGGCTGCCGGGAACGCGGTGAACGACATCAAGGACACTCTCCCTTCTGCATACTCACCAGGTCCTGGCCGCGACCGCGATGGGCGACTGGGATGGACAGCCCGGAGCCCTCGCACCTGCTGGATCCACCCCACTGCGGCGTGAACGATCCAGCCGATCAGGCCGATGATGTGTATGGCTGGTTCAGCAACTTCGCCACCCTTGCCTCTGACCGGGCTCACACAGTGTCCGCTCCAGGGGTGTGCATCGGATCGACCTATCTCAACGACGGGTACGCGATCTCCACCGGAACGAGCTTCGCCTCGCCGCTGATCGCGGGCACGATTGCTCTCTGCATCTTCGGGCCGCGGTGTGGTGCTCACCCCGGCGCAGATCATCCAGAAGATGGTCGCCGACGCAACCGCATACAACACTGCCAGTAAGAACGTTGGCTATGGCTTCCAGGGCGATCCGCTCCGCCCGGCCCCAGCGGTGAGTACTACGGCTACCTCATCCGGGCGGCGCAGTACTAGTACCCCGACGGGCCAGTTCTCAGTTCAGCCCGCCCGCCTCGAACTCGCGCTCCTCGATCCGCAGGTAGCTCGCGAGCTCAGGACTCGCCGCTTGGCAAGCTCGCTGTGATCTCCGCGAAGTGCTGCGGCCTCGGCGAGCCTTCAGCCAGGTACCCGCTTGAGCCATCGCATCGCCGCCTTCTCGTACTTCGGCGACCCGCGCTCGGCGGAGAGGTGGACGAGCTGCAGCGCGTCCTCGAGCGGCAGGTCGGCTGCTCGCGAAGCCTTGACGTGGGACACTCTTCGCGTGGACGTGCCGGACACCCACTACGCGCGGAGTGGGAATGTCTTCGTCGCGTACCAGGCGTTCGGCGACGGCCCGTTCGACCTCTTGGTCGTTCCAGGCGGCTTCTCGAACATCGGGTACGGCTGGGAGTTTGAGAGCTGGCGAAGCTACTACGGCACGCTCGCTTCCTTCGCGCGTGTCCTCCTCTTCGACAAGCGAGGAACCGGCATCTCGGATCCGGTGCCTGGAGCACCATCGGTCGAGGAGCGAATGGACGACGTGCGGGCGGTGATGGACGCGGCCGGCTCCGAACGGGCCGCACTCATGGGTTCGAGTGGACGGGGCCGCGATGGCGGCGTTGTTCGCGGCCACGTACCCCGAACGCACGGCCGCGCTCATTCTCAATACCCCGGTCGTTCGGGGGAGGTGGGCGACGGACTACCCGTGGGGAAGCCGAGCTGATCCAGAGAGCGCAGCGTCTGTCGCGGGCTGGTGGGGGAACGTTGAGGCTGTCGGCGAGCATGTCGCCACGTACACGCCGGGTAGGGCAAGCGACGAGGAGTTCGTGCGGCAGATGGCGGCCTACATGCGCTTGTGCGCGAGCCCGACGACATTCACCAAGGCGTCAGAGATGTTGCTCGCTCTCGATGTCCGGGAAGCTCTCCAGACGATCCGAGCGCCGACGCTCGTGACCCACATCGATCCACCAGGGCGGACGCCCGGCGACCTCCTTGCCCGTCCGGTCGAAGCGAGCCGCTACGTGGCCGAACGGATCGCGCACGCCCGTTTCGTCGAGTTGACACCAGGTGACCCTCCTATCTGGGCGGTCGACCAGAGCGAAACCCTTGCGCTCCTCCGAGAGTTTCTGACCGGAGCATGGGAAGCGGGCGCGTGGGAAGCAGCCGAACCGGATCGCGTCCTTGCGACGCTCCTCTTCACCGACATCGTCGGCTCCACGGAACGCGCAGCGGAACTGGGCGACGCAGGCTGGCGCGACCTCGTGCAGCGCCACCATGCGCTCGTACGGCAAGAGCTCGTCCGCTTTCGCGGACGCGAACTGGACACGGCGGGGACGGCTTCTTCGCAAGCTTCGACGGGCCGGCCCGAGCAGTGCGCTGCGCCTGCGCGATCGCCGAAGCCGTCCCCGAACTGGGAATCGACATTCGGGCTGGCCTGCACGCGGGCGAGTGCGAGCTCATCGATGGAAAGATGGCCGGCCTCGCGGTGCACATCGGCGCTCGTGTCGCTGCCACGGCCGCACCGGGTCAAGTGCTCGTGTCGAGCACCGTCAAGGATCTTGTCGCTGGGTCGGGCATCGCGTTTGAGGAGCGAGGTGAGCACGAACTCAAGGGCATACCCGGCACCTGGACGCTTCACGCAGTTGTCACTACTCAGCGGCAGCGACCGCCTAGTTCAGCCCGCCCGCCTCGAGCCGTCCGGGCCGCAAGACCCGCCGTCTCTTAGGACGACCTCGTCGCTGGGACCGAGCGTCTTGGTTCGACCCCGCCCGCCTTGAGCCTGCGCTCCTCGATCCGCAGCTTCGCCGCGGTCTCAGGCTCGTCGCCGCGCACCTCATCGATGAAGCGCTCGGCGTCCTCGCGCCGGATTAACACCTCCAGTTCCACGCCGAGTGGGAAGGCGCACCCGGGCGTACCGCACGCCGGGGTCCAGCAGGTATCCGCTTCATCACGGAAGCCGGCAAGCTCATCCCGTCCACCGGCAAGAGCAGGTGGGCCTTCATGGCCAGCAAGAGGTGCAAGTGATGAGCAAGCTGACCACTGAACAGCGGCCGGCACCTCAAGGGCGGCTGCGAGCACAGTCCTGGCTCTCTCGGCCTGCGCAACCCTCGGAGCGTGAGAACAGATATTCGGACGCTACGTCTAGCGCCTCCAGACGGCCGAAATGCCGAGTCTATGAAACGCCAGAAAAACCCGTGGTTCCCGGCTCTCGACGCGGCGTAGGAGCTAACCCCGCGGGGTGCGGTGGGCCGCGATGAGGTCGCGGTACCACTTGAAGCTGTCCTTCGGCACGCGCTCGAGCGTCTCGAAGTCCACATAGACGATCCCGAAGCGACGAGAGAAGCCGTACGCCCACTCGAAGTTGTCGAGCAGCGACCACAGGAAGTAGCCCCGCACGGGGACGCCCTCCCCAATCGCTTCCCGTAGCGAGGCGAGGTGTCGCTCGACGTAGGAGATGCGCCGCGGGTCGGCCACGTTGCCGTTGGTCCGGGCATCCGGGTAGGCGGCGCCGTTCTCGGTGATGTAGACGTCCGGAAGTTCGTAGTTGCGATGGAGCTGGACGAGGACGTCCTTCAACCCTTCCGGATATACCTCCCACCCCATCTCGGTGCGCTCGACCTCGGGGACGTCGACGGCGATCGGGGCGCAGAATCCGTCCCTGCACGTGCCACGGTCCGGCTGTAGTAGTTCACCCCGAGGAAGTCGAGCGGGGCGGCGATCGTCCGGAGATCGCCGTCGTCGATCCTCGGGAGGATGCTCTGGTGGTGCTCGAGCATGTCGGTCGGATAGCCGTGACCGAGAAGCGGCTCGAGGTACCAGCGGTTGCGCGAGCCGTCCAGGAGGCGCGCCGCGTCCAGGTCTGCGTCCGCATCCGTGAGCGGGTAGGTCGGATAGAGGTCGACCGTGACACCGACGCGCGCCTTGGGCGCCTCGCGCCGAATGACCTCCACTGCGCGTCCGTGGGCGAGGAGCA
>CAVWWI010000007.1:0-282709 GCA_963758605.1 uncultured Actinomycetes bacterium | reverse complement strand
GACGTGCCAGACGCGGGTCGTGACGGACTCGCCGGGAAAGAGCGGCGCCGAGAAGCGGACCGCGATCCGCTTCACCGTACTCGGGTCGTCGATGCCCGCCGCCTCCAGAACGGCCCGTCCAGCGAACGCCATCGTGCACAGCCCGTGCACGATCCGACCCGGAAGGCCGACCTGCTGCGCGAACGCGTCATCGAGGTGGATCGCGAAGTCGTCGCCCGAGGCCGCCGCATACCGGACCGTCTGATCGTCCGCAACGCTGTACGTGACCTCGGCGAGCGGGTCGCCATCCACCTCGAGGCGGTGGTCAGGCGCCCGCTCGCCGATGCCGCTCTCGGTCGCCACTCCGCGGAAGAACTCCGTCACGTACTGCTCGTTCACGAGCTCGCCGTCCTCGCTGCGCGTGTCCGTCTTGATGACGAGCGACGTCCCGTTCGGGCGCGGGAGGAGCGCGACCGGCGTTGCACGGGAGACGAGCGTCATCCCGACAGTGATGGGCCGGTGCAGGAGCATGTCTTGCTCGTAGTGGACGACGTAGCGCCGGATGTCGCCCGACGCGACCGACCGCGATGCCGGCGCGATGGTCTTCCAGGCGGGGACGATCGCGAAGACAGGCCCGCCTGGGGCGTCGTCCGTCGCCTCTGCGTACGCGCGCATCGCCGCCTCGGTGACGTCGTACCTGAGCTCGTCCCCGGGTCGGCCGATCGCGGTGAGGTCGAAGCTCGCGAGTCGCGTCGCCATGAGGTTTCAGGCTACCTTAAACTCCGCCTTCCTTCACTACATCTGGACATCAGTTACAGGCTCCCTTAAACTCGCCGTGCTGAGGCGACGCTGCCTCACGGATACCTGAAGGGAGCCCTTCATGAGCAGGAGCAAGACCGGTGTCGTCGTGGCCGCCGCTGTAGCGGTCGTGTCTCTCGTCTTCGTGTCGGCATCCGCGACGAGTCCCTCTCAGGCAGGCCCGATCTACTTCGGCATGGACGCGCCGCTCACCGGCCCCACCCAGCTCGTCGGCCAGAGCGACCGCCAGGCCGTCGAAGCAGTCGTCGCGTATTGGAACTCGCGCGGCGGTGTCAGAGGCAGACGCGTGGTGGTCGACGTTCTCGACAACGCCTCGAATCCGTCGCAGGCAGTCCAGAACGTTCAGAAGTTCATCAGCGACAGCAAGTACGTCGGCATCTTCGGCTCGGGGAACGCCGCAGCCGCAGTGGCGACCGGGGCGATCGCGAGTCAGGCGAAGATCCCGTTCATCGCGCTCTCACCGCCGACGAAGCTCGTCGAGCCGCCGCAGCCGTACGCCTACATCCTCACGGCAACGGCCCGGTTGTACGCGTACAGCGAGGCTGCCTACCTGAAGAGACAAGGATTCAAGCGCGTGTGGCTCATGGGCGACAACGGCGGGTACGGGCGGGACGGCCCGAGCCAGGTTTCGAAGATCGCGAAGAAGTACGGCCTCGAGATAGTGGACACGACGATCTTCTCGCCGGCTTCGACGGACTTCTCGGCCGAGCTGACGCGGATCAAGAACTCCAACGCTCAGGCTCTCTGGCTCTGGACGGCAACGCCCGCCGGGGCGACGATCGTCAAGCAGTTCAAGCAGCTGCAACTCCCGCAGCGGCTCGTGCTCACCGGCGCCAATGTCTCCCCGCAGTTCCTCCAGGGCACATGCGGAGACGTGAACGGCGCGATCGTGAACTCCTTCCTCGCCACTGCCTGGACGTTCCTGCCGAAGACGAACCCGGTTCGCGCCCAGGCCGCGCTTCTCCGAAGCATCCTCAAACGGCCCGTCTCGAACTTCGACGGCGATGCGGCCGGCGCACTCTGGGCGTACAAGGCCGCGATCGAGAGAGGCTCCGCGACCCGCGAGGGGATCAACAACGCGTTGGAGACGAGGCTCCGCGGGCTCGTGACACCGGCCGGCAGGATCTTCCTCTCGCGAACGAACCATCAGGGCCTCCAGCTCGACTCGATGTGGGTCGGACGGATCCAGAACTGTCAGGTCAGGCCGCTCTTCGGCGCGGCCTTCACGAAGAAGAAGTAGCGATGCGAGCGCCGCAGACGCTCGATGCCCGGCGGCTGCGGCGCTCGTGAATCTCGCACACGCCCTCGCCGAACGCGCGGCCGAGGATCCCGAGCGGCCGGCGCTCCTCTTCGAGGGCGACCGAGTCTCGTACGGCGAACTCGACCGCCGGGCGGCCGTGGTCGCGGGTGCGCTGCACGAAGCGGGCGTCAGAACCGGCGACCGCGTCGCGGTCGAGCTTCCGAACACGCCCGCGTACGTGGCCGCCTACTTCGGCGTCCTCCGCCTCGGAGCAATCGTCGTGCCGCTCAACATCCTCCTCGCCCGGCGCGAGATCGAGGTGCGGGTCGCGGCCGCGTCGGCGAAGGTCATCGTTGATCGCCCGCTGCCGGTCGATGGCGAGGCGCTGTCGGAGATCGCCGAACGCGAGGACGACGACCCGGCTGCACTGCTGTTCACATCCGGAACGACCGGCCTCCCGAAGGGCGCGATCCTGACGCACGGGAGCATCCGCGCTGCGACCAGCTTCGGCGCCGACGCGCTCGCGTTCACCGGGGACGACGTCCTCCTCGGCGTCGCGCCCTTCCCGCACGTCCTCGGTCAGCAGGTGATCGTCTGTGCGTCTCTGACGGGCGCCGCCGTATCCGTGATGCAGCGGTTCGAGCCCGAGCCGGCGCTCGCCACGATGGCTGCGACTGCCACCACGGTGATGTTCGGCGTGCCGACCATGTGCATCGCGCTGTGCGAAGCAGCGCGGAGCGCAGCCGCGCTCCCGCCGCTTCGGATCGCCCACATCGGCGGCGCGGCCGTTCCCGTCGATGTCGCTCGCCGCTTCGAGGAGACGTTCGGCGCCGACATCCACGAGGGCTACGGCTTGACCGAGATGAGCGGCCTCGCGACCACCTTCGCGACCGGGCGCCGGCGGAAGCCGGGCTCGGTCGGGAAGCCGTCGACCCACACCGAGATCCGCATCTCCAACCCCGACGAGCGGGGAGTGGGGGAGGTGCAGTTCCGCGGCCCGTCGGTCATCCGCGGCTACTGGAACGACCCGGACGCCACGGCGGCCGGGCTCGACCCCCAGGGCTGGCTGTCGACCGGCGACCTCGGCTACCTGGACGAGGACGGAGATCTCTTCCTCGTCGATCGCAAGAAGGAGATGATCATCCGCGGCGGCTACAACGTCTATCCGCGCGAGGTCGAGGAGGTGCTGTACGAGCACCCGGCGGTCCTCGAGGCCGCAGTCGTCGGCGTTCCCCACCGGACCCTCGGCGAGGACGTGGCAGCAATCGTCGTCCCACGACCGCATGCCGAACTCGATCCCGACGAGGTGAAGGCGTGGGCGAGGGAGCGCGTCGCGGCATACAAGTACCCTCGCTACGTCGTGTTGGTCGACGAGTTACCGAAGACCTCGACCGGCAAGATCCTCAAGCGAGAGATCGATCTCGGCCCGATTCTCGAGGCGCAACTCTCGGGCGACAATGACCCTTTCGACGCTGCCCATGACGTGTCCGCATCGAGCTGAACGGCTCCGTGGACAGCCGACCGGGCGCTTCCGGACGATGTGACACGATGCAGCGATGAGCCAAGCCGTTCGCGCCGAGGAGGCCTCCGCGCGCGCTGAGCCGGGGATGTCCTACGCGATTGCCCGCCTGCACCAGAGAGTGTTCGCAGGCATCACGGAGCGTGTGGCGCCGTACGGTCTCACGGCGCTCCAGTTCACGACCTTGAGTGTGCTCAGCCGTCACGGCGCTCCGCTGTCGACGTCGCAGCTGGCACGGCGGGCGTTCATGACTCCGCAGTCGATGAGCGAGGTCATCCACGCGCTCGAGCGGAAGGGACTCATCAAGCGGAACCCGCATCCCAATCACCGCAGGACGCTGCCCGCGACCCTCACCGCGAAGGGGCGCCGCGTGCTGACTGCGTGCGACGCGGCAGTGAGCGAGTTCGAAGACGCGATGCTGGACGGGGTCTCGGAGCCCGACCGCGCGACGTTCCGCGACATGATCAAGACGGCTGCGCGCAATCTCGGCGGCGGCTTCCCCGAGTGACTAGTAGTCGCGGCGAGTTTCAGGTAGCCTGAATCTGGTGGGAGCGGTTTCTGGCCCGCTCGCAGCGCAGACTGTCGAACAGCTCGCGTGCGATCTCTCGGGCGTCACGAAGGCGTTCGGTGCGGTCAAGGCAGTGGACAGCGTCTCGCTGGGCATCTCGACCGGCTCACTCACCTGTCTCATAGGCCCGAACGGAGCCGGAAAGTCGACGCTTCTGGGGTGCATCTCGGGCTTCCATCTCGTCGATGAGGGAGCCGTTCACGTCGACGGACGAGACGTCACGCGGTGGCCGCCGCATCGCCGGGCACAGCAGGGATTGGCGACCGTCTTCCAGACGACTCGCCCGCTCAGTGAGCTGGACGTGCTCGACAATGCGGCCGTCGGCGCGCACGTTCGGTCGCGCTCGGGATTCGTCGAGAGCATGCTGCGTCTGCCCTGGCAGCGGCGTGAGCAGCAACGTGTCCGGCAGGAAGCTCGTCGAGCCCTCGAGGTCGTCGGGCTCGAAGGCCGCGCCTCGGATCCGGCGGCTGTCCTTCCGCTCGGGCAACTCCGGCTGCTCGCTATCGCTCGCGCGCTCGCACAGCGGCCATCGGTGCTCCTGCTGGACGAGCCTGCAGCCGGGCTGCGCGCGGGAGAGAAGGCCCGGCTGATCGAGGCGCTGCAAACCCTCTCCCGGAGTGGGCTCACCATGGTGCTGGTCGAGCACGACATGCAGTTCGTCGGCGCGCTGGCCGAACGCGTCGTCGTGCTCGACCGCGGGCGTGTGATCGCCGACGGCACGCCCGACAGAATCAGGAGTGACCCGCTGGTGATCGCCGCGTACCTGGGCTCGAGCTCGCTGTGACCGCGGCGCTCGTCCAAGTGAACGAGCTCGTCGTCCGCTACGGGCCGGCGGTGGCGCTGGACGGGGTCTCGCTGACGCTCGGGCCCGGCGAGCGAGTCGCGCTCATCGGAGCGAACGGGGCCGGGAAGTCCTCGCTTCTCAACGCGGTCTGCGGTGTCGTTCGCCCCGCGGGAGGGACCGTCCATGTCGCTGGCGACGATGTGACGGGGAAGACGCCGAACCACGTCGTGCGTCGAGGGCTGACACAGGTTCCCGAGGGGCGGCAGGTCTTCCCGAGCCTTCCGGTCGAGGCCAACCTGCTGCTCGGTGCATTCGGTCGCTCCTTCCGGACGGAGATCGTCACGTCGACGATCCGCTATCTCAAACGCCGCCGCGAGGCCCGCGAGCGGCTCGAGCGGATCTACACGCTCCTGCCGAAGCTCCACGAGCTCCGCGATCGACCGGCCGGACGCACCTCGGGCGGCGAGCAGCAAATGGTCGCGATCGGACGAGCACTGATGGCCGAGCCGCGCGCGCTCGCGATCGACGAGCTCTCGCTCGGCCTGGCACCGCTCATCGTGGAGCAGCTCGTCGAGTTCCTGCACCGACTCAACGACGAGGAGCACGTCGCCATCCTGCTGGTGGAGCAGAACGCAATCCTCGCGTTCGACCTGTGCGAGCGCGCGTATGTCCTGGAGACGGGGCGCGTCGTCCTCGAGGGTCAGAGCAAGCAGATTCGCGACCGCCCGGAGGTGCACAGCGCATATCTGGGAGGCGGCCCCGGATGACCGAGTTCCTGCAGCTCGTCGTCGTCGGCCTCTCGACCGGATCCGCGTTCGCGCTCGTCGGGATGAGCCTCGTGCTCGTCTACCGCACGACCGGGATCGTGAACTTCGCGCAGGGCGTGTTCGCCGTGATCGGGGGCCTCTTCACGTTCCAGCTCTCGGACGACATGCCGCTTGCACTGGCGAGTCTGGTCTCGATCCTCATCGCCGCGCTTCTGGCGTCGATTCTCGCGGTCTTCGCCGTTGGCTTCCGTGGCCGAACGACGAGCCTCGCGAGCACGATCATCACGCTCGGGGCCGCGTTCCTCGCCCAGGCGCTGCTCCTGCTCGAGTTCGGGGACATTCCGCGCAGCTACCCCGGCATCTCCGACCGCGCCTGGAACATCGGGGGCGTTCTCGTCCAGCCGCAATACGTTCTCATCGCAGGGGTCGCGCTGCTCTCTGCCGTCGCGCTGACGCTCTTCCTCCGCTGGACGATCGTCGGGCAGGCACTCGTAGCCTGCTCGGACTCTCGTCGCGCCGCTGAGCTCGTCGGCCTCAACATCCGCTCACTCGCCGTGGTCGCGTTCATCGGAGCGGGGGCGCTCTGCGCGCTCGGCGGCTCGCTGCTCGCGCCGAGCAACCCCATGACGTACAGCTCGGACGTCGCGATCACCGTGAACGGCTTCGCGGCGGCCGTCTTCGGTGGGCTCGGATCCATCCGTCTCGCCCTCCTCGGCGGATACGCGCTCGGGATCCTCGAGCAGTTGGTGGTCGGCTACGTCGATCCGCAGTACAGCCTGATCATCGCCCTGATCGTGATGCTCGTCCTGATCGGCTGGCGGTCGAGGGCCGAGATCGCGAGTGCATCGCACGACGCGCACGCGGCGATCCGGCGTGCGCGTGTTCCCTGGCCTGCGCCGGTCCGGATCGGGCTCATCCTCGCCGGAGCAGTGTTCGCGTGCTGGCTTCCCTACCAGCTGTCGACGTTCGACGTGGCGCTCTACGGCCGCATGGGGCTGTACGCGCTCGTGACGATCGGTCTCACGCTCCTGATGGGATACGCGGGGCAGATCTCGCTCGGGCAGGGAGCGTTCTTCCTCATCGGCGCCTACACGTCGGCGATCCTGACGGTGGGCATCGACCCCGACACCCGCTTCGTCGATCCCGAGGCCGGCCTCTCGCCGGTCCTCGCGGTGCTTGCGGCGCCCGTCGTGGCTGCAGCGCTCGCCGCGGTGATCGGCGTGCCGCTGTTGCGCCTGCACGGTCATTACCTCGCGTTCGCGACGCTCGCGCTACACCTCATCGCCTTCTCCGTCCTGTCCGCGTGGGACCGGTTCACGGGTGGTCAGTACGGGATCTCGGTCACGAAGCCGCTCACCGTATTCGGGCACGACCTGCGCGGCCCGCTGCACGCAGCCGTCGTTTGGGCGGTCGTTGCGATCGCATTGCTGCTGGCGACGAATCTCGTCCACTCGCGCGTCGGGCGTGCCCTGCAGGCGATCGCGACCGACGAAGCCTCGGCCGCGGCTTCGGGCATCCCGGTAGCGAGCTACAAGCTCCGGCTGTTCGTCTTCTCCGCCGCGCTCGCCGGGCTCGGCGGTGGCCTCTTCACGTTCGCGTTCCTCATCGTCTCTCCGGAGGCGTTCCCGATCGTGCTCAGCATCGAGTTCGTCGTCATGGTCGCCGTCGGCGGGCTGGGCAACATCTACGGCGCCGTGGTCGGGACGGTGGCCATCCTCTACCTCGAGCAGAAGCTCCGTGACCTGGGCACGCGGCCGGACCTCTTCGGCTGGGACCTCCCCGACGCCGCCCCGACCGTGTTCTCGTTCGGTGTGTTCGGGCTGATCCTCATCGCGATCATGCTCTTCTTCCCGCGCGGGCTGCTCCCGGCGGTCGCTGACGCGACGGCGGGCGTGGTGGAAAGGGCCCGCGGCGCCCGCCGGCGGGGCGCTACTCCGTCAGCCCCAGCAGCCGGGCCGCGTTCTGCTTGAGGACGAGCGGTCTCACCTCGTCTCTGAAGTCGGCACGCGCGAAGTCCTCGAGCCAGCGGTCCGGCGTGATCAGCGGGTAGTCGGAGCCGAAGAGAACGCGGTCACGCAGAAGCGTGTTCGCGTACTGCACGAGCTGAGGAGGGAAGTACTTCGGCGACCAGCCGGATAGGTCGATGAAGACCTGCTCCTTGTGGAGCGCGACCGAGATCGCCTCGTCCTGCCAAGGAAAGGAAGGGTGCGCGAGCACGATCTTCAGCTCCGGGAAATCGACAGCGACGTCGTCGACGAACATGGGGTTCGAGTACTTGAGCCGGATACCCCCACCGCCCGGAAGCCCCGAGCCGATTCCGGAGTGGCCTGTGTGGAAGAGCGCGGGGAGACCAGCCTCTGCGACGATCTCGTACAACGGATAGACGGAGCGGTCGTTCGGGTAGAACGCCTGGACGTTCGGGTGGAACTTGAAGCCCTTCACGTCGTAGTCGCGGATCAGCCGCTTCGCCTCCTCGACCGCCCGCGTTCCCTTGTTCGGATCGATCGACGCGAAGGGAATCAGCACGTCGGGGTTTGCGGCGGCGACCTCGGCGATCTCCTCGTTCGGGACGGCCGGCCGCCCAGTGACCGTCTCGGCGTCGACGGTGAAGATGACGGCTGCGAGCTTGCGCTCGCGGTAGTACGCCGCGACGTCGTCCGCTGTCGGGAGTGCGTGCGCGCCGAAGTACGCCGATGCCGCCTGCCGCCACTCCGGCGGGAAGCCGTCCTCGCCCGAACGGCCGACCTCGGCGTGCACGTGCACGTCGATGGCGTCTACTGCAGCGAGGTCGATCGTCACGCGAGCACGCGCCTCACGAGGTCATGCCGGTCATCTGCCCGCCGTTCACCGTCAGCACCTGACCCTGCACGAAGTTCGACCACGGTGAGCAGAGGTAGAAGATCGCCCCTGCTGCCTCCTCCGGCGTGCCGGCGCGGCCGAGCGGGATGATCGTCGCGGCGAGCTCGCGCATCCGCGGAGGAATCCCGAGCTTGATCTCCTGTCCGTTCCGCTCGATCGTCGCACCCTCCTCGGAGGACGCGGTGAGCCGCGTGTCGACGAACCCGAAGGCGACGGCATTCACGTTCACCTTGAACGGTCCCCACTCCCGAGCGAGCGTCTTCGTCAGGCCGACGAGCCCGGCCTTGGCGGCCGCGTAGTTGATCTGGCCGACGTTGCCCTGCGTTCCGGAGATGGACGTGACGTTGACCACCTTCCGGAAGACCTCGCGACCTTCCTCGCGATCCTCCTTCCCGGCGTCACGCAGGTACGGGGCAGCGGCACGGAGGACCTTGAAGGGCACGACGGTGTGGATCTCGAGCATCGCCCGGAACTGCTCGTCGCGCATCTTGTGCGCCATTCCGTCCCAGGTGTAGCCGGCATTGTTCACGACGATGTCGAGCTGGCCGAATGCGTCGACGGCCGCCTGCACGAGCCCCTCGGGAGTGCCGTCCACAGTCAAGTCGCCGGCGAAGACCGCCGTCTCCCCGTCGATGGCCGACGCCGCCTGCTCGGCGGCGTCGCCGTCGAGGTCGTTGACGAGCACACGGGCTCCCTGCGCGGAGAGGAGCTCGGCGGTTGCGCGACCGATCCCCCGCGCCGAGCCCGTCACGATAGCCGCCTTGCCCTCGAGGACTCGCATCCGATTCCTTTCGACGTAGATTCAGGTTCCCTGATACTACTTCTGCCTCTGGCGGCCGACCGCCCGCTTCCGCGCGGTGATCGGGACGGGCGGTCCTTGACGTTGCTGAACGCCCACCGGTTCGAATCCTCCCGGGCGCATGCGCTTCGGCGCGCAGCTGCCCTCAGTCGCGGGCAAGGGCGATGCGGGCCGCGTCGTCGAAGGGCGTCAGCGGGAATTCGACGAGCTCGCGGATGCGCTCGTCTCGCGCAACCGTCGGATTTCGAAGGCCCTCCACGAGAGGCCGGGCGACGCCTGCGCGGACGGGGGTGACGAGGTGGAGCCAGTACGAGGAAAGCCGCGCGCTGAGGACGGGTACCTCGACGATCAGCGGACGGCGCCCGCGGAGCCGGGCGATGCGCTCGATCATCTGCCTGTACGTCAGGACCTCGGGCCCGCCGACGTCGAAGCTCTGCCCGATCGCGCCCGGATGCCGGCGCGACGGCGACGAGATAGCGGACGACGTCGGCGAGGGCGATCGGCTGCGTCGGGGTCGACACCCACCTCGGCGCGATCATCGCCGGCAAGCGGTCGACGAGCGCCACCACCGTCTCGAAGCCCGCGCTTCCCCGCCCGACCACGACGGCGGCACGCAGCGTGGTGACCGGCACGGAGCCCGACGCGAGCGCGGTCGCGGTCTCGATGCGGCTGCGCAGGTGCGGCGAGAGGTCGCGGTGATCGTCTCCGAGCCCGCCCAGGTACACGATCTGGCGTACACCCGCAGCCTCGGCCTCGCGAGCGACGACCGAAGCGCCTCGGCGGTCGACCTCCGCGAAGTCGGGGGCGCCGAGCGAGTGGACGAGGTAGTAGACGACGTCGACTCCCTCGAGCACGTTCCGGATCGAGTCCGGGTCCGTGACGTCCGCCTGCTCGCTGCGCACACGGCTGTCGCCAGTGTGCTCCGCGTGCCGCGAGACCGCGACGACTTCTTCCTGCTCGGCGAGCGCTGGAACGAGCGCACGGCCGATCACGCCGCTGGCGCCCAGGACGGCGATCGTCACGCGGGATCCTCGTTCAGCAAGCTCCTGAAGTACCGGCGGCTGACGCTGACGTGCAGGCGGCGCTGGAGCTGCCGGTACAGAAGCCCGCGGCGGGCGAAGAAGCCGCTCACGGCGACGGAGAGCTCGGGCGAATCGCCGTCGACTTGTGCCACCACCAGCTCGCCCCCGGCTGCGCCCGAGAGAAGGCCGCCGCGGATCGGATACCGACACGTGACTCGATCGCTCGCGACCGTGACCTCCTCCGGCCCCAGCGCGAGCAGCGTGAGCCCGACGCCGGCGAGGTCGATCTCCACTCCCTCGTGGCTCTCGCGCGCTCGTACGAGACCGCGCGCCACCCGTGCGACCTCGAGCCAGTACCGACGACCGAGCGCTCCTTCCTCCGTCCTCGGTCAAGGGAACGACGGGCGCCGGTATGAACACGCGCTGCTCGGTCTCGATCGAGCCGTCGTGCGCCCGCGACTCGCTCGACCGGAAGCCCTCAAGCCCGGCCGGCATGGGCTCGGCGTCTCGACTGCGGAGGCGACGCGGGCTCGACGATCGGAGCGGGGTACTCGGGTGCGAGGAGCGAATCCGCTGCTTTCCACGGCTCGTGCACGATCGGCCCCTGGAGCGCGCCGAGCTCTGGAACCCACCTGCGCACGTAGCCGCCGTCCGGGTCGAAGCGCCGTGCCTGCGCCAGTGGAGCCAACACGCGGTTGGGACGCGTGTTCGCTCCCGTGCCGGCGACCCACTGCCAGTTCCCGGCGTTGCTAGCGACGTCGCCGTCGACGAGCAGGTCGAAGAACACCGCCGCTCCCGAACGCCAGTCGAGGGCGAGGTTCCTCGTGAGGAAGGACCCGACGATGAGGCGCGCTCGGTTCGGGAGCCATCCTTCGCAGGCGAGCTGGCGCATGCCGGCATCGACGATGGGATACCCGGTTAGCCCGCTGCGCCAGCGCTCGAGGGCGTCGTCGTCCGAGTGCCAGTCGTCAGAGCCGGGACGCAGGTCAGCGTGCGCGGTTTTGGGGTTCCCTGCGAGGAGCTGATGGAAGAAGTCCCGCCAGCAGAGCTGACGGACGAACTCGTCGGAACCGGGGTGCTCGTGTGCACGCGTAACGACCTCGAGTGGCGAGAGGCACCCGAAGTGGAGGTACGCGCTGAGCCGAGACGTTCCGTCGACATCGAGCCGATCCCGCCGCTCGGCGTACGACTGCAGCCCGTCGGCGAGCCAGCGTGTGAGACGCCGGCGCCCTTCGCTCTCGCCGCCTCGAGCGACGCCGGGCGACGCTGCCCGACCGGTCAACTCATGGGCCGGCAGGAGTTCTGACGCCGCGAGACCCGACGGGAGACGCAGGCGTGCCGGGGCGCTCAGTGGTCTTCGCCGCGGCGCCTCGCGCCAGCGTCGCCAGTACGGCGTGAAGACGCGGTAGTGATCGCCGCCGTCGGGAGCGACGGCGGCAGGCGGTACGACCGTCGTACCATGCTCCACACGGAGCTCGACGCCGGCGCTCCGGCAGGCCGTCGCGAGTCGCTGCTCCCGACGGCGTGCGTAGGGGCTCACGTCCTCGCCGACGAAGACCGTTCCTGCGCCCACGTCCCTGCACAGCCGCAGGGTCTCGGCGACGGGGTCGCCGCGCCGGATCACCAGATCGGCGCCCCGTTGGCGTAACGACTCCCGCAGGTCGGCGAGCGCCTCGACGAGGAACGCGACTCTGTTCGGTCCGGCTCGGTCGAGGACTTCGTCGTCCAGCACGAAGACAGGAACGACGTACCGGCTGGAGCGGGCAGCCTCCGCCAAGCCTGGGTGGTCGTGGACGCGCAGATCGCGCGTGAAGAGCACGACCGCGATACGGCCATCGGCGCCCGCACTCATGCAAGGCCGCCGACGAGACCCGTGACCCGCTCGGCCTCGGCGACGGCGTCTCCAGGCAGGCTCAGCACGCCGAGCTCCTCCGCATCGACGTCTGCTGCTCCAGCGCCTCCGAGCGCCACGCGGTAGCGGCGCGCGAGCTCTCGAAATTGTGGCATCGAGGCATGGATCGGCTCGGAGGTCACCGCCGAGAGGGCAACCAGACGTGGGTCCAGGTGCTCCGCCGCGCCCTCGATCGTTTCGAGCGGCGTGTTGCTGCCGAAGTACGCGACGCGCCAGCCTTGCGCGCGGAGCGCGAGCCCGAACGCGATGAGCCCGAGCTCGTGCTCCTCGCCCGGCAAGCACGCCAGCAGCGCGACCGGGCCGACGCCCCGACCCCAGCCGCGCGCGAGGCCGAGCAGGCGACCGCGAAGCACGCTGGACGCGAAGTGCTCCTGGGCGACCGAGACCTCCTCGCGCTCCCAGCGCGCACCGAGGTCGCGCAGGTACGGAAGGATGACCTCGGAGAGCGCTGCCTCGACCGTAGCGACTGCGAACACCCGGTCGAGGACCGCCTGCGCCGCCGGCTCGTCGAGGCCGTCGAGGGCGGCTGCGAGCTCGGCGCGAACGTCAGCCGCCGCGAGCGGAGCGCCCTCGTGGTCGATCACGGCCCGGCCCGCGAGCGTAGCTGCCTGCGCGGCCGCGAGCCCGTCCGCCAGATGACGCTGCATCTCCTGCACGCGCCGTAGGTCGTCCGTCGAATAGAGGCGCAGCCCTCCCGGGGTGCGAGTAGGGCGGAGGAGCCCGTAGCGCCGCTCCCATGCGCGCAGGAGCTCGGGGCTGACTCCAGCGCGACGGCTGAGCTCCCCGATTCGTAGCAGTCCTGCTTCTGGCATGGCCGGGACTATACAGACTATGGACAAGACCTTGACAACGGGCGGCGACATGCGCTACTCTCGCATCTGTACAGAATCTCTACAGGAGGTGAACAGCAATGAAGACAGCCAATCTCCTCGCTGCGACGCTTCTCGTCGTCGGCGGTCTCAACTGGGGGCTCGTGGCGATCGCCGAGTTCGACCTGGTCGCGACGCTCGTGGGGCTCGAGTTCGGCGAGACGAACGCTGTCAGCCGGGTGATCTACGGCCTCGTCGGTCTCGCAGCGGTCTACGCGATCGGCGTGCTCGTCGCCGCTCGCGACCGCTTCGCGGTGGATCCCCGCACGTCGACCTCGCACTAGGTGTTCAACACGAAAGGAAGGAAGTAGATGACTCGTACGATCAGTGCAGTGCTCGCTGTGCTCGCACTCGCAGTCGCGGTCGCAGTCAGCCCGGCCGCCGCGGGCGGCCAGGAGCAACGGAACATCGTTCAGACGGCCGCCGCGTCGGGCCAGTTCGACACCTTGGCCACGCTGCTGTCGAAGGCCGGCCTGGTGAAGACGCTCCAGCAGAAGGGCCCGTACACCGTGTTCGCGCCCACGGACGCGGCTTTCGCGAAGGTCCCGAAGGCGACCGTCGACGCGCTGCTCGCGAACAAGGCGAAGCTCCGGGCCGTTCTGCTGTACCACGTCGTCGCGGGAAAGGTCACTGCGGCTCAGGTGACCCAGTTGTCGTCCGCCGAGACGGCGAGCGGCAAGAGCGTTCGGATCCGCGTGTCAGGCTCGAACGTGTTCGTGAACCGCTCGAAGGTCACGAAGCCCGACGTGATGGCGTCGAACGGCGTGATCCACGCGATCAACCGGGTCCTGATCCCGCCGCGGTAGCAATGCCCGACGGAGCGCTCGTCCGCGCACGGGCGAGCGCTCCGAGCACGGGGCCTCGGCGAGGCGCCTTCGTAGCGGGGTCTGGACGGCAGGAAGGCGGCAAGTGCGATCAGATAAGAAATTATGGGAGAGAGCGGCGGACTTCTAATCCGCGGGTCGGAGGTTCGAATCCTCTCGGGCGCATAAAAGTACCTGCAAATCGCGAGATTTTGGCCATGCCAGCGACCACCTCATGGCGCGTGCTGGGAGTTCAGAAGCACTTTCTTATCCGAATGTGGCCGGGTCCAGCTTCCTTCTAAGCGCGCGATACTCCTCGGATGGCCTCGAAGGACGAACAAACGCTCGGGGCTGAGTGACGCAGCCGGGCGCGCGGCATTGTTCCCTCGCGAACGGCCGCGCGATCTGGCGCGACCAACTCGAGCGGGGCGCGGTCGAACGCCCGTTCGACCTCTTCTGTCCCCCTACTCCCCTGCTGCGCCGGTCATGATCGCCACGGCCTCCGGCATCGAGTGCGTCTGGGGCGTGACAACAGCCACGCGCCGACCGAGCCGCATGATTTGAATCCGGTCGGCGAGCTCGAAGACGTGCGGCATGTCGTGGCTGATCAGGATCACCGGAAGACCGCGCTCGCGCACGCGTTGAATGAGGTCGAGCACCTGCCGCGTCTCCTTGACGCCGAGCGCTGCGGTCGGCTCGTCCATGATCACCACGCGCTGCGCCCAAGTGGCGGCCCGGGCGACGGCGACGCCCTGACGCTGCCCGCCGGAGAGGTTCTCGACCGGCTGGGCCATCGAGCGGATGCCAATCTGGAGCTCCGCGAAATGTCGTGTGGCCTCGCGCCGCATGGCGCCTTTGTTGAGCATGCGTAGGACGGTGCCTGGCAGGCCTCGTCGGCGCAGCTCCCGACCGAGGAAGATGTTGGATGCGATGTCGAGCGCTGGGGCGACGGCGAGGTCCTGATAGACGGTCTCGATCCCAGCTCGTCGAGCGTCGCGGGGAGAGCGGAAGTGCGCGTGCTCACCGTCGAGGCTGATCTCACCTTCGTCCGGCTGCAGCGCGCCCGAGAGCGCTTTGATCAGCGTCGACTTGCCGGCACCGTTATCGCCGATGATTGCGAGAATCTCGCCCGGGTAGAGCTCCAGGTCCGCTCCGTCCAGCGCAACGACATGTCCGTACCGCTTGACAAGCCCGTGCGCCTCGAGGATCGGTCCCAGGGTGCTCACGCCACTCTCCGGTGCGTTAGCTGATCGACCGAGACGGCGAGGATCACGAGGATTCCGGTGACGAGGTACTGGTAGATGACCTCGACGCCGATCAGCGTCAGCCCGTTCCGGAACACCCCCACGATCACGGCGCCGATGAGTGTCCCGATGATGCTTCCGCGCCCGCCGAACAGGCTCGTGCCACCGAGGACGACTGCGGTGATGCTGTCGAGGTTCTCGGTGGTCTGGCCCGCGTTCGGATCGCCGAGCTCGGTACGGGCGACGAGGAGCAGCGCCGCGATCCCCGACGTGAGCCCGGCCAGCGTGTAGACGCTGAGCAGGACGCGGTTCGTGTTGATGCCGGTCCGACGCGCGGCTTCGGGGTTGTCGCCGACGGCGTAGACATGACGCCCCCAGGCGGTCTGCGTCAGCGAGAACCATGCGATCGCATACAGCACGAGCATGAAGACGACGCCGTAGGTGAAGTTCGCGCCTCCGACTGCGAACGTTCGGCCGAAGAAGAGCAGTTCGCGCGGAAGGCCGGGGAACGTCAGGTCGTTCGAGACGATGTGGGTCAGGGCGAAGGCGATGTTGAGCGTCCCGAGCGTGACGATGAACGCCGGCAACCGGACGAGCGTCACCAGGCTGCCATTCAGCACCCCGAAGGCCACACAAACGAGGAGTCCCAAGGCGATCGCGAGGATGGGCGACATGCCGTTCTCGATCGCGAGCTTCGTCATCACGACCTGTCCGAGCGCCATCACGGTTCCCACCGAAAGGTCGATCCCGGCCGTCAGGATCACGAGCGTCTGGCCGATGGCGAGGACGCCGACGACCATCACCTGCTGGAGCACGAGCGAGAGGTTCTGGGCGTCCAGAAAGCGGTCGGACTTGAGCGAGAAGAACCCCATCGCCAGCAGGAGCGCGATGAACGGCCCCACTGTCGGCGCCCTGAGGACTTGCAGCACCAGTTCCAGGGGGCCGGTCCGCCCGCCCGTGTCCTCCGCGGACGTGGTGTTTGTGGTCGTCACCGTCGGTTCCGAGGGATGGAGGCGATCCTAAGGCCTTGTCAAAACCTGCCGCGTCCGGGGCGCAGGAGGGCGGCGCGCCCCGGACGCGGCCTGAGGAGGTTCGACTAACCCCAGCAGTTGGCCAGGCCGTAAGCGACGCTCTTCGAGCGAACGCCTGCCACGGCCTTCTTGGCGATGAGGTTGACGCCGGTGTCGGTGTACCCGGACACCTTCGTGCCGGTCTTCGCGTACTTGACGACCGCGGCGACGCCGAGCGACGCCATCAGCAGCGGGTACTGCTGGGAGGTGGCATCGATGACTCCGCCCCGGACGTTCCGCACCCCGGCGCAGCCGCCGTCGACGGACACGATCGTCGTCCCGGCCTGGGTCTTGCCCGCGTTCTTCAGCGCCGTCCAGGCGCCCACTGCGCTCGGCTCGTTGATCGTGTAGACGACGTCGATATCGGGATCCTTCTGGATGCAGTTCTCCATCGCCGTCTGCGAATCGGCGGTGTTGCCGCCGCCGTTCCCGACGCAGGCGACCTGCGGGTTGTTGTTCTTGATGCCGAAGCCCTTGAGGAAGCCGTTGTGGCGAAGCGCTCCAACCGACGAGCCCGCATGCTCGTCGAGCATCGCGATCGTCACCGTTCGACCTCTCGTCGCTGCCCTGGCGTACTTCCCGATCAGGACGCCGGCATTGAAGTTGTTCGTCGCGAAAAGCGCGTCAACCGCCGACCTCGGGCTCGTCGGGGAGTCGAGCGCGATCACGAGCACCCCGGCCTTCCTCGCTTTGGCGATTGCGGCATTCTGCGCCTTCGCGTCGGCCACGGTAATGAGAATCCCCTTCACACCGGCCGTCACCATGTTCTCGATCGCGGTGATCTGGCCCGCGTTGTCGGAGCTGTTCTTGCCTGCGGCGTAGAGGAGCTGGGCACCGAGCTTCTTCGCCTGCGCAGTCGCTCCGGCCCGCATCTTGACGAAGAACGGGTTCGTGACGTCCTTCGTGATCAGCCCGACCTTGATCGTCCCCTGCTTCGCTGCGGCGGGCTCCGAAGTGCCGGCCGAGGCGGCTACGGTCGCTACAGCCGCGGTGCCGACGAGGACGACGAGTAGTACGGCCAGGCTCGACCAGCGTCGTGTGAGGCGCTCCGAGCCACCCCGGTCCGTGTGCTGCATGCCGTGCCTCCCTTTCTCGTGTGACGCAGTCGCCACGTTTGACGCATCCGAGTGGACACTGGAAGGCTATGGAAACGTTACCTATGATGTCAAGGTCAACCGCTGAATAGGTTACGATTGAGCGCCTTGGAGCAAGGCCTGAGAAAGGGAAACGTTGTCACATCAGCGCCCGACGATGCTGGACGTGGCCGCGCTCGCGGGTGTCGGCCTGACGACCGTCTCGCGGGTCGTGAACGGAAAGCCGGGTGTGAGCCAGGCTACGATCGGTCGCGTTCAGGGCGGCGATCGAGCAGCTCGACTACCGACACGACGTCCATGCGTCGAACCTTCGCCGGTCGGATCGGAAGACCGCGACGATCGGACTCGTTCTCGAGGACGTCGCCAACCCGTTCATGTCGGCCCTCCACCGCGCGGTCGAGGATTCTGCCCGCGCGCGCGGGATGCTCGTCTTCGCCGGGAGTTGCGACGAGGATGCCGGCCGCGAGCGCGAGTTCATCAGTGCACTTCGTGCCCGCCGGGTGGACGGCATCATCGTCGTTCCGGCGGGGCCCGACCACAGCTACTTGCTTCCGGAGCTTCGGGTCGGGACCGCGATCGTCTTCGTCGACCGCCCGCCTCGATTTCTCGACGCGGACTCCGTTACGTCGGACGACCACGGAGGCACCTTCATGGCCGTGTCGCATCTCGTCGAGATGGGCCACGAGCGAATCGCGTACCTCGGCGCCGATCTCGCGATCGCAACCGCGCAAGAGCGTCTCCGTGGGTACACCGACGGACTGGCCGCTCAAGGGCTCGACTTCGAGTCTGCGATCGTTCGTACGGGTCTTCGGAGTATCGAAGACGCGGAGAGTAGCGTGGCTCAGATCTTCGCCGACGGCACGGCGCCGACGGCGTTGCTCTCGGCCCAGAACTACTTCACAATCGGAGCGTACAAGGCTCTCCGCACGCGACATCTCTGGGGGCGGGTCGCCGTCATCGGATTCGACGACTTCCCGCTCGCGGAGATGCTCGACCCACCCGTAACCGTCGTCGCACACGATCCCGTCGAGCTCGGGCTCACTGCTGCGCAGCTCCTCTTTCGCAGGCTCGACGGCGACCGCTCCACGTCCGAGCACATCGTGTGTTCGGTCCAGCTCGTCCCGCGCGGCTCCGGTGAGATCGAGCCGGCGGCGGCGCGATGACCCCCGTCATCGCAGTCGCCGGCGAAGCCCTGATCGACCTCATCGAAGACGACGACGGACTTCATCCATACCCTGGGGGTGGCCCGTACAACACGGCCGTCGCGCTCGGGCGTCTGGGCGTTCCGGTGGCATTTCTGGGTCGCCTGTCCCACGATCCCTTCGGTCGACTGCTCGAGGCGCGGCTGGCCGAGAGCGGTGTCGATCGGCGCTACGTCCTGCACGGTCCGGCGCCGACCCCTCTTGCGCTGGTGCACGCCACCGGTGACGGCGATCACGACTTCAGCTTCTACCTGGCAGAGACCGCCTACGCGGACGTGATCTTCGACGACCTGCCCTCGCTTGAGAGTGGAGTGGCAGCGCTCTATGTGGGGACGCTCGCCCTCGCCACGGATCCACCCGCTACGGCCTTCGAGCAGCTGATGGCGCGCGAATCAGGTACACGTCTCGTTGCCGTCGATCCGAACATCCGAGCGGCCGTCTGCGGCGACCGCGACGCCTATGTGCGGCGTTTCGAGTCCTGGGCCGATTACGCGCACATCATCAAGCTGAGCGACGACGACTCCGACTGGCTGTACCCCGGCGTCGCGTACGAGACCGTCGTCGAGTCGATCCTCGCCCGAGGGGCGCAGCTCGTCGTGCTCACGCTTGGTCCGGAGGGTGCGATCGCGCGGGCTTCGGCGGCATACGCACAGGTCGCCGCGCACCACGTTGACGTCGTCGACACTGTCGGCGCCGGAGATGCGTTCGGCGCCGGCCTTCTCTTCAGACTGTGGGAGACGGGTCGGCTCGATGGGCGAACGGTTGGTCGGATAGACGACGAAGAGCTCGCGCATCTATTGAGCGTCGCGGCGGCCGTTGCAGCACTTCAGTGCTCCCGAGCCGGTGCCACTCCGCCTACCGTGGATGAGGTCGAGCGCTTTCTCGGCACTCTTGAGTAGGCCGGAAGCGCGACCGTTCGCGCTCCAGCCCGTGCTCTCTTCAGGGAGACGCACGAGCGATCTCCCCGTTTGCGCGGCCGCCGCCCGTTTGCAGCGCTTTTCCCTGCTCCCGCCCATGCGATCCCGTCCTTGCCTCTCAGTTGACCATGCGTGAGCCGGAATCCCGGATAACGAATCCACTCGTATAGCGGCGGACTTCGAATCCGCGGGTCGGAGGTTCGAATCCTCCCGGGCGCATAGAAGTACCTGCAAATCGGAACATTTCAGCGATCTACGCGAGGCTCCAACGCCAGGGCTCCAGCGCCTGGCGGTTTTCTTATCCGAGATCGAGGCTTTGTCAGGGCGAAGTGGCCTCGGTTCAGTTCGGGTTCTTCGCCTGTTCGCTTGCGGGACTGGCGTGCAGCTGGCGCGCACCTTTCGAGCAGCAGGGACCTAGCTCACGGGTCCCGGTTAGTAGAGCCAGCGCGTTACCGCCGGCTGGCGGAACCGTGGCCGGACGTCGCTGTCTGCTCCGGAGGCCGCGGGCCCGCTCTCGTATCGTGGGTACGTGAAGCGCCTCTTCCTGCTTCGTCATGCGAAGTCGGCCTGGGACGATCCAGCGCTCCTTGACCGCGACCGCCCGCTCGCACCCCGGGGGCGGAAGGCTGCGAAACGCGTCGCGCGCTGGGCAAAGAGGCACGCAGTGAACCCGCAGCTAGTCGTCTGTTCCAGTGCAGTCCGCGCGCGGCAGACCCTGCGAGCGAGTGCTTCCCGCCCTCGGCGAGCCAGAAGTGTGGATCGAGGTCACCCTCTACGCAGCCGGGGCCGAAACACTGCTCGCCCGCATCCGGACTCTTCCCGACGAAGCTGACGAGGTGATGCTCGTTGGACACAACCCCGGCCTGATGGACGTGTTGCTGCTGCTCGCTGCGCCGGGCGAACTCCGAGAGCGGGCGAGCGTGAATGTCCCCGCAGGGGCGCTTGCGGAGCTCGAGGCGGACGTCGTACGCTGGGCCGACGTTGCTCCCGGCGAGGCCCGGCTGACGGAGTTTGTAGTGCCGCGGGAGCTCAAGTAGTCCCGCGGGCCAAGCGGATCCGATCTCGTCGATTGCGAGCCATTCCCCGTCCGCGGGCGCCTCGAGCGGGCGACGACGTGTGACGCCGCGGCGGCGTACCGGTCGCTTATCGTCTTCGAGGCGATGCACGCGTGCTCGATCTCTCCTCGTCCGCCATGACGCTGCGCCTGGCGATCGTCGGCGTCGGAGACGTTGCTCAGCGGGACTACCTCCCGGAGGTTGGAGGCTCGCTGACCGTGTCGAGCTGGTCGTTGCGTGCTCGCGCACGGCGGACCGAGCACGTGATGTCGCCGAGCGGTTCCTGATACCTCGTTGGACGACGTCGTACGACGAGGCTGTGAACGCCGACGACGTGGACGCGGTGCTCAATCTCACTCCTTTCTCACTGCACGTCGACGTTACGCTGGCCGCGTTGGCGGCCGGGAAGCACGTCTACTCGGAGAAACCGCTGGCCCTCGCGTCGTCCGAGGCACGCCTAATCGCCGACCACGCGAAGCGCAGCGGATGCGTAGTCGTGGCGGCGCCGTGCGTGCTGCTGTTCCCCCAAGTGCGTCGGGCGACGAGGATCGTCGAGAGCGGCGAGCTCGGCAGAGTGTTCACTGCCCGCGGTCACGGACAGGGTGGCGTCCCGCCCTGGGACGGGTACCACTCGGATCCCTCGCCGTACTTCGCCCGCAACGGCGGCCCTCTTGTGGACATGGCCGTGTATCCGCTGCACGCGCTGACGGGCCTTCTCGGCCCGGTGCGCGAGGTTTGCGCGTTCTCGGCGCGAACGCGAAGCAGCTTCGACGTCGTCGAGGGGCCGTTCGCCGGGACGACGATTCCCGTCGAAGCCGCCGACGCGTGGCACCTCGTCCTGCGGCTTGCGGAGGGTGCGCTCGCCTCGGTCGAGGCCAACAACTGCGCCGCCGATGCGCTCGCTCCCGAGCTCGAGCTTCGAGGCGAGCGGGGCGTCCTTGGAATCAGCCTCCTCGACGTCTCGGAGCCGGTGCGCCTGCGGGTCGACGGGGAGGACCGGAGCGAGACGGTCGCGCACGATCGAGCCGCTGGTCCCGATCACGTGCTCGGCGTCGAGCATCTAGCGGACTGCGTCGGGCAGGGAGCGGAGCCGCTCGTCAGCGTCGAGCACGCGCTGCATGTGATCGAGGTTCTCGAAGCTGCTGCGCTGTCGGCGACAGAAGGACGAGGCGTCTCCGTCGATTCCGACTTTCGACGCGCGGCGGTCTCGATCGAAGGAGGGACCGACCATCGCGACTGATCCGCAGCCCGGCGGAACGACACGGGCGCGACTACGGATCGGCGTCGTCGGCGTCGGAGCGCTCGCGCAGCGCGGCATCCTCCCGCACCTGACGCAGCCGGACGTCTCGGACCGCGTCGTCGTCGGCGCGGTCTGCGACCCGGTGGAGGAGCGAGCACGAGCAGTGGCTGAGCGGTTCGGTGTCCCGAAGGTCTTCGCGAGCATCGAGGAGCTGGTCGGCAGCGGCGAGGTCGATGCGATTACGGTCGCCTCCCCGATCGGTCTGCATTTCGAGCACTGCCGCCTCGCACTCGACGCGGGCCTCCACGTCCACGTGAACAAGACGTTGTCGACCACGGTCGCGGAAGCGGACACGCTGATCGCGTTCGCCCGCGATCGCGACCTTCGGCTGGTGGCGTCCCCTGGAGAGATCCTCCGCCCCCAGGTCAGTCGCGCGCGCGAGCTCATCGCCTCCGGCGCGATCGGCGACGTCTCCTGGGCGATCTGCGGCGGAGCGTTCGAGGCGTACCACGAGAGCGACGAGCCCGAGCGCGTGCAGTCGCCCGGCCCGCCCATCAACCCCGCCTGGTACTTCCGCAAGCCGGGCGGCGGCCCGATGTACGACATCACGGTGTACGGGCTCCACCAGCTCACGAGCATCCTCGGGCCGGCGCGCCGCGTGACCGCGCTCTCCGGGATACGCGTCCCTTTCCGTGAGTTCCAGGGCGAGCGGATCGCGACGGAGGCCGACGACAACACCATCCTCCTGATCGACTTCGGCGAGGGGACGTTCGCCGTCGCCTTCGGAACGGCGGCCGGAGCGGTCTCCGAACAGTTCGGCGCCTGCGTCTTCCACGGCACGCAGGGCACGATCGACGGCGTGCTGCTCAACGGCGAGCCCTTCGACTTCGCGGGCCGCGAAAAGACACTCCATGCGCCGGTCACCGACTGGGACGCGCAGATGTGCGTGCTCGAACACGTCGTCGGCGCCCACCGGCAGATTCCCGAGGCACACGTCTTCGAGGACATCATGCAGCTCGTGCGGTGGGTCCTCGACGGCGAGCCGAGCCAGGTGACCGCCGAGCACGCCAGGCACGTCGTCGACATCATCGAGAGCGGTTACCGCTCCGCCGCATCGTCGTCGACCGAGAGCCTCTCGACGACGTTCGAGCTCGCCGACGCCGCGCGGCCGGTGGTCACCTCGTGAGCCCGACCGATCGGCCCAAGGCCTCCTACTCGCCCTCGCCGCGGCCGAACTACACGGTCCCGACCGCGATCCAGCGCGGCTCCGTCACGCGGCATCTCTGGGGCGACGAGGAGTCGTGCGTCGTCGCCGACCTCATCTACGCGTCGACGGAGGCGATCCACGCGCTCGTCTTCATCCTGCCACCGGGGGGTGCGTTCCGGCACTCGGAGGAGTACCGGACGGTGTTCGGCGCTGAGGAAGTGCTACACGTGCTCACGGGGACGATGGTGCTCGCCAATCCCGAGACCGGTGAGACGCAGCGCGTCCACCGCGGGGGAAGCGTGAGCTTCGGGCCGGATACGTGGCACCACGCCTTCGCGCACGGCGAGGACTCGCTGCAGGTGCTCGAGTTCCTCGCGCCGCCGCCGGCCTCCGGGTCGACCGGCGCCTACGCCCGCACCCGTCCCTACCTCGAGCATGCGGTGTACGAGAGGGACCCGGGCTCGAACGCGCCGGACACACTGCACCTCGTTCGCGACGAGGAGATCGTCTGGCAGCGCGACCTCGGTGTCCGGAGCGGGACGCTCGCAGAGACGCCGCAGCTCTCCGTCCGAAGGATCGAGGTCGATTCGGGGGAGGCGTCCGCGGCGCACGCGCACACGGGCGACGAGCTGCTCTACGTCCTCGCCGGGACGCTCTGGGTTCGGGCACGCCACGCGGACGCGACCTACGTTTTCGAGCTGGGCCCGGAGGACGCATGCCTGCTTCCGGGCGGGAGCGAGCACGAATACCGCAACTACGGCGCCGTGACCGCCGAGACGCTGGTCGGGATCGCTCCCAACTCCGACGCGTGACCGTCGTCGGGATCGACGTCGGCGGTTCGAAGATCCTCGCCGCAACCGTCGACGTGGCCGCTGGCGAGATCGTCCGCGAGCTTCGAGTCGAGACCCCTGTGAGCGCAGGCGGCGCAGCGGTTGTTGAGGCATGTGCCGAGCTGGCGCGCGACCTAGCGCCGGACGGAACGGTGGCCGTGGGGATCGGGCTGTGCGAGTTCGTAGACCTCGCGGGGAGGCCGACGAGCGCGTTCACCGTCGACTGGCGTGACCTGGACGTCGCCGGGGCTTTCGGAGGGAGTGCGCACGTCTGCATCGAGTCCGACGTGCGTGCGGCGGCCATGGCCGAGGCGCGGTTTGGCGAGGCCAGTCGGTTCGAGTCGTTCGTCTACCTCACGGTCGGCAGCGGCGTGAGTTACTGCCTCGTCCTGGACGGCCACCCATATGCGGGCGCGCGAGGCAACGCGATCGTTGTCGGCGCGCCCCCCATCGAGCAGAGATCGGGCGGTCTCGCCCTGGCCGCGCGAGCCGGGGTCGAGCGAGCGGAGCTCGTGCTGAGCGATCCCGCCCGGGCGTCGCTCGTCGACGAAGCCGCGGACGAGCTCGGCCTCGCGCTCGCGGTGCTCGTCAACGCCCTCGATCCGGAGGCGGTCGTCGTCGGAGGAGGCCTGGGCCTGGTCGATCGGTATCGAGAGCGCCTTGCCCGGGCGGCTCGCGCGGCGATCGAGCACGAGGCGACGCGCGAGCTGCCTATCGTCCCTGCAACGCTCGGCCCGCGAAGCGGCGTCGTGGGGGCCGCGCTCGCCACCCTTCGGTGACCCGCTCTCCCGGTGGGCTATCGTCGACGCCCGTGAGCGGGCTCCAGGAACTCGGCGAGGGTTTATGGGTCTCGCAGACGCCTCTCTGGCAGACGAACGCGGTCCTCGCGCGCTCGGGATCCGACGCGCTGCTCTGCGACCCGTGCTACACGCCGGAGGAGATCGAGCGTCTCGTCGCACGGGCGCGCGGCGGCGGCGGCCCGATCCACCTGCTCCTGACGCACGGCGACTTCGACCACACGTGCGGAATCGGCTTCGTCCCGGAGGCGGTCGTCGTCGCGGGTGGATCTACTGCGACGCGCATCGCGAGCGGCACCGCCGAAGAGGAGCTCGCCGCTGCGGGAGCCGAGTGGGGCGTGACCTGGCCAGGCGGGCTCCGCGTCGACCGGGTGGTCGAAGCCGGAGCGTTCGAGTGCGGCGCCTTCCGCGTCGAGGCGATCGAGGCCACGGGCCATACCGCCGACGGGCTCGCCTACGTCCTCGTCGATCAGGGCGTCCTTTTGCCCGGCGACTACCTGTCGGAGATGACCTACCCCTTCATCGGCGGCGGACTCGAGGCCACGATCGGGACAGTGCGACGGCTGCTCGCTGCGCTCGCGAAGCATGACCTGCGCTGTGTCGTCCCCGGGCACGGGCGCGTCCTCACGCCCGAGGAGGCGACCGCAGTCGGCGAGGCAGATCTGGCGTATCTCGAGGCGCTCGCCCGCGCGGTCGCGGAGGCGAAGGCCGAGGGCCTAAGCCCGGGCCCGGCGCTGCTCCACGTCTACGACATCGAGCCGCCGCGAGAGACGACGCCCGACTTCGAGATCTACGGGCTCCGCGCCGCGAATGCACGGAGCGTGCTGGCCGATGCCTGAGCACGTCGCGATCGTCGCCGGCGCGAGCCAGGGCATCGGGCTCGCCATCGCCCGTGCGCTCGCGGCGGACGGGATGGGCCTCTGCCTCGTCGCCGCGCCAGACGACGAGGAGCAGCTGCGGGAGGTCGCGGCCGAGCTGGACGCGGTCCCGCTCGCCGCGGACGTGGGCGACCCCGAGACCGCGGAGCGGGCGGTAGAGCTGACGCTCGAGCGGTTCGGACGGCTGGACCGGCTCGCGTCGAACGCCGGCATTGCCTACTTCGAGCGCGTGCTCGAAGCACCGCTCGAGCACTTCGACCACACGATGCGCGTCAACGTCCGCGGCATGTACCTCATGACGATCACCGCGGCGAGGCACATGGCGGCCCACGGCGGCGGCGCGATCGTGTGCACGGCGTCGACTGCATCGATCGCGGGCGAGGAGCTGCAGGCGATCTACAACGCCTCGAAGGGCGCGGTGGCGCAGCTGGCCCGCTCCCTCGCCGTCGACCTCGCGCGCCACGGGATTCGGGTCAACGCGGTCGCGCCCGGCTGGGTGCGGACGCCGCCGACGGAGGAGGTCGTGACCGACCCCGCGCAGTGGTCGAAACACCGCTCGCGGATCCCGCTCGACCGCCCGGCCGAGCCGCACGAGATCGCCGCCGTGGTGCGCTTCCTGCTCTCGGACGAGGCCTCGTACGTCACCGGGTCGCTCGTGATCGCGGACGGCGGCCTCACGGCCGGCTATCGGTTCACCGACTGGGAGGCCGTGCCTCTCACCGAGAATCCGCGTCCGAACCGGCCGCATCCGGAGAGCGAATGAGCGGCCGCGTAGAGGGCAAGGTCGCGCTCGTCACCGGCGCGGGCACGGGGATCGGCCGCGCCGTGTGCGTCCGACTGGCCGAGGAGGGTGCCAACGTCGTGGTCACGTCGCAGACCCCCGCGCACGTGGAGGAGACCGGCCGGCTCGCCGCCGAGGCATCCGGCCGCGAGCAGCTCGCACTCCAACTGGACGTCGCGGACAGCGAGGCGGTCGACCGTGTCGTCGCGCAGGTCGTGGAGCGCTTCGGCCGAATCGACGTTCTCTCCAACAACGCCGGGATCGAGCTCGTCCACGGGCCGGCCGTCGTGGAGACGACCGACGACGAGTGGGACCGGCTGTTCAAGGTCAACGTCGCAGGGACGTTTTACGGCTGCCGCGCCGCCATCCCGCACATGCCCGACGGCTCCTCGATCGTGAACATGGCCTCGATCAACTCGTTCGTCGCCTGGGAGAACGACGCGCCGTACACGGCCACCAAGGGAGCCGTCATGCAGCTCACGCGCGCACTCGCGCTCGAGCTCGCGCCGCGAGAGATACGCGTCAACGCGGTCTGCCCCGGCGTGATCGACACGCCGCTCACCGACTCGTTCATCGATCGAGCGGAGGATCCCGAGGCGCTGCGGGTCGAGTACGCCGCCGCCTCGCCGTTCGAACGCATGGGGACCGCGCGCGAGGTCGCGAACTGCGTGCTCTTCCTCGCCTCCGACGAGTCGTCGTTCGTCTCCGGCTCGGCGCTCCTCGTCGACGGCGCGACGACTGCCCGCTAACTCGCGCGGAGGGCCTCCACCACGGCCGCGATGTGCTCCGGCGTCGTGCCGCAGCAGCCTCCGACAATCTGCGCGCCCTCGATGGCGCGCCAGCGCACTGCGTCCGCGGCATAGTCGGCAGGCGTCACGCCGTCGTCGAACGACCAGCCCGGGTCGCGATACGTCCCGACGTTCGGATAGACACCGAGAGGAAGCAACGTGGAGACACGGAGTTGCGGGAGCACCCCCTCGACGAGCTCGCGCGGGAGGCAGTTCAGGAGCAGCGCCGACACGCCGAGCTCCTCGAGCGCCGCAGCCGCGCGCACGAGAAGGGCACCGTCCGCGTCCTGCAGCCCGTCAGCGTGCGGCGCGATGCCCTGGTGACGCAGGTCCGGCGGGCCGTTCACAGTCCAGCGATAGGAGACCCAGAGAGGCAGCCCGGTCTCGAGGAGCAGCTCGAACACCGGGAAGCGCAGGTCGTCGGGAATCGTCTCCACGGTCTCCGCCAGGATCAGGTCGGGGCCAGCCTCCCAGATCGCCTGGGCGAGTGCGGCCGTGAACGCGGGCTCGAGCGGCTCCGGCCAGACACTGAAAGCGACGGCCGTCCCGGGGCGAGCGAGCTCCTCCGCGGCTTCGCGGGCGAGCTGCACGGCTTGGCGGGCCGTCGCCTGCAGCTCGGCACCCGCTTCGAGGCCGTCGATCCGCCACGTGTGCGTGGTGATCACGTCGGCGCCGGCGTGCACGTAGCGGCGGTGAACCTCCTGCGCCAGGTCGGGCGCTTCGAGCAGCGCAACCGTCCCCCAGAGCTCGCCGAAATTTCGATCTCGCGGGAAACCGACGCGCTGAAGCTCCGAGCCGACGCCGCCGTCGAGGATCACGACGCCGCCCCCGGACCAGATCGACTCCAGTCGGCGATAGGGCTCGGTTCTCACGGCACGAGCATCGTCTTAAGGCCGCGGAGCGCCTGGACGTCGGCGAACGCGTCCTCGAGCCCGTCAAGGCCACAGCGTCCGGTGACGAGGCGTTCGAGTGGCGCCTGGCCGGAGACGAGTGCGTCGAGCGCGGCCTCGTAGTGTCTGCGCCGCTGGTTTGGCGGAGCTCCGATCCATTCGCTTCCGACGACCGCAATTTCCTCGTAGTGCAGGCGGTTGAGATCGAGCTCCGTTCGCGGCGCATCTCCGAACCCTGCAAAGAGCACGACGCGACCGCCGGGCCCGACGAGCTCGACGCACCGTGCGACGAGCTCACCCACGCCGACGGAGAGGATGACTGCCGCGGCCCCTCCCTCGGCGTCCGCGAGGCCGGGCACGGCCTCATGGGCTCCGAGCTCGAGGCCGAGCGCTCGTCGCTCGTCGTTCGGCTCGACGAGTGCCACCTCGCAGCCCTCGAGCACGGCGGCTACCACGAGCTGCAGGCCCATCTGGCCGCCGCCCACCACGACGAGGCGCTCCCCGCCCGCGAGGTGCGCCTGGTCGATCACCGCGTGGAGGCAGTCGGCGAACGGCTCCACGAAGATCGCGCGCTCGAGCGCGAGCTCTTCCGGAAGACGCAGCGGGCCGTACGACCACGCCCCCGGCTCGACCGGCAGCGCGGCGAACTCCGCGTAGCCGGCATATGTGTCGCCGTACACGCGGTCCCCGACTTGCCAGCCCTCTACGCCGGGACCGAGCACCTCTACGTGACCCACCCACTCGTGGCCCGGATTGAGCGGAAAGCCGTCCGTGCCGAGCAGGTATTTCCGCACGTCGGTCGGGCAGATGCCGCAGGCCTCGACGCGAATCAGCAGCTCTCCGTGAGCGGCGACCGGGTCGGGAAGCTCCTCGACCCGCAGGTCACGAACGCCGTGGAGTCGGGCCGCGCGCATCAGCGCTCGCTACGGGACAGCCGATGCATCACCGGTGCCGTCGCGGCATAGAGCTCGCGATACGAAGCGTCGAGCTCGTCGAAGCGCGCGCACCGCGCGGGATCGGGAGCGACCTCGCGGACGATGGGAAGCGAGACGTCGACGCCCAAGGCCTGGAGCGCCAGGACGGCCGGGCCGACCGCCTTCTCCGCATGCGCGACCACATCCAGCGGCGCACCGAGCGCGTCGCAGGTGGCGCAGAGCCACGCCTCGTCCTGCGTACCACCCCCGCTCGCGCGCCACCGCGAGGGGGCCAGGCCCACGCCCTTCAGGAGCTCGAGGTGGTGGCGCGCCGACAGCGCGATCCCGTCGATGAGCGCGCGGTAGAGATCCGCGCGACTCGTCGCGAGGCTCAGTCCGACGAATGCGCCGGTGGCGCGCGGATCCCACACCGGCGTGCGCTCGCCCGCGAAATACGGAAGCGCGAGCACGCCTCCCGCGCCTGCGTCCATCGAGTGCGCGTCTTCGACGGGGCCCAGCTCGGTCCGGAACCAGTCCAGCGCGAGGCCCGCGGTCGCCGTCCAGCCACCCAGGAACAGGCCTGTACCGAGGTGGCGCGACAGCTCCAACCCGGGGCACTCGACCGGCTCCTCGACGGCGCGGCCGATCACGAGCGTGGATCCGAGCAAGACGCAGGCGACGCCCGGCTCGCGTACACCCGCGGCAGCGATGTCGGCGTACGTGTCGTACGTCCCGGCGATCACCGGCGTTCCGGTGGGCAGGCCGAGCGCGCGGGCGGCGCCCGGGCCGAGGCCGCCGGCCTGCGCGAGTGGCTCGAGCGGCTCTGGCAGCGGGAGAGGCGACTCCTCCGCCGGATGCACGTAGCTCGCGCGGGTGATGGAGTCCTGCACGGGGGCTCCGGTCAGCCGGGCCACGAGGAATCCGGTCAGGTCGAGCGCCCAGGCGGCTCTCCCCCAGAGGGAAGGCTCGTGCTCGCGCCACCAGAGGAGCTTCGGCAGCGCATGATCGTGCGTGGTCCCGAGCCGTTCCCGCTCGGCTTCGGCGCGCCGGTCCAGCGAAAAGAGAAGCGCGGGCGTGAGCGGCTCGAGCGACGCGTCGACCAGGAGCGGGGCGGGCCCAAGCGCACACACGGCGAGCGCGTCCACGCCCGGAGATGCGCGTACGGCTTCCGCGCCCGCGCCCAGAGCCGCGTCGAGCCAGACGCTCGGGTCGATCTCCGCCCGACTGCGCGCGAGCCAGGGCGTCAGCGGCCGGCGGCTCGCGGCGAGCAGTCTGCCGTCCTCGTCCAGGACGGCCGCCCGCACGCCGCTCAAGCCGACGTCGATTCCGAGCGCTGCGCGCGCTATAACGCGCCTCCATGCAGGCGGCTACGTTCTACGGGCCCCGCGACTTCCGGATCGAGTCGGTGCCCGACCCCGAGCCCGCACCGGGTGAGGCCGTGGTGCGAGTCAACTCGGCCGGTATCTGTGGCGGCGACCTCCACGAGTACCGCGCTGGTGTGCAGCTCTACGACACCCCGTACCCCCGCCCGGCCCAGGGCCACGAGATCGCCGGAACGATCGTCGCCATCGGCGCCGGAGTCGAGCAGGTGGGCGTCGGCGGTCGCGTGGCCGTGCAGCCGATGATTTCGTGCGGCGTCTGCGTCGAGTGCCTGGCGGGCCGGCATGCACTCTGCGTACGGCTCGAGCACATCGGGGTCGCGCGGTCGGGAGGATTCGCCGAGCTCTGCGTTGCACCGGCCGAGAACCTCTACGTCCTCCCCCCCGAGGTCGGCGACGACGAGGGCGCGCTGCTGGACTGCACGGCGGTGGCGGTGCACGCCCTCGCCCGGGTGCCCGTCTCGCCCGGTTCGACCGTGACCGTTCTGGGTGCCGGAGCCGTGGGGCTCGCTGTCGCGCAACTCGCGAGGCTCTCCGGAGGAGCGGTGACACTTGTGGCGACGCGTCGAAAGCCGCTCGAGATAGCGCTCGAGCTCGGGATCAACGACCTCGTCGACCTCGGGGTGGGCGAGCATCCCCCGACCGACGCCGACGTTGTCTTCGAGACAGCGGGCGGCCCGACGATGCTCGACCGCGCGCTGGCGGCCGCCGGCCTCGGCGCGACGATCGGCCTCGTCGGGGAGGCATTCGACGCTCAGCGCCTGGAGCCGGCCTCCGTCCTGCCGCGCGAGCTCACGCTGGCCTTCGTCTGGAGCCACGACGGCCGCGCCGAGTACGAGCGTGCGCTCGAGCTCACGGCGCGAGGTGACGTTCGACTGAGCCCCGCCGTGACGCACCGCTACCCGCTCTCCGAGCTCGACGAAGCCTTCGCCGCCGCGACCGACAAGGATCGGAGCGGAGCGATCAAGGTCATCGTCACGCCGTGAAGTCCAACAGCACCTTGCCGACCTTTCCGCGCTCCTCGAGCCGGTCGAAGGCAGCCCGCACGTCAGCGGCCGGGTAGACGGAATCGACGATCGGCCGCAGCCGACCCGACGCCAGCCCGGGGACGACCTCCCGCTCGAACGCACGTACCGCCGTCGCCTTCTCCTCGAGGGGGCGCGCGCGGAGAACCGTCCCGGCGATCGTCATGCGCTTCTGCATGAGCAGGCCGAGGGGAAGCTGGATCTCGTTCCCGCCTGCGACGGAGACGACGACGATCCGGCCTTGCCGCGCGAGCACATCGAGATTGGCCGGGAAGTGCGTCGCACCGACGAGCTCGAGGATCACGTCCGCATCGACCGACACTCCTCCTGGAAAGTCCTCCTCGCGCACGACCTCCGCGCCGAGACCCGTCACGGCTTCCCCGACCTTCGGAGTGCGGACCGTCGCCACGACCCGTGCTCCGACGGCGACGCCCAGTTGAACCGCAGCGGTGCCCACTCCACCTCCGGCGCCGTGCACGAGCAGGGTCTCCCCCGGGCGCAGGCCCGCTCGACTGAACGCGGCGTCGTGGGCCGTGATGAACGCCTCCGGAACCGCGGCCGCCTCCTGCTCGGCGAGAGCTTCGGGCATCTGCACGACGCAGCGTTCATGCACGAGCACGCGGTCGGCGAGCCCTCCACCGCCCACCAGCCCGAACACGCGGTCGCCCGGCCGCCAGGACGAGACGCGCTTTCCGCAGTTGTCGACTGTGCCGGCGACCTCGAGCCCCGGCACGTTCGCCGGACTACCGGGCGGTGCGGGGTAGCTGCCCGCGCGCTGTGCGAGGTCGGCGGGGTTCAGTCCCGCGAACTCGACCCGGACCACCAAGTCCTCCGGGCCAGGCTCGGGATCCGGCCTCTCCTCCAGGGACACGACTTCGTTTCCACCCGCACCCGTGAAGACGACTGCCCTCATGCCGTGAGCCTCCGAAGAAGCACGAGCGCCGGGCGAAGGCGCTCGCGCTGATCGTCCACGTCGACCTGGTTGTCCAACCCTTCCACGGAGAGATCGAAGTCTCTCCCGTCGAGCGAGTCGCGCAGCGTTGACGTCAGGAGCCCGAGATCCGCGACGCCTTCGCCTGGATAGCGATACCGCACTGCAAAGCCGCGACGGTGGTATCCGTCATCGGTCGGGATCGACTCGAACACGTAGTCCTTGACGTGGCCCGCCCGCGCGAGCGGGGCGAGGGCCTGCACGACCGGCACCGGGTCGTCGAGGGCGGCGATCGGGTTGATGAGATCGAGGAAGACGCCCGTCGAGCCCCCCGCCTCGGCCACCAGCGAGCGGTACTCGTCCACCGTGAAGTCGGAGTGGTTCTCGAGCAGGAGCGCAATGCCGGCCGCGTCGGCGGCCGGGAGCGCGCCGCGGAGAACGTCGACGACGTATCGGCGTTCGGCCTCGATCAGTTCCGGTCGCCCCATCAGCTCCGCACGGTAGAACCCGGACACGACGCGCAGGATCGGGCTTCCGAGCGCCACGGCCCGCTCGAGCCAGGCGTGGACCCGCCCGATGCCCAGCGCCGGCGCGTCACCGTCTCGGCCCTGCCCGAGGAAGTCTCCGGAGGCGAGGAGACGAAGGCCCAGCTCGTCGGCGCGCGCGGCGAGCCTGCCCAGATCCTCGAGCTTCCGATCGCGCACGTGGTGGAGGTTGACCTGCACGAACTCGGCCTCGAGCCCCGCGGCCTCGTCGAGGACGTCCTCGAGCGTAACCGCCCCCTTCTCGAGACGCAGGTGCCAGCAGAGCGTGTCGACTCCGAGCCTGATCATCGCGGTGGCTTCGCATGCTCGCACGGGACTTTCGCGCTTGCGGCGCTACTCGACCATGCCGTGTCGCCCACTACGACTTTCGCCACGCGCTGTACGACGATTCCAGGGCGTGGTACGTTCGCATTCATTGTGACGCGGCCCCACCCGCCGTTCCACAGCAACCCGCGCGCGACCGCGCGAGTCGACGCGGTGGGTATAGCCGGTCGACCAAGGAGGAGGGCCTAGATGGCCGACAAGATTCCCGCGCGTGACGTGCACCTCACGACGCGGGTCGCGCTCGAACACGCTCGCATCAGCCGGCTCACGCTTCTGCGGCGCGGCGGCGCGGCTGCCATGGGTCTCGGGCTGATGCCAACCCTGCTGGCCGCCTGCGGCGGCAGCGACGACGATGGCGGCGAGGCGCCACAGGCGAGCGGGACCATCGACTACCTGTCGTGGACCGGGTATGACATCCCCGATCCGATGAAGGCCTGGAAGAAGGCCAACGACGTCACGGTGAAGCCGACCTACATCGGCAACCACGACGACATCCAGGCCAAGATCAAGGCCGGCGGAGGCGCGTACGACCTGATCACGTACTACCAGGGCTACAAGGACCTGTACACCGAGCTCGGGATCCTGACGAACATCGACACGGAGAAGATCCCGAACATCGACGGCCTCTTCTCGGTCTTCAGTGAGCCGGACGCGAGGAACCTGTGGATCGAGGAGGACGGCGACTGGACCGGAGTGCCCTGGACCTTCGGCTCGATCGGGATCACCTGGGACGAGGCCAGGGTTCCGGGCGGCCTCTCGTCGTGGAACGACCTTCTCGATCCGAAGTTCAAGGGCAGAGTCGCGATGGTCAACGACCCGCTGGGGGCGTTCACGCTGACGTCGCACATCCTCGGCAAGGATCCGGCGGCGCTGCCGAAGGGCGAGTACTCCGAGATCCGCGACTACCTGACGAAGATGGTCGCGCAGGCGAAGACGGTGTCGCCCGGCTTCACGGAGATGACGAACGCGCTCGTCAACGGCGAGGCCGACGTGTGCTACCAGGGCTGGGCGTACCAGAACTACCTCGCAGCCCAGGCGGGCCACGCGACCGTGAAGACGAAGACGCCGAAGGAAGGAGCGTTCTCTTTCTGCGACCTCTACGCGATCCCGTCGACGACCGACAACGCCGACACGGTCCACGCCTGGATCAACGAGACGCTTGTCCCCGAGACGAACGCGCGGATCGCCGAATATCTCGTGGCTGCAGTCACAGTGGAGGCTGCCGCCGACCTGATCAACGCCGAGACGAAGGCGCTCTACCCGTACGACGACCTCGAGCTGGGCGACACGACCGGCGAGCGTCTCTCCAAGCTGGTCGAGATCGCGCCGTTCTACGGCAACCCGCCGATCGACTCGGACGAGTTCGTCACGTTCAGCGAGATGCAGGAGGGGTGGGAAGAGATCAAGCAGCAGGCGTGAGGCGGGTGGCCGCGTGAGCGCGGTGGCCGACGCCGGAGCGCCGTCCGAGACGCGCCGGGCCCGCCTCGGGCCCGGCGCCCTGATGTTGCCCGCCGCCATCGGGCTGGCCTTGTTCTTCGCCGCCCCGCTCGGGACCTTCTTCGTCTACAGCTTCCTGTCGAACTCGCTGTACGAGGTATCCCGCCCGTTCACGGTGGACGCGTACTCGGACGCACTGACGACCGACGTGAACCGGACGCTCGCGGTCAACTCGCTCGTCGTCGGATTCTGCGCGGCGGCCGCGACCGTGATCGTCGGGCTCCCCGTCGCCTATTGGCTGCGATTCGCGGCGGGGCGCCTGCAGATCCTCGTCCTCTTCCTGATCACGGCCACGCTCTTCGCGAGCTATCTCGTACGCATCTTCGCGTGGCAGTCGATCCTCGGAGGCAACGGCCTCCTCAATTCGGGGCTGCGGAGGGTCGGGATCATCGACCAGCCCCTCGGCTTCCTCCTCTACAACCGCTTCGCCGTCACCATCGCGCTCGTGCACATCTTCCTGCCGTACGTCGTGCTCGTTCTCTATGCGGGCTTCCGTCCAGTTTCCCCCGCGCTGATCGAGGCGGCGCAGGACCTCGGCGCGAACGCGTTCACCCGCTGGCGGCGCGTGATCCTGCCGCTCGTGGCGGCCCCGGCCGCAACTGCGTTCCTCCTCGTGTTCGTCCTGTCCGCGTCCGACTACGTCACCCCCCAGTTCGTGGGCGGCACCGACGGCGCGTTGCTCGGCGTTCGCATCCAGGCGGCGCTGACCGGCGTCGGCAACTGGCCGCTCGGCGCCGCACTCTCGTTCCTGATGCTCGGCGCCTTCCTCCTCTGCTACCTGCTCGTGGCGTTCGCCTTGCGGCTCATGCGCCTCGACCGGATCCGCTTCGTCTCGTGAGCGAGAGCCAGCGCAGTCCGCTCACGTTCACGGTGACCGTCGTCGCGCTCGTCTTCCTCTACCTGCCGCTCGCGACGGTCGTCCTCTTCTCGTTCCATGCGAGCGGTGCCGTGTCGTTCCCGTTCACGGGTTTCTCGCTTCGTTGGTACCGCGAGACACTCGGCGACGAGATCTTCCGCAACACCCTGTGGAACTCGACGGTCGTGGCGGTCATCGTCTCGCTCGTCACGCTCGTGATCGGGACGATGGCGGCCTACGGGCTGAGCCGCTGCGCGCCGAGGCTGCGAGTGCCGCTCGCGCTCCTCTTCTTCCTGCCGATCACGTTGCCCGGGCTGTTCGTCGGGATCGCACTGCTCGTGTACTACGCGCGGCTCGACGTTCAGCTTTCGCTGAAGACGGTCATGATCGGACATTTCGTCTACGTCTTCCCGTACTTCCTGCTCGTGGCGAAGGCTGCCATTGATCGTCTCGATCCGGCGCTCGAGGAGGCCGCGGCAGACCTGGGCGCGTCGCCATGGAGGATCTTCCGCAAGGTGACGCTTCCCCTGATCTGGCCAGTGCTGGCCGGAGCGACGGCGCTTGCCTTCGCCCTGTCGTTCGACGAGTTCATCATCACCTTCTTCATCATCGGCCCGGATTCGACGCTCCCGATGTTCATGTACTCGCGGCTGCACCGAACCGTCGACCCGTCGATCAACGTCGTCTCCACCATGCTGCTGGCGATCACGCTCGTGCTCTGGGTGATCGCCTTCGCGTTCGCCGTACGGGCAGCTCGTGGCGGCCGCACCCGCGCCGCGGACGCGCTTCTCGGTGAGGCCGCCGCGTGACCGGCGAGAGCCAGCTCGAGCTGCAGGACATCACTCACCGCTACGGACAGGTCGCCGCGCTCGAGGACGTCTCGCTCACGATCACGGACGGCGAGTTCGTGACGCTCCTCGGCCCCTCCGGCTGCGGGAAGACGACGCTCCTCCGCATCGTCGCCGGGTTCGTCCGACCGAGCGAGGGCCGACTCCTGCTGCAGGGGCGTGACGTCACCCGCATGCCTCCGCATCGGCGTCCGGTGAACATGGTCTTCCAGCGTGCGGCGCTCTTTCCGCACCTCGACGTTTTCGAGAACGTCGCCTTCGGGCTCCGGGTCGCCGGGACGTCGAAGGGCGACGTCCAGGCTCGGGTGACCGACGTCCTCCGACTCGTCCGTCTGGAGGGTTTCGAGCGGCGTCGCGCACACGAGCTGTCGGGCGGCCAGCTGCAGCGCGTTGCGCTCGCTCGGGCGCTCGTCAATCGCCCGCGCGTGCTGTTGCTCGACGAGCCGCTGGCGGCACTCGACCTCCGCATCCGGCTCGAGATGGAGGCCGGAGCTCCGTCGTGTGCACCGTGAGACGGGAGCGACCTTCGTCTACGTGACGCACGACCAGGGCGAGGCGCTCGCCCTCTCCGACCGGATCGTCGTGTTCGACCACGGCCACGTCGAGCAGGTCGGGACGCCGGACGAGATCTACCGTCGCCCGGCGACCCCCTTCGCGGCCCGCTTCGTCGGCGATGCCAACGTGCTTCCCGTGCAGGTCGTCGAGCTGAACGGAGGCAACGCAACCGTCGACCTGGTCGGGATCCGCGTTCTCGGCTCCATCCGACAGCGCGGTGCCTGTCGGGCCGGGTTGGCTCGTCGTCCGGCCCGAGGTCGTCCGGCTCGGAGCGGTCGCCGGCGATGGGATCCGCGGCGTGGTGCTGGATGTTGCGTTCCGAGGCTCGGGCTTCGCCTGCCAGCTCGACGTCGAGGGGCTTTCCGACCCGCTGAAGGCAGAGCTCTCGGCCGAGTCCGGTACACCCCCGGAACTCGGAAGCGCCGTCGGCATCGCGTGGGACAGCGCGGCCGTCTGCCTCCTTTCCCGGAAGCCGGAGTGAGGGAAGAGCGCGCTGCTCGTCTACGTCGAGTACATCAGCCGGCGGCCCGGGGTCTCGGTGGAGGCCTTCCATTTCGCCGCCGGACGAGGGCAGCACGGCTGGTCGAGCGAGCACTCGGACGACGTCCTGCTGCTCAACCTCGGTCGGACTTTCCGCATCGGGCCGGAGCCCGAATACGTCGCGGTCTGGTACTCGCGCAAGGCGGGGCTCGAGCGGATCGGCGAATGGGAGCGGATCTTCGCCTCCGGCGAGGCCGATCACCTCGAGGAGACCTTCCGCCTGGCCGCCCGGATCGACACGGCCGGCTGCTACGAGCCCCTGCTCGAGCCTGTCGAGGGCCGCAACGGCCTCTACTACGGCGAGTACCTCGACTTCGCCCCTGGCGTCGGGCGAGATGACGTCGCGTCCTTCTTTTCGCAGCGGCGCGACCGGCACAGGAGCCTGACGCTCAACCTCCTCTGTGACCGCATCGGCGGGCTCGGGCCGGACCCGCGCTGCCTGGCCGTCTGGACTGTGTCTGGCTGGGATGGGCTCGACGACGTCGTGCGCGACCTCGACGGTGTGGACACGCCGGTCCGACTCGTCCATGGCGCCCTGTACCGGGACCTCGGCTCCGAAACCCTGTGACCGTTCCGCCGGTCGTCGGCATCATCGGCGCGGGCAACGTTCTGCCGGCCTACCTCCAGGTGCTGGACCGGCTCGTGCCGCGCGGCCTCGCTCGCGAGGGGCCCATCTGCGCTCGCCGGAAGGAGACGTGGCCCGAGCTTCTCCGACGCCGCCCCGGAGCGCAGCTCGCCGCCGACGCGCGGGAGGTCGTGGAGGCAGACATCGACGTCGTCGTGGTCCTCACGCCGCCCGCATCTCATGCCGAGCTCGCGCGACTTGCGTTGGAGCACGGCAAGCACGTCGTCGTGGAGAAGCCCTTCGCGGAGAGCCGCGAGGAAGGCGAAGCGCTCGCCCGCCTCGCCGCAGAGCGAGGCCTGCATCTGCTCGCGGCGCCGTTCGTCCAGCTGTCTCCCGACGCTCCGCGCGTTCTGGACGATCGTGGGCGACGGTGCGCTGGGACACGTCCACTCCGCGCGGGCGCTCTACGGCAACGCCGGCTCGCACTGGACGACGTGGTACCACTCGGGCGGACCCGGCCCGCTCGGTGAAGCGGGCATCTACAACCTCAAGAGCCTGACTGCGCTCCTCGGCCCCGTCGTCGAGGTGCTCGCCGCGGAGGCGGTCGCGGTTGCAGACGCGAGAAGTCCGCGGCGTCGAGATCGCAAACCCGGACCCGGACGTGTCGCACATCATCCTCCGCCACGCCGAGGGCGCCCTCTCGTCCGTCGTCTCGAGCCAGGCGATCCAGCGCTACCGGCGACCGGCGCTCGAGCTGTACGGCACGGAGGGCACCGCGAACCTCCTCGGGGATGACTGGGATCCGCACGGCTTCGAGGTCTGGCGCAACGCGGACGCCTCGTGGGAGGAGCACGACGCGATCGAGCCGACGTGGCTCTGGGCCGACGGTCTCCGCGAGGTGCTCTCCTCCATCCGTGACGGTCGCCCTCCGCTCGCCAGCCTCGAGCAGGATCTCCACCTGCTCGACGTCATCGCCGCCGCGCGCGAATCGGTGGCGAACCGCGCGCCGGTGTCGGTCGACTCGTCCTTTGCCGCGCTGGATCTGCGGCTGGAGCTGCCGCCGCGGATCGAACACCTCCACGATCACACCCGGCCCTCCGACGAGCAATAAGGCGCGACGTCATGAGCAGCACCGACTGGCGGCGGATCCTCGTGCTGGCCTCCGTGGTCGGCTTCCTCGAGGCGCTCCTGTTCTCCGTTCTCGCACCGCTCCTCCCGGATCTCGAGGAAGGGCTCGGACTGTCGAAGGCGAGTGCCGGGCTGCTCACGTCGGCCTACGCAGCGGGCGCTTTCATCGGAGCCCTGCCGAGCATCTGGACCGCGCGTCGGTTCGGGGTCAAGGCCACCGTTGTCGCCGGGCTGATCCTGCTCGCGGTCTCGAGCGCGGCCTTCACGGTTCCCGAGTCTCCGTGGCTGGTGTTCGCAGCCAGAATCGGCCAGGGAGCTGGTAGCGCGTTCGCCTACACCGGCGCCTTGGCGTGGCTGGCCGCCGTCGCCCCACCCGCCAGGCGCGGCGAGTTGATCGGCGTTACGTTCGCCGCCACTTTCTCGGGAGAGCTCGTCGGACCGCTCCTCGGGGCAGTCGCCGCCTGGGCCGGGCTGGCACTCGTCTTCTCGATCGTTGCGGCGCTCGCCGTACTCATCGCCGCCGTCGCGGCTGCGATCCCACGGCCGCCGCGTGCCGAGCGCCTCGCCGCGCCTTCGCTGCGCGCACTCGTGAGCAATCGAGTCGTCGACGTCGCAGCGTGGCTGATCGCGTTGACGGCGCTCCTGCTGGGTGTCCTCGGCGTCCTGGCGCCGCTCAGGCTGGACGAGCTCGGCTGGGGTCCAGGGGCAATCGGGGCCGTCTTCGCAATCGCAGCACTGCTTCAGGCTGCTTCCAACCCCGGCGTCGGCCGGGTTGCCGACGCCAGAGGTCACACAGCGCTGCTGCGGGCGGGATTGATCATGTCGGCCGGGGCGTCCGCGCTCCTCGTATTGGATGAGCGAGCGCTTGTCTACGCCGCGATCATGGTGGCGGCCGCGGTTGCGTACGCGACGCTCTGGACGCCTGCCTTGGCACTGCTGTCCCGGACCCTCGAGCGCGAAGGCTTCGACGAGGCGTTCGGCTTCGGCCTCATGAGCGCCCTGTGGCCGCCAGGGTTCGCGATCGGTGCCGCGGCTGGAGGCGCCCTGGCGGGCGCGACCCGAGATGCATGGCCCTATCTACTCAGTGCCGCCTTGTGCCTGTTCTCGGTACGACTGCTCGGCCTAACGGCGCCTCGCGTCAGTACGAGCGAATTGGAGACTCGATGAGCGAAGACATCCGATCCACGGGCGTCTGGCAGGACGCTCTCGAGATGCCCGGAGCGCTGCAGACGACTCTCGACGACTCCGAGGGTTTCGCGGAGGTCGCGAGCTTCTTGGCCCGGAGCACGACCCGGCGCATTGTTGCGACCGGCAACGGCGCTTCGTACCACGTTGCCCAGGCGCTCTGGCTCGCTTCGCTGGAGGGGAACGCATGTCCGATCGAGGTAGTGGCCGTTCCGGGTGGGCTGCTCGCGAAAGGCGTGTTCCGCTGGAGAGAGGGTGACGTGCTCCTCGCCATCTCGTCCTCCGGGGAGCTACGCGACGTGATCGAGGCGATCGAGAGCCCTGGCTTCCCGCACCCGTTCGCGGCAGTGACCGCGACCAGCCAGTCGACGATCGGAGTGACAGCCGGAGCCAAGGCAATGGTCAAGATCACGGCCCAGAGAGCTGTGACTCACACCCAGGCGTTTTGCGGCGCGGTGCTCACCTGTCTCTCCATGTGGGCCGAGGTCAGTTCGGACGACGGTCTTCGCAGGGCCGTGGCCGGGGCTCCTGGGGCGTGCGAGCGGGCACTCCGTTCCAGTGAGCGCTGGGCGGACGAGTGCTTCGGCAGCGTGAGAACGCCATCCGCAGCGGTCGTCCTCGGGACGTGGACTGCATGGGCCGCCGCCCTCGAGGGTGCCCTGCTCATCAAGGAGATCGCGCGCATCCCGTGTGAAGGAGTCGAAACGCGAGAGGGTGCGACAGCAGCGATGACCTCGCTCAACGCGACGCACCTCGCGCTCAGCCTCCCGACTCCGGGGGACGTCCTCATCGTGGAAGCGGAGGAAGCCTGCCGAGCCCGTGGTGCCCAGGTGCTGAAGGCGCCAGGAGGAGTGGGGGCTGACCGGCGTGTCTCGCCAATCACCGCTTTTCCGGCCTCCCTTGCACTCAGCGTCGCGCTCGCGCTCCGAGCCGGATGGGACCCCGACACTCCGGAGTGGGTCCCCACCTACTACAAGACGGCCAGGCGATCGTCGTCTCCAACGGAATCCGGCGCGTAGTGTCGACATGATTCCCAGGAGAACGTGGCGACCTGACTCGAGCAAGCGGCTGAAGCCCGGTGCCCTCGTAGAAGGAGGACCTCGGCGGTGGCCTGTCGGGGCAGCAGTGGGTAGCGAACGCGTATCTCCTGGCCTTGGCCTCGCTTCTCCTGATCGGCGGATCGCTCGGTGACATTCGTCAATCCGCGGACGGCGATCGGAGCGAGGAGATGTCCCGGAGGCCAGCTTGTCAGAGCACCGCAGCGAGCAGCGGAGTCGACACCGCGAGCATCAGTAACGATTGTCGAACCTATTCCACAGGAGGCGTGATGGACGATCCGCAGATCCACGGGACGATCGAGAAGCTCGTCGCCGAAGAGCACGAGTTATGGCAGCGCGAATCAGCTGGCGCCGCGAGCGAGGCTGACCGCGAGCGACTCCACAACCTCAGGATCTCGCTCGATCAGTGCTGGGACCTGCTCAGGCAGCGACGCGCGTTACGCGAGGCTGGCCTCGATCCGGACACGGCCACCGCTCGTGACCCGAGCGTCGTCGAGAGCTACGAGCAGTAAGCCCCAGGGCGACGGCCCGCTTCGTCAGGGCAGTAGTGCTCGGTCTCCGCAAGGCACAGCGCTAGGGCTCGCGTCCCGCGACGATCGCGTTCAGCTGTGGCGGGCTGGGACACCACGAAGAGGTGAGCGCCGCCTGATCCCAGCCGGAGAGTCCTGCACCGGCCCTGTACGCGGTCTCCAAGAACGCAAGCAGTGTGTTCCTCGGGTCAGTCGCCGCGCGGACGGCGTCGTAGGGAAGAAGCGCGAGCGACCCACCAGCTTGTTCACTCCAGGATGCGGCTGACGGCTGCAGCGGCTGACTGCCGAAGTTCGGCAGGCTCGGGAAACGTGTACGAGTAGTAGCTCGGCTCGCGCACGTTCTCGTCACCCATCCAGAACCCGAACGACACGACCTCGTGCGTGTACGTCTCCTGATCGATGCGGCCGAATTCGCGCCGCGCTGACGCGCGCGCACCGCCGAAGCGGGTGACTGCGAGGTCGAGCCCGTGCCAGAAGAGATGGACGGGACTCGTCTTGCCGCAGTACCAGCCCGCGAACTCTTCGAGCACGTCGTTCGTCCACTCGAGGATGCGCCAGTAGCGCTCGACAGCCTCTCGGTCGTACGAAGCGTGCTCGCGGTCTTCCGGGAAGCGGTGTCGTGACCGGCAATCCGTACGGCTCTTCGCGTATTGCGACGTCGATACCGCGGGAGGCGAGGACTGCATGGAGTCTCGCGTCGAACTCGGCAACCGACAGTCCGTCGGCGAGGGCGAAGGAGTCGATCTCACCCCGGTTCGTCGCGAGCACCAGGCGGTGGTCGATGAAGTCGAATGAGATCTCGAACGCGACTGCTCCCTTCGCGGGCATGCGGCGCGTCGTCAGGCCGCGAACGTCGACGTAGAGCGGAACGTGCCACCAGTGGTTGCGTGGAGCCGTCGAAGCCATGCGTATCTTCCCGACGATCTGAAGCCACAGATGCAACGTCGTCTTCGTGTCGGCCCACTGACCGAGAGCGACCTCTGGGAGCTCGGGTCGGACGCCCGCTGTCGAGCTCATGGCTTCGCGTCACCGGCGAACGTGTCGGCGCTCGGCTGCACGAGGAACGCCACCTCATCGACGTAGCACCAACTCCACTCTTCTCCGGGCTCGGCCGAGCGGGCCACGGGATGGTCCTGCTCGCGTGCGTGCCGGCTCGCGTGCTTGTTGGGCGAGGAGTCACAACAGCCGATGCGACCGCAGGTCATGCACATTCGAAGGTGAACCCAGGCACTTCCGATTCGAAGGCACTCCTCGCAGCCGGCAATTGCGTCGGGCAGGCGAAGAACCGCGATTCGATCGAGATGAGTGCACACAGCCATCGGCAACCCTTGACGCCACACTACTCCTGATCGGCTGCCTCTCTGTGGTCCGGGCCGAGGACGGTGCTGGAGCGAATTCCCACCGATCCCTGCGTCGCGCCCGCCGTCCTCGTGCTCGTGACTGGTCAGCTTTCCACCGCTTGGTCACAAGGACCTAGCACGCGGTCTGAACCCGATTCCATGCGCCACTTGCGTAGGGTCACATACTTGGTATACTACTCAGTATGATGATCCCAGGAGACCGGCTATGAGCGTCCCACACGCCATCCTTGCCCTCCTGAGCGAGTGCCCGAAGTACGGCCTGCGGCTGCAGAGCGAGTTCGAGGCTCGGACCGGCGAGGTCTGGCCGCTCAACGTCGGGCAGGTGTACACGACACTGCAGCGCCTCGAGCGGGACGGGCTCGTCGAGACCGACGACGGAGAAGACCAGCGCTCGCGGAAGCGATACCGGATCACATCGGCCGGCGACCGCGAGCTCGCCGAGTGGCTTCGGACGCCGCCTGAGCTAGTGCCTCCCCCCGCGACGAGCTCGTGATCAAGGTGCTCGTCGCCCTTCAGGTCCCAGGCACCGACGTCCACGAGATCCTGCAAGTGCACCGCCGCCATGTGCTCGAGGTCATGCAGGGCTACACCAAGATCAAGGCGGCGGCCACGGAGGACGACGTCCCGCTGGCGCTCGTCGCCGATGCGGAGCTATTCCGGCTCGAGGCGATCGTCCGCTGGCTCGATGCCGCCGACGTCCGCTTGAAGCAGCGGCCGTCCCCGGCGCCGGCCGCCGTGGCTGACCTGGCTCTCGATCCGACTCGCACGATGGAGGTTTCGCAATGACAAGCGCGCTCGAACTGCACCAGGTTTCGAAGGTTTACGGCTCCGGGCCGAGCGAGGTGCGCGCGCTGCGCGATGTCGATCTCACGGTCGAGCGCGGCGAGCTCGTGGCCGTCATGGGCCCGAGCGGCTCCGGCAAGAGCACGCTCCTGACGATCGCCGGCAGCCTCGAGGAGCCCACCGTTGGCCAGGTCTTCGTCGACGGCGTCGACCTCGTGTCCGTCTCGCGCTCGGATCGGGCGAAGATGCGGCGCCGTTCGATCGGTTACGTGTTCCAGGACTTCAACCTGCTACCAGGGCTCACGGCCGCCGAGAACGTCACGCTGCCCCTCGAGCTCGACGGCGTCCGTGCCAGAGCCGCACGAGCCGCTGGCCTGGAGGCGATGGAGGAGCTCGACGTCGCGGAGCACGCGGATCGCTACCCGGACGAGCTTTCGGGTGGCGAGCGCCAGCGGGTCGCGATCGCCCGAGCGATCGTCGGCGAGCGCGGGTTGCTGCTCGCCGACGAGCCGACCGGTGCGCTCGACTCCGTAAACGGCGAAGCAGTCATGCGCCTGCTCCGCGCCGCAACGCAGCGAGGCGTCGCGGGTGTCGTCGTGACGCACGAGGCGCACCTCGCCTCGTGGGCCGACCGCGTCGTGTTTCTGCGCGACGGCCAGGTCATCGACCAGACCGTCGCGCCTCCCGGCCCGGAGTCGCTGCTCGCGGCCGCTGATCGGCGATGACGACGCTCGCGCAAGACTCGGCACTGCGCGGACCTGCAAACGGCGGCGTCGCCGCCCGCCGCGCGGTCGTCCGCTGGGCCTGGCGCATGTTCCGCCGCGAGTGGCGGCAGCAAGTCCTGGTCGTCGCGCTCCTGACGGTCGCGGTCGCAACCGCGATCGGCAGCATCACCGTCGTCTACAACACCAGTCCTGCGTTCGACGGCGAGTTCGGCTCGGCGAGCGGGCTGCTCAGGTTCGACGGCTCCGATCCGCAGGCGCTCGAGGCAGCGCTGGAATCGGCCGAGGAGTCGTTCGGGACGACGGACGTCATCGGCCACCGCAAGGTGCCGGTGCCCGGCGGCGTCGAGACGGTGGACTTCCGCTCGCAGGACACGGATGGGCTCTACGGCGGCGATCTCCTCGCGCTCCGCCGTGGCAGCTACCCGGCCAGGCCCGGCCAGGTCGCCCTCACCGAGGATGTGGCCGAGCTCCTAGACGTGGAGCTGGGGGCGACGCTCGATCTCGACGGGCGGCGTCGGACCGTCGTCGGCATCGTCGAGAACCCACTCGATCTCAGTGACGAGTTCGCTCTCGTCTCCCCCTCGTCAACCGTGGCGCCGCAGAACGTCACCGTCCTAGTCAACGCGAGCGAACAAGAGCTCCGCGCCTTCGCAGACTCCTTGGAGAAGGAGAACAGCCGTTCGGGCCTCAGGGGACTGGGGATCCGCGGCGAGATCGAGGCCGCTGACTCGTTCGCACTGTTTTCCGTCGCCTCCGTCTTCCTGCTCCTGGCCTCGCTGGTTGCCGCCGCGGGCTTCGCTGTCGTCGCTCAGCGTCGGCTCCGCCAGCTCGGCATGCTCGCGGCAATCGGGGCTACTCAGAAGCATCTCCGGCTCGTGCTGCTGAGCAACGGCGCCCTCGTCGGAGTGATCGCCGCAATCCTCGGCACGGTCGCGGGCGGTGCGCTCTGGGTCGTCTTCGCGCCGGCTCTCGAATCCGCGATGGGCCATCGCATCGACCGGCTCAGCCTTCCGTGGACGCTGCTCGCGATGGTCGTCCTCCTCGCCATCCTCGCGGCTACGGCAGCCGCCTGGTGGCCGGGGCGAACGGTCGCCCGCCTCCCCACCCTGCTCGCGCTTTCAGGGCGTCCGCCTCAGCCGAGGCCCGCACGCCACTCGGCGATCGCGGCCGCGGCGCTGATCGCGGTCGGTATCGGCTGTCTCGCACTGTCCGACCGAGACCGCGTGCCGCTCATCATCGCCGGGATCGTCGCGACCATCCTCGGCACCTTGCTCCTGGGCCCACTCGCGATCCGCATCTTCTCCGGAGCCGCCGGACACGCCCCGATCGGCACGCGCCTCGCGCTCCGTGACCTCGCCCGCTACCAGGCCCGATCTGGGGCGGCACTCGCCGCGATCACCCTCGCCCTCGGCATCGCAGCAGCGGTGACAGTCACCGCGGCAGCCGAGGAGAAGAAGGAAGACGACCGGATGGCCGCCGAGCTCCCCAACCTGTCCGACAGCCAAATCCGGGTGTACACGGGCCCCACGCACGAAGCGGAGCTCATCCCGCTCCCACTCCAAACGCCCACCCAGCTCGCACGGAGCGCTGCGCGCGTCCGCCAAATCGCGGCCGGTCTCGGTGAGGCGGCCGTGATCCCGCTTCGGAAGGCCTACCAGCCCGGCGATCCGCCCATCGTCACCTTCGAGGGTGACAGCGCCCTCGTCGCCGTCCGTTTTTCGAAGCGGACCAGCCCCCAGAGCTGGACCCAGGGATCCGGTGTCTATGTCGCCACGCCTGCAGTGCTCAGGTACCTCGGAATCGACCCCGCCATCGTCGACCCGAGCGCGGACTTCCTGGCCCACGCGACCGTTCCCACCGGCGAGTTCGTCATCCTGGACATCCGGGCGGGGAGCCGCGGTCGCCCCCGCGAATCCGCCATCGAGAACGTCCAGAGGATCGACAGCCTGGAGGTCTTCGGCGCTGGAGAGGGGGACACCGGCCGCGTGCCGTCCTCCTTTGTCACCCTCAACGGTATGCGCCGCCACGGCTGGGAGCAGGTCCCGAACGGCTGGCTCATCGAGTCGAGCGGGCCCCTGACGAGCGAACAGATCGCCACCGCACGCGAGCTCGCCGCCGAGGCCGGCCTTGAGATCGAGATACAGAACGAGCGCACCTCCCTCGCCACGCCCATCGCGATCGCGACCGCCGCAGGCGTCCTCCTGGCGCTTGGGATCCTCGCCATGACGGTCGGGCTGATCCGCGGCGAGAGCGCCGGTGACCTCCGCACGCTGACGGCGACCGGAGCCACGGGCAGGATCCGCCGGACGCTGACGGCCGCCACCGCCGGCGTGCTCGCCTTCCTCGGCGCGCTGCTCGGCGTCGCCGGCGCCTATCTCGCGCTCGCAGCGACTTACCATGACGACCTCGGCTACCTCGGTCGTGTGCCGGTAATCCCCCTCGTCCTGATCGTCGTCGGCCTCCCTCTGGCGGCCGCCGCGGCTGGCTGGCTCCTCGCCGGCCGCGAGCCGCCGGCCATCGCCAGGCCCGTCATCGAGTGACGGGCCGTCAGTTCGGCACCGCGAACGCTGCGACCGATCGTCCAGTCCAGGACTTTCGAACAGCCGTCGGCCACTACCGAACAGCACCGGGATCTGATGGATCTGCAACTCGTCCAGCACACCGGCCTCGAGCGCCCGTTGCGCCGTGTACGCGCCATGCACCAGCACGTTCCGGCCGCCGGCGGCGGCCTTCGCCTGTGCCATTGCGCTCACGATCCATCGGTCGCGTACGTCACCAACGGATAGTTCGCGACGGACTGGTCGGGCGGCCGGTGGCTGGGAACGAAGATCGGGACACCGTGATGATTACGCCGCGTCAGATGGGTCAGGTCGATGAGGAAGCGCGCATCCGCAAGTACTGCGTGACACCGGCGATCCGCCGCTCGACGAAGCGGACGTGAGGCGGCGCAGGCCGGAGCTCGGGATCGGTGATCAGCTCCGGCTCGACGAGTTCGACGACCCGACCGCGTGTCTCGATCGAGCAGGACCCGGTGGCGAGGATGTTCTTCACCCACTGCACGTCCGACCCGTAGGTCAGGAAGAAGAAGTACTCGTCGCCTCGCCGGAAGACGTTGATCGGCGTTCGGTATGTACGTCCGCTCTTGCGCCCACGGTGCGTCAGGATGGCGAAGGTGGGAAGCTTCTTCGCGACGGGCCGCGTGATCGGATTGATGTAGCGATGCACAACGCGCCGGAAACGCCACATGCGGGTCCGGTCAGGCGCGCCGTTGTCGGTTCCGCTCACCTGGTCAGACGATACGCCAGGCGATCGTCGCGCCTGCCTACGCTCCTCGATCCGGAGATAGGTAACGAGTTCGGGATCATCGCCGCGGTCGATGCCGCTCTCGCGACGCTGGCCTCCTCCTCCGACCGACCGCGACTCACGTAGCCTGCAGGATCATCAGGCGCCGACCTCGGGGGTGAGGAACGATGACGAATTCGGTTGATCGGCGGGCTGCGTCTGGACGCGGCTACACGTACGGCGGCCCCGCATTCGTCGGCGGGATCGTGGTGGGTATCGGACTCGGCATTCTGCTCGACGACTTCTTCGCGTGGCTGCTGATCGGGGTCGGCGCGGGCTTCATCCTGATGGCATTCATCGCCGCGATCGGGAAATAGCCCGCTGCGCCGACGTGAGGGCGTGACGCTTCTTCGATACGCGCCGATCTACTGACTTGCCGGCAGTACCCCCGCCCTTCCACAGGGCTCTGGCCCATCATGCTGGCTGGCGCGAAGCTCGGGCCCACCGTTCAGGTTTGGACCGAGGCACTCAGTGGGATATCGGGTCGCTACGACTGCGCTTCGACAACCTCCTTCAGCCCGGCGAGCATCCTTTCCCAGTTTGCTTGCGAGTGCTCGGCGGCCCCCTCGCTCTTGTTGTTGTCCTGACTCAGCGAGACGTGCGTCCTTCCGTCGTTGTCCTCTAGGTCGTACACGAGCGTGTGGTAGTTCTCGGGCGCATCCTCCTCGCCACTCAATGGGCTGAAGTGGGTGAGCTTGAGCCGGCGCTCGTGCTCGACCTCCAGGATCTCGCCCTTGTCCTCGTACTTCGCTGCCCTCGTACTCGCCCTTCCAGGTTATGGGACTCCCTGGCTTCCAATCGGTCTCCACCCTTGAGCCGAACATGTACTTCTGAATCTGGTCCGGATCAGTGAGCGCCTGCCAGACCTCGCTGCGAGGGGCGTCAATGTCGGTTTCTGCAGTGGCCACCTTGCCTGTCATGGATCCTCCTTTGCTGTCCATTCGGCAGTACCCCCCGCGAGCGCCGGATAATCGGGAGAGGGCCGAGCTCGTCTGCAGCGTCGGCTTCCCTGTACCTGCGGGGGTCGAACCACACCGAACGGAGATCCCGCCGTCGCACGCTGCCCCGTCGGCCGGTAGCGCGCCATCCGGGACTCGCCGCACCTGTGGTAGGCGAGGGGCCCGAGCGACGGTCCGCTTAGCTGAGCCGAGCCGTTTCGGATGTTTACGGACTTATTGCGGATCGACGTCGAACACACAAATCACGCTGGTTCAATAAGCCTGCCGCTCTTTGACAGGTTCGGGTCGGTGCATGCGGCAAGGTTGAAACAGCAGGGCCGTCGCTTCCCGCTCTTCATTTTCGAGATACTTACTTCTACCCGTCGTTTGCGCGTATCAGGGTTTCGGGTCGCATTGACCCAGCGAACCCATTCCCAGCGCGCCATCGGCGTAATGTCATTCCATAAGTCTTGGATCTTCTGAGGGGCAGCTGCCAGAGCTGTCTCAAGATCCTGTGGCACGTTCGGCTCCGGCCAGTCTTTGAGTAACTCAATTTCGAGCGTGGCGGTGTCACCCGCGCTTAGAGCAGCGGTTTGTTGTAGCTCTCCATCGATCCTCATCCAGTGGCCAAGACTGCCGTCTGGTTCCAACACCGTCTGGAACCCATTGCCATTGATCGTTCCTCGTACTGCCACCTGCCCGCGCGACGGCAGTTTCCCGCTCGCTTTCTCAGGCAAGCGCAAGATAGTCGATTTGTCGATTGTGTACAGCGTGGCTTCAAAACGAATTGTTGCCATCCCTGTGCGCTGACTCATAGTGTCCGCCTTGCTCATAGTGTCCGCCTTAGCGCCGCGCCGTCCCCTCTCGCTGCTCGGTCGTCTCGAAGCGCGTCGAGCCGCCTGCGCCCGTCGTCGCCGTAGGGGAGGAGGTCTGCAGCCTGATCAGAAGGTTTGCATACCAATTGCAGGCGCGCTTCCAGGTGGCTTCCTCTCAAAGGCGATCCTGACCGCAATCTTCGTGGCGACACCGCGCGTGAGATCTGCTCAGCAGCTGTAGCCATACTCGCGTGCCTTCCTACAGAACTCCTCTTCGTCGGCGGTGAAGAAATGGTGGATGCCGTCTGGCTTGCGGACGTAGTACAGGTAGTCGACGGGCGCGGGGCTTCCGGCGGCACGGATCGAGGCGAGTCCCGGGTTGCCGATCGGGGTCGGCGGAAGGCCCTTGAAGCGGCGTGTGTTGTAGGGCGAGTCACTCGCGAGGTGCGTCTTTGTAAGTGGCCTGGTGCCTGGTATGCCGAGGCCATAGCGAAGCGTGGCGTCGATCCCGAGCACCATGTCGCGCTCGAGCCGGTTGTAGATCACCGCCGAGACTAGCCGGCGTTCCTCCGGGGCGACCGTTTCTCGCTCGATCATGGACGCGATCGTGAGCACGTCGTAGGGCGTTCGTCCGCGCCGCTTCGCAACGCGGAGATCGACGCTCCGCCAGCGCTTCGCAAAGGCATCGAGTTGATTCGCAACCAGCGTCGCCGCGGTCGTCTCCGGAGTGAACTCGTACGTCGCGGGGAAGAGGAATCCCTCAAGGCTGCGCCGCTTCACGTCCGGCGCGAACGTGCGCGGAGGACGCGTGCGCTTGACCGCGGACGTGTACGCGACGCCCGTCAGCCGTGGCGTGACGCCCCGCCGCTCGATCGCGATGCGCCGGACCGCGGAGACCCGGTCGGCCATCTGCCGCGCGCTGAAGCCCTCCGGGAAAATTATCCGGAGTGTGACCGGTTGCGGCTCCTGCGCTGGCCGCGCCGCCGCGCCGGCGGGGACCCCGAGCGCCGAGAGCGCGGTGATTGCGATCGCCGGCGGAACGAGAAGCGATCGACGGTGGCGAGGCGGCTTCGTAGGCATCAAGCAGCTTGCCGGCCCTATTCGGCGCCGTTCACGATCTTTGCCCACGCACGATCAACGCTTCGGCTACGAGCGATCGTTGCTGGAGAGCGTCACTTGATAGTGACGCATCTCCTCGATGTCGTGCACGAACGGGCCGACCGCCTCGAGGAAGCTTCGGAACTCGGGGCTCTGGCGGAAGCCCGAGAGGTGTCCCTCTTCCGAGTCCCACTCGATGCGAACGACGTGCTGCGTGGGATCCTCGCTGCAGCGCGTAACCTCATAGCGCTCGCAGTGCGCCGACGCCTCCAGTGCCTCCGCTGCGCGCCGATACGCTTGCTCGAACGCGTCCGCTCGACCTGCGTCGATCGTGTAGCGGATGTACTCAACAACCATGCAGCTCCCTCCTCACTGACTTGGGCGCGATCGGATATGCGTGCGTCAGATCTTCGTTTGTGGCCGATGGCGACGGTCCGTCGTCGTCATGACAGCCAAGATCGAGGTCACGGCTCGGGTTCGTTCCCTCTGCGGCGGAGATACTTGTTGATCTCCCGGCGCTCCCATTCGACGCCCATGAGTCCGCCTACCCCTAGGAGCACGACTCCGGTGATCGCTACGGCGATGCCGGTGCCGAGCATGGGCCAGTAGAACCAGGTACCTTCGCCGCCCTCGAGCATGTCGATGGCGAACCACATCAGGCTGAGGGCGATCCAGATCCCAAGAAGCATGTAGAAGATCCGCTTGCGGCGGACATACCGCCGAGCTTCCTCGATCTCGAGCTCAGTCGCAGCGACACTCGGGGTCTGATCGTCGATTCCGGTCATGCGCCGTGAAATTCCGTTGAACGCATCGCTAGCCTCGACCTGACTCAAGAGCCGAGTGCCCACTCGCCTCTGCACTCGCTGCGTCGATGCGGACACGAGGAATCCACTCCAGCCAGCGCGGCAGGTACCAGTTCCAGTCGCCGAGGAGCTTCATCGCGCTTGGGAGCAGCACCGAGCGGATGAGGGTCGCATCCAGTAGCAGCGCGATCGCGACCCCGAAGCCCATCTGCTGGAACATGATCAGGTCGCCGCGCGCGAAGCCGGCGAAGACGGCGACGATGATCAGCGCGGCGCCGGTGATGATGCGCGCGGTCGAGCCGACGCCGAAGGTGACGGCATCGGTCGTGTCGCCGGACTCGTCGAAGCGCTCGCGGATGCGGCTGAGCAGGAACACCTGGTAGTCCATTGAGAGTCCGAACAGGACCGAGAAGAGGAAGAGCGGCACCCAGGCCTCGATCGTGTCCGCCGTCTGGAACCCGAGGATGTCGGCGCCGACCCCCTCCTGGAAGACGAGCACGAGCAACCCGTAGGCGGCCCCGACCGAGAGCAGGTTGAGAAGCACTGCGGTCCCCGCGACGACGATCGACCGGAAGACGATTGTCAGCAGGACGAAGGTGAGGAGGAGCACGAACGCGATCACGTAGGGAGCGGGGTCGATCACGGAGTCGAAGTAGTCGATGTTCTCCGAGCTCGTGCCGCCGACAAGCACCTCAGCCTCAGTCTCCGCGAACGCCTCCGGGATGAGCTGGGAACGGAGCTGGCGCACCGCTTCGGTGGCCTCCGTCGCCGACGGATCACCTTTGACCTGGACCGAGAGCACGGCGACCTTGCCGTCCGCCGAGCGCTTGATCTCGCCTTCCCCGAAGCGGGGATCGGCTGCGAGACGAGAGCGGAGCTCTCCGAGCGCCGTTGAGACGCCCTCGCCGGATGCGTTCGAGACGACAATCTGGGCCGGATCCGTCGTCGCACCCGGGAAGTCACGCTCGAGCGCGAGGAAGCCCTGCTTCGATACGAAACGGTCGGGGAGAGCTGACACGCCGCTGGTGCCGACATCCATCCGGAACACCGGGACCGCGAGCGCGAGGAGCACCCCTGCCGAAAGCGCGAGGCTGAGCCCGGGGCGGCGCAGGACGCGACGCACGATCGCTCCCCAGAAGCGCCCTTCGGGGTTCGAGGCCTCGAGGGAGCGCCTCCCGACTATCGGGATGCGAAGCGCGTTGACACGATCGCCGAGGAGCCCGAGTACCGCCGGAAGCAGGGTGAGTGCCGCGACAACCGAGACGATCCCGACAAGGATGGCTCCGACTGCGAGGCTGCGCATGATCGAGTTCGGGACGAGCAGCATCCCGAACATCGCGACGACGAACACCGTGCCTGAGAAGAGAACCGCACGACTCGCGGTCGCCCCGGAGGCCGCGATCGCACCGTGCTCGCTGCTGCCCTTGGCGCGCTCCTCGCGGTAGCGAGAGACGACGAACAGCGAGTAGTCGATCCCGAGCGCGAGGCCCATCCCCGTGAGCATGTTCACGAGGAAGACCGAGAGCTCGAATTGCTGGGCGAGGACGGCGCTGAGCCCGAGCGCGACGACGATCGCGACGATCGCCATCATCAAAGGCACGAGCCCGGCGACGACCGCCCCGAAGACGAGGAGGAGGATGATGAGCGCCGCTGGGAGGCCGAACTGGAGCTCTCCCTTCTCCAGGTCCTCCTGGGAGAGGAGGTTGAAGTCGTGGTCGAGCGTCTCCGTGCCGGTCACCGACACGACGAACGCGCCGTCATCGTCGATTGCTTCGACCCTCTCGACGAGCGCCTCCGTCTCGTCGTCGTCGAAGAGCGCGATCGGGACGATCGTCGCGTGGCGATCCTCCGAGACGAGATCGGCGCTTGCGTCGTCGAGGTACGTGTTCGCTCGTCCGAGAGCCGTGATCTCGTCGTCGTCGACGAAGGCGCGCACGAATGTCTCGAACTGCGGCGAGTCCACCGCGTAGGTGTCGGAGCGGACAATGACAATGTCGGTGACGGCCGTTGAGGGATCCGGCGGGAACGCCGCGAACCGAACTTCGTCGGCACGCTCCGATTCGGGATTGTTCGTCGGCTCGCCTTCGGTCGTCAGGCTGAGGAATGTTCCGATCGCGAGAATCGCAAGCACGATTACGGCAACCCAGGCGCCGATTGTCCGCCACGGATGGCGCGCGCTGGCCGATGCGAGTGTCCTCGTCGACAGCATCATGAGTCCATTCCGATCACGACGAGGCTTGCACCGCTGTGGCGAAGCCACAAGCGATTCGTCGCACAGCGAAAGGTCGCGCTCTTAACGGCTTCACTCGCCATGACCTTGACGCTAGCTGTCCGAATAGCTGCTCCACATCGGCCCACGGGCGCGACCTGAGTTCCAACTCCAGGTGGAGACAGTCCGCTCTAAGCAGGCGGCGCGCCGGGAGTGACCACACCGTGGTCGTAGGCGAACACGATCGCCGCGGCGCGGTCGCGCACGCCGAGCTTGCCGAAGATACTGCCGACGTGGGTCTTCACAGTCGCCTCGGCGACGAACAACGTCGAGGCAATCTCGGCGTTCGTCGCACCACGGGCCATGAGCCGCAGGACGTCATGCTCACGGTCCGTGAGCTCGTCCAGTCGGGTCGCGTCGCGGGCGGCCGGAGCGACCACCAGGCGGTAGCGCTCGAGCAACCGCGGCGCGACCGCGTGGTCGAACCAGGCGCCTCCGCCGGCGATCGCCCGGACCGCCGCGATCAGGTCCTCCGCGGAGCTGTCCTTGAGCACGAACCCCGCGGCACCCGCTTCGATCGCGCCCCACAACACGTCGTCCTCACCGAAGGTGGTCAGCACGAGGACGTCGAGAGGATCGTCGAGTGCCCGCAGCTGCGCAGTCGCGGCGATGCCGTCGAGCACCGGCATCCGGACGTCCATGAGCACAACGTCCGGGCGCAGGCGGGGGAGCTCGTTCACGGCCTGCCGGCCGTCGGCACACTCGGCGACGACCTCGAACCCGTCCGCGGGTGAGAGGATCCGCGCCAGGCCTGCCCGGATGATGGCCTGGTCGTCAACGAGAGCGGTTCGGATCACGGGCTCCGCCGGTCTCCCACAGGCAGCCTGCAGCTCACCCGCCAGCCGTCGCGGGTGGGGCCTGCCTCGAACTCGCCGCCGAGCGCCGTCGCGCGTTCCTGCATGCCAATCAGCCCGTAGCGCCGCCGTTCTCGCTCAGGGGCGGAGGCGGATGCGACCGCTACCGGCCCGTGTGTCTCGGCCACGATCGCGACGCGTCCGTTGGTGAGCTCGACCCCGAGCACGGTCCGAGCACGCGGCGCGTGGCGAGCCGCATTCGCGAGCGCCTCCTGCGCGATCCGGTAGGCCGCGAGCCCGACGCCCGGCGGGATGCGGGAGAGATCTCCTTGCATGCGCAGCTCGACCGCGAGACCGGCCGCCCGCACCTGCTCGACGAGTGCGGGGATCTCGTCGACGGACGGGAGGGGCGGTTTGACACCGGTCTCGTCGTCGCTTCGGAGGAGCGCAACCGTCCGGCGAAGCTCCTGCATGCTGAGCCGGCCCAGCTCCTCGGCTGCGCGCAGCGCGTCCTCGGCGGCGGCGAGGTCACGGTGCAGCACGTGACGCGCGCTCGTCACCTGGAGCATCACTGCGGCGAGCCCGTGCCCCACAAGGTCGTGGACGTCACGCGCGATCTGACGCCGCTCGGCGAGCAGCGCCTGCTCGGCGAGCTCGCGCCGTGTCGCTACGAGCTCCTCCGCAAGCTGACCGTGACGCGCCAAGGCGCGGCCGGTGAGCCACGGAAAGGCGGTGCCCATGATCCAGATCGCGACGGCGACCTCGGACGGGTCCTGGACCAGAGCCACCGCGACGGGTGTGGCCACGGTCAGCAGGCCGAGGGCAACCGCCGCCGGCAGCTGTGACCAGCGCGCGACGACGAAAGCCAGCAGGACCGCCTCGAACATGAGCGGCTCGAGCCCACCCGAGCGTTGCGCGACCACCACGGGCACGATCACGCCGAAAGCTGCTGCCGCGAGCGGTACGCGCCGCGTGTACGCCCAGAGTCCGAACGCCACGACCGGAGCTGCGGCGAGGGCGAGGTCGATCGCGGAAGCGGGATCGACGGTCGCGGCGACGAGCGCGATCACGAGCGCGAGCACCGGGACGAGACGGCGAAGCTTGGTCTCCTCGAACCACTCTTGGCCCGACGCGGCCACACGCCGACTGTACTGGGAGACCCTCGTTTCCGACATCGTTCCGGCGACGGAGCCGAGCCCTCCGACCACCGGTGGAGCCGGAGGGATGCTGCGACGTCAGGAAGCCCGCGCGCGCGGTCGCCCGAGCGTCGCCTGATCGAGCGGGGTGCGCCAGTAGAGGACCCGGCGGCCCGCTCGCCGACGCACGACGAGCCCGGCTCTCCGGAGCACCGCCAGATGATCGGCTACGTTGCCCGGAGAGCGGCCGAGCCGTCGAGCGAGCGAGGTCGTCGTCGACGGCACCTCGAGAAGAGCGAGGATCTCGGCTCGAGTCGCACCGATGAGACGGGACACCGCGTCCTGCTTCTCGACCGCCTCGCCGCGGAGGAGGGCAGCCGTGTTTCGATTGCGGTCCGGGTGATGGCGAATTCCTGAACACTGGCACAGCCGAGCATGATCTACCTGCAGTGACCCGACAGACTCGGAGGAGTGGATGCGCCGCCTGAACTTTCTGCAGGACGACCCGTGGGATGAGGTGAACGACGACATCAACCGTGTCCGCTGGTTCGGGCACCCGTTCGGGGCCGACCAGCTCGGGGCGTCGCTGATCGAGTATCTGCCTCGGTCGCCTGACAGTCCGATGCACATGCACTACGGCGTCGAGGAGATGTTCTTCGTCCTCAGTGGGACGCCGACCGTCCGCACGCCGGAGGGAGAGGAGGAGCTATCACCCGGCGACGTCGTCTACTTCCCGGAAGGCCCAGACGGGCTGCACACGTTCTCGAACCCTACGGAGGAGCCGGTGAGGATGCTTGGCATCTCGACCAAGCGATTCCCAGATGTCGTCGCCTACCCGGAGCGGGGAGTTGCCTGGGTGGCGACACGCCATCCCGAACGCCCGGTACCCGAGGGTGGCGACCAAGGAGTCATCGCTCGCTTCGAGCTGGCACCGGACGACTAGAGCTCCAACGGAGACGGCGCGGCTCTTGGACAATGGCGACTCGCACGAAGTCAGCGAATGCACGTTCGCCTGCATAGGATCGCGGAGATGAGTGAGCGTGAGGCGGACGATCCGATGCGTGCCGTTTCGACCAGCATGCGTCCCGATCCGACGACTGGTCTCGGTACAGGGTCGTTCGCAGAGCGCAACGACACGACTGGCTGCGGAGGTCGCGCAGCTCATCGGCGAGTGCGGCGCACCTTGCCCACGGCACGGGTGGTCGATGTCGCATGCGGCACGGGCTTCCTCACCCACATTCTGCGCGGCATAGCTGATGGCGCTTGACCAGATGCGCTCGGATGGTCGAGATTGCTACGGCCCGTATGCCGCACGCGCATTGCTCCGAGGGGACGTCAGCATCGCTGCCGTTCGGTGACCGCCGAACTCATCGGTGACCTTGGCGCTGGTCAAGTGCTCCACGAGGGCGCTGGTTCGTGGTCGTCGCCGCGCACTGACGGCTCGGTGAGTAGCAAGGCGTGGCACTTCTCTCGAGTGAGGGTCGCGCACTCGTCACCCAGGACTGCCACCCCGCAGGTGTCGCGATGATCGAGCGCTATGTGCTGGGTCTCCAAGAGGTCGATCAGACGCAGGTCGCGCTCGTTGGCGGCAAGGGCGCGCACCTGGGGGAGCTTTCGCGGATCGAAGGCGTCCGCGTGCCGGCCGGCTTTTGCGTGACGACGGACGCCTTCCAGCGGATCATGGCGGAAGCGCCGTCGATCGACGATCGGCTCGATCGGCTGTCGCGCCTGAAGCCGGACGAGCGGGAGACGATCAACGTACGCTCAGCGCGGAGATCCGCAGGACCCTCGAAGGGATCGCCATCCCTGACGATCTGGCGGCGGCGATTACCCGCCCGCTCTCACGGCTCGGCGAGCAAGCCGCCTGCGCCGTCCGATCCAGCGCGACGGCGGAGGACTTGCCGACGGCGTCCTTCGCGGGCCAGCAGGACACGTACCTGAACGTCGTGGGGCCAGCGGCGATCCTCCAGGACGTCAGCCGGTGCTGGGCCTCGCTCTTCACCGAGCGGGCCGTGACCTACCGCCTGCGGAACGGCTTCGACCACCGGAAGGTCCACATGGCCGTGGTCGTGCAGCGGATGGTCTTCCCGCAGGCGGCCGGCATCCTGTTCACGGCTGACCCCGTCACGGGCAACCGGAAGGTCGCCTCCGTGGAGGCCAGCTTCGGCCTCGGCGAGGCCGTGGTTTCCGGCTTGGTGAACGCGGACGTCTACAAGGTGCGGGATGGCGAGGTCGTCGCGAAGGCGGTCGCCACCAAGCGGCTTGCCATCCACGCCTCGCCGGAAGGCGGGACGCAGGAACAGGCGATCGAGCCGGACCGTCAGGAGCAGCCCGCGCTGACGGATGCGCAGGTCGTGCGGCTCGCGCAGCTGGGCCGGCGGATCGAAGCGCACTTCGGCCGCCCCCAGGACATCGAATGGTGCCTGGTCGACGATGACTTCCAGATCGTCCAGAGCCGGCCGATCACCACCGTATTCCCCATCCCGGCGGCCGGCGACGGGGAGAACCACGTCTACGTTTCCGTCGGTCATCAGCAGATGATGACCGACCCCATGAAGCCTCTGGGGCTCTCCTTTTGGCAGATGACGACGCCCCGGCCTATGGCCGAGGCCGGCGGGAGACTGTTCGTCGACGTCACCGGGATCCTGGCTTCGCCGGCGAGCCGCGCGGGCTTTCTGGATCTCGCGGGGAAATCCGATCCGCTGATCAGGGACGCGCTGCAGACCGTCCTCGATCGCGGCGACTTCATCCCGTCGCTCCCGGACGAGGGTCCCGGCTGGGCGCCACCGGGCGGCGCGTCCGCCCCGATCGAGACCGATCCGGCCATCGTCGCCGAGCTGATCGGGCACAACCAGGCCTCCGTCGCGACGTTGAAACGCGACATCGGGACGAAGTCCGGATCGGCGCTGCTCGACTTCATCCTGGCGGACATCCCGGAGCTCAAGCGGATCCTGTTCGACCCGCGGAGCCATCAGGTGTTCATGTCGGCGATGGACGCCACGTTGTGGCTGAACGAGCAGCTGCAGGCGTGGCTGGGCGAGAAGAACGTGGCCGACACGCTCACGCAGTCCGTCCCGAACAACGTCACGTCGGAGATGGGGCTGGCGCTCCTGGACGTCGCGGACGTGATCCGCCCGCATCCGGAGGTCGTGGCTTTTCTGCAACACGTCGAGGACGAGGGGTTGGAGGACGAGGGTTTCCTGGACGAGTTGCCCAAGCTTGCGGGCGGGCGGGAAGCGCGGGACGCCATCCGGGCCTTCCTCGACAAGTACGGCATGCGCTGCGTCGGCGAGATCGACATCACGAGGCCGCGTTGGAGCGAACGCCCCACCACGCTCGTGCCCGTGATCCTCGGCAACATCAAGAACTTCGAGCCGGGCGCCAGCGAGCAGCGTTTCGAGCAAGGGCGGCAGGACGCGTCGACGAAGGAACAGGAAGTGCTGGAGCGATTGAAGGCCCTGCCGGACGGGGACCGAAAGGCCGAAGAGGCCAAGCGGATGATCGACCGGGTCCGGACCTTCATCGGGTACCGGGAGTATCCGAAGTACGGCATGGTCAGCCGCTACTTCGTTTACAAGCAGGCCTTGCTGGAGGAGGCCGAGCGCCTCGTGCAGGCCCGCGTGCTTCGTGAGAAGGAAGACATCTTCTACCTCACGTTCCAGGAGCTCCACGACGTCGTGCGCGCGAACCAAGTGGATTACCAGCTAATCCGCCAGCGCAAGGACGCGTTCAGGTCGTATCAAGCGCTCACACCGCCCCGGGTGCTCACGTCGGATGGCGAGGGCATCGCCGGGGACTACCGACGCGATGACGTGCCGGCCGGTGCGCTGGTCGGCTTACCGGTTTCCGCCGGGACCATCGAGGGGCGGGCGCGCGTCGTTCATGACATGGCGGAGGCCGATCTCGAAGCGGGCGACATCCTGGTCACGGCCTACACGGACCCCAGCTGGTCGCCCTTATTCGTCACGATCAAGGGCCTGGTGACGGAGGTGGGGGGCCTGATGACCCATGGTGCAGTGATCGCACGGGAGTACGGCCTGCCGGCCGTCGTTGGTGTGGAGCAAGCCACCCGGCTGATCCGAGATGGGCAGCGGATCCGCGTGCATGGAACGGACGGGTACATCGAGATCCTGCCTTAGGTGACCACTGATCAAACGGCGCAGCGGCGGTTGGTCCTTGGCGACCGGGCGGCGGGATCTTGTCGTGCGGGACTGTCGAACAGTGAGTCTGTAACTACAGAGTTGTCTTTATCCGCGACTGCCTCTCGGGCGACAGTACGCTCGCCCAGGTTGCGGTCCTAGTTCGCTTCGTATTCCAGATCCTCAGGCTCGATTCGGCCCGACGGACTCTGCTGCGACCGATGAGATCCGCGCTTCCGTGCGGTCGTAACGAGAAAGACCACCACGAGAGAAAGGACGAACCCATGAAACTGACGACCACGACGCTCGTCTCCGTCGATCGAGCTGCACGATGACCAAGGTGGTCGCACTCATGTCGATGTCTCTCGACGGGTACGTCGCCGACGCGAACGACGGGGTCGCCGAAGTTTTCGACTGGTACTTCTCGGGCGACGTCGAGGTCTCCACAGCGAGCACGACATCCGGCATGACGTTCCACGTCTCGGCGCCGAGCGCCGACCACCTGAAGGGCTTGCAGGCTGAGGTCGGCGCCATGCTCACCGGTCGGCGCACGTTCGAGGTCGCCGACGGCTGGGGCGGCCAGCACCCGTGGGATGTGCCCGCTTTCGTCGTCACCCACCACGTGCCCGACGGCTGGCCACGGCCCGGCTCGACAGTCCAGTTCGTCACCGACGGCATCGAAAGCGCCGTTGCTCGAGCGAAATCGGCTGCCGGCCCGAAGTCCGTGGGAGTGCACGGCGCCCAGACGATCCAGCAGTGCCTGGACGCCGGGCTGCTCGACGAGATCCACATCGATCTGGCTGCCGTGTTGCTAGGCGCAGGAGTGCGGCTGTTCGACCACCTCGCGAACACACCGGCCGTCCTCGGGAATCCGACAGTCGTCACCGGTGTGGGTGTCACGCATCTGCGCTATCCCGTGCACACGTCGTAGACCTGCTCGGAACCACATGCCTCGGCTACTCAGCGAGCCTCGGCGGCTCAGGGGACATTCCCGAACACTGGCCCAGGCGACTCCCTGGAACCGCCAGGCAACGACACCCTTAGGATCGCCCAGATGAACGTCTCGCTGAGGCCGCTCGAGGACCGGGATCTCGACACGATCTATCAGCAAGTGACGGATCCGGAGTCGGTCCGAATGGCCGCCTTCACAGCCGAGGATCAGACCGATCGCCGCGCGTTTCTCAACCGTATGTCCCGCCTGCGGGCCGACACCGTATTCGGCTACCACGACGTGAAGGACAAGGATCACTGGCTCGCCTCGCCGAAGCGCGAGGAGTTCTTCGGCCCCCTCGGCGTGACGAACATCCGCACCTTCGTCGACCCCGAGAACCCCACGCGCGTCGGTGTGCTGATGGAGGTCCGGGACATGGACGCCGTCATGGCTGCGATGGAGACCGAGGCTGCGGCCGAGGCGATGGAGTACGACGGGGGCTTCCAGAGCGGCGTGGTTTACCTCCAATACCGCACCAGAACGTGACGGTGATGCTAGGCCGGTCGCAATTGGGACTCGCCCTGTTCCGGGGTGAGTGCGGCTTCGGGGGCGCGCAGCCGCGACGGGCGTAGGATCGCAGCATGCGCGCAGTCGTCGATCTCGTCGCCCGGGTTGCGGAGGCGGAGGCGCGATACGTCGCGGTGAATCCCGAGTCGAGCCGGCTCCACGAGGAGCGAGCACGCTTCATGCCGGGCGGAAACACGCGCACGACGATCTACCAGCCGCCCTTCCCGTTGACGATCGTCCATGGCGAAGGCGCGCGCGTGACCGACGCGGATGGCCACGAGTACGTCGATCTCCTCGGTGAATACACCGCGGGACTCTACGGCCACTCACATCCCGTCATCCTGGACGCGATCCGAAGCGCCCTTGCCGACGGGTTCGTGCTCGGGGCCCCGAACCGGTACGAAGCCGTGCTCGCCGAGGCGATCTGCACGCGCTTCCCGTCGATCGAGCTCGTGCGCTTCTGCAACTCGGGCACGGAGGCGAACCTCCTCGCGCTTTCACTCTCCCGTGCCGTCACGGGACGGGCAGGCGTACTCGCCTTCGCTGGCGCCTACCACGGCGGCATCCTGCTCTTCGCTCACGGCATCTCGCCCTTGAACCCTCCCTTCACCTGGGTCGTCGGCGAGTACAACAACGCCGCCGAGGCCGCACGCCTCGTCGAAGAGCACGCGCACGAGCTGGCCGCCGTGATCGTCGAGCCGCTGCAAGGGGCGGCAGGGGTGATCCCCGGCGACCCTGCATTCCTGCGCACGCTGCGCGAGGCGACGGCCGCGCACGACCTGTTGCTCGTGTTCGACGAGGTAATGACCGCCCGTCTCTCGCCCGGCGGAATGCAGCAGCTACTCGGGATCGAACCCGATCTGACGACGCTTGCGAAGTTCGTCGGCGGCGGTCTCTCGTTCGGCGCCTTCGGCGGGCGCGCCGAGCTGATGCGCCGCTTCGACCCCTCTCGGCCCGACGCGCTGCAGCACGGCGGGACCTTCAACAACGACGTGCTCACGATGGCGGCGGGAGCCGCCGGCCTGACGCAGGTCCTGACGGAAGCGGAGGTCAGCCGGCTGAACGGCCTTGGCGATCGTTTGCGCGATCGGCTGAACGCCTTCTCCACCGAGCGCGAGCTCACATTCTGCGCGACCGGCTACGGGTCGCTCGTCGGCCTGCACTTCACCCTGGGACCCGTGCGAAACGAAGGCGACGTGCCCGAGTCGGCGGAGTTGCGCGCCCTCCTTCACCTGCACATGCTCGAGCGCGGCTTCTCGTATGGGCGCCGCGGCTTCATCGCGCTCTCGCTTCCACTCGGCGAGGCCGACGTCGACGGCTTCGCCGCGGCGGTCGAGGAGTTCCTGCTCACCGTCTAGCCGGTGCGTGACGACCTGAAACGAAGAGCCCCGGTCGCCCGGGGCTCTTAGTCGCCCTCTGCTGCGAGGTCGCGGTTAGACGCTGCTCTCTTCTTCGATCTCTACGATCTCGATCGCGACCGCGAGGGCCTCGACGAGCTTCCCCGTGGCGGCTGCGATGCGCGCGGTTCCGACGATCGGTGCGATAGCGGCGAGGACGCCGCGGATTTGCTCGGCGTCGATGTCGAGCTCGCTCGCCGCCTCGAGGTTCATGAGGTAAGAGATCGACGGGGCATCGACAGCGGCCAGCGCCGCGATGCGAACGAGCATCAGCGTCTCCGGATCGAGGCTGGACGCCTCGATCGAGTCCGCAGTCATGCTCGCGAGCAGGTCGCGCGAGCTCGAACATTTTGAGGCTCGGCTGTGGCAACTCTGCGCTCTATCCGTCGATCGACAAGACTGTCAGCGGTTCGAAGCTCCCATTTCGGACAGTGAGCCGGGTTCCGCGACGAAGGTCGATGTCTCCGTTCGCGTCGAAGCTCCAGCGACCGAGCACGCCTTCGAAGTCGCGCGTCGCGAACGCGGCACGGGTGATGGCACCGCGGTCGGGGCGGCCGACTCGCTCGATGGCCTCCAGAATCACCCCGGTCGCGTCATACGCGGAGGCTGCGTAACACTCGGGCTCGAGTCCGAAGCGCTCGAGGTAGCCCTCGTAGAACACCCGACCTCGCCCATCGAGCAGCGCGGGCGGAACGCCCGCGAACGTGACCAGCGTGCCTTCGGCCGCTTCGCCTGCGTCATCGATGAATGCGTGCTCGAAGAGCGTATCGGGCCCCATCATCGTCATCGCTGGGGCGACCTCGCGGATGTCGCGCCACAGTGGCCCGGCACCGTTCTGGATGATGCCGCCATAGAAGACGAGGTCGGCGCCGCTGCTCGCGATCGTCTGAGCCAGCGCCTCGTAGCCGAGCTGCTTCGGCACGATCCCAACCGGCGCCGATACCAGCTCGATGCCTAGTTGCCTGCACGCACCGGCAAACGGCAGTGCGACGCCACGACCACATGGTTCGGTGTCGTGAACGACGAAAGCACTTCGAGCGCCGAGCTCGGCTGCCCACTGCGCTGCAAAAGCGCCCTGGAGATCGTCGCTCAGCGCGCTGCGGAGATAGTTGCGGCGGCCGGTCGGGTAGTGCTTGTCGGGCTCCCCCGGTTCGAACGACTTGGTCAGTCCGGGGTAGGTATTGCAGGGTGAGATCATCAACAGATCCGCGGTGTTGGTGATCGGAATCGAGTAGGCCGCGGCGTCCGCGTCGAGCGTGCCGATGTAGGCGAGGACGTCGGGCTGGGCGGCCGCGTAGCGAGCATTTGCCTCCTCGCGCGCCGCGTCCCAGGAGCCCCGCTCCTCGCTCCCTCCGTCCAGGTCCTCGTATACGACCGGCACGCCACATACCCGATGCCCGGCATCCTCGAGCCGCATCCTGATCGCGTTCACGATCGAGTCGCTCTGGCCGATCGACGAACCACTTCGTGTGAGGCTCGACACGATCCTCACCTGCTCACCGAACCCGGTCACTTCGCCTCCGTCGCCGCACTTCGCTGCCTGGGTGGGGCGAGCGGAAGGGCGCCCGAGTCGGTTCTCATCCGAACCCGTGCGGTCTTGTCATGGAGCTCGTCCCCGTTGTGCCCCGTCTCCGTGCGACGACGCGTCAGGAGTCCGTGATCGCGGCGCGGTCGAGCTCGAGTTGGCGGAGCTCAATCCGGCGAATCTTTCCCGTGAGAGTCTTCGGCAGCTCGGGCACGAATTCGATCAGGCGCGGGTACGCGTACGCGGAGAGGCGTTCGCGGACGTGGCTCTTGATCTCGTCGGCTAGCGCCTCCGACGGCTCGTATCCGTCTGCGAGGACGATGAATGCCTTCACGACGTTGCCCCGGAGCTCGTCGGGCGACGCGACGACTGCTGCCTCGCGAACAGCGGCATGCTCGAGGCAGCTCGATTCGACCTCGAACGGGCCGATCCGGTAACCCGCTGCGATGATCACGTCGTCGGCGCGTCCGACGTACCAGATGTAGCCGTCCTCGTCCCGGACGGCGGCGTCCTTCGTGTGGAACCACTCACCGTCGAAGGTCACCGCGCTCGCTTCGTCGTTGCGCCAATACCCGAGCGGATAGTGCGGGTTCGAGCGGGCGCGCAGACAGATCTCGCCTCGTTCCCCCTGTCCCACGGGTTGCTCGTCCTCGTCGAGGAGCTGCACGTCCCAACCCGGCATCGGCTTGCCCATCGAGCCTTCACGCACCTCGAGAAACGGGTAGTTCGCGACGAGTGGATACGACTCCGTCAGGCCGTAGTAGTCGAGCACCGTCACGCCGTACTGCTCGCGAAACCAGCGGATCGCCTCCGGATTCAGCGGCTCTCCCGCCGAGCACACGCGGCGGAACACCTGCGGGTAGCGTGCCCCCGCATCCTCGACCGCCATCATCGAGCGCATCGCCGTTGGCGTGGTGAACACGTTCGTCACCGAGTGCCGGCTCAAGAAGTCGAGCTGCTTGTGCGGGTCGAAGCCGCCCTCGCGCCGGTACACGCACTGCAGCGCGCCCAGCCGCCAAGGGCCGAGCAGCGGCGCGATCCCTGCGGCCCACGCCCACTCGCCCATCCCGTGGAAGCGCTCGCCGTCCTCGACCTCGTGGCAGTAGCGGAACTCCTCGTGGCCGAGGATGTAGCGGTGCGCGTGGACGATCCCCTTCGCGAGCCCGGTCGTCCCGGATGTGTAGTAGAGCTGCGCAGGGTCGTCGGCCGCGGTGTCCACGCAAACGAAATCCCTCGGAGCGGCTGCCAGCGTATCGGGCTCGAGCACGAGCGTGTCCGGCGCCCACGGTCGGTCGAAGCGCGGCGCATTTCCGGGGTCGGTGACGAGCAGCTTGGCTTCCGAGTCCGAGAGCCGATGTTCGATCCCATCGTCCCCGTACAGCACGGACATCGAGAGCAGAATGGCGCCGAGCTTCCAGACTCCGAAAAAGATTGCAGCGGCCTCTGGCGTCGGCGGTAGGACGACGGCCACCCGGTCGCCCTGCGTGACACCGTGTGCGGCGAGCGTGTGCGCTGCCTGGTTCGCCAGGTCCTGCAGCTCGCCCCACTCGAGCTCACGGGTCGAGCCGTCGAAGCTCTCCCAAACCATCGCCGGCTTGTCACGCGCATGCTTGTCGCAGACGTCGGCGGCGATGTTGTACCGCGCCGGCACCTCCCAGCGATGCCGTGCGCAGATCTCGTCATAGCTCGTCGAGCTCATCGCTACCCGTTCAGCCTAGTCAAGTCCAACGGCTTGCTTGGGCTCTTGGCCGAGACGGGCCCATGTCAGCGGCCCGACTTTCGGGGCGCGTCTGGTCGCGCCTGGTGCCGTCCGCCTTGCGGCAGATGAGGAGCGCCTCGATGTAGTCCCAGCGGTAGCGGTCGGGGGCATCCGCGACGCGCTCCTCGAGCGCTTCAAGGAAAGCGGCGAGGAGACCGGGGGCGCGGTCCTCGCCCTCGCGCGCGAAGGCGCGGATGAGAAGCGGGCCGCCCCATGCGGTCACACTCCGGACGTAGCCCCGCGCGAAGACGGCGGGATCGTCGTTCCAGTAGGGATTGTCGAGACGGAAGAGCTCGGCGCTCTCGAGGTGTAAGCCCGCCACGCCGCCGCTCCTCTCGAAGGGGGCTCGGATCTCGTCGAGCGTGCGCATCCACACGGGGACGACGACCGCGGCGACGGTCCCGGCGCCGATGCGCCCCGCGCGACGCCAGTCGGCGAGTACCCGGTTCATGTCCCCGATGATCTCCACGTACAGCCCCGTCCTCTCGGGGCACGGAGCGGGGGACGCCGGGAGCGCGGCGATGAACCGGCCACCCGTCGCGAGCTCCATCGCCCGGATCTCGAGCAGCCGCTCCCACTGCCGCGCCGCGGCCACGCGCCAAGCACGCCGCTCGCCCTCGTCCAGGTGGTCCGGATAGCCCGGAAATACGGACCCGGTCGACGCCAGGCCCGCCGCGCCGGCGATCCAGTGCATCGCCGTCCCGCTGACCCCGATGTGCACGCTGCCCGATGGCAGGCAAGGCGCCTGCTGAAGGGGGATGCCCGCCAGACTGATCACTGTCGCGGGGGGCGGGTCGTGCTCGACGGCTCGGCGGCACGCCTCGCCGTGGGCCTCCGGCGAAGCGTAGTGGCCCCCCGAGCCGGCATCGGCGACCCCCGGGGCGGCGTCGCCGGCGCCCGGGATCACGACGACCCCTGGCTTGCCCGCCGCTTTACCGAACGCGTGCTGCAGGTGGTCGGCGGCGACCCCCCACGCGTTCGTCGGCAGATCGACGAGCGAGTAGATCAGCGGCCGTCCAGCGCGCTCCCGCACGAGATCGCGGATCAGGCCGTGGGAATTCACCCCGTCGGCGGCGCCGAGATCGACCACGCGGAGCACCGGCTCGTCCGCAAACAGTCGCGCGGCGGCCAGCACGGCCGGGTGGGTCGCCTCGAACGCGGCGCGCTGCGAGAGCGCGTACCGCGCGTAGTCGTCTGCCATGCTCGAGAACTCGGGGCGATCTGACGGCGTGGCACGCATCCTTCCAAACAGCAGCGCTCGGTCTCCGCGCTGCGAGACAATCGTCCCACAAGATTGCGCGCGTACGGAATCATGCTGCCGAATAGACTTTCGAGCGTCGCCTTCGTTGCGCGCTTCTCCTGAGGCCCGTTCCTTCGCAGCAGGGCATCCACCGGAAGGGGGGCTCATGACGAGCACCATCGCTCTCGTCCGCCACCGCATAGCTGACGTCCACGCGTGGACGACCGTCCGGTCGTAGAGCTCGAGCAACGAGGCGAATGCCGCCCCTTACTTCCGACTCCGCAGCTCTGGAGACTCTGCCTTCCACCGTACGAGTGCACGTCGTCGGCGCAGGGCCCGTCGGTCTCCTGCTCACGGCACTGCTCCAGTCGATGGAGGGGTTCTCGGTGCGCCTCTACGAAAAGCGGAAGGAGTACACGCGCACCCGGATGGCCCAGCTCGCACCGTACCTCGTGGCGGATTCAGTCGAGAGCTACCGAACCGATGCCATCGACGGAGATAGCGTCGAGGCGATCTTCGATCCGCAGGAGCTCGACGAGGGGCTTGCGTTCAGACAGTCGATTCCTTCGGACCTGATGACACTTCTTCGCGGATGGGCACTAGGGTTCTGCCCGCTCAACACCATCGAGCGCTCCCTCAGCGATCTCATCGATGCGCGCACGTCGAGTGCGGTGCAGCGCACCGCGGCGGTCATCTCGGCGGATGACGTGATGGCGATGCTCGAGCCGGGGGACATCCTCATCGACTGCACGGGCAGCAAGTCGCTCCTTCGAGATCACCTGGCGCCCGACTCCGGCGAGGTGGATGGAGGCACGAACACGCTCAGCATCCGACTCGAATACGCGCTCGTCATCACGTTCCTGTACGGCCAGACCTACGACTGCAACGAGTACTGCAAGTACTACAAGAACATCGAGAACGCGCACTACAAGTTCATCCCCATGGTCCACCGCACACACTCCGACGGCAGCGTCAGCCACGTGACGGGCATCGTCAACATCACCGCCGAGGACTACGAGGCGATGCCGTCCCGATTCGACGGCGAGTGGCTTCGCAGCAACTTTCCCGACGTCGCCCAGTCCATGGACCGTTTCATCGACAAGATCAAGCAGGAAACTCACGGCGAAGTACTCGGCGACCTCGAGATTCTCCGGATACCCCTAGATCTGTACCGGGCACGGAATGCGACCAGCCGGCAGTGGCTCGCGGCGGGGCATAGCGATCACCCGTTCGCCAGGTCGCCGGTGTTCCTCGCCGGCGATTCGGCCATTGGCTCTCCGTACTTTCAGTCGATTTCGCTTGGCTTCGAGTGTGCGATGTATCTGGCAGGGCTCATCGCGCAGCGTGACCTGTCACTCAGAGACATGTTCGATCGCTATGAGCTGCACACGTACAAGCAATGGCTTCGCGTCTACATGCGCAGCAAGATGATCAAGCACAACAAGGACCTGTTCGAGTCCCTCGACGACCCGTTCGCGCTCCTGGACAAGCTCCACATCTATTAGCGACCAGCGACTCCGCTGACCAGGACAACAGGCTCGACGAAAAGCGTCGGGTTTACGTCGAGACGACGTCCGTGAACTCGCCCGTGCTTTCGTCCTTCAGGATCAGCTTCACGCGCCCGTCGGGCATCTTCTCCTCCTTGATCACGAGCCTGCCGTCGTGAGTCCGGCGCGATCTCGTGATCGGCTCGACTCCGGCTCCCCGCCAGTCCGCGAGCTCGACGGGCTCCCAGGCATGGCTCGTCGCCGACCGGTAGCAGGCGTCCATGACCGCGTTGACCACGTAGCCGTCGTAGAAGGTCTCGGTGGGGCTTCGGCCTTCGTCGAGGGCGTTGAACATGTCCTTGAACATGTCGACGTACCCGAGCTCGGCGACCTCGTCTCCGACCGGGAAGAGCCAGCCGGCGGCGGTCTCCGCCTTCTCGGCGACGTAGCCGCCGCCCTCGCCCGAGGAGAACATCTCGAAGCCCGTGCGGAGGAAGTGGTTCGTCCAGATCGTGCCCTCCGTGCCCGCCACCTCGTCCCGGAGATCCATGCCGCCTCGAAACGTCCAGCTCACCTCGAACTGGCCGATGGCACCGGTCTCGAAGCGGATGAGGGCGATCGCGTTGTCCTCGGCCTCGATGGGATGGACGAGCGTGTCCGCCCAGCACACGACCTCGAGGGGCCGGTTCTCCTTCCCGACGAAGCTGCGGATGATCTCGACGCAGTGGCACCCGAGGTCGACGATCGCGCCGCCTCCCGCCCGCTTCTCGTCCCAGAACCAGGCGCTATGCGGTCCCGGATGCGTCTCCCGCGAGCGCGCCCAGGTCACTTGCCCGATCTGGCCGGCCCGGACGGCGGCCACGGCTTTGAGCGTCTTCGGCGTGTAGACGAGGTCCTCGAGGTAGCCGGCGAAGACGCCGGCGCGTTCCACGGTGTCGAGGATGCGCTTCGCCTCCTCCGCGTCGCGCGCCAGCGGCTTGGTGCAGAGAACCGCCTTTCCGTGCCGCGCCGCCGCGGCGATGGCCTCCTCGTGCACATGGTTCGGGAGGCCGACGACGATGGTGTCGGTCTCGGGATGCGCCACGGCTTCCTCGAGGTCGGTCGTCTGCACCGGGATGTCCCAGTCCGCTGCGAAGCTCTTTCCTCGCTCCTCCGAGCGCGAGTAGACGACGTGGACCCGGTCGCGCCCGCGCTGGCCGTGCAGCGTCATCGTGTAGAAGAGGCCGATCAGGCCCGTTCCCAGCATGGTCACCCTGTGTCCGGTCAACGTCTCCTCCTTGGGTCGCTGGCCTGTCGAGAGTACGGTTCGTCGGCCTCAGCGGCCGGTCCAGCCGCCGTCGACGACGAGAACGGTGCCTGTCACGAACTCGGCCCGCGCGAGGTAGAGAGCTGCCTCGGCAACGTCCTCGGGGCGCCCGAAGTCTCCCGTCAGGGGCTGGAGCTCGGGGAGGCGCGCTCGAATGCGCGGATCGTCCTGTGCTCGCCGGCTCATCTCCGTGGCGATGAGCCCGGGCGCGACGACGTTCGCGCGAACGCCGTCCCTCGCGTAGCGGACGGCGATCGCCCGCGTCAACCCGACGATCCCGGCCTTGCTCGCCGCGTACGCGTGCGTGTCGAAGTCCTCGTCCCCACCGACGAGGCCGAGCACCGAGCCGAGCGTGACGATCGCACCCCCGCCGGCTTCGACGAGCCTCGGCACCGCGTGCTTGCAGACGAGGAACGTCGAGCGCAGGTTCCCGTCGAGGACGGCGTCCCAGCCCTCCTCCGTGCAGTCCGCCACGGGCCCGTCGCCGAGACTGCGGCCACTGATTCCGTGGGCGGTGAAGACGGCTCCGACGGTTCCGTGACGTCCCGCCTCCGCGAGAGCGTGGCGCGCGCCCTCCGAGCTCGAGACGTCCGCCCGGATGTCGGCCCCCGGCTCGCGATCGACGCCGACGACCTCGAAGCCCCCCTCCCGGAAGGCGCGCACGGCTGCGGCGCCGATCCCGCCGAGCGCTCCCGTGATCAACGCGATCCGAGCTTCAGTCATGATCTTCCGCCGAACGCACGGCCGAGGGCGAGCTTAACGGGATGGAGAGCCGATGAATGCGATCGAGCGGATCAGAGCGGAGCGGCTCGTCGTCCTGCTCCGAAAGGTGCCGGACGCGGAGCGGCTCGTCGAGACATTGACGCGTGTAGGAGTCGGGGTCGTCGAGGTGACGCTCGACTCGCCGAAGGCGGACGAGGTGATCGCGCGCCTCCATCGGCGCGGAGACGTCACCGTGCTCGCCGGGACCGTGCTCACGACGGACGATGTCGAGCGGGCAGTGGCTGCGGGCGCGGAGGCGTGTGTGGGTCCGACGTTCGTGCCGGAGGTCGTCGAGCGCTGTCTCGAGCTCGAAGTGCCGGCAATTCCCGGAGCCTTCACGCCCACCGAGATCGTTGCCGCGTGGAAGGCTGGGGCGGCCCTCGTAAAGCTCTTTCCCGCCGCGACTCTGGGGCCTCGCTACGTCCGCGATCTCCTCGGACCGCTCGTCGACGTGCCCCTGCTGGCGACCGGCGGAATCGACGCCGGGAACGCGGGGGCATTCATCCAGGCCGGTGTGGTCGCGGTCGCCGCCGGGTCGGCGGTCACCGGAGCCGACGACCCGCTCGAGGCAGCGCTGGGTCTCGTTGCCGCTGTGCGTCGAGCCGACGAGGGAGGAAGGGATTCGCTTGACGGCGGTCGGGCAGGGCAGTAGGTTCGCACCTGTCTGATCGTCTAGACAACCTCGCCGTGCCACCCGCCGCTCGAGCTCGAGTGCCCTCATCCGAAGCCTGTGCGCTCCGGTCGTGACCCGGACAGCGGCAACGGCTTGGCTCGAAGCGGCGCAGGAGCTTCTCGCCAAGCTCACGCAGACGCAGGCCGAGCTGCTGGAGACCGCGAGTCGGCTCTGCGCGGATGCGATCGGCGGAGGCGGGCTCGTGCACCTGTTCGGCACCGGGCACTCGCGCATCCCCGTCGAGGAGATGTTTCCGCGCTACGGCTCCTATCCCGGGTTCAACCCGATGGTCGAGCTCTCGATGACGTACCACACCGAAGTCGTCGGCTCCAACGGCCAGCGTCAGGCGATGTTCATCGAGCGCATGGAGGGCCTCGCTGAGGTAATCCTCTCGAACTTCGAGCTCCGGCCGACCGACGTCATGATGGTCTTCAGCGCCAACGGGCTGACGGCGGTGCCCATCGAGGTCGCGGCCGAGGCACGGGCGCGAGGACTCCCCGTCATTGTCGTCACGTCTCGGGAGCAATCGCTGGCGGGGGAGTCGCAGCACTCCTCGGGGACGAGGTTGCTCGACCACGCGGACGTCGTGCTCGACCTCTGCACGCCGCCGGCGGACGCCCTGACGACGCTTCCAGGCGTACCGACGCCCGTGGGGCCTGGGTCGACCCTCGCTGCCGTTGCGCTGGTGAACGCGGTGAAGGTACGGACGGCGGAGCTTCTCGCCGAGCAGGGAGCGCTTCCCCCGGTCATCACGAGTGCCGCGATCGTGGGCGAAGAGGAATCGAGGCGGCTCTTCGACGCTGCCTACGAGGAGCATGCGCGGCGGGTTGCGCGCGTGTTGCGGGGCGCAGGCGTTGTGTAGGAACATACTCTCGTCGAACCGTCGAGGGAGAAAGGAGGCGGGGACGTTCGCGAGGGTTCCACGCAGGTCAGCAAGGTGACTGCCGGTTCTCAACTCGACAGGAGGGATGCATAGATGGTCAGGAAGGAACGAGGCCGGGGCGCATGGCGACTCGGCATCACGCTCGCCGTCGCCGCGCTCGCCGTTTCGGTAGCGGCGACCGCGGGCCAGGCGAGCAAGAGCCAGGACGGATATACGCTCGGCCTCTCGAACACACTCGTGGGTAACGGGTGGCGCGAGGGGCAGCTGTGCGCGTTCAAGGCACAGGCCCTTGCGAGCGGCAAGGTCGACTCGCTCCGGATCGCCCACCGTGCCACTGACACGGCCGGCCAGATCTCCGACATCCGCGGGATGATCTCCGCGGGCGTCGACGCCATCGTCATCAACCCGTCGAGCCCGACCGCGCTGAAGCCGGTTGCCGCTCAGGCGCGGGCGCGGGGGATCCAGGTCGTCTTCATCGACCAGTACGTGAGTGCGCCGGGCGTCTACAACGCGAGCAACGACCAGGTCGCGTACGGGCGACTCGGGGCGATCTGGCTCTTCAAGAAGCTGGGCGGCAGGGGCAACGTCGTCGAGATGCGCGGCATCGCAGGCGTCCCGGCGGACACCGACCGCCACAAGGGCTTCCAGCAGGCGCTGAAGGCGTATCCGAACATCAAGGTCGTGAAGTCGGTCTTCACCGGGTGGCAGTTCGCACCGGGCGCGAAGCAGATGCTCGACATCCTGAACTCCGGCACGCAGGTCGACGGAGTGTGGACGTCGGGAATCGACTACACGGTCGTCGACGCCTTCAAGACCGCCGGCAAGGACTACGTGCCGGTAGTGGGTGCCGACAACTACGGGTTCGTGCGGCAGCTCAAGAGCCGGTTCCCGTCGTTCCAGGGTGCTGCCGTGACCAACCCGTCCTCGATCGGGGGCGTCGGAGCGGCTCAGGCGATCCGCCTGCTCGACGGCCAGAGGGTCCCGAAGTGGATCAAGCTGAGCCCGGACGTCTGGACCTGGCCGCAGGACAAGGCATCGATCAACAAGTACGCCCGTGCGGGGGCTCCTGCGGACGCGAGCGCGCAGCTCCAGATCGCGCCGTGGACGACCTACACGCTCAAGCAGTACGCGGCGTGCAAGGGGCCGTAGCCCCACGGTACGACTCGCGGAGGGGGCGGCTATCCGCCCCCTCCGCCGCTTTACGACCGACATGAGCGGCGACGAGACACCGCTCCTCGAAGCCCGTGGGATCGCGAAGCAGTACGGGGCGGTCGTCGCGCTTCGCTCCGCCGACCTCGTCATTGCGCCGGGGGAGGTGCACGCGCTGCTCGGCGCCAACGGCGCGGGGAAGAGCACCCTCGTCAAGGCGCTCTCCGGGGTGATTCGGTCCGACGCGGGCACCATCGCCGTCTCGGGAAAGGCGGTTCGTCCGAGCTCGCCGCGACAGGCGGCGCGGCTCGGGCTCTCGCCGGTGTTCCAGGACCCGGCGCTCGTGCCCGATCTCTCGGTCGCCCGGAACCTGCGCTTGACAGGTACGTCGGTCGACGCGGTCCGCACGAACCTCACGTCGATGGGGCTGCAGCTCGATCTCCGAGAGCTCGTCGACGACCTTCCGCTCCCGACGCTCCGGATGCTCGATCTCGCCCGAGCGCTCGCTCAGGACCCGCAGCTCCTGATCCTCGACGAGATCACGGCGGCGCTGCCGTCCGATCTTGCGGAGCGGGTGTTCGCCGTGATGCGCGACTGGCGCGAGCGCGGGCGCAGCGTTCTCTTCATCACGCATCGCCTCGGTGAGGTGATCGACACCTGCGACCGGGCGACGATCCTGCGCGACGGCGTGAACGTCGCGACCATGGTCCCGCAGGAGGGGGGAGAGGCGAGGATCGTCGAGATCATGCTCGGGCCCGAGGTCGCGCGGGCGGAAGCGCGTGCCGCAGAGCTGTCCGAGGAGGACGCCGTCACGGAGGCACCCGCCGTCGCGACCGAGGCGGCCGAGCCGGTGCTCGAAGCCGACGACCTGCGGCTCGGCCCGGTGCAGGGAGTCTCGTTCGTGCTCCGCCCCGGCGAGGTCCTCGGCATCGCCGCGCTCGAGGGCCAGGGCCAGGACGAGCTGTTCGAAGCCCTTGCCGGCCAGCGCAAGCCGGAGGGCGGCGAGATCCGGCTCCGCGGGAAGCCGCTTCGCGCCAGGCACCCGTTCGACGCGATCCGCCGGGGCATGGTGCTCGTGCCTCCCGACCGGCTGCTCGCGCTCCTGCCGCAAAGGTCGGTTCGCGAGAACGTTGCGGCGCCCCGGTACAACTCACCACTCCGCTGGGGCCCGATCAACCTCCGGGACGAGACACGGAAGGTGCGGGACGCCGTGGACGCGCTCCAGATCGACATGCGTGCCGGGCGCCAGGTGCGGCGGCTCTCTGGCGGAAACCAGCAGAAGGTCACCATCGCCCGCTGGCTCGCGTCGGGGTTCACCGTGCTCTTGTGCAACGACCCCACGCGCGGAATCGACGTCGGGACGAAGCGTCAGGTCTACGGACTGCTGCGCGACCTTGCCGAGAAAGGGGCGGCGATCCTCTTCTTCAGCTCGGAGCTCAGCGAGCTCCCGTTCGTCTCCGACCGCGTCATCACCCTCTACGCGGGTCGCGTGACGGCCGAGCTGCCAGGGGCGGCCGCGGACGAGGCGACGCTGCTCCAGGCCATGCACGGGCTCGACCTCGAAGGAGAGGCCGCGTGACCAGCACCACCGCGGCCACGCTGCACGAGTACCACGGCGTCCCGGCCTGGCGGAGGAACCTGCGCCTGCACGGGTGGACGGTCGGCGTGTGGCTCGTCCTGCTCGCGATGGTTCCGTACTGGCGGTCCCTCTCGCAGCAGTCGTTCGAGTTCGACATCCAGGCCGTCGCGATCGACGCGCTTCCGCTCTGCTTCGCGGCGATGGCCCAGGCGGTCGTCGTGATCTCCGGCGGCATCGACCTCTCCGTCGGCTCGCTCATGGGCCTCATGAACGTCCTCTCGGCGAAGCACATGATCGGGATGAGCTTTCGCGACGCGCTCCTCTTCTCGCTCGTGATCCTCCTGCTCTCGGCGCTCGCCGGCGCGTTCACCGGGCTCGTCATCACCTTCACGCGCATTCCGGACATCGTGGTCACGCTCGGCATGCTGTTCGTCTGGTACGGCGTCGGGCTCTGGGTGATGGAGATCCCGGGCGGCGGCGCGCCGCAGCAGTTCTACGACCTCGCCCTCGGCTCGATCGGGTCGACGCAGATACCCGGTGCGGCGGTGATCGTCCTCGTGGCGTTCGCGGTCCTCTGGCTGCCGATCCGCTGGCTTCGTCCGGGGCTCTCGATCTATGCCGTCGGCTCCAACCGGAACGCCGCGTACCTGAGCGGGATCGGAGTGGCGCGAACGCGCGTGGGCGCGTACCTGCTCGGAGGCGTCTTCGCAGGGCTCGCCGGGCTGGCGCTGACTGCTACCTCGGGCATCGGCGACCCGAACTCGGGCTCGATCTACACCCTCAACAGTGTCGCCGCGGTGGTGCTCGGAGGCGTCTCGCTGCTGGGAGGCGTGGGCGGCCTGATCGGGCCCATCGCGGCGGCCTACATCCTCACGATGTCCAAGACGATTCTCCTGATCCGGGGGACGGACCCGAACTACGCGGCGGTCTACCAGGGGCTCCTGATCATTTTCGTCGTCGTCCTGGGCGGGCTGCTGAGCAGGAAGACCCACCGATGACCGTGGCGTCCGAGGCTGCCGATGCGCCGAGCCGCCTGCGCGAGCTCCAGCGCGTCCTCACGGACAACCCGGTCATCATCCTCGTCCTCGTCCTGGTCGCGCTCTTCGTCGTCACCGAGCTCGTCAACCGCCAACAGGTCGGGGAGCCGTTCATAACGTGGAACCAGATCTCGACGACCCTGCTCGTCGCGGCCCCGCTCGCCATGCTCGCCGGCGGACAGACGCTCGTGATGCTGACCGGCGGCGTGGATCTCTCGGTCGCCTACACCGCGACGGCCGCGGCGTTCGCGATCTCGTGGCAGGGAACCAACGGCACCTTCGCGGGCATCCTGGCGGGCGTCCTCGTCGGCCTCGGCATCGGCTTCGCCAACGGCATCGGGGTCGGGATCTTCCGGGTCAACCCACTCGTGATGACGCTGGGCACCTCGTCCGTGATCTTCGGGCTCCTCTCGATCTACGCCGGAAAGGCGTTCGACAAGGCGATTCCGGACGTGGTGACGACCCTCGGGCGGGAGCGGTTCTTCGACTACCTGCCGGCGAACACCCTGCTGTGGGCCGCCGTGGCCGCGGTCCTCATCCTGGGGCTGAGCTACAGCGGCTACGGGAGGATGCTGTACGCGGTCGGCGACAACCCCGTCGCCTCGCGACTCGCGGGTGTTCGCGTCTGGCAGGTGCTCGTCGTCGTCTATGCGCTCTGTGGCCTGCTTGCGGCGCTCGGCGGGCTGCTTCTGCTCGGCTTCACGAACAACCCCGATCTCAGCCTCGCAACTCCGTATCTGCTGCCGTCGGTCGCAGCGGTCGTGATCGGGGGCACCTCGATCCTCGGCGGCTGGGGCGGCTACGGCGGAACGATCCTGGGCGTGCTCATCCTCACGGTGCTCGGTTCGCTCCTGACGCTGCTCGATGCCGAAGAGTGGGAGCGCCAGGTGATCTACGGCTCGATCATCATCGTGCTCACCGCGATCTACGCACGCGCGACGCGAAGTGACTGAGCCCACGCGCGGCTTCGAGATCTTCACCATGGGCCGCGTGAGCGTCGACCTGTACCCCGAGCAGGTGGGCGTGACGCTGGCCGACGTCCGGAGCTTCAGGAAGATGCTCGGCGGCAGCCCGACCAACGTCGCCGTCGCGGCGGCTCGACTCGGCCGGCGCTCGGCTGTGGTGACCAAGGTCGGTGCGGACGGCTTCGGCGACTACGTCCGCCGTGCGCTCGACGGCTTCGGTGTCGACGTGGCGTACGTCGGCACGCATCCGACCCTGCGCACGCCTCTCGCCTTCTGCGAGATCCACCCGCCTCACGAGTTTCCGCTCCTCTTCTACCGCGAGCCGACGGCCCCCGACCTCACGCTCGAGACCGGTGAGCTCCCTCGTGACGAGATCGCCGCGGCGTCCGTCTTCTGGGCGACGGGCACGGGGCTCTCGGCCGAGCCCAGCTGCTCGGCGACGCTCGAGGCGTTGCGCGTGCGAGGAGGCCGCAGGCACACCGTGCTCGATCTCGACTTCCGGGAGGTGCTATGGCCGTCGCGAGAAGAGGCGGCGCCCGTCTACCGGGAAGCGCTCGAGTACGCGACGATCGCCGTGGGCAACGCGGAGGAAGCGGCCGTGGTCGTCGGCGTACGTGAGCCAGTCGAGGCCGCGGCCGGATTGCTCGAGCTCGGGCTCGAGCTTGCGGTCGTGAAGCTCGGAGCCGACGGCGTACTCGCCGCGACGGCCACCGAGAGTGTGCGCGTGCCGGGATTCGAGGTCGAGGTCCTGAACGGCCTCGGCGCCGGAGACGCGTTCGGAGGCGCTCTCTGCCACGGCTTGCTCGCCGGCTGGGAGCTCGAGCAGACGCTCCGCTTCGCGAACGCAGCGGGTGCACTCGTGGCATCGCGCCTCGGGTGTGCCGACGACATGCCAACGGTCGATGAGATCGAGGTGCTCCTGTGCGCGGCCTGACCAAGCTCGTCCCGGGGCCCGGGAACCTGGCCCTCGTCGAGAGACCCGACCCGGAACCCGCTTCCGGCCACGTGCTCCTCGCCGTCGTCGGAGCCGGAATCTGCGGTACCGATCTCCACATCGCCGACGGCGAGTACGCCACGGCGACGCCGGTGACGATCGGCCACGAGGTCTCGGGCGTCGTCGCTGCGCTCGGGAACGGAGTCGACGACCAGTGGCTCGGCGCCGCGGTCGTCAGCGAGACGTACTTCTCGACCTGCGGAGCCTGCGAGTTCTGCCTCGCCGGGAGGCCCAACCTCTGCCTCGACCGGCGCTCGATCGGAACGCACGTGGACGGGGCGTTCGCGCCGTGGCTGCACGTGCCCGCGGCGGGCCTTCATCGGATTCCGGACTGGCTCGACGGCCATGCCGCCGCCCTCGCCGAGCCACTCGCGTGCGTGTGCCATTCTCTGCTCGACCGATCGGCGATCGCCGAGGATGACGACGTGCTCGTCGTCGGCCCGGGCCCGGTCGGGCTCCTCGCGGCCCAGGTCGCGCGCTCGGCGGGAGGACGGGTCCACGTGCGCGGGACGCCGCGCGACACCGTGCGCCTGGCGAAGGCGGAGGAGCTCATGTTCGCGACGACCTTCGAGGGCGAGTGCCCCACGGCCGACGTCGTCGTCGACTGCTCGGGCGCCGCTTCGGGTATCGCCCTCGGCCTCGAGGGAGCCCGGCGTGGAGGTCGCTATGTCCAGATCGGGCTCGCCGGCAAGCCCGTCACGATTCCGCTCGACCTCGTCTGCTTCAAGGAGCTGACGGTGACGTCCGGCTTTGCGAGCACTCCGGCCTCGTGGAGGCGCGCGCTCGAGCTGATCGCGGAGCGGAAGGTCGCACTCGAGCCGCTTCTCTCGGAAGTCCTTCCGCTCGAGGAGTGGGAGCGAGCGTTCGCGGCGGCGCGCGCCGGCACCGGGATCAAGTTCGTGCTCGACCCGCGCTAGTGAATGTACGGCCGTAAGACGTCGCGGGCGAGCAGGAAGCCGCGCTTGACGAGTTCCTCCGTCCCCTCGAACTTCCGGTCCTCGTGCTCGATCGAGACGACATGGTCGTATCCCGCTGCGTACAGCGCTGCGATGAAGCGATCCCAGCGCACCTCGCCCAGCCCCGGGAGACGCGGCACCTGCCAGCCGATCCCCGCCGAGAGCGTTCCGTGGCGATACAGCCCGTCGCGATCGATCTCGAGATCCTTCGCGTGCACGTGGACGATCCGCGCGGCGTAGTCCCGGACGACCCGCTCGTAGTCGATCTGCAGCCAGACGAGGTGCGACGGGTCGAGGTTCAGCCCGAACGCCTCCGAGGGGACGATCGAGAACAGCTCGTCCCAGATCGCGGGGGAGTAGGCGAGGTTGTTCCCGCCCGGCCACTCGTCCTCGCTGAAGATCATCGGGCAGTTCTCGATCGCGATCGTCACGCCGCGCCCGCCCGCGTGCTCGACGAGCGGAGGCCACACCTTCCGGAAGTCGTCGAGGTTCTCGGAGATGCTTCGGCTCTTGTCGCGGCCGACGAACGTGCCGACGATTCCGACGCCCAGTGCCTGTGCGGCATCCACGACCTTGCGCAGGTGAATGTTGGCCGCCTCGCGCCCGGCGGGTTCGGGGTCGAGGTTGTTCGGGTAGTACGCGAGCGCCGAGATCTCGAGGCCGGTGCGCTCGAAGGTCGCGTGGACCGCCTCGGCCTCGAAGTTCTCGACGTCGATGTGGCAGACGCCCGCGTAGCGTCGCTTCTCGCCGCCGGACGACGGCCAGCAGGCGACCTCGAGCGTCTCGAAACCCTGCGCAGAGGCCCAGTCGGCGACCTCGTCGAGCGTGAGGTCGGGGAACGCGGCGGTCAGCAAGCCCAGCTTCACGGTGTCACCTCCACCGCCACTTCTACCCAGTGGCGTTCGCGGTCGGAGAGTACGACGGCGTCGCAGAGCATGTTCTCGACGTGGCCGTCGCGGAAGGTCGGGTAGTCGGGAGCGGCGGACGGGCCTCCGCGGGCGACGTCCGCGTAGACGGCGCGATAGAGCTCGCGAAACGTTGCCGCGAACCCCTCGGCATGCCCGACCGGGAGCTGTGTCCTCTGCGCGGCACCCGGATGCATGAGCCCCGGGTTGCGGAGGAGGACCTCGTTCGGAGCGTCGCGGCGCCCGACCCAGAGCTCCTCGTGGCGCTCCCCGTCCCAGGCCAGGGCGCCGGCGGACCCGTCGACCTCGTACCGGAGCGAGTTCTTGCGGCCGGTCGACACCTGCGAGACGACGAGCGAGCCACGCGCTCCGCCCTCGTAGCGCAGGAGGACGTTTGCGATGTCCTCGGTCGTCATCGGAGCGTCCTCGCGCTCGACGTCGGCCGCGCTTGCGAAAGTCTCGACCTCTCCCGTCGGTCGCTGCCGTACCGGAATCGCGGTCGCAAGGTCGGCGAAGACCTCCACGATCCGCTGTCCGGTCAGCCATTGCGTCAGATCCATCCAGTGCGACCCGATGTCGCCGACCGCGCGTAGCGCGCCGGCCTTCTCCGGCTCGAGTCGCCAGTTCCAGTCGGTCGGCGTCGCGAGCCAGTCCTGGAGATAGCCGCCGTGGACGTTCCAGACGTCTCCCAGCTCGCCGGCGTGCACCCGCTCCCGAGCCTCTTGATTCATCGGGTAGAAGCGGATGTTGAAGTTGGTGCAGTGGACGAGTCCGCTCGCCTCCGCCAGCTCGAGAAGCTCGGCCGACTCCGCAGAGGTCGTCGCGAGCGGCTTCTCGCAGACGACGTGCTTGCCGGCAGCCAGAGCCTGCTTGACCTGAGGGTGGTGGAGGTGGTTCGGCGTCGTCAGGTGGACGACGTCGACGCGCTCGTCTGCGAGCAGCGCCTCGTACGACTCGTAGACGGGTGCGATCTCCTTGGCGGCGGCACGCTCAGGTGTCGAGCCCACGACACCCGTCACCTCGACGCCCAGCCGGAGCAGTGCGTCGACGTGGACCGCGCCGATGAACCCGGTCCCCACGACACCCGCCTTCAGATCGCGGCTCACAGCGCGTCGACCGCCCATCGCTCCGGCGCCTGCAACGGCGCACCGGTCAGGTCGAGGTCGAGGATCGTCAGGTGCCGGCGGTTGTAGTTCGCCGCCACCACACGGTCGAGCTGCGAGCCGACGAAGCACACGTTGGTGGGTGCGGCGAGCAGCGTTCCCTGCGGATCCTCCGCGACCACGTCCAGAGAGCCGTCGGCGTCGAGGTGGTAGATGCGGTCCGGCCGGTAACAACTGACGAGGAGCCCGTCGTCGTCGGTGAACGCGAGCCCGTCGAGAACGGTTCCGTCGATGCGTGTCACCAGCTCGTGCGCGCCGCTCGAGAGGTCGAAGCGCGAGACGTTCGGGACGTACGACTCGACCGTCCAGAGGTGGCCGTCCGAGGAGACGGCGCAGCCGTTCGTGAAGTGGGGGGCCGCATCCGAGAAGACCTCGGCGGCCCCGTCCGGGTCGATCCGCCAGAGCCTGCCGTCGTTCGCTCTCCATCGTCCCGAGTCCGACACGAAGAGCGTCCCGTCCGGCGCGAACGCGGGAAAGTTCGGGAACGCGAGACCGTCAGCGAGCACCCGTCGGAACGACGAGCCGTCCCAGGCTTGCACCGATCGGTCCTCGGCGCAGCAGAGGACGATCCTGCCGACGCCGTCGACGGCGAGCCCGAGGACGAGTCCCGCCGCGCGGGCGACCTCCTCGAAGGTCCGGCTCTCCGGGTCGATGCGGTACAGCTGCCCTTCCTCGCCTCCCGCCCAGACGACCTCGCGCCGAGAATCCCACGCGACGCCCTCCGGATGGTCGAGGCCTTCGACGAGGACCCTAGCCGCGGCCATGGCCAACGGTTCCGTTCACGACCAGCCCGCCGTCCACGACGAGTTGGTGCCCGGTGACGTAGCGGGCGGCATCCGAGGCGAGGAAGAGGGCCGCGTCGGCGATCTCCTCCGCGCTTCCGATGCGCCCGAGCGGGATGCGCTCCCGGTACGCACGCCGCACCTCGGGCGTGTACGCCTCGGTGTTGAGCGGCGTGTCGACCGCTCCCGGGGCGAGCGCATTCACGGTGATCCCCGCCGGGCCGAGCTCGACGGCGAGTGCCTTCGTCAGCGCCATCACCGCGCCCTTGGCGGCGGTGTACGCACCGATTCCTCCGACTCCGACGATTCCCGAGATCGAGGTCACGTTGAGGATGCGGCCACCTCTTCCGCTCTCGACCATGTGGCGCGAGGCGCTCCGGCAGCCGTAGAAGTACCCGTGCAGGTTCGCTCCGAGGAGGCCGTGCCAGTCCTCGTCCGAGGTTTCGAAAAGGGGCTTGACGAGCAAGCGGGCCGCGTTGTTCACCCAGATGTCGATTCCTCCGAACCGCTCGACCGCGGCGCTCGCCAGGTCGTCGACCGCCTGTGGATCCCCCGTGTCGCCGACGAGCATCACGGCGTTCCGGCCGGCCTCCCTGATGGCCGCCTCGACCTCACCTCCCTCCTCGAGCGACATTCCCGCGACATCCGCTCCAGCCCGGGCGAACGCCTCGGCGATCGCGCGGCCGATTCCGCTCGAGGCGCCGGTCACGACGGCGCGGTTGCCGGTCAGGTCGAAGGAGGAGGTCGCCACTCGAGCGAGATGTCTAGCTGTCTAGACATATCGACGCTAACGCGTCGCCCGGGCCGATGCAACCCGCGCCCAGGGGGCTCCTGAGAGAATCGCGAGCGTGCCGCACGAGCCGATCCGGACGACCGTCATCGGGAGCTATCCCTTTCCGGGCTGGCTCGAGCTCTGCGGGCTACATCCCGGCGAACTCGGCCCCGACGATCTCGACGAGGCGGTGCGAGATGCGGTGACCGCGGCCGTCTCGGATCAGGTGCGTGCCGGGCTCGACGTGATCACCGACGGCGAGCAGGCCAGGTTCGACTTCAACCTGTCGTTCTACGCGCACCTCGAGGGGCTCGAGCTCGAGGAGCGACCACGGCGGCGATTCGGTCCGCCCGCCCACGACCAGCGTGGGCGTCACGGCATCGTCGGCGAGCTCGGTGCCCCGCGCGGCCTCGGTGTCGTCGAGGACTTCGAGCGGCTCCGTGAGCTCGCACCCGCAGGCCCCGTGCTGAAGGCTGCGGTCCCAGGCCCGTACACACTCGCGGGTCGCATCGTCCCGTCGGGCGCATACCCCGATCGGTGGGCGGTGGCCGAGGCACTCGTCGGCCCGGTCCAGGCGGAGCTCGTTCGCCTGGTGGCTGCCGGCTGCTCGGTCGTCACCGTCGACGAGCCCTCGATGAGCTGCTACGCGTACCGGGAGGACACCGCCAGGCTCGTCGATCTGTTCAACCGCACGGTCGAGCCCATCGTCGGCCGTTGCTACCTCGGCACCCACCTGTGCTTCGGCAACTACAAGGGACGCGCGGCGTCGAAGCGGCGCTACGCGCCGATGTTCCCGGCGTTTCTCGGGCTCGCCGTCGACGAGCTCCATCTGGAGATGGCCAGCCGTGAGTTCTCCGAGCTCGAGCTGATCGCCGCCATCGGAGCGGAGAAGGACGTGGCGGTGGGTGTCATCGACGTGAAGAGCACGTATCTCGAGACGCCCGAGGACGTCGAGGAGCGCATCCGTGCGTGTCTCGAGCACGTCCCGGCGGAGAGGCTCGCGGTCGCGCCGGACTGCGGTCTGTCGCAGACCGCTCGCTGGGCAGCGCGAGCCAAGCTCGAGTCCATGGTCGAGGGTGCCCGCCGGGTGCGGGCCGGCCTGTGAGGCTCAGGCCCGTGGCTCGAAGGAGAAGGCGCGGGCCGGGTTCGCGACGAAGATCCGCTCCGAGAGCTCCTGTCCGAGCTCGCGCTCGAGGCGTGGTTTGAAGCCGCGGAAGACGTAGTCCAGCCCTGGACCGCCTCCGTAGGAACGCATCATCGAACGTCGCCCAGTGTCCCCTCCGAGGAGCAGACGGTCGCCATGACCCCGCGTTGCGAGGCCTTCGATCAATGCGAGGATCGTCGAGTCGGGCCAGTACTTCGTCCGCCCCGGCCCGTCCAGCTGCAGCCACGCGCCCGCCGCCGCTGTCTCGGCATGCTCGCCGACATCCGGGTTTCGGTCGAGGTGGGCGAGGATGACGGCCTCCGCAGGGACCCCGAGCGAGCCGAGGAGCTCGACGAGGGCGAGCCCCATCGTCCCGTGCTCCGTGTGGACGCCGATCGGCGCTCCTGTTCGGTCGTGCGCCTCGGCAGCTGCCTCGATCGTCGTCCGCTCGAAGGGTGTGAGCGCGTGGTAGCTCGCGCCGAGCTTGACGAGTCCGCAGCGAATCTCGGCCCCGACGATGTCAGCGGTGAAGCTCGCTGCCCGCGTCTCCGCACCCTCGCGGCGGACCGAGTCATCGGCCGCGTAATGAGCTTCGCGATGGAGCCCGGTCGCGGCCACAACGTTGAGCCCGGTCGCCTCCGAAACCGCTCTGAGCCCGGGTAGGTCCCGCCCGAGGCCGATCGGCGTCCAGTCGACGAGCGCCTGCGCACCGGCAGCGCGCAGCGACGCGGCCTCCTCGGTGGCCTTCTCGACATCCGCGAACTCGTCGCCGGGCTGGAGCGGCGTGACGAGGAAGAGGTGCTCGTGGGCGTCGCACGCGCCGAGCTGCCCGGGCGCGATGTCGCCCCTCACCGTGCGAACGACGCGCTCCGTCACGCCGTTGAGGCTATCGCGACCCTGACTCAGCCGAAGTCAGCGTCTCCCGCGCACGGTGGATCGGGCCACCCCCGGGGTCGCCGTGCTCCGGAGGACGTGTTGGTAACCGCCGTCACGGTCGCGGCCGCGCTCGCCCGGCCTTGCGCCGAGCGGTCGAACGACGGGCATGAGGTCATTCCGTGCGTATCGTGCGCAACTCCACGAGTCTCGTCGGAATGCCCACACGCCCTCTTCGTTGACAAGCGATATCGCAATCGTCGGCGCTGGCATCACAGGCCTCTCCATTGCGTTCCATCTCGCCGAACGCAACGCCGGGAGGATCGTGGTCTACGAACGAGACGGGATCGGCGCCGGAGCCTCCGGAGTGCAGCCAGGGGGCGTGCGCCAGCAGTGGAGCACTCGGCTCAACTGCCTGATGGCGCGCGATTCCCTCGCGTTCTACTCGCAGCTCGACGAACGATTGAGCCCGCGCCTGGATCCGGGATTCCGTTCCTGCGGGTACGTCTTCGTCGCTCACGAGCCGGAGACCTTGGACCGGCTTCGCAACGACGTCGCGACGCAGAACGCCCTGGGGGTGCGTTCGCGCGTCGCCACCGCCGAAGAGCTGGGCGAGCTCGTTCCGGAACTCGAGGTCGCGGCAGTCGTCGGTGCGAGCGTCTGTGCGGAGGACGGGTACTTCGACCGGCCGCAGTCCGTCGTCGAGGCGTTTGCGGAGGCCGCACGCCGCCTGAGCGTCGTGATCCTGCAAGGAGACGTCAGAAGCGTCGAGCCTGCCCCTACAGGTTGGCGACTGAGGTTCGCCGATGGTGCGCAGACCGAAGTCGGCCAGGTCATCGTCGCGGCCGCGGTCGACACGCCGTCGCTCCTCCACCCGCTCGGTGTCGACCTGCCGATCGTCGCGGAGAGCAGGTGCCTCTTCTTCAGCGACCCGATCCGCGAACGGCTCCTCGATCCCTTGGTAGTCGCCGTCGATCGCCGCTTCGCGGCAAAGCAGCTCGCCGACGGGCGCGTGCTTGCCAGCGAACTCCGCGCAATCGACACCGACGACGCCGATGGCGAGACCGTGCGACGCCGCGTCAAGCGAATGGCAGTCGAGCTGTTTCCGCGGTTCGAATACATGGGCCTACCGTTGGCCGTGCGCGGCGTCTACGACGTGACGCCCGATCGCCAGGCGATCGTTGGCCCGCTGTCAGGCCACGAGGGCCTCTACGTCGCGGCCGGCTTCAGCGGACACGGCTTCATGATGGCTCCGGAGATCGGACGTAACGTTGCGGCGATGGTGATCGGCGAGCCGCCGGGCGAGACCCTCGCCCATCTGCGGCCCGATCGATTCGATACCGGAAACCTGGCGTACGAGTCCGCCGTCGTCTAGCGAACCTACGAGCGGAGCCCGGGCAGGACGCGCTCGCCGAGAAGCTCCACTCCGCGCCGCGGCGTGAGTCCGTGTGGCGTTCCGAACTCGACGCGGGCGGCTCCCGCCTCGTAGAGCGCTGCCGCCTGTCGGGCGACATCTTCGGCAGTGCCTGCAAACGCGAGCTTCTCGAGCAGCTCGTCCGGAATCAGCCTCCCCGCCGCCGCGCGCTCCCGAGCATCGACCAGTCGCCGGACGTCCTCGACCAGGCCGGTCGGAACGTCGAGGGTTGGGTCGAGACACGCGACGACCGGAAAGTACAGCGCTGCTTCCTCGCGAGCCCGCTGCCGTGCGGCTTCTGCGTCCTCGTCCACGACGGTGACCGCTCCGACCACGATGCGGACGCGGTCGTTTCCGATTCGTGATCGCATCAGCGGTACGAGGTCGGGGTTCGCGGTGCCGCCGATCTTCAGCTCCGCCGCCACCTCGCCTGCGTAGGCGGCGAGGTGAACGCCCCACGTCCCGATCAACAACGGCACCTCGGTTCGGAGTACCTCGTACCGGAGTCGTGCGCCGGGCACGAGCGAGAACTGCTCCCCTTCGAAGCCGGAGTCGTCGCCGGCCAAGAGCCTTCGGATCACTTCCACCGCTTCTCGGACTGCCGTGAGGGGGCGGCGTACATCGATCCCGAGCGCGTCCAGCCAGCTGCCCTGCACGAGACCCAAATAGGCTCTGCCGGACGAGACTGCGTCCAGAGCCGCGATCTGACCTGCGATCTCGACCGGGTGGAGCGTAAAGGGGTTCAACGCAGCCGGGCCGAGCCGGACGCGTTCGGTCACCTGCGCCATGAGCAGGAGTGGATAGATCGCGGGCTGGAAGAAGAGATCGTTGTAGACGGAGAGGACGTCGAACCCGCAGCGCTCGGCAAGTCGGGCTAGCTCCCGATACTCGTCGGGTCGCTTGTCGGACTGGAAGGCGATCGAGACCTCCCGCGTCCCGTCCCGAGCTTCGTCGGACGTCAGGTCAGGTCCTCGGAGCGCATCGTTCTCCGTCCGATCCGCTCGATCCTCATGATCAACCGTTCCTCTGCGTCCGGGCACGCGACGAAGGTCTCCTGCTCGAGCCAGTCCTCGTCCGGAAGCTTGCGCTGCTTCGCGGGGAGCAGTGGAATCACCGCCGACAGCGCGTAGAGGCAGAAGTGGCGTCCCGGAGGAATGCGCACGCGGCTCGACTCGGTGACCTCGAAGTAGTCCCCTGGCGCGAGTCCGCAGACAGAGCGACCTTCGATCCGCTCGACGGTCACCCGCAGGTCGTAGATCGTCATGTGGGCCACGGTTGCAGTCTCGCACCTCGTCGAGCGGCCTAGACTCGTGGTCGTGTTCGACTACTCGGAGCGGCGACGTCGCCTCGCGGAGCGCATGGGTGCCGCCGGCGTGGATCTCCTCTTCCTCCAGCCGTCCTCGGATCTCGAGTACCTCACCGGCGTGGAGCGGGCCATCCCGACCTTCGGCCAATCGCAGTACGCGCACGGCTGGGTGGCAGGCGCGTTCTTCCGCCCCAATCGCGATCCCGTCTTCGTCCTGCCGCGGATGATGACCCTGTTCGACCTCGCCGGAGAGCTGCCGGGCGAGGTCGTGGTCGTCTCCGAGCGCGACGACGGGGCGGCGTTGTTCGAGACGGCGGCGGTCGGCATGGGGGAGACGCGGAAGCTTGCGGTTGGCGACCGTATCTGGGCCGAGACGCTGCTCCACCTCACCGAGGCATTGTCACCCGAGCGCATCGTCACCGGCTCGGCGCTGGTGAACGAGCTTCGGCGGACGAAGTCACCCGAGGAGCTCGAGGTCATGGAGCGCGCTTGCCGCGTGTGCGATGACACGATCGCCGTAGTCGCGCCGAAGGTCCGGCCCGGCGCGACGATGCTGGAACTCGTCGAGGAGCTGGAGCACTCGATGCGGCTGCTCGGCTCGCGCGTGCCTTCGTTCACGACCCACGTCTTCACCAGCTTCGTGGGGGGCAAGAACTCTGCCGAGGAGAGCCACAGCGAGCCCATCGAAGAGGGAGACGTCGTGATGTTCGACTTCGGCGCCGTCGTCGACGGGTATTGCTCGGACTTCGGCCGGACGGTCTGCGTCGGAGAGCCGGCAGCGGAGGTACGCGATGCTTACGACCTCGTTCTCGCCGCACAGGAAGCAGGCCGCGAGGCGCTCCGGCCGGGAGTGCTCGCGAGCGAGGTCAACCGCGCGTGTCGCGAGCCGATCGAGGAGGGCGGCCACGGACCGAACTTCAAGCACCGCATGGGCCACGGAATCGGGCTGGACGTCCACGAGCGCCCGTTCGTCTCCGAGGAAGAAGAGACGCTCCTCGAGACAGGCATGACGTTCACCGACGAGCCGTCGATCCTCGTCGACGGTCGCTTCGGCGTCCGGATCGAGGACGTGGTGGTCTGCGAGCCCGATGGTGGACGGAAGCTGAACCGCTTCCCCCCGACCTCATCGTCAACGTGTGAGCGGGGCGGCCGCCGAAGTGCGACCGCCCCAGCTCCGACCTGCTAGCCCGCCGCCCGCGGCAGGCGCACGTCGATCGAGTAGAGCGGGTTGAAGACCGCCCCGCGCAGATCCTTCGTCGACGCGAAGACCTGCGTCGGCTGAATCAGCGGGAAGTACGGACCCGTCTGATTGAGCCGCTGCTGGATCTGCCGGTAGATGGGCGCTCGGGCGACGTCGCTGGTCGTGACCCGCGCCCTCGCAGCGAGTCGCTCGAGCGCCTGGTCGGAGCCCTTCGGCCACCCGACACGCGTGCCGACGAGCTCTCCCGGCATGAAGGCCAGGTAGTCCGCCGGGTCGGGATAGTCCGGCCCCCAGAGGGACAGGCCGAAAGCCATCGTGCCGTTCCGGTACTTGTCGAGCCACGTGCCGACGGGAGCACCGGCCAGCTCGACCTTCAGCCCGATGTCCTCGAGGTTCGCCTGGACCCGCTGCGCGAGGGTGGCGAAAGCGACCCCGTTGATGGTCAGGTCGCTCGGATACTCGACGGTGAACGTCTGGTCGCCGACGCCGGATGCGGCGAGCTCGGTTCTGGCCCGGTTGAGGTTTCGGCTGACAGCCGATCCGGGGGGCAGTGAGCCCAGGAGCATCGACGGGATGATCCCCCGCGCCTGGACCGCTCCGGGACCGGCGAGTTCCACGAACGAGCGATAGTCGAGGGCGTAGCGAACGGCGGACTGGAACCGCTTGTTCGGGGTCGCTGCAGAGATCGACGGGTTGTTGTTCGCGAACAGCCAGAACACCCACGTCGAGGGCTGCGTCGTCACGCCGACACGCTGACTGTTACGAAGCGACTGTGCGTGCTGGGCGGAGAGGTCGATGGCGACCTCGTGCGTGCCGCGCTGGACGTTGACGAACTGCGTTGCGGAGATCATGTTGCGGATCACGACCCGCTCGAACGCTGGCTTCCGACCCCAGTAGCGCGGGTTCTGCTCGAGGATGATCTGTGACGTCGTGCTGTACTGCCTGAGCAGGTACGGTCCGCTCCCGGCGCCGCGGGATGCTGCGGAGTTGAACCACTTCTCCGCCTTGTCGGTCTTGTCGGCGCCGACCGCGGCCGTCGCGCCGTTCCGCTTGGCGAGCTTCGAGTTCACGATCCCGAGCGACGTGTTCGCCACGATTGCCGGGAGTGCAGTGTTCGGCGTCGCCGAGCGGAGCACGACGGTGTACTTGCCGGTGGCGGAAACCCTTACGCCCCCGAGCAGGAACGAAGGATTGCCCTTGAGGTTGATCAATCGGCGGAGCGAGAAGACGACGTCGGCGGCCGTCATGGGAGTCCCGTCGGCGAACCGGATGTCGCGCCTGAGCTGGAAGGTGTACGTCTTCGCATCTCTCGACGCTTGGAAGCTCTGCGCTGCCATCGGAAGCGGGCGCGAGACGTCGCCGCCCTTGAAGGTGAGCAACGTGTCGTAGATCGCGCGATCGACGATGGACGCGGTCGGCTCGAACGCTCGTTGCGGATCGGACGTCCTGATCTCGAACGAGCGGTCGACGACGAGCGTCTCGGTTTGCACCTCCGCTGACCAGGCGGACGCGCTTAAGAAGGCAGTCGCTGCGGCGACGAGCGTGATGCCGATGGCGAGGCTGGCCCTGGAACGGACGCCGAGTGACATAAGTGTCTCCTTACCTTGGAGATCGGGGCCTTTCAGCCTACCCCGCGGATGGCGCACTCGCGAGTCGCGCAGCCGACTGGATCGAAGGCGCCTCCAGCGGTGCACCCGGCTGCTGGAGCCAGCACGCCGCCGAGCGGGCGGGCGCGAGCCCGACGAGGGCAGGCTCCTCCGACCGGCAGCGATCGAAGGCGTACGGGCAGCGCGGGTGAAAGCGACATCCCGGAGGCGGTCGCGACGGATCGGGCACCTCGCCCGGAAGCGCTTCCGGCATCGTTCCTGAGCCGTCGGCGTGGGGGACGGCGCTGATGAGCGCCTCGCTGTACGGGTGTAGAGGCGTCGCCCACAGTTCTCGGGCGGGGGCGTTCTCGGCGATCAGCCCCAGGTACATGACCGCGACGGTGTCGGCCACGTGGCGGACGATCGCGAGATCGTGCGAGATGAGGAGAAGGCCGAGGTCGAATTCACGCGCGAGCTCCACCAGGAGGTTCGCGATCTGCGCCTGCGCCGAGGCGTCGAGCGACGCCAGAGGCTCGTCGAGGACGATGACGGACGGGTTCGCCGCGAGCGCACGGGCGATGGCGATGCGCTGGCGCTGGCCGCCCGAGAACTCGTGTGGATAGCCGCTCGCGGCAGCTTCGGGAAGCCCGACCTGCACGAGGAGCTCCGCGATTTGGGCCGCCCGCTGCGATCGCGAAGCGAGACCCAGTACGGCCAGCGCGTCGCCGATCTGCTCCCCGACTCGTCGCCGCGGGTTGAGCGAGGAGAACGGGTTCTGGAAGACCATTTGCAGGCGCACGAGCTCTCGAGGACGGGCGCCTCGGGTCAACGGCTTGACCTCCCGGCCCTCGAAGCGAACCGTCCCCGACCGTGGTGCCACCATCCCGACGGCCGCGCGGGCGAGGGTTGACTTGCCGCAGCCCGACTCGCCGACGAGTCCGACGATCGCGCCGCGTTCGATCTCGAGGCTCGCGCCGGCGACCGCGCGTACGGGCTCCAGCCGACGGCGCTCGTACTCCACGACGACGTTGGTGAGCTCGAGGGCGCTCAACGTGGACCTGCGGGGCGAAGCGGGTCCACGGGACAGGCGAGCGCGCGCCCGTTCACCGGCACGAGCGGCGGGATCGCCTCCCTGCACGATGCGCGCGCGTACCGGCAGCGCGGATGGAACGCGCAGCCGGGGGGAATGCGACGCGGGGTGGGTGGCGCGCCTTGGATCGCGATGAGCGGTGTCGCCGCCGCTTCCGGGTGGGGCAACGCGTCCAGGAGCCCGCGCGTATACGGGTGTCTGGGGTGGCCCAGGACCTCGGTCCGGCTCCCCGCCTCCACCACGCGACCGGCGTAGAAGACCGCGACCCGGTCCACGATCGACGAGAGGACGCCGAGGTCGTGCGTGATGAGGACGATCGTCAACCCCGACTCCCTCCGAAGGCGGTCGAGCAGTCGGATGATCCCGGCCTGGACCGTGACGTCGAGCGCGGTCGTCGGCTCGTCGGCGACGAGGAGCTTCGGCCGGCACGCGAGTGCGACAGCGATGGCGATCCGTTGTCGCATCCCTCCGGAGAACTGGTGCGGGAAGGCCCGGAGCGCGCTCTCGGGATCCGGGATCCGTACCTCCCGCAGCGCCTCGACGGCCAGCTCGGCTGCGGCCCTACGTCCGAGGCCGAGATGCAGGCGCACGTGCTCGGTGAGCTGCGTTCCGATGGACAACATCGGATGCAGGGAGGTCATGGGATCCTGGAAGACCATCGCAAGGTCGCGGCCGCAGATCCGGCGTAGCTGGCCCGGTGGCAGACGGAGCAGGTCCTGGCCCTCGAAGACCGCACGGCCTTCGACCGCCGCACCCTGCGGCAACAGCCCCATGAGCGCGAGCACGGACATGGTCTTCCCGCTTCCGCTCTCGCCGGCGATGCCGAACACCTCGCCCACCTCGACGCGGTAGTCGATCCCGTCTACCACTGTGGCGGGCCCGTCGGGCGTCGGCAGCCGGACACAAAGCCGGCCGACCTCGAGGACCGGGGTCACATCCGCTCCCGCGACTCGCGCGCGGTTCGCGGGTCGAAAACGTCGCGCAGGCTGTCACCGATGAAGTTGAACGCCAGAACCGCCGTGAAGATCGCGAGGCCCGGGAAAGTCCCCATCCACCAGAACTGGAAGTATTGGGTGCCCGTCGCAACCATCGAGCCCCACTCGGCGGCCGGTGGCTGGGCACCGAGACCGAGGAACGACAGCCCAGAGAGAAGCAAGATCGCGTTGCCCACGTCGAGGGTGGCGAGCACGAGGACCGGGCCGACGACGTTTGGCAGCACTTCCCGGACGAGTGCTCGACGAGCCGAGCTGCCGAGCAGTCGCGTCGCCCAGACGTACTCGGCATCGCCGACCGAGAGAACGAGGCTGCGCACGACCCGCGCATAGGACGGCCACGCAACGATCACGAGCGCAAGGACGGCGTTCGTGAGCCCGCGCCCGAGGGCGGCGGTCACGACCATCGCGAGGATGATCGCGGGGAACGCGAAGACGAGATCTGCAGTACGCATGACCGCTCCGTCCGCCCAGCCGCGGAAGTAGCCGGCGAGGGCCCCGAGAGTCCCGCCGATCGTCAAGGCGAGCACGACGAGGAGGAGCCCGAGCGGGAGCGAGATGCGAGCTCCGTAGACCACGCGAGAGAAGACGTCGCGCCCCAGCTCGTCCGTTCCGAACAGATGGTCGGCCGACGGCGACTCGAATGGCGTGAACGCCTGCTCGAGCGGGTCGTACGGCGCGACGAGCGGCGCGAAGACCGCGACGAGGAACCAGAGGACCGCCACGCTCGCGCCCACCAGCGCAAGCGGCTGCCGCAGCGCCGGCGGGAACCAGCGCGCCCGCGCTCGCGTCCGTAGCGGTACTTCCGGCGCGACGGTGGTGCTCACGTCACGCGAATCCGAGGATCGATGACGCCGTACAGGACGTCGACGACGAAGTTGACCGTCACGTAGACGAGCGCGACGAAGAGGCTGACACCCATGATTGCGGGCAGGTCGAGCGTCACGGCGCTGCGGTACGCGTACTGACCGATGCCGGGCCAGGCGAAGATCGTCTCGACGAGCACGGTCCCGGTCAGCACGTTCGCGAAGACGAGCCCGATGACGGTCACGATCGAAGGCAGGGCGGCTCGGAGGACGTAACGAACCAGGACGTCGTGCTCGGGGAGGCCCTTCGCGCGGGCGGCGCGCACGTAGTCGTTGCCGATCACCTCGAGCACCGCGGAGCGCGTATAGCGGGTAAGGAGGCCGATGTTGTATGCCGCGAGGACGAGGGCGGGCAGCATCAGGTGGTGCAGCGCGTTCCAGGCCGTGCTCCACTGCCCGACCAGGAGCGCGTCGATGGTGTACATCCCGGTGCGGTGAGGAGGCGCGAGAACGCCGGGGTCGAGCCGGTCACCGCCGGGGAACCAACCGAGCTGGTAGAAGAACACGTAGAGCGCGACGAGGGCGATCCAGAACGTCGGCATGGAGATTCCGCCGAGCGAGAAGACCCGCAGGGCATGGTCGGTGAACCGATTGCGTCGGACTGCGGCGGCGACGCCGAACGCGATGCCGAAGGGCACTGCGATGAGCGTCGAGAAGATCGCGAGCTCCGCGGTCGCCGGCGCATACCTCGCGAGGTTCTCCCGAACCGGCTGGTGATCTTGGAGCGATTCCCCGAGATCACCCTGGAGCAGGTTCGTCAAGTAGTTCCAATACTGGACGGGGACGGGATCGTCGAGTCCGTAGCGCTCCTCGAAGGCCGCCACTGCCTCGGGGTCGGCGGCCGCCTGCTCGCCGAGATTGGCCGCGACGGGGTCGCTCGGTACGAGCTGGGTAAGCGCGAACGCGACGAATGTGATGCCGAGGCACAGGAGGACGAGCGCCGCGGCGCGACGCAGCACGAAGCGGACGAACGGCATTGCCGGCAATCGGACGTGGATCACGGGACGACGTCGATCGTAGCCGTGGCTCCCAAGCGTTTCCCGGCGGCTGAGTCAGCGGGCTCGGCGGTCGACCGCGCGGACCTCACGGATGGCTTGACGCGTTTTTGGCCTCGGATTAGGGTGGCCCCACCTCGACAGGAACACCAAGGACAGGTGATGACACGAGAGGCTGAGTCTCCGTCCGCTCTGCAACGGCCCGGTGTCGCATGCTGGCGCTGATCGCGTCGGCCGGCTGGTGGCAGTTCGGGATCGCGCTCGGGGTCGTGGTGATCGCGGTCGCCGCTGTGATCGTCATCGCGATCGTCTTCCTGGCCATGAGGATCGCGAAGCAGGCAAGCACGGCCGTCGAAGCCGTCGAGGTGATCCGTCAGCAGACCGCCGAGCTCGGCGGCGTCGCGCGGATCAACGACTCGGGCGTGCGGATACTGCACTCCGCCCGCGCGCTCCGGAAGGTGGCGGTCGGGAAGTGACGGCCGCCCTCCTCGCGCTGTCCTTCAACGAGTACTGGGCGATCTCGCTCGGCATCGCCACGGCGGCAGCGGTGGCCGTCGCGCTTCTGCTGATCGCGCTCGTGCTGACGGTCAGGCGCATCGAGCGGTCGGTCGAAGGTCTGCTGGAGGTCGCGGGCAAGGTAGGCGCGAACACGGCGTTCATTCCGCAGCTCGAGGCGACGGCGCCCGTCCTGGCGCTCATCGTGGACGAGGCCGTGATCCAGGACGGCTACATGAATGCGCTCACGGACGGGTTCGACGGGCGATGAGCGACACGGACCTCCTCATCCTCCTGAGCGTCGTGCTGGCGGCGATCGTCGTCGGCGTGGTCGCCGTCGCGCTGATCGAGGTCCGCAGGGGCCTCCGTCGGGCCTCGGAAGGGCTCGCGACGCTCGGCTCCGCCTTGCGGGACGTCGAATCGCAGCACCTGCGACCTCTCGAGCCCGCGGTGAACGCGATCAACGCGCAGTTCGACGTCATCCTCGGCGCGTTCCCGGGAATCGCCAGGAAAGCGGCGATCGTGGCCGAGCGGAGACCTCGATGATCCTCTGGTGGATCGGGAACGTCGTCCTGCTCGTCGTCGTGCTCCCGGTCGTGATCTACCTGCTCCGCGGCGTGCTCGAAGCCGCCAGGAGCATCGTCCCGAGCGTGCAGCAGATCGCAGCGGCAGCCGCAGCGGGGTCGAAGGACCTCGACGCGGCCGCGCTGCTCCTGACGACGCAGGATCAGGTGCAGCAGACCATCGCGGTCGCCGCGAACTACGGCGGCTCGCTCGACGTGATCCTCGACGACGCTCCCGGACGAGGATCGATGAACGCCGCGGGAACGATCACGATCCTCGCCGTCGCGCTGATCCTCGCCGCGCTCGTCTACTACCTGGTCTCCGTGATCGTGCAGCTGCGGAAGATCAGCGCGGGCCTGGACGACGCCATTGCCGGCGTGAGTGGGATCGTCGAGAAGAGCGCGCCGGTCAACGAGGTCGTGACGACCATCAACCAGCAGCTCGACGCGGGCGTCGACCTGCTCGAGGGTCTGCTCGTGAAGAAGGCCGGGCTGTCCGATGCTGTCGGCCTCGTCGAGGGCCTCTACCCTGGAGCCGCCGCAGCCGGGCTCCGGAACTTCCCGGAGAGCAGCACGATCAAGGCACCGCGCATCGGCGAGGTCTACACGAAGGGCACGCTCACGCTGGCACGGCTCGGCCGGGAGGCGCCGATCGCGGCCGGGAACCCGGCCGGTCCTGCGCTGCGGGACGTCGAGGGAGGGAGTCTCGCGGCGCGGATGCTGTACCCGGAGATCCGTCAGACGCGGCCCGAGTCCCTCCCCAGGTCCCCCGTCATCGGCACCGACGCGCCCGTGCAGTACGAGGAGCGGGAGGACATCGGGAGACCGCGTAAGCACCTCCCGAGCCGGTCGTGAACCTCGTCGGCCGCTTTTCCGTACCCTGATACGAGAGGAGCCTTGTGCAGACCCCTGCGCCATTCGAGTACGAGCGCGCGACCAGCGTGGAGGGCGCCGTCGCATCGCTGCAGAGGCTCGGCTCTGACGCACGCGTCATCGCGGGCGGACACAGCCTGCTCCCGATGATGAAGCTCCGGCTCGCGAAGCCGAAGCACCTGATCGACATCAACGACCTGAGCGAGCTCTCGTACATCCGCGAGGAGGGCGCCGAGGTACGCATCGGGGCGCTGACGCGGCACGTGCAGCTTCAGCGCTCGGACGTGCTCGCGCGGCACTTTCCGCTCTTCCGCGACGCCGAGGACGTGATCGCCGACCCGGTCGTGCGCAACCGCGGCACCATCGGCGGCTCGCTCTGCCAGGCGGACGCGGCCGAGGATCTCGCTGCCGTCTGCGTGGCGGTCAAGGCGAAGGCGGTGATACGAGGCGCCGACGGCGAGCGCGTGGTCGAGATGGAGGACTTCCACGTCGGGCCGTACCAGACCGCCGTAGGCGACGGCGAGATGCTCACCGAGGTGCGGATTCCGGTGCGGTCGGGTTGCGGCAGCGCGCACGAGAAAGTCGAGCGCAGAGCCGGCGACTGGGCGATCGTCGCGGCATCGGCGGCGGTCTGGATCGAGAACGGGGAGATTGCCGACGCCGGACTCGCGCTCACCGCTGTCGGGCTCACGACGATCCATCTCTCGCGAGCCGAGGAGCTCCTGCGCGGGAAGGCTCCGTCGGGCGAGCTGTTCCGGGAGGTGGCCGAGATCGCCTCGGCGGACTGCTCACCGACGGCGGACGGTCGAGGGCCGGTGGACTACAAACGGCATCTCGCGGGCGTGCTCGCGCACCGCGCTCTGACCCGCGCGAGCGCGCGCGCCGCGGGCGAGGAGGCCTGATCATGAACGTCTCGATAACGATCAACGGCGAACAGGTCTCCCGCGAGATCGAGCCGCGCCAGCTGCTCGTTCACTTCATTCGCGAGACGCCCGACCTGACCGGCACGCACTGGGGCTGCGACACCTCCAACTGCGGCGCTTGCGTCGTCCTGATGGACGGCGAGACGGTGAAGTCCTGCACGATCCTGGCGGCGATGTGCGAGGGTCACGAGATCCGCACGGTCGAGTCGCTCGAGGTCGACGGCCGGCTGGATCCGGTCCAGGTGGGCTTCCACGAGCAGCACGGCCTCCAGTGCGGGTTCTGCACGCCGGGGATGCTGATGACGGCACGCGCGCTGCTCGACGCGAACCCGGATCCGACGGAGCACGAGATCCGCACCGCGATCTCGGGCGCCATCTGCCGCTGCACGGGCTACAAGAACATCGTCGCAGCCGTGCGTTGGGCCGCCGAGCACGAAGCCGCCGCGAGACAGGAGGTGTCAGCATGACCACCGTCGAGAACCTTCCGAGTGCGACGACCGAGCGTCCCATCGGCTTCGGTCGCCTGAAGCGCAAGGAGGACCTGCGCTTCATTCGCGGCAAGGGGAGATACCTCGACGACATCCGGCTCCCGGGGATGGTCCACGGCGCCATGCTGCGCAGCCCGTACGCCCACGCCCGCATCGTCTCGATCGACACCTCGAGGGCGCTCGCGCACCCCAACGTCGCGGCCGTCGTCACCGCGAAGGACCTGGAGACCCTCGGCCTCGCGTGGATGCCGACGATCTCCTACGACACCCAGGCGGTGCTGGCGGGCGACAAGGTCCGGTTTCAGGGGCAGGAGGTCGCGTTCGTCATCGCGACCGACGAGTACTCGGCGAACGACGCGCTCGAGCTGATCGACGTCGAGTACGAGCCGCTGCCCGCGATCGTCAACGCCCGCAAGGCGCTCGACCCCGACGCGCCCCTGATCCGCGACGACAAGGCCGGCCAGCGCGACAACCTCGCGAGCCCGCTCTGGGAGGCGGGCGACGAGGAGGCGACGGACCGCGCGTTCGCGGAGGCCGACACGATCGTGGCGCAGGACATCATCTATCCACGCTGCCATCCTGCGCCGCTCGAGACGTGCGGGATGATCGCCGACTTCAACCCGGAGACCGGCCAGCTCGACATCTACAACGGCAACCAGGCGCCGCACGCGCACCGCACGGTGTACGCGCACGTTGCCGGTCTCGCCGAGCACATGATCCGGATCATCTGCTCCGACATCGGGGGTGGGTTCGGCAACAAGGTCCCCGTCTACCCCGGCTACGTATGCGCGATCGCCGGCTCGATCGTCGCCGGCGTCCCGGTGAAGTGGGTCGAGAACCGCACCGAGAATCTCGTGTCGACCGGGTTCGCGCGCGACTACGTCATGCACGCGGAGATGTGCTCGAAAGACGGCAAGATCACCGGCCTGCGCGTCGACGTGATCGCCGACCACGGCGCCTTCGACTCGACCGCGCAGCCCACGAAGTTCCCGGCCGGGTTCTTCCACATCGTCTGCGGGTCGTACGACCTCCAGGCGTCGCACGTGAAGGTCAAGGCCGTCTACACGAACAAGGCGCCGGGAGGCGTCGCGTACCGCTGCTCGTTCCGCATCACCGAGGCCGTCTACCTCGTGGAGCGCATGGTCGACGCGCTCGCGATGGAGATGAGCGTCGACCCGATCGAGCTGCGGATGAAGAGCTTCATCGCGCCCGAGCAGTTCCCGTACGAGACGACGACCGGATGGACGTACGACTCGGGGAACTACGCCGAGACGATGCGCTTGGCGATGGACATCGCCGGCTACGAGGACCTCCGCCGCGAGCAGGCGGAGAAGCGCGCCCGCGGCGAGCTGATGGGCATCGGCGTGTCGTTCTTCACCGAGGGCGTCGGCGCCGGTCCGCGCAAGCACATGGACATCCTCGGGCTCGCCATGAACGACGGCGCCGACCTGCGGGTGCATCCGTCGGGCAAGGCGGTCGTCTCGATCAGCGCCCAGCCGCAGGGCCAGGGACACGAGACGACGTTCGCGCAGATCGTCGCCGAGGAGCTCGGCATCCCGCCGGAGGACGTGGAGGTCCGCCACGGCGACACCGACCGCTCGCCGTACGGCCTCGGCACGTACGGCAGCCGCTCGACGCCGGTGTCCGGTGCCGCCGTCGCGGTCGTCTCGAGAAAGGTGCGCGACAAGGCGCGCCTGATCGCGTCGACGATGCTCGAGGCGAGCCCGGACGACCTCGCGTGGGAGAAGGGCCGCTGGTACGTGAAGGGAGATCCCGAGAAAGGCGCGCTGATCGAGGACATCGCGATCCGCGCGTACAGCGGGGAGCCGCTGCCGGAAGGCATGGAGGGTGGGCTCGACGCGCAGGTGATCTACGACCCGCCGAACCTCACGTACCCCTACGGTGCGTACATCGCCGTCGTCGACATCGACCCGGACACCGCCCAGGTCACCGTCAGGCGCTTCATCGCGGTCGACGACTGCGGCGTGCGCATCAACCCGATGGTGGTGGACGGCCAGATCCACGGCGGTCTCGCGGAGGGCATCGGCATCGCGTTGATGGAGGTCCTCACCTTCGACGAGGAGGGCAACTGCCTCAACTCCTCGTTCGCGGACTACCTCATCCCGACCGCGCTCGAGTGTCCCGACTTCGAGCTCGGCGAGACGGTGACGCCCTGCCCGCATCACCCGCTCGGGGCAAAGGGGGTCGGCGAGTCGCCGACCGTCGGGTCGCCGCCGGCGATCGTGAACGCGGTCATCGACGCGCTGCACTCCACCTACGGCGTCGACCACATCGACATGCCCTGCACGCCCGCCCGTGTCTGGGCGGCGATGCAGGGACGGGCCGAGCCGCCCCAGTGACCATCGGCGCCGTGTCGACGCGGGCGCAGGAGCTCGCAGCGGAGGGCACGGCGTTCGTTGTCGCCACGGTCGTTCGCGCGCAGCGCCCGACGAGCGTGAAAGCGGGCGACGTCGCGCTCGTGCTCGAGGACGGCACGATCGAGGGCTTCGTGGGCGGCGTGTGCACGCAGGAGAGCGTGCGCGCGTACTCCCTGCTGGCGATCGAGAGCGGAGAGGCGCTGTTGCTGCGAATACTTCCCGACGGATCGGCCCGCGAGGACGACGGCGTCGGTCGGGAGGCTTCCGACGAGGAGGGAGCGACGACGATCCAGAACCCGTGCCTGTCCGGTGGCGCGATCGAGGTGTTCCTCGAGCCGTTGCTCCCCGCACCGCGCGTCCTCGTCGTCGGCGACACGCCGATCGGGGCGGCGGTGCGATCGCTCGGCCCGGAGCTCGGGTTGGACGTCATCGCGGTGGAGAGCGGGAGTCCCGAGCCGTCGGAGCGCGATCTCGCGCTCGTCGTCGCGTCGCATGGCCGCGACGAGCTGCACATCCTTCGCCGCGGGCTCGAGACCGGCGTTCCGTATGTCGCCCTCGTGGCCAGCCGCAAGCGCGGCGCGGGCGTGCTCGCCGACCTGCGTGCCGACGGCGTTCCCGAGGAGCACCTCGATCGCATCGACGTGCCCGCCGGCATCGACATCGGCGCCCAGACGCCGGCCGAGATCGCGCTCTCGATCCTCGCGACCGTGACGGCAGTGCGCCGTGGGAAGCACACTGCGGCGTTCGACCCCGCTCGTACACCCCTCGCTCCCGATCCGGCTCGAGCTCCCGCGCCGTCCCTCGCGGTCGACCCGATCTGCGGGATGACCGTCGCCGCCGTCGCGAGCACGCCCTCGGTCGAGCTCGACGGCGAGACCGTCTACTTCTGCTGCGAGGGATGCCGCGCCAGGTTCGAGGAGCAGCAGTCCGCCCAGACGCTGCCGTGAGCCCCCGCGGGGCCACGGGCGACGCCGCCGACGAGATCCGCGCGCTCGTCCCCGATATCGAGACGCTCGCCCGACGCCTCGCGGACGTCGACTACCTCGTCGACGAGGGCCTGGCGACCTCGATGTTTCTGAGCCTGCGCTTGCCGCAGCCGCTCTTGCTCGAGGGCGAGGCGGGTGTCGGCAAGACCGAGGCCGCCAAGTCCCTCGCGCTCGTCCTGGAGACCCCGCTGGTGCGCCTCCAGTGTTACGAGGGGATCGATGCGGCCGAAGCGCTGTACGAGTGGAACTATCCGCGCCAGCTCCTCAGCATCCGGCTCGCCGACTCGCGTAACACGCCTCTCGGGGAGGAGGAGCTCTTCGGGCCGGACTATCTCATCCGCCGCCCGCTCCTGCGCGCGCTCGAGCACCCCGGCCCGCGACCTGCGGTGCTGCTCGTCGACGAGATCGACCGAGCCGACGACGACTTCGAGGCGTTCCTGCTCGAGCTGCTCGCGGACGCGAGCGTGACGATCCCGGAGATAGGCACGATCCGGGCGACGCATCCACCCGTCATCGTCCTGACCTCGAATCGGACGCGCGATCTGCACGACGCCGTCAAGCGCCGGTGTCTCTACCACAGGATCGAGTACCCGACCCCCGAGCGCGAGGTGGACATCGTGCGCCGGCGCGTCAAGGGCACGTCGGAGACGCTCGCCGTCCAGGTTGCGAACGCCGTCTCGCGCCTGCGTTCGAGCGACGTGCAGAAGCCGCCGGGGATCGCCGAGGCGATCGACTGGGTCGCGGCGTTGAGCCTCCTCGGCGTAGAGCGCCTGGACGTCGCGACCGTGGATCGCACCCTCGGCTCCGTGCTGAAGTACAGCGACGACCAGGAGGTGGTCCGCGCGGCCGGCCTGGAGCTGCTCGTGCCCGGCGATGACTGACGGACGTGTGTCGAACGGCGCGCTCGGAGTCGAGACGATCCAGCTCGACCTTCCGCCGTTCGTGACGGCGTTGAGCCGGCGCCTGCACGATCGCGGCCTCCCGGTCACTCCCGCCCGCTCGGCCGACTTCGCGAGGGCGCTCGCGCTCGTCCGGCCGATCACGCGCCGGCGGCTCTACTGGACCGCGCGCGCAGTGTTCGTCTCGGACCCTGCACTGGCGGCCGCTTTCGACGCGGTCTTCTTCTCGATCTTCGGCGGTCGACCGGACGAGGACTTCGAGCCCGACGACGTACGCAGCGCAGGCTCGTCGCCGAACGAGCGGCCGCGATCCGAGCCGGTGCGACGGGTCGACCGGCAGGATTCGAGCGCAAGCCTGCGATCGTCAACTGACGGCGACCGCGACGAGGACGGTGACACGCCCGAGGTCGAGGTGCCGGTGGCGATGGCGACTGACGAGGAGCTGCTCGGGCGCAAGCGCTTCGACGCACTCGAGCCGCACGAGCTCGCGCAGCTATACCGGCTGATGACGCGCCTGGAGCTCGCGACGCCGCGCCGCCGCACTCGGCGCTACGAGAAGGGGCGTCACGGGGAGCGTGTCGATCTTCGGCGGACACTGCGCCGAAGCCTTCGCACCGGCGGCGATCCGATCCGTCTCGCGCGCCGGCGTCGCCGTGTCGTCCGTCGCAGGCTGGTGCTGCTCTGCGACATCTCCGGCTCGATGGAGCCGTATGCGCGCGCCTACCTCCAGTTCCTGACCTGCGCCGCCGGCAGTGGCCCGAATGCCGAGGCATTCGTGTTCGCCACGCGGCTGACCCGCTTGACGCGCGCCCTCTCCTCCCGCAACCCGGATCGCGCCATCCAGGCCGCCGCCGAAGCAGCGCCGGACTGGTCGAGCGGGACCCGGATCGGCGAGGCGCTCCAGGCATTCAACGACCGGCACGGACGACGCGGGATGGCACGCGGCGCCGTGGTCGTGATCCTCTCCGACGGCTGGGAGCGCGGAGAACCGAAGCTCGTGGCGCGGGAGATGGAGCGGCTCTCGCGCCTGGCGCATCGAATCGTGTGGGTCAATCCGCGCGTGAGCGCCGATGCCTTCGCCGTGCGGTCCGGCGGGATGGTGGCTGCGCTGCCGCACTGCGACGCGCTCGTGAGCGGTCACAGCTTCGAGGCGCTTCGCGAGGTGGCGGAGGCGATCGGAGCAGCGGCGGAGGATGACGGGTGCCTGCCCGACCGCTGGACCGAGGTCGCGTCCGACGAGGTCGAGACGTGGGGAAGCGCGACGCCGGTCCCGGGCAGCTCGGTCGGGATGCCGAGCGGGCACGGCCCGAGCAGAGGCAACGTCACGCCCGGGTGGGTGACCGAGGAATGACGGAGAACTCGGCCAAGACGTGCATCTATCCGGGATGCGAGCGCCCGGCGGTACCTCCGCACCCGATGGGGGGGCCACAGCCCGCCTTCTGCGACCTGGAGGAGCACAACGCGCTCACCGCCCACCAGGAGCGCCGGCGTCTGGCGAACGAAACCTCTGGCAGGGTGCCCGAGGACGAGCGATGATCGTCAACTCACCGACCACGAGGAGATGCGGCGATGGCTGACGAGGCGTATCGAGCAGTCTTTTTGCGTGTGCACCCGACCGGCAAGATGGTGCTCAGCCTGACCACCGAGCCCGACGGGCAGGAGGCTCGGTACGCCCAGCTCGTCGCGGACGAGCTCGGGGTCCCGGCGCTCGACGTGAAAGTCGTTCCCGCGGACACCGACCGGTTCGGGGTCGGACACGGCTACAACACGAGCCCCACCGACGGCGCGCAGGCGGCGATCGTCAGCGCCGCCGGGAAGATTCGCGCCAAGGCGCAGCTGCTCGCCGCAGCGTCGCTGGGAGCGTCACCGGAGACCCTGGACTGGGTCCAGGGCGCGTGGGTCGGGGGGGACGGAAGCGACCCCACACAGGCCAGGACGCTCGAGGAGATCGCCCTCTACGCGCACGGCAGCGGCGTCCTCCCTCCCGGTGTCGAGGGCGGGCTCGACGCGCAGACGGTCTACTAGTGCGCAAGGTCGGAATCCGCTAGCGCGGATTCCGACCTGCGCGATAGAGCAAAGGACCTGAAGGCGGCCGCTTTGCGGCCGCGGCGCGACGGATTCACAATGAGGCTCTCGGTATCCACTAGTGCGCAGGCTCGTATCCGCTAGCGCGGATTCGGACCGCGCGATAGAGCAAAGGACCTAAAGGCGGCCGCTTCGCGGCCGCGGCGCTTGTGATTTTCATGAGGGGCCTCTCAGCCCTCCTCTCGTCCCATGCCGTGCGTGCGGACGTAGACGAAAATGAAGCAGGCCGCGAGGAGCGCGAGAATCAGCGCAATCGCCATCGACACGCCGACGGCGGCCATCCCGAGCCAGAGGTAGAGGGAGAAGACGAGCGCCCAGGCGAAGCTGGAGATGCCCGGGTCGACGACCGGCAGTTGTCGGAACTCCCACGTGGGAGACCACTCGTCGCTCGGCGGAGCTCCACGCCAGGCCGCGTTGATCGTGATCTCGACGTCGTCGGCGACCTTCAGCGCCCCGAACAACGCGGTATAGGGCTCGATTCCCCAGTCGGATTGCCTGACGACGACGCTGCAGTTGACCTTGCCGTAGTCGTCGACCTCGACGTCGAGCTCGATCGGACGCACGTTGCCGACGAGCCTGAGATCGCCCTGGACGGTGAAGTGACCTTCGGCCTCCTGGACGGCGGTCGAACGGAACTCGATGTCCATCCGCTTGAGGATCTCCTCGTCGATCGTCTCCTGGATGCTCTCCTTCTCGAGATCGCCGAGCGGCTGCATCCCACCGAAGCCGTCGTGCACACGGAGGGACCCGGCGTCCACCTCGAGCACGAGGTTCGTCTGCACGGGGGGCTCGCCGACGACGAGCGTCGCCTGCCAGCCCATGACCCTGATGAGGAGGTCGTGTCCGGCTGCGGCCGCGGCGCCGACGCGCCCGGTCTTGACCCACAGACTGCCGTTCTCGGGCCCGAACGTGTACGTGCCTGCCGGGATCCCCATGCGCGATGGCGAGGACTCTAAGAGGCTGCGGTAGGGTCCGTGGTCATGGCCGTCGAGCTGGAGCATTCGTTCTCGACCAGCAAGCCGATAGAGGAGAGCTACGCGGCGATCGTCGATCTCGACCGTCTGGTGCCGTGCGTCGAGGGCGGCAGCGTGCTCGAAACGACCGGGCCGAGCTCCGTGAGGGCGGAGATCGCGATCAAGATGGGGGCGATGTCGCTGACCTTCACTGGCGCCGTGGAGATCGTCGAGCAGGACGCCGCGTCCCATCGAGTGGTCATGTCCGTCCGGTCGAAGGAGGCCGGTGGACAGGGGCATGCGGATGCGGATGTCGTGTTCGTCCTCAGTGACGGCGGCGGGACGATCAACACCAACGCGCGGATCACGGGCACGGCCGCGTCGATGGGCGAAGGGGTCGTGTCCGGCGTGCTGGACGCGCTGATCAAGGATTTCGCCGCCAAGCTCGCTCAGCTCTGATTCCGCGCCGATGGCGACCATCACGATGCGACAGATCCGCGAGGGCGAGGTGCCGCGCGACGGCGGCACCGCGATCCAGGAGGACGCCGACAGGCCGGTCTTCCACGGCAACGGCCCAGACGACTACGTCTGCGTGACCTGTGGCAACGTGCTCGCGACGGCAATGCATCCGGTGCAGATGACGAAGAAGGTCCGGGTCCGCTGCGGGCGCTGCTCGACAGTCAACGTCTCGGTGATCGACGGGTACGAAGCGTCCTCAGGAGGCCCGAAGCGCCAGGAGTGACGTCCGGTGGCGACGGAAGGCGGACGCTCCGTCGCCGTCCACCGCGGCGATTCGAACGAGCGGCGGGTGACCCATGGCCGCGGTGGCGAGGTCGCGCAGTGCATCGTGGTACGCGCGCTCCCGCTGCACTCCGCCGAACCCGAACGCCTTCGAGGCCAGGCCGCGCGCGAGGCTGTCGGTCGTCGAGCACCAGGCTCGGCACAGCTCCTTGTGCTCGCCGACGTCGAATCCCACGCTCACATCGGCGGGATAGAGCTCGAGTGCGGCCAGGCGGAACGACGTGAAGTGACTCGAGTCGTCGACCTCGATCAGGGTTCCCGTCGGCGCGTGCACGAGATCGACCGGAAGAAGCAGGCTCTCGCGCGATGCGTGTAGGACCGAGACGTCACCCTTGAGGCGAGCGTAGATCGCGCCGAGCTGCACGAGTGCCGCGCTCACCGGCCCGACGAGCGCCGGGTCTCGTCTGGCCTTCGCGACGCGTTCGAGCCCGATGTGACCTTGTTCGCACAGCCAGTCGAACGTCTGGCTCCCGAGCACGATCCCGTCCTCGGCGGCCGCTTGCGCGAACGCCAGATGAACCTCGGCACGCGCCACTGGGCGGAGCCTAGACGGCACCGGGCACCGCATTGCGGGTGCGGCCGGTCTTGCCGCTCTGCCGCGGGACGGGGAGCGGTGCCGTGCTCAGGTGATGCCTAGATGCCCCGGCGCTCGTGCGGAGTGTGGTGACCTGCCTCGAAGAGCCACGCCTCCCGTAGCTCCTCACAGCGCCCTGAGTCGGCTAGTGCCCATTTCTGAACATCGGGCGTCCCCGCGTGTCGTACGGCTGTACAGATCGTGATCGGATTCGCAAACGCGACGCCCGGTGCACAGAGGACGATGCTTGACCCGCTGCTCCCCTTCGTTTATTCATACTGGACAGTGCGCACCTCTCACGACCCGCGTCTCACCGTGGGGTTGATCGGTCTCGGCAACATGGGCACCGCGTTCGCAGAGCGCCTCCTCGACGCGGGCTATGCGCTCCTCGTGACGAATCGGACGCCGGGGAAGGCGGACGCACTGCGGGCACGGGGCGCCGTCGTCACGACCACGCCCGAGGAGCTCGTCGCGCAGGTCGACGTGGTCCTCACGTCGCTCGCCGACGACGAGGCATTCGAGGCAGTGGCAGAAAGGGCGATCGGCGCGGCGCGGCCGGGCTCCGTTCTGGTCGATCTGAGCACGGTCTCGCCGGCTGCGTCGACCCGTGTGGCGGAGCAAGCCGAGGCGGCGTCCGTCGGGTACGTACGCGCGCCGGTGAGCGGGAACCCGACCGTCGTGCGGGCCGGGAACCTGAGCCTCATCGTCTCGGGCGCCGACGACGACATCGATCGCGTCGAGGAGGTCATCCGGGCGATCGGACCGACGGTGCACCGCGTCGGTGACGGAGAGCAGGCGCGGATCGTCAAGCTCGCGATCAACCTGATGATCGCGGGACTGGCACAGCTGATCTCCGAGGCGCTCGTACTCGGCGAGGCTGCCGACGTCCCGCGAGCGGCGCTCCTCGAGGTGATGGGGAGCTCCGCCGTGGGCGCCCCGTTCGTCAAGTACAAGACCGAGCCGCTCCTGCACGACGACTACTCCGCGACGTTCACGACGGCGCTCATGGAGAAGGACATCGATCTCGCGCTCGACGCAGCCGGCGAGGCCGGCGTCGAGCTTCCGCTGACGAGCGAGATGAAGTCCCATCTGCGCGCGGCGATCGAGGCGGGGTATGCGGAGGACGACTTCATCGCGCTCTTCCAGCACCTGCGGAACACGTCCGGGCTTTCGAAGAGGAGCGAGCGTCACAACGAGGAGGTAGTGCGGTGACCAGGCAAACGAGAACCATCGGTTCCCCGGACGCGACGCGCGCGGTGGACTGGGAGCAGCGCGTCGACTTCCCGCGACTGCGCCAGGATCGCCTCGACCGTGCCAAGGCGTCGCTCGAAGCATCGGATCTCGGCGCTGTGCTCCTGTTCGACCCGAACAACATCCGGTACGTCACGAGCACGCACATCGGCGAGTGGGCGCGGGACAAGAACGCACGCTTCGCACTGCTCCCCCGCGGTGCCGAGCCGATCCTGTGGGACTTCGGATCTGCGGCGCGCCACCACCAGCTTTTCGCGCCGTGGCTCCCCAAGGAGAACTTCCGCGCCGGTGTCGCGCCGATGCGCGGCGCGATGCCCGTCGAGACCGGGATCCCGGACCGGCTCGGCGAGCGGATCGCGCACGAGTTGCGCGAGCACGGCCTCGAGGGAGAGCCGCTCGGAGTCGACATGGCAGACCTGGTCACGATCGAGGCGCTTCAGCGCGCCGGCGTGCATGTCACGGACGGGTCCCAGGTGCTCCTCGAGGCACGAAAGATCAAGACCGCACAGGAGATCTCGCTCCTCGACCAGTCTGCCGGTCTCGTCGACGCGGTCTACGAGGAGATCTACCGGATGCTACGGCCGGGCGTCTACGAGCACGAGATCGTCGCGCGCGCTCACCAGCTCCTGTTCGAGATGGGATCGGAGCAGGTGGAGGCGGTCAACGCCGTGTCGGGAGACCGCTGCAATCCGCACCCGCACGTGTTCTCCGATCGACTCCTGCGGCCGGGGGACCAGGCGTTCTTCGACATCATCCATTCGTTCATGGGCTACCGGACGTGCTACTACCGCACGTTCAACGTCGGAGGCGTCAACCAGGCGCAGCTCGACGCGTACAAGCAGTGCCGCGAATGGCTCGACGCTGCGATCGAGCTCGTCCGGCCGGGCATGACGACGGACCGGATCGCGGAGGTCTGGCCGACCGCCGAGGAGCTTGGCTTCCCGGACGAGGAAACCTGCTTCGGCCTCCAGTTCGGGCACGGGATCGGCGTGGGGCTGTACGAGTCGCCGATGATCTCGCGCGTCCACTCACTCGAGCATCCGGTCGAGCTCGAGGAGGGGATGGTCTTCGCGCTCGAGACGTACTGCGCTGCGACCGACGGCCGGTCCGCGGCGCGGATCGAGGAAGAGGTCGTCGTGACGGCGAGCGGCTGCGATGTGATCACGCGCTTCCCGGCCGAAGAGCTGCTCGTCGCCGGTCGCATGTACGTCCGCGGCGCCGATCTGGTCCAGAAAGAGCATGAGGGCCGCGATGACGGCGACTCCGGTCTCGCTGCGGCTGTTGCGTCTTCCGCGGTCGTCGAGCCGACCGGAGTTCCGCTGTGACGGGTGACACCGGGACGCGCGAGCTCGCCGACGGACGGCCGGCGTACCGCCTCGTCCGCCGCGAGGACATCGAGCTCGCCGACGCTCTACCGGGCCGCTCGAGCGGTCTCACGACCTGCCGGCTCGTCGATGGCACGCTCGGCTCGACGCACATGGCGCTGACGCTGGTGTCGCTCGTCGAGGGGCACGTCGACGAGCACGTGCACTCGTACGAGACGAGCTTCTACGTGCTCGAGGGGGAGCCTCTGCTCTACCTGGAGGGGCGCGGTGTGAAGCTCATGCCCGGTGCCTGCGGCGCCGTCCCTGTGGGAGCTCCGCACGCGTTTCGCGGCGACGGCGCGGCGGTGTGGATCGAGATGGCCTCGCCGCGGCCGCGCATCGACGCCAGTGACACGTTCTTCCTCGGGCCGGCGCCGGATAGCGAAGCGCTCCCACTGGACGCGCGCGACCCACGCAACCACAACCTGTTCCTGCTCACCGACGGCGAGACGGACCTCGATCGCCTGAAGCGAGGCCAGGCGATGGGTGCGCCGACCGTGTCGGGAAGCATGGCGACCGCCGTCCTCGCCTACAGCGGGATCGCCGTCAAGATGCTCGTCGACCAGCGATTGGACGCGCAGCTCCACACGATGTTCATGGTCGACTACCAGCCGGGAGCCTGCGCCAACCCGCACGACCACCCCTTCGAGGAGTCCTACTACATGCTCGAAGGCGAGGTCGACGTCGTCGCGGACGGCGACCGTCACACGCTCCGCCCTGGCGACGTCTTCTGGACCGGTACCGGCTGTGTGCACGCGTTCTACGAGACCCGCGGCGAGACTGTGCGATGGCTCGAGACATCGGCGCCGGGCCCTCCCCTGCGCCACTCGTACCGGCACGAGCGGGACTGGAACTACCTCGCGGAGCTTCTCGCATCCGACGCCGGCGTCGGTGCGACGTGAGTCACGTCAGCGACAAGCCGGTGACCGGCGTTCTCGACGATCTCGACCTGTACATCGCGATCTACCGGCGAATGCTGCTGATCCGGGGCTTCGAGGATCTCGTCCAGTCGCTCTTCCTCGCCGGAGAGGTCTACGGAACGACCCATCTGTATTCCGGGCAAGAAGCGATCGCGACAGGTGTGGCGAGCGTCCTCGAGGAGCGGGACCGAGCAGCGGCGACGTACCGCGGGCACGGTCACGCACTTGCACTCGGCGTCGACCCGCAGCAGCTGCTCGACGAGATGCTCGGCCGCGCGTCCGGCGTCAACGGGGGTCGCGCCGGCTCGATGAACGTCAACTCGCCGGCCGATCGCCTGATCGGCTCGTTCGGCATCGTCGGCGGCAGCATCGCCGCGGCGACCGGTACGGCACTCGCGCTGAAGCGGACGACGGGAGGCGTTGCCGTCGCGTACTTCGGCGACGGCGCCATGAACCAGGGCTACGTGTTCGAGTGCCTCAACTTCTGTCAGGTCCTCGAGTTGCCGCTCGTGCTGGTGTGCGAGAACAACGGCTACGGCGAGTACACGGCGTACCGCTCGGTGACCGCGGGCGAGATCCGTGCACGTGCGGAGGTCATGGAGGTTCCCGCCGAGACGATCGACGGCATGAGTGTGTGGACCGTACGTGAAGCCGCCGAGCGCGCCGTCGCACACGCCCGTGCGGGAAAGGGCCCGGCGTTCGTCGAGGCGTTGACATATCGCTTCGTCGGCCATTCACGCAGCGACCCCGGTGCCTATCGACCCGAGGGCGAGCTCGAGCATTGGAGAGCCCGGGATCCGATCCTCGTCCTCCGTCGGCAACTCGAGGCCGAGGGGGTCGACGCGGCTGGCCTCGACGAGCTCGAGCAGGACGTGACCGACGAGCTCGAGCGAATGCGCGAGAGCGGTCTCGCGGCGCCGTTCCCGACCGAGCTGACGGCTCGCGAGTTCAAGGACTGAGCCGCCTCTTGGCCCGCGAGCTGACGATGCCCAAGCTCTCCGACTCGATGGCCGACGCCGTGATCGTCCGCTGGCTGAAGTCGCCCGGAGAGCCATTCGAGCGCGGCGAGGGGCTGATCGAAGTAGAGACCGACAAGGCGACCGTCGTGTACGAGGCGGAAGCGGACGGCACGCTGGCCTCGATCCTCGCAGGCGAGGGAGCCACGGTCGCGGTAGGAGAGCCGATCGCAACACTGACGAACGGCGAAGGCGATGTCAGCGGCACGGAACGACGTGTGCCGGTGTCGTCTCGGGAGCCGGCGAATGCGCGACCTGTCGCGGACGCAGTAGCGCACGCTCCGAACGACGGATCGGCAGCGCCTCGCCCCAACGCGACGCCGGTGGCAAGGCGGACGGCGGTCGAGCTCGGCGTTTCGCTCCACGGCCTCGTCGGGACGGGGCCCGGCGGACGGATCACCGTCGAGGACGTGACGAGAGCGGCGGACGAGTCGGGTACGGAGCGACACGAGACGGCTTCCGGAAAAGGCGACGTCCGTGTTCTCGAGCCGACGCCGACGCAGTCGACGATCGCACGGAGGATGGTCGAGTCGGCGACGACGATCCCCGTGTTCACCGTCTCCGCCGACGTGGACGTGTCGCAGATCGTCGCGTCGCGCCGAGAGGCGCGGGACAAGGGCGAGGACGGTCCGTCGGTCAACGACTTCGTCGTCAAGGCGGCTGCCGGGGCCCTGCGTGAGTTCGCGCGGTTCAACGCCTCCTACGTCGACGACAAGGTGGAGTGCTACTCACGCGTCAACGTCGGCATCGCCGTCGCCACCGACGATGCATTGCTCGTCCCCGTCGTGCGCGATGCGGACCGGAAGTCGCTCGCCGAGATCGCCGTGGAGACGCGGCGGCTGGCCGATGCGGCGCGGCGCCGAGCCCTGACGCCCGAAGACTTTCGCGACGGCACCTTCACCGTCTCGAACCTCGGCATGTTCGGCGTCCGATCGTTCACCGCGATCATCGACCCTCCGCAGGTCGCGATCCTCGCGGTGGGGGGCGCGCGGCGCGCGCCGGTCGAGGATGGCCCCGACCGCGTCGCTTTCCGAGACCTGATGACCGTCACCCTGAGCTGCGATCACCGCGTCGTCTACGGCGCCGACGGTGCGCAGTTCCTGTCCCGACTACGCGAGTTGCTCGAGCGACCGCTCGCCCTCGCACTGTGATCAGGACGAGACGGAGACGCTGACGTGCCGACTGTCGCCTTTCGCACCGCCATCCGGGACGCGCTCGACGAGGAGCTTGCCGCCGACGAGCGCGTGATCCTCTTCGGCGAGGACATCGCCGTTGCGGGCGGCGTCTTCGCGACGACGACCGGCCTCTACGACAAGTACGGCTCCGAGCGCGTCTTCGACACGCCGATCTCCGAACTCGCGCTTGCCGGCGCGGCGTTCGGCTCGGCAGTACACGGCCTCCGGCCCGTCGTCGAGATCATGTTCGGCGACTTTCTCACGCTCGCGATGGACAGCCTCGTCAACCAGTCGACGAAGTACTGGTTCCTGACGCAGGAGCAGATCAGCGTGCCGCTCGTGATCCGCTCCGTGGTCGGCGCCGGGGGTCGGTTCGGGGCGATCCACTCGCAGATGCCGGTCTCGTGGTTCATGGGCGTGCCGGGCCTCAAGATCGCCGCCCCTTCGACACCGGCAGACGCGAAGGCGCTCCTGAAGGCTGCGATCCGCGACGACAACCCGGTGCTCTTCTTCGAGCACAAGCGCCTGTACACGCTCGAGGGCGAGGTGAACGGCGCACCCGCCAAGCTCGGCGAAGCGACAGTAGCCCGCGAAGGGAGCGACGTCACGCTCGTCACCGCGATGAAGGGCGTGCACGATGGTCTCGAGGCGGCGGCCGAGCTCGACGCGGAAGGCATCTCGGTCGAAGTCGTCGACCTGAGGACGCTCCGTCCCTTCGACCTCGACACCGTCCTCGCCTCGGTCAAGAAGACGAACAGGATCGTCGTCGTCGAGGAGGGGCCGCTGACCGGCGGCTGGGCGGGTGAGGTGCTCGCCTCGGTCGTCGAGCAGGGCCTCGGTCACCTCGACGACGCCTGGCGCATCGCGACGCCCGACACTCCGATCCCGTACAGCCCGCCCCTCGAGGACGCGTTCCTGCCCGGCCCCGGGCGGATCACGCAGGAGATACGTGCCCGTGTCAGCTAGCGAGCCGGCCTCGTCGAACGGGCCTCTCGAAGGCTCGAAAGTCGGCCACCGCCTCCGCACGGAGCGAGAGCGCCGCGGCATCGGCCTCCGCGAGCTCGCGCGCCGAGTCGGCGTCTCGCCGAGCCTCGTCTCGCAGATCGAGCTCGACCGGGTCAATCCGTCGGTCAGCACGCTCTACGCCATCGTCACGGAGCTCGACATGACCATGAGCGACGTCTTCGGCGAACAGCGCGAGGAGCGCGTGGTCCAGCCGGGAGACGGCCTCGCCGAACGGCCGGACACACGACCCGTGATCAACCTCGCGTCCGGCGTCCGCTGGGAGCGGCTCACGCACGATCGCGACCCCGACGTGGAGTTCCTGTACGTCGTGTATCCGGTCGGAGCCGCGTCGTGTCCCGAGGACGCTCTGATGACGCACGGCGGCAGAGAGTACGGGTACGTGACGAGCGGCACGCTAGGAGTGCAGGTCGGGTTCGAGGTCTACGAGCTCGGCCCAGGTGGGTCGATCGCCTTCGACTCGTCGTCGCCGCACCGGCTCTGGGCCGCCGGCGACGAGCCCGTCCACGCCGTCTGGGTCGTCATTGGCCGCGAGGCGGATCCCCGGACGACGACGGCGTCGCGTCCGCGCCCGGTCGCGGACTAGCTGCGCCTCAGCCCGCCGCTTCTCCGTCGCCGGTCTGGAGCCGACCGACACCGGCCCTGCTGGTCCGGAAGCGGGCGAGAAGCTCGGGGGCCGAGTAGAGCAGGAGCGCCAGCAGGATCAGCACGCCGATGGTCATCTGCGAGTACTCCGTGGGCTGGTGGAACAGTGGCAGGACGTTGTCGATCAGCGAGAGGAAGAGCGCCGCGAGCAGCGCGCCCACGAATGAACCTCTACCGCCAGAGAGCGCCGCTCCGCCGAGCACGGCGCAGGCGATGCTCTCCAGTGAGAAGCCGAGGTCGAGGATCGGCGAGCCGATCTGAACCCGGGCCGCGAGGTACAGGCCGGCGAGCGACGCCATCAGCGAACATGCGACGAACGCGAGGAATACGATCCGGCCGGTTGCCATCCCGAGCCGGCGCGACGACGTCTCGTCGAGGCCGACCGCCCTCGTTGCAAGCCCCGTGCGCGTGCGGTACAGCCATACGTCGCCGGCGACGGCGAGGACTACGACCGCGATGAAGGCGATCGGAACGAAGCTGACGCTCTTCGTGAGACCACTGACGGCGTCGCTCGAGATGGGCCCTTCGGGGTGATCCCGGAGGAGGAGCGATGCGCCCTTCAAGATGCTGAGCGTCCCGAGCGTCGCGATGATGGACGGAAGTTTGAGGACGCAGATGAGCACGGCGTTGAAGACCCCCGTCGCCACGCCCATTGCGATGAGCACCAGGGCTCCGGGAAGCAACGCCCACCCCGACGTGTCGAACGTCATCGTGTAGGAGGCGACGACGACGCAGAACGTCATGAGCGCCGCCACCGAGACGTCGAAGCCGCCGACGAGCAGCGCGCAGGTCTGGCCCAGCGAGACGAGAGCGAGCGGCATCGCCAGGAGGAGCAGGTTGTTGAGGTTGAAGCTCGTGAGAAATGCGTCCTGACGCACCGTGGCAAACGAGCCGACGACGACGATCAGCACGCTCATCAGGACCAGCGGCAACGCGCCGCGGAACCTGCCGAGCCTCACACGGACTCCTGGACGCTCTCGGTCGCTTGCTCTCTGGCACTCGCCCGCGAGCCGACGATCGCTTCGACGATCCGACGTTCCCCGAGCTCGTCGCCAGGGATCTCGTCGACGATCTGCCCGCGCGACATCACGAGGACCCGGTCGCAGAGGCCGGCGAGCTCGAGCGGGTCGCTCGACTTGACGATCGTCGCGACGCCGTCCTTTGCCTTCGCACGCAGCGCGTCGTAGATGTCGAAGCGTGACGCGACGTCGACGCCCTGCGTCGGCTCCTCGGCCAGGATCACTTTGACGTCTCCTCGTAGGAACGGTCGCGTCAGCGAGACCTTCTGCTGATTGCCGCCCGAGAGCGTCTGCACCGGCTGCTCGATCGACGCCGTTCGAATGCCGAGGCGCCGCACGAGATCGTTGACCGTGTGCCGCTCACGTCTGCGGCTCAGGAACCCCAGCTTCCCGAACCGCCGCAGAACCTGGATCGTCGCGTTGGCTCGGACGCTCAGGACGGGGAAGAGCGATTCGGACGCTCGCTCGCCGCTGAGTAGCACCACCCCGGCTCGGAGCGGTCCGACCGGCGAGCTCGAATCGAGCTCCTTGCCGTCGCAGGTCGCCGTTCCTGTGGCCCGCTCCGCACCGGCGAGCGCCCGGAGGAACTGCACCTGCCCGTTGCCCTCCGCGCCCGCGATTCCGACGATCTCGCCGCTCACCACCTCGAGGTCGATCGGCCCGAACCGATCGCCCTGTAGTCCCGAGACCGCGAGGAGTACCTCGCGCCCCGCCTCATGCTCGGGTCGCTCCGGAAAGGCAAGCTGGAGCGGGCGCCCGATCATGAGGGCGACCAGGCTCTCCTCCGACATCGAGGCGGCCTCGAATGTTCCCTGACACACGCCGTCGCGGAGAACGCTGACCCTGTCGGCGATGCCGAGGACCTCGGGCAGCCGGTGGCTGACGTAGACGATCCCCACGCCGGCGCGGCTCCGCTCGTGAACCAGCGCGTGCAGTCGGTCGACGTCCTCGGGCCCGAGGGCCGTCGTCGGCTCGTCGAGGAGCAACACCTTCGGCTCCGCCAGTAGTGCCTTGACGACCTCGAGGAGCTGGCGCTGGGCCAGCGACAGCGTTCTTGTGGACGCCGACGGCGGGATGTCGAGATCGAATGCGGCCAGCTGGTCGGCCGCCCACCGATCCATGCGTCCGTACGTCGGTCGGAGGTCAGGCGGTGCCGCAAGGTAGAGGTTCTCGGCCACCGACAGGTGCAACACGTGCGAGAACGTCTGATACGCGATGCCGAGACGGAGCCTGCGGCTCTCGGCGGGAGACACTCTCCGGCGCTCCGTCTCTCCCACCACGACGGTGCCCTCGTCGGGAACGAGGAACCCGCTGGCTATCCCGAGCAGAGTCGATTTCCCGGACCCGTTCTCCCCGACGAGGGCGTGGATCTCGCCGGCACGGCAGTCGACGCTGACCTCACGTAGCGCCTGTACCGCACCGAACGCCTTGGACACGCCTCGCAGCGTGAGTACGGCGGGGCTCGCGGGCCCAGGAATCGACATCGATGTTTGGTTCTTCTGCTTCCGGTTCCTCCTACGACGGATACATCTTCTTGAGCAGGCTCAATGAGATCAGGGAAGTCGCCGACGCCTCCAGCGGATAGCCCTTGACGCAGGAGTCCCGCACCCGCTGGTTCTGCAGCTCGATCGGGAACACGATCGTCGGCGGGATCTTCGCCCCCTTGAGCTTCATCATCCCGGCCGTGAGGGCCACCCGGATATGCGAGTTGAAGGAGCTGGTGTAGTACATCTCGAGATTCGGGTTCTTGAGCTGGTTGAAGAGGCAGCCCATGCCGACGTCGTCCGTGCGGAGCGTCAGCACGGTGTTGAACGGCTTGCCTGCTGCCCTGTACGCCGCGTAGCCGCCCGTTGCCATGCCGAGCCCGTACTCGTAGCTCCAGCCCTTGATGTCGGGATGCCTCGCGAGGATTCCGGCCACGACCTGCTGCACCTTGGACGGATTCCAGTCCGTCGGCTCCTTCGCGACGACGTCGATGTTCGATCTGAGCGCAGGCGCCTCGCATTTCTGCCAGCCCTCGGAGAGGGGGTTCCCTGCGAAGCCGCCGAGGAACGCGATCTTTCCGGACTTGACCCGGTTGTTCATGACGTACGCGTACGACTTGCCGGTGACGCAGGTGTCCTCACCGACGACCGTCATGTAGTTCTTGCCGGGACCGCTGACGTAGCCCCAGGCATACGTCGCAACGGGGATTCCGGCGTCTGTCGCCTTCTTCATCGCCGGGATCATGGCGTCGGCGAAGTCCGGATAGGTGACGATCACGTCGACACCCTGGGCGATCGCCGCATCCCAATCGGCGAACGCCTTGTTGAAGTCCAAGTGTGCGCTGTTGTAGATGATCCTGCCGACCTCGGGATACGTCAGCGCCTGGAGGATGAACTCCATCTTCGACATCTGGCGGTAGACGTTCTCGCCGAACTGCTCGATGTACGCGACGGTGAGCTTGCCCTTCGTCCCGGTGGTGCAGCCGTTGTTCTTCCAACACCGGAGCGCCAGGGCCTCGTTGACCTTCCTGTCGGCGCGACCGAGCCCTGCCAGCGCGATATTGCGGGCCATCTTTTGCTTCGGGATGAGCGTCGCCTTGAAGAGCGTGTGCCTCAGCGTGGACACCTTGGCCGCGTACACCTCGCCGAACCCCTTCCCCGTGCTGATGACCGCCGACGGCTTTTGAGTCGAGGCCTGCGTCTCTTCGGTGCCGCCGCTGCTCGTCGAGACGAGGGCGAGCATCGTCGTGAGCAGTGCGAGTGACAGAACGCCCACTACCAAGGGACGCCTGCGCGACCCCGCAGATTCCTTCCGACCCTCCATCGTGCCTCCTTTCGAGCCTGCCTCAGCTCGTGATGTCGTTGACAGTACGTTGCCGTCCCCCGCACGGTTCTCGATCGTCCGCAGGAAGCGGCCCAGGAGCGACGCGATCCGGTCGCCCGAGACCAGCATTCCGACGATGATCGCTGCGCCGTACACGATGAACTGCAGCGCCGCCGAGAGTCCGAAGATGAGCAGCATCTCGATCAGGAAGGTGAGCGCGAGCGCTGCGACCCAGGTCGAGGTCGCGCTCGCGAGTCCGCCCGACAGCGCCGCGCCCGCGAGGACGACCACCGCGATCGGCGCGAGGAGATACGAGTCGCCGAACGCCGGGTCGATGCTGATGCGCACGCCCGCGAGCAAGATCGCGGCGACCCCGTAGAGAGTGCCCGCCGCCGTGTACGCGAGTACGACGTGCGTTCGTACGCGCAGTCCGGCCATCCACGCCGCTCTCGGGTTCGCACCCACCGCCTGAAAGTGCCGGCCGGCGGTCGTGTAGCGAAGGACGAGCGCGACGGCGAGCGTGATCGCGACGCCTGCCCAGAAGACCGTGCTGATGCCGAGCCACTTCTCGGACGCCCACGACGAGAGCGAGTCCGGCACCTGAAGTGAAATCGTGTGTTCGCGCGCGTACTTCGAGCTGTACGCGAGCACGATCAGGCCGACAGCCAAGGTGACGATCAGCGGGTTCAGTCTCACGATCCCGACGAGGATTCCGTTGACGAGGCCCACGAGTGCCCCGAGTCCGACGCAGACGAGAATCCCGACTGTCAGGCCATGGCCGGAGCCCACGCTCACACCGACCAGCACGTTCCCGCAGAGGGAGATCACGCCGGCAGTCGACAGGTCGATGCCGGCCTGCATGACCACGAGCATCTGCCCGACTGCGGCGATCGCCAGGATCGTCCCGTACGGGAGGATGTAGGACCACGACGTGTTCTGGAGCGTGCTGGGCGCGAAGAGCGCGGCGATGACGAGGAGTGCCGCCATCGCGAGCCAGATGGGGACGAAACGAGCCGCGACGAGCCCACTCGTGAGGACCTGTGCGGAGCGCCCCATCGTCGCGGCGTGGGCGACGGAATCCCTGTCATCCGGGGAGCTCACGGACCGCACGATCCAGAGCGGCAGAACGGTGAGGAGCGATCCGCGACCAGGCATCCATTCTGCGCACCTCGCACGCGAGGTGTCAACCGTGACCGAACGCGACGCGGCAGCGACACAGTGCCTGGTCATGCGACGAGCGTTGCTCGATGGACGGGGAACCGTCGGTCGCCAAAGGGAAACGGTCACGCGCGGCCTGTTGACGCGTCGACGCGCAGGTGTTTATGCTCGCTGTACAGCGGCAGCGCGAGACGGATCGTGCTGCAGGCGAAGTGCGCTCACGCGCTGTAGCGATATCGATGTCCCGCCAGCCAAGGAGAACAGTGGCATGAGCTCGCAGCGGCTATTGATCCGGAACGGGTTCGTCGTGTCGATGGACCCCGACATCGGCGAGATCCCGAACGGCGATCTCCTCGTCGAGGACGGGAAGATCGTGGAGGTCGGCCGTGGCCTCGAGGTATCCGACGCGGAGACGATCGACGCGACGTCGATGATCGTCATGCCGGGCTTCGTGGACACGCACCGACACACGTGGCAGACGCCGGTGCGCGGCGTTCTTCCCTGCTGCACGCTCGACAACTACTTCGCCGTCGTGCTCGGCAGCGTCGGCGGTCACTACCGCCCCGAGGACGTGCACATCGGCAACTACGCCGGCTCGCTCGAAGCGATCAACGGCGGCGTGACCACGCTGCTCGACTGGTCCCACATCAACAACACGCCCGACCACTCGGACGCCGCCGTCCAAGGGCTGAAGGACGCAGGCATCCGGGCGATCTACGCGCACGGCGTGCCCGCGGGCGGGGAGTGGTGGTCGTTCAGCGACCTGAACCACCCGGAGGACATCCGCCGCATCCGCGAGACGTACTTCTCGTCCGACGATCAGCTCTTGACCCTTGCGCTCGCGGCGCGGGCGCCCGGCAACTCGAACTTCGAGGTCGCGACGCACGACTGGGAGCTCGCGCGCGATCTCGGCATCCGGATCAGCGTGCATGTCGGCATGCGGCTGACGACGGTGCACGTGCACCACGTCAAGAACATGCACGACCTCGGCCTGCTCGGCCCCGACACGACGTACATCCACTGCACGGACTCGACCGACGAGGAGCTCGACCTGATCGCCGAGACCGGAGGGACCGCCTCGGTCGCGCCGTACGTCGAGATGCTCATGGGCCACGGACCGCCCCCGACGGGCAGGCTCCTCGATCGCGGCGTGCGTCCTTCGCTGAGCGTCGACGTCGTGTCCAGCGTGCCGGGCGAGATGTTCACGCAGATGCGTACGGCGCTCGTCCACGAGCGGATCGGTGCGCATACCGACACGCCGGATGAGCCCTTCGCGCCGACGCTGACGCACAGGGACGTGCTCGAGTTCGCCACGATCGAAGGAGCGCGCGCGTGTGCGCTCGACGACAAGGTCGGGTCGCTCACGCCGGGCAAGCAGGCCGACATCGTTCTGCTGAAGGTCGATGCGATCAACACCGCACCGATGGTCGACCCGATCGGAACGATCGTCGTCTTCGCAGACACGTCGAACGTCGATTCGGTGTTCGTTGCAGGGAATGCGGTGAAACGCAACGGCCAGCTCGTCGGCGCCGACCTGAAGCAGATCTTCCGCAAGCTCGACGAGTCCAGGAATCACATCCTCGGGGAAGGCGAGCTGCTGCCCGACTGGGCGGCGGAGTCGGCGACAGCGGTCTAGATCGCCTACCTCGTTCGGGCTGGCCCTTCCGTCTATCCGCGCGAAAGGAGAGAGCAAATGGCAAACGGCAGCGTCGTCGTCGTCGGCGGCACGCAGGGAATGGGCAGCGAGATCGCACGGTCCTACGCCGACGAGGGCCGCGAGGTGATCGTGACCGGCAGAGATCAGTCCCGCGCGGAAGCTGCCGCGAAGGAGATCGGCGGCAACACCCGAGGCATCGGGTTCGATCTCGAGCGAGCCGCACTCGATCGCCGGCCGGCTCGAGGACGTCGACGGCGTCGATCATCTCGTTCTCGCCGCGATCGCGCGGGACACCAACAAGGTGCAGGACTACGACATCGACGCCGCGCTGCGACTCGTCACACTGAAGATCGTCGGCTACACCGAGGTGACCCACGTGTTGGCGCCGCGGCTTCGCGACGGCGCCAGCATCCTCATCTTCGGAGGCCTCGCGCGCGACCGCCCCTACCCCGGCTCGACCACGGTGACGACCGTCAACGGAGGCGTCACGGCCCTTGCGCGGACGCTCGTGATCGAGCTCGCACCCACGAGAGTGAACGTCATACATCCGGCCATCGTCGGCGACAGCCCGCAGTGGGTCGACATGCCTCCGGAACGACACAAGGCGCTCGTGGACCGGACGCCGATCGGGCGCCTCGTGACCATGGACGAGGTCGTTGGCGCATCGCGGTTCCTTCTCGAGAACGAGGCGATCAACGGCATCAACCTCGTCGTCGACGGCGGTTGGATGTGCATGTGACGGATCACGTGGTCTCGCGCACGGACTACCGGAGATCGTCGATGACGTAGTGCTCCGGTGTGTCGAGGGCGGGTTCGCCGGGCCGGAGATGCATGGCGACTCCGATCTGCTCGATGCGAAAGCCGCGTGAGAGCAGACGTCGATATGCATCGAGGCGACCGGTGTTGACTCCCGCGACGAGCCGCTCGACCGCAGAGTCTGCGGCGAACCCCTCGCACGCGTCGAGGAGTCGCTCGAACCGGTCGGCCGCGCCCGCGCCGGGACGAACCGCCGCGACCTTGACGTAGCAGGTATTGCTCCCCGCCTCGCTCCCGGCTCCGCAGTGACAGACAGCCACGCCGTCCAGTTCGTCGTCACCGGCTAGCACGAGCGTGTCGCCGATCCGCTGCGTCTCGAGAGCGACGATCTCGCGCTCGAGGTCGAGGCCGCGAAAGACGGCCTCCGTGAGCTCGCGAATCTCGTCGAGCAGCGTGGCACGGCCGTTCGCGGTCTCCTCCGAGACGAGCGTGTAGGGGCCGTTTGGGTTCACGGCGATCGGCTTGGCGGCAATCACGGTGAGACTGCCCGGCCAGAAGCCGTGTCTCTGGTAGAGGCCGATGTGCTTGGGGCTCGACGCGAAGGTGAAGAGCCCGGCCTGCCTCACCCCCCACCGTTCGAACGACTCCAGGACCGGCTGGAGCAACCGGCTCGCGATGCCATGATCCCAGAGCTCGGGATGGACGGTGAGCGGGCCGAAGAAGCCGAACGAGCCCCAGCGGGCCGCGAACACCGAGCCAACGACGTTGCCGTCGACCTCGGCTGCCCAAGCACAGTCCGGTGCCGCCCGAAACCGCGTGCGCACGTAGTCCCTGTCTCCGAAAGCTGCGGCGGGATCGGGTAGACCACGAAACGAGCCGAACGCCAGTCGCATGACCCGGTCGGCGGAGTCGAGATCGTCGGCGAGCAGCGGTCTGACGCGGACCCAGTGCTCAGACGGGTGGACGCCCTCGAGGGACTGCGAGCCCGGGCTCAAGCGTGCGACGCGCGCCAGCCGCCAGGTGCGTAGGACGTGCGTACCGTTTCGACGTAGGGCACCGGACAGACGACAGCGCCGATCTCGACCTGCACGTGGGGCTCGACGGTCGGCTTCGCAGTGCCTCCGTCTTCCTCTCCCCAGACGAACGTCACGTCGGTGCCGGGCTCCGCGTGCTCGGCGTCCAGGACCGCGAGGGTCAGCATCTTGCCCTCGTTCGCGCTGTAGCCGATCCAGGTCGAGACGCCAACCGTCTCCCCGTCGACGGTGACCCGGTCGAACTGGTGCATCGAGTACACCGCCGACGGCCAGTCCATGAACTTCGCCCGCTCGCCCTTCTGGAACATCGTTCCGATCGTGCGGGTCACGTCGTCGTCGTCCAGCGCCAGCGTGACCTTCTGGCGGTGATCCCCGCCGGCCAGCGTCCTCCAGCGCGCTCCCGCCCGACGAAGTCGTGGTCGAACTTGACGTAGCTTCCGTAGCCGAGGTCCCACGGCGTGAAGTAGTAGTCCTCGATGTCGTCGGAGACGAAGCTGCCGCCGACCGACGCGGACCCCTCGTACCCGGTCGCCGGCAGCCACTCGCGGTACGTCCTCATGCTCTCGCTCGAGTACACGGCCGGGAGCGGCGAGGGGATCCACCCGGACTCGAGCGTGTTGGACGAGTACGCCCGCCCACCCGCAAGTCTCAGGCCGAACTCCTCTCCGGCGGTCACGAGCGCCTCGAGCACCGCTTCCCTGTCGTCCCAGGGGCCGAAGAGCTCCCAGCCCGGCTGACCGACCATGCCGTGGCGCAGCGCGCCCGCGCTCGAGCCAGCGATCGTCACCGTCGTCGTGTGGAAGAACTCGAGTTCCGGCGGAGGGCCGCCGAGCGCCTTCTCGATGACCTGCATCGCGGTCGGGCCTTGCACCTGGAAGCGGTACGACCTGCGACGGCCGTCGGTGCGCAGCGCGGTCCTCAAGTCGAGGTCGACCGCGACGTCGTAGTCACCCGTCTCCGCGTGGTAGATGATCCAGTTGAGCGCGGGAGCCCGGCCGACGAGGTTGAAGCGCATGTCGGCCAGCGCGAACAGGATGACGTCTCCGATGACGTAGCCGTCCGGGCTGCACGGCACGAAGTGCTTGGCGCGGCCCACGCCGAACCCGGCGAAGCTGTTGACCGCGAGCTGGGAGAGCAGCCTGAGCGCGTCCGGGCCTTCCACTGCGAGGTCGTTCATGTGGAACGACTGGTCGAAGAGGACGCAGGTCTCCTGCCAGGCCCGCTGCTCGTCGCGCCAGTTCGTGAACTCAGGCGGTACCCCCGGGAAGACGTTCGCCCCGGTCTGCGAGTTGCGGAGCAGCTCGACGGGGTTCTCGGCCGTCGCCAGCAGGTCTTCCAGACTCCGATCGCTCACGTTGCGCTCCCTTCTCTTTCCGGCAGTATCAGGCGATTGTCGACGATTTCCGGATCGAGGGCGCGGAGCGCTCGATGAGTGCGCCCGTGGTCACGGTGCTCGGGCTCGGCGAGGCCGGTGGCCGACTTGCCGCCGACCTCGTGTCCGCCGGCGTCGAGGTTCACGGCTATGACCCGTTGATCACGTCGAGCCCCGAGGGCGTCGCCCGGTCCGACGACCCCGCCGCGGCTGTCTCCAGGGGTACGGTCGTGCTCGCGCTGACCACCGCGTCGACGGCGCTCTCGGCGGCCGAGTCGGCACTTCCCGGCCTCCGCGCCGGATGCGATCTACGCCGACCTGAACACGGCGTCGCCCGCGCTGAAGGACGACATCGCCGCGCTCGTGACGGGCGCCGGTGCACGGTTCGCGGACGTCGCGCTGCTCGGGCCGGTTCCCGCACACGGCCTCGGAACACCCGCTCTGGCCTCGGGCGCCGGCGCACAGGCGTTCGCAGATGCGTTCGGACCTCTGGGGATGCCCGTCGAGGTCGTGTCCGACCGTCCCGGCGACGCCGCGACCCTCAAGCTCCTGCGCTCGGTCTTCATGAAGGGACTGGCAGCCTCCGCGCTCGAGAGCCTGCGCGCGGCCGCGGCTGCGGGACATGCGAGGTGGCTGGAAGGAGAGATCGCGGCGGTCATCGGCGAGCCGCTGCTCGAGCGACTCGTCGAGGGGAGTCGCCGCCACGCGGCGCGCCGCGTGGACGAGATGGAAGCGGCGCGCGAGCTGCTGCTCGAGCTCGGGATCGAGCCGCGCATCGCCGCGGCGAGCGCGGCGGTACTCGCCGAGCTCGCTGCCAGCCGGCTCGAGGACGGGCGCTAGGGTGCACGCGATGACGAGGCAGCAGGCCGGGGTGACGTCGCCCAGCGACCGCGCCCGGGCTCTCGTGCAGGGCGCGTACGACCTGCACGTCCACGTCGCTCCGGACGTGCCCCAGCGGCGGATCGACGATCGCGCGCTCGCTCAGCGCTTCTCCGAGCTCGGGCTCGCGGGCTTCGCCCTGAAGTCGCACTACACGTCGACCGCTGAGCGCGCGCAGGTCGTCTCGGCGCTGTTCTCCGACGTCGAGGTCGTCGGCACGCTGACCCTCAACTGGGCCGTGGGCGGCATGAACGCCCTCGCCGTCGAGATCGCCGCCCGTGAGGGCGCCCGGATCGTCTGGATGCCGACGGTCGACTCGCCCGCGGAGACGGCAGGGAGGACCGAGCCGAAGGACGGGGACAAGGTTCCCCAGTGGGCACGACTCCAGCACGAGCTTCGGGGCCTCGGACTGAGCGTGGACGCGGTGCACGTCACCGATTCCGACGGAGGGCTCCTGCCCGAGACGCGAGACGTGCTGCGGGCGATCGCACGCAATGACCTGATTCTCGCCACGGGCCACCTCGCTCGCGACGACACGTTCGCCGTCGTCGACGGTGCGCTCGAGGAGGGAGTCACGCAGATCGTCGTCACGCACCCGGAGTTCCCGTGTCAGAACTTCTCGATCGATGATCAGCGCGCTCTCGCAGTGCGCGGATGCCTCCTGGAGCGCTGCCTGAGCACGCCGCTGAGCGGGAAGACCGACGTGGGAGCATGTCTTCGACGGCGTGCGCGCGGTCGGCATCGAGCGCACGCTCTTCTCGAGTGACTGCGGGAACCCGGACTACCCGCCCGTCGAGGACGGGCTCGCGCTGTGGGCCGACCGCCTGCTCGGCGGTGGGTTCGACGAGGACGAGGTCCGCGAGATGATCGTGGGGCAGTCGCGGCGGCTGGCCGGCGCCGCATGACACGCAAGCTCCTCGTGATCGGCGCTCACTCCGCCGACTTCGTCTGGCGCGCGGGAGGCGCGATCGCGGTCGCGACGTCGAATGGCGGCGCAGCGCGCGTGCTCGCGCTGTCCTACGGTGAAAGGGGTGAGTCGGGCGAGCTCTGGAAGGAGCAGGGGCAGACCGTCGAGCGCGTGAAGGAGATCCGCCACGGCGAGGCGGAGCGGGCTGCGTCCGCGCTCGGCGCCGAGTTCGAGTGCCTCGATCTCGGCGACTATCCCCTCGAGATCGACCGCGACGCGCTCGTCTGCGATCGCCGACCGGATCCGCGCGTTCGCTCCAGACGTCGTCCTCACGCATACCGACCGTGACCCGTTCAACCCGGACCACGCCGACCGCGTTCTTCGCCGTCGAGAAGGCGCGTGCGCTCGCTGCCGGCGCGGGCGTCCCGAGCGCATTCGAGACCGTCGAGCCGCCGGAGCTGCTCCTCTTCGAGCCGCATCAGCCCGAGCTCGGCAACTTCGTGCCGACGACCTTCGTCGACATCACGCCGGTGATCGAGCAGAAGAACGCGGCGATGGAGGAGATGAAGGCCCAGTCCTACCTCCACACCTACTACTCGCAGCGCGCCGAGCAGCGCGGCAACCACGCACGCCGCTCCTCGGGGAATGCCGCGATCCGGTACGCGGAGGCGTTCCAGCGCGTGACGCCCCAAGTCGTCAGCGAGCTGTGACCGACGCCTTCGGGGAGTTGGCCCGGCTCGGGACGGCAACCGTTCACGAGGCCGCCGGGCGCGCAGCCGTCGTCGACGTGCCGCTGATCCAGATCGTGCCCGGTTCACGCGCCGCCGGGCCTGCGCGGACCGTGCGCTGCAGCCAGAACGACAACCTCATGGTGCACGCGGCCGTCGCGGAGGCGCAGCCCGGAGAGGTCCTCGTGCTGACCATGCCGGAACCAGCCCCCGTCGCCCTTGTCGGAGATCTCCTCGCGACACAGGCCAAGGGCCGTGGCGTGGCGGCGATCCTCGTGGATGGAGCCGTCCGCGATATCGACGAGCTGCGTGAGCTCGGTCTCCCGATCTGGGCTCGCCACGTCCGCGTCCGGGGGGCGGAGAAGCAGGCCCCGGGCGCGATCGGCGAGGCGGTCGAGGTCGCCGGCGCGACGATCCGTCAGGGTGACGTCGTCGTCCTGGACGCGGACGGCGCGGTCGTCGTCGAGCGCGAGCGCGTCGAGGACGTGCTGGCAGCGGCCCGCGATCGGGAGGAGCGCGAGCGCGTCAAGCGCGAGAAGCTCCAGGCAGGCGCGCTGTCGTACGACCTCGACGACCTCCGCGAGCGCCTGGTCGAGAGGAGCGACGGTCGGCGAGCGGATGACGAGCCGATCCACGACCTCGCACGGATCGGGCACGCGGAGCTCCTCACGCCGAAGCCGGAGGAGAGCCTCCGCTTCTTCGTCGACGTGCTCGGCATGGAGGAGGAAGCGCGCGACGGGCAGTCCGTCTTCCTGCGAGGGTGGGGCGATTACCTCCGCTACAGCCTGAAGCTGACGGAGTCGCCCCGCGCCGGGCTCGGGCACGTCGCGCTGCGAGCGTGGAGCCCCGAGGCGCTCGACCGCCGAGTCGCCGCCGTCGAGGCCACCGGACGCGGGCTCGGCTGGATCGACGGGGACGTGGGTCACGGCCGGGCGTACCGCTTCACCGACCCCGACGGGCACGTCTTCGAGCTCTACTACGAGGCGGAGCGCTACGAGGCGCCGGAGCACCTGCGGCCGTCGTGGCGGAATCAGCCGCAGCGCTACGTCGGCCGGGGCGCAGCGGTCAAGCGGCTCGACCACGTCAACCTCCTCGCGGCGGATGTTCGCGCGAGCAGCACGTTCGCCCAGGACGTGCTCGGCTACCGCCTGTACGAGCGGATCGAGCTCGACGACGGGACCGAGACGGGTGCCTGGCTCAGCCTCTCGATCGCCGCGCACGAGCTCATCTACGTCGCCGACGCGTACGGCGCGACGGGCCGGCTGCACCACCTCGCGTTCTGGGTCGACACACGCGAGGAGTGCCTTCGCGCGGCCGACGTCTTCGTCGACGCAGGTGTCCCGATCGAGGCCGCGCCCTCGAAGCACGGGGTCGCGCAGGGCTTCTTCCTGTACGGGTTCGAGCCCGGAGGGAACCGGATCGAAGTCACGACCGGCGGGTACTTCGTGTACGACCCGGACTTCGAGCCGATCACGTGGACCGCGGAAGAGCGCGCCCGCGGCCAGTACTGGGGCGTGAAGACGATCGAGAGCTTCCACACGTACGGCACGCCCGACGTCGACAGCGGGGGCTGACGACGTGGCCTCGCTCCGGGACGCGCTCGCACAGCCGCGACTGCGAACGTGCGCACTCGCCTAGGATCCTTTTCTGCGAGCAGGCGAATGGCTGACGGAACCGGGTGAGCTTCGGGTCACAGGGTGACTCGGGGAGGAGGTACCAGGACATGGCGCATCGGAGCCTCGAGGACAAGCTGCAGGACGCCGGTAGCGCCGTCGAGATGGCGCGGAACTCGCAGATCGGGCCGTACGTCTATCCGGCGGTGCCGGCCGAGTTCTCGAACTGGCGCGACGAGCAGGTGGCCTGGCGCGAGACGTCCGCGCTCTTCGACCAGTCGCACCACATGCTGGACCTCCAGATCGAGGGGCCGGACACGATCGAGCTCCTCTCCCACCTCGGCGTGAACACGTTCGAGAACTTCGCGGCGAGCAAGGCGAAGCAGCTCGTCGTGTGCAACCACGACGGGTACGTCATCGGCGACGCGATCCTCTTCCACCTGGAGGAGAACAAGGTCCGACTCGTGGGCCGTCCCTCCGCGCACAACTGGGTGCAGTACAACGCCGAGACCGGGGACTACGACGTGCAGGTGTCGAGGGACGAGCGAACTGCCGTCAACCCCACGGGCGGGCGTGAGCTCTACCGCTTCCAGGTCCAGGGGCCCACGGCGATGCAGGTGCTGGAGAAGGCGAACGGCGGCCCTCTGCCGGAGATCAAGTTCTTCAACATGGGCGAGCTCACGATCGGCGGGCGGAAGGTACGCGCTCTGCACCACGGGATGTCGGGCGTGCCCGGGCTCGAGCTCTTCGGCCCGTGGGAGGAGCGGGAGGACGTCAGAGGCGCGATCGTCGAGGCCGGCAGCGGACTTCGGCCTTCGTCAGGTCGGCTCGCGCGCGTACGCGACGAACACGCTCGAGTCGGGCTGGATCCCGTGCCCGCTCCCAGCGGTCTTCACCGGCGACGAGCTGAAGGCCTACCGCGAGTGGCTGCCCGCCGACGGCTACGAGGGCACCGGCTCGCTCGGCGGCAGCTTCGTCTCCGACGACATCTCGGCCTACTACCTCACGCCGCACGACCTGGGGTACTGGCCGTTCGTCAAGTTCGAGCACGATTTCGTCGGACGAGAGGCTCTCCTCGAGATGGCCGACCGGCCACGCTGGAAGAAGGTCACGCTCGCGTGGAACGGGGAGGACGTCGCGCAGGCGATCGGATCGCACTTCGAGAAGGGCGATCCCGTGAAGTACATCGACATCCCGCTCTCCAACTACTCCACGTGGCCGTACGACAACGTGCTCCATGACGGAGAGAGGATCGGCGTCTCGACGTTCTCCGGATACAGCTACAACGAGCGCTCGTATCTGTCGCTCGCGATGGTCGACGTCGACGTCGAGATCGGCACCGAGGTGACCCTCGTCTGGGGCGAGGAGGGCGGCGGATCCTCGAAGCCGGTGGTCGAGCGGCACCGACAGGCGGAGATCCGCGCGATCGTGAGCCCGTGCCCGTATTCGGAGGTCGCGCGCAGCTCGTACCACGAGGGCTGGCGCACGAAAGCCGGGGTCTGAGGGGGCGGCGACCCCGGAGGGGCTCAGGCGGCGGGGAGGCGGAGCAGGGTAGAGCCCGGCACGCGCGCGAGGAGCTGACGGTTCTCGAGCGCGATGTCGAGGTTCCGCCGCGCGATGCGCGCGTGCTCTCGCGCGATCGCGTCCGCACGTGCTCCCTCACGCCGGCTGATGGCGTCGATGAGCGCGTGGTGTTGGTGCTGCGCCACGAGCAGGATCTCCCATGATTGGGGTAGCGCTGAATGCACCATCAAAAGAGCGCTCGGCGGCGCGAACGGGAGCGCGAGCACGTGCTCGAGCGCGCGTCGAGCTGCCGGCTCTTCGCCAGCTCGCGAAAGCCGTGGTGGAACTCCTCGTTGAGGCGGAGGTACTCCATGAACGTCTCGATGCTCTGCGTGCGAACGATGGCGTCCAGCTCCCGACAGCAGTCGCGCAGAGGCTCGAGCTCGTCGTCCGACTCGAGCCGTTCCGCCGCGAGGCGCGCTGCCGTGCCCTCGAGCACTCCGCGGAGCTCGATCGCGTCGTCGATATCGGTGCGCGTGAACTCACGCACCACGAAGCCGCCGCCCGGGAGCGTCTCGAGGAGCCCTTCGTGCTCGAGCGTCATGAGCGCGATCCGGAGCGGTGTCCGGGACACGCCGAGCTCCTCGACCAGACGGAGCTCGGGAACCCGCTCGCGCGGCTTGAAGGCCCCGTCGAGCAGGAGCTCGCGGAGCCCGAGCGTCGCCTTCGTCGTCTGCGAGTTCGCGTGGTTCCCGCGTGGCACGATCAGCAGCGTAACCGTCTCGGTTACTCGGGAGACGTCTCGACCGCCGGCCTGCGTGCGGCGTGAGCCGAAGAGGCGGTCGAAGAGCGAGACGATCGCCTGCACGACGCCCGCGCCGGAAGAAGAGGAAGATCGCGATGACGAAGACGCCGTACAGGACCTCGCGCAGCTCGAGGCTCGCCGTCAGCCTCTCGTCGAGGACGGCGAAAACGGCGGCGCCGACCACCGGGCCGAGCAGCGTTCCGAGACCGCCGAACGCCACCATCACGAGAACGCGCACGTCAACGCGCTCGAAGCTGTACGTCGCCGGGCTGATGAAACCCGCGCTGTAGGCCAGGAGCGCTCCGGTGAGGCCGATCATCGCCGAGCCCACGGTCGCCGCATAGATCCGGTAGCGCGTGACGTTCACACCCGCGAGCTCGGCGGCCACCTCGTCGTCGCGAAGGGCGCGGAACGCCCAGCCCACGTGCGAGAGCTGAAGCGCACGGAAGACGATCAGAAAAGCGACGAGGAGCCCCGCGAAGAGGTAGTAGCCGCCGACGCTGTCGTCGGCGAGATCGGCGGGAACGCCCTCCACGATGAGACCGGTCTCGGATCCGGTCAGCTCGCGCTGGCCGAGCAGGAGATTCGCGAACCCGAGCGAGAACACGAGCGTGACGATGCCCGTGAAGATGATGCCGAGCGAGCGCCGCACGGCGATCCAGCTCAGAAGGCCCCCGACGATCGCCGCGCTCACGGTTCCCACGATCACGCCCGCCGCCAGGGGCAGGGAGGTCTCGTTGGCGAGGATGCCGGCGCCGTAACCACCGACGCCGGCCAGGGCACCTACGCACAGGAAGAGCTGGTTCGTGCTTCCGAAGATGAGGTTGAAGCCGACGCCGTACGAGGCGAACACGAGCGCCTGGACGGCCAACGACGTCGTGTACGGCGAGTCCCCGAACCAGACTGGCGGAAGGACGGCAAGGATCGCCGCCGTGACGACGATCGGCAGGAGCGCCCTGCCGATCCTCCCGAGACGCGGCAGACTTCTCGTCTTTCCCATCTCGGTCATCGCCCGAGCAGCCCGCGAGGTCGGATGAGGATCGTCAGAGCGGCGGCACCGAGGAGGATGATGGTCGTGATGTATTGCCCGATGTAGTGGGCGCTCAGCGCGTTCACCACGCCGAGGAGCACGCCCGCGAGGAACGCTCCCGCGACGCTCCCGAGCCCTCCGACCACGGTGACGATCAGCGCGAACGTGGTGAGCTCGAACCCGGCGTTGGCCGTCAGCGGTCCGGTCATCGACTGCGCAATCGCGACCATCCCCGCAAGCGCGCCGCTCAGCGCGAAGACGACGGTGCGGGTGAACGCAGGATTGATGCCCACGAGGCGTGCGCCCGTCTCGTCCTGGATCACGGAGCGGACGCCGCGCCCGAATGTCGTCGCGCCGAAGAACAGCAGGAGTACCGCCGCTACCGCGAGGGCGATCGCGGAGGCCCAGATGCTCCCCACCGACATCGGCACGCCGATGACGGAGATCGGGCTCCCCGCTGACGAAGATGTACAACGCGCCGGCGGGGTACCGCCAGACGAGGAGGCCGCCGATGACGAACGCGGCTCCGAGCGTCAGCAGGAGGCCCAGGAGCGTCCGCTCTTCGCCGTGCTGGCGGTAGACCGGCCGCATCAGCGTGAGGTCGAGCAGAACGGAGACCCCTGCCGCTGCCAGCACGCCCGACGAGGGCGGCGAGAACCGTCGCGACGCCGTCCTCCATGAGGAGCGAGATGACGATCGCCGCGAGCACCACGATCTGGCCGTAGGCGAGGTTGAGGACGCCGCCGAGACCGTAGACGAGCGTCATGCCGACGCCGAGCAGCCCGAACGCCAGCCCGACCACGATGCCGTCGAGGATGACGGCCCTCATTCCCGCTCCGGCGCCGGCGCAGCCGGCGCTCCGCTCCTGGATCGCTCCGTCGAGCCTACGCTCATGCGACACCCAGATACGCTCGTCGTACTTCCGGATTCCTGTCGAGCTCCGCGGACGTGCCGCTCAGCGTGACGCGCCCGTTCTCGAGCACGTAACCGCGGTCGGCCACGGAGAGCGCGAGCGGCACCTGCTGCTCGGCGATCAGCAGGGTCATTCCCTCCTTCTTGAGCCCTTCGAGCGCCTCGAACGCGAGCTGTGCGATCTTCGGCGCCAATCCGGTCGTCGGCTCGTCGAGCATGAGGAGCCGCGGCCGCGCCATGAGCGCGCGACCCACGGCCAACATCTGCTGCTCGCCGCCGCTCAGAGTTCCCGCCTGCTGGCGCTGTCGCTCCTTCAGGCGCGGAAAGAGGTCGTACACGAGCTCGAGCGTCTCGGCGTCCGGGCGCCTGGGATACGCGCCCAGGACGAGATTGCTCTTCAGGGTCATCGCCGGGAACAGGTGCCGCTCGGCGGGAACGTACGCGATTCCCATGCGCGCGATTCTGTGCGCCGGACGGCGTGTCAGATCCTTCCCCGTCGAGGACGACGCGACCCTCCATCGGCGAAAGCAGCCCGGCGATGGCCCGGAAGAGCGTCGTCTTGCCGGCGCCGTTCGAGCCGACGATCGCCACCGCCTCGCCACTGCGGACCTCGACGTCGATGCCGTCGATGACCCGCTCGCCGAGGTACCCGGCCGCCAGCCCGGCGACCTCAAGCAACGCGTGCCTGCCCGAGGTACGCGTCGACGACCCGTGGGTCGCGCATGACGACCTCGGGCTCGCCTTCGGCCAGGACCTGACCGAAGTTCAGGACGATCGCTCGTTCGGCGAGCTGGATGACCGCGCTCATCACGTGCTCGACCCAGAGGATTGCCGTTCCCAGCGTGTCGCGGACGTTCCGAACGATGTCGACGGAGTGCGCGAGCTCCGCCTCGTTGAGACCCTGCCATCACCTCGTCGAGCAGCAGCACCTTGGGCTGGCCCACGAGTGCCTTCGCCATCTCGAGGAAGCGCAGCTGGTGGAGGTTCAGGCTCGAGACCGGCTGGTCGGCTCGCTCGTCCAACCCGACGAACGCCAGCGCCTCGGCCGCCCGCTGCCTGGCTTCTCGCTCGCTCAGGACGCCGTGCTCGACGCCGAACATCGCGGCGAGGAGAGTGTTTTCGAGAACCGTCATCGATCCGAACGGAAGCGGCCGTTGCATGGCCATCGCGATCCCCTTGCGCCGGATCTGATGGGCGATGAGGCCGTCGATCCGCGCCCCGTCGAGCAGGACGCTGCCGCGTGTCGGCCGCTCCAGCCCGACGATGAGCTTCAGCAGCGTGCTCTTTCCGGCCCCGTTCGGACCGACGACGGCGACGATGTCGCCGTCGTCGATCCCGAACGTCACGCCGTCGACGGCCGGGAGACCGCCGAAGCGCTTCGTGACCGTCGTCAACCTCGAGAAGCAGGCCTCCGCCTCCACGGCTAGGACGGAGGACGATACGGCGTCAGCGCCGGCGACTTGAATATCACTCTCGGCCAGAATGTGGTCGAAGCGGTGTTCAAGCCGGGCTCGGGCGGCGCGCCCTTGGTCAGGATCGCGAACTGCGGCCGCGCCCCGATCAGCTCACCCCACGCCGTCCACCTGAGAGGCCAACGCGTACCCGGGGATGTTGAACGTGTTCGCATGGACGTAGGCCGCGATCCTCTCGCCGGTTGGCCCCGACCCTGCTGATCGCCTCCGCGACGATCTTGACGTACGCGTAGCCGGAGAGCGCGTCGTCCTCGAAGAACTCGTTCTGCGGGAACGCCCGCAGGTAGCGCTTCGCGAGCGCCTTGTACCCCTGGGTCGCCGTGGCCATGCACTTGAAGTCGCTCCAGCGGCCGAACGCCGCCGCTCCTGCGTTCTTCGCGGTGAGCGAGTAGGGCCCGTACGCGCCCACCACGGGCGCCTTCATCCCGAGCTGTCCTGACTGAGCCAGCATCAACCCGGCGCCCGGCGGATGGCCCGTCGCCACGATCAGCGACACGTCGCCGAGCGCACGCAGGTACGGCGTGAAGTTCGTCGTCGGAATCGGCGCAACCTGGATGTTGAACCTGATGTTCGGCGCCGTCTTCGCCGCTTCCTCGAGCGCCGACTTGAACGACTGGCCCCACGCGTAGTCGGCGATGATCACGCCCACGCTCCTGATGCTCACGCTTCTGCGCGAGCTGCACGACCGACGGCAGCAACCATGGCAGCAGCGGGCAAACAGGTGCGGAACGTGTAGCGGCTGCTCGTCGTCAGGATCTCGCTGTTCCCCGCCTTCGTCAGGAACAGCGGCATCTTTCCTTCCTCGGCGAGCCGCGTCGTCGCCAGCGCGATGGGGCTGCCGATGATGCCCCCGACCGAGACGACGTTCTCCTGCTGGGTCAGCCGCCTGAAGCCGTCGATGGCCGCGGTCGTGTTCGCGCGACTGGTCGTCGGCGACGACGAGGTTGAGCCTCCGCCCCTGCCCGCGCCCCTTCACGCCTCCCGACCTGTTGATCTCGTTCACGGCGAGCGCCGCCCCGGCACGCACCTGGACACCCCATGGCACGAAGTTGGAAGCACCTGGAGTAAGTGGCGTGATCACGCCGATCTTGATCGGGCTCCCCTGGGCGGACCCGCTCGACCCGCCGTACGCGCTCGACCCGCTCAGCGCGGCGGTGAGCATCGCTACGGCGCCCACGGCCGCAATCAATCGATACCGCTTCACGACCATCCCTCCTTCCGTCATGCCTGCCGAACGACCAGGCTGGCTACGACGAGACGTTCTCGTCCCGCCGAACCGGTCAGCAAGACCCCGACCCGACCTCCTGTGCTGTCGATGTCTCCGACGACGCACCGCTCCGGTAGTTGCGCGAACCGGGACAACTCCCAGCGGCTCGACGAGCGCGTCGCGAGGACATCGGCGCATGTATACAACACCCGCTGTGTGGAGTCCAGCAAGCGCTCCGATCGTGCTGCCAAGTGCCCTGTGTTTGCATACAAGCGCGGTTAGGCTCCCTGCTGATCACGCGACGAAAAGAGATTGACGGATGGCGATTGCGCGCGGCCCCATCGAGCCCGAGGAGGCGGTGTCGGCGATCCGCTCGGGCGACACGGTGATGGTCGGGGGGTTCGGGCTCGTCGGCGCGCCGCTCACGCTCATCGACGCTCTCGTGGAGAGCTCCGACGCCGACGAGCTGACGATCGTCTCGAACAACATCGGCGAGCCGGGTCGTGGGCTCGGGAAGCTGCTGCGCCAGGGACGGATCAGGCGCGGGATCTCGTCGTACTTCACCTCCAACCCGGAGGCCGTTGCGGCGGTGAACGCCGGCGAGATCGAGGCGACGCTCGTCCCGCAGGGGACGTTCGCCGAAGCCATCCGCGCGGCCGGTGCCGGCATCGCAGGCTTCCTGACGCCGGTCGGCGCCGGCACGCTGCTCGCCGAGGGGAAGGAGGAGCACATCGTCGACGGCGTCCCGCACGTGCTCGAACGGCCGATCCGTGCGGATGTCGCGCTCGTGTACGCGGCGCGCGGCGACGAGCTCGGCAACCTCTGGTACCGGCGCACGGCGCGCAACTTCAACCCGTTGATGGCGACGGCCGCGCGGGTGACAATCGCCGAGGTGGGAGAGATCGTGTCAGCGGGCGAGCTCGAGCCGGAGTCGATCCATACGCCACACCTGTACGTCGACCAGCTGGTGCTCTCACGATGACCGGCGACGTGAAGACGTCGATCGCGACCCGCGCCGCGCAGGAGCTCCGACCCGGCGAGATCGTCAACCTCGGCATCGGGATTCCGAACCTCATCCCCGGCCTGCTCGGCGACGCAAACGTCTTCCTGCACACGGAGAACGGGCTCCTCGGCGTCGGGCCGCGACCCGGCGAGGACGAGCTCGACCCCGACCTCATCGACGCGGCGAAGCGACCGGTGACCGCGCTCCCCGGCGCCGCCTACTTCGACAGCGCGCAGAGCTTCGCGATGATCCGCGGCGGGCACATCGACGTCGCCGTGCTCGGCGCCCTCCAGGTCTCGATCGCGGGCGACATCGCGAACTGGGCAGTGCCCGGGAAGGACGTGCTCGGGGTCGGCGGCGCGATGGATCTCGTGGTCGGGGCGCGCCGCGTGATCGTGACCATGACCGCGACGTCGTCGACGGGCGAGCCGAAGGTCGTCTCCGAGTGCACGTACCCACTCACGGCGCGCGGCGCCGCCGACGTCGTCGTCACCGAGCTCTCCGTCTTCCGCCTTCGAGACGGAGCGCTCGTCCTCACCGAGCTGCTCGGGTGACGCCACCGTCGAGCAGGTGCGGGCGGCGACCGGCGCTCGCTTCGACGTCGATCTGGAGGATCGCCGTGCAGCCTGAGACCGCATTCGCCCGCGTCTCCGACACCGCTCTGACCGAGACCGATCCGCCGCTCCTCTACCCCGACTACGTCGGCACGCGGCTCCGCGCACCGAAGAACCCTCTGGTTCTCGTTCCTTCGTCGCTCTCGGAGCTGACCGGCCCCGTGTACGGCGACGGCCCGCTCGGCGAGACGGACGCCGATCTCACGCGCCAGCACGCGGGCGAGCCGCTCGGTGAACGGATCACCGTGACCGGACGTGTCCTCGGCTCGGACGGCAAGCCTCTGCGCGGACAGCTGGTCGAGATCTGGCAGGCGAACGCCGCCGGGCGGTATCGCCACGCGGTCGACACGCACGACGCGCCGCTCGATCCGAACTTCACCGGGTGCGGGCGCTGTCTGACGGACGACGACGGCGCGTACCGCTTCACGACGGTGCTTCCGGGCGCGTACCCGTGGGGGAACCACCCGAATGCCTGGCGGCCGAAGCACATCCACTTCTCGCTCTTCGGCCGCGCGTTCCCGGAACGACTCGTCACCCAGATGTACTTCCCGGGCGACCCGCTCTTCCCGTTCGACCCGATCTTCAACTCCATCCGTGACGAGCGCGCGCGACAGCGGCTGGTCTCGAAGTTCGAGCTGGAGCTGACGCAGCCCGACTGGGCACTCGGATTCCGCTTCGACATCGTGCTCGGCGGCCGCGAGGCGACGCCGCTCGAGGAGCCGCATGACGACTGAGCAGTCGCGCTCACCCCGTCGCAGACCACCGGGCCGTACCTGGAGATCGGGCTCCTCGGCGGCCCGATCTCGAACCATCTCGTCGACGAGTCCGACCCGCGCGCGATTCGCATCTCGGGCGTCCTTCTCGACGGCGTCGGAGATCCGGTCCCGGACGGCATGATCGAGATCTGGCAGGCGAACGCAGCGGGTCGCTACGCGCATCCGGCGGACGATCGCGAGGAGATCCCGCTCGAGACCGGCTTCACCGGCTTCGGGCGGTCGGGCACCGAGAGCGACGGCAGCTTCGCGTTCGTCACGGTGAAACCCGGTCGCGTCCCATGGGTGGACGGGCGGCTCCAGGCGCCGCATCTCCTCGTCGGCGTCTTCGCTCGGGGCCTCTTGAAGCGCGTGGCGACCCGCATGTACTTCCCCGACGAGGAGACCGCGAACGCCGAGGACCCCGTGCTCCTCGGGCTCGAACCGGCGGAGCGGACGACCCTCGTCGCGCGCGCGGAGGACGGCGCGCTTCGCTTCGACATCGTCCTCCAGGGCGCGGGCCGAGACGACATTCTTCGCGGTGTGACGCCGTTCTCGGCCATCTTCGTGCCCGAAGGAGCTGCGAGAGGCGGTCTCGGATCGCGCGTGGCTGCAGGGGATGCTCGACGCGGAGCACGCCCTCGCGAAGGCGGGCGCCGCAGTCGGCCTCGTCCCGGATGACGCCGCCGCTCGGATCGGAGAGGCGTGCCGCTCCGAGCTCTACGACCCGGCGCGCCTCGCGGGCGACGGCCGCGCGGTCGGGAACCCGGCGGAGCCGCTCGTCCGCGCGCTCCGCGCGAGCAGCCGGCGACGAGGCTGCCGACTACGTCCACCTGGGTGCGACCAGCCAGGACATCGTCGACACGGCCGCGATGCTCGTCTCGCGTCGCGCCGTCGCACTCGTGCTCGCGGAGCTCGACCGGCTCGCCGGCGGATGTGCCGCGCTCGCCCGCGCCCACCGCTCGACGCCGATGGCGGCGCGCACCCTCCTCCAGCAGGCGGTGCCGACGACCTTCGGGCTGAAGGCGGCAGGCTGGCTCGTCTCGGTGCTCGAGGCGCGTGGGAGACTCGCCGCCGTGCGAGACGAGCGGCTCGCAGCGCAGCTCGGCGGTGCCGCGGGAACCCTCGCCGCCCTCGGAGACGAGGCACTCGAGGTCGTCCGGCTCTACGCAGAGGAGCTCGGGCTCGCGGAGCCCATGCTTCCCTGGCACACGAACCGCCAACGCCTCGCGGAGCTCGGCGCGGCACTGGACGGAGCCGCGGGCGCGGCCGCAAAGATCGGCCGCGACATCGTGCTCCTCGCGCAGAGCGAGGTGGGCGAGGTCGCAGAGGCGTCGGGCGGACGGTCCTCGACGATGCCGCAGAAGCGCAATCCCGTCCGCTCCACGCTCGCGGTGGCGTGTGCGCGCCTGGCGAACGCGCACGCGGGAGTCCTGCTCGGCGAGCTCGCTCACGAGCACGAGCGCGCGGTGGGCGGCTGGCACGCCGAGTGGGAGGCGCTCTCCGGCGCGCTCGCATTCGCCGGCGGAGCGGCAGCTGCCGCGGCGGACGCCGTCACCGGCCTGGAGGTGGACGCCGAGCGGATGCGGGCGAACCTCGACGCGGGCGGCGGACTCGTCGTCGCCGAGCGCATCTCGTTCGCTCTCACCCCTCGCCTCGGCCGCAGCGAGGCGCACGACGGTGGTCGCGGAGGCCGCGCGCGCGCCGTCGTTCCGCGACGCGCTCCTCGCCGACGCGCGGACGGGGCTCACCGCCGACGAGCTCGACTCGCTGCTCGACCCCACCGGATACCTCGGAGCAGCCGAGACGCTCGTCGACCGTGCGCTCCGCGAGTACGAGGACGCGCAGGGATGACGCTCGACCACCGCCTCCACGGCCCCGAAGGCGCACCGGTCGTCGTGCTGTCCAACTCACTCGGCACGACACAGGAGCTGTGGGAGCGGCAGCTTCCCGCCCTCGCCGAGCACTTCCGCATCCTCACCTACGACCATCCCGGCCACGGCTCGTCGCCGCTCCCGGAGCTGCCGTGCACGGTGGAGTCGCTCGCGCACGGTCTGCTCGCGCTCCTCGACGAGCTCGGGGTCGAGCGCGTCTCGCTGTGCGGAGTCTCGCTCGGCGGGATGGTCGGGATGGCGCTCGCGCTGGCGGCACCCGAGCGGGTCGAGCGGCTCGTCCTCACCTGCACCTCCGCGTATCTCGGACCGCCGGAGGGATGGACGGAGCGCGCGCGGATCGTCCGCACGGAAGGGATGGAGGCGATCGCGGACGGCGTCGTCGGCCGCTGGTTCACGCCGGCGCTCGCACGCGAGGAGCCGGAGACCGTTGCGCGCTTCCGCGCGATGCTCACCGCGACGCCGCCCGAGGGCTACGCGCGCTGCTGCGAGGCCGTCGGGAGCTGGGACGCGCGGGAGCGCATCTCCGCGATCGCCGCGCCCGTGCTCGTGATCGCGGGCGAGGACGACCCGGCGACGCCGGTCGAGCACGCCGAGCTCATCGCATCGCGCGTCGCCGGATCGCGACTTGTGGTTCTCGAGGGCGCAGCGCATCTCGCCAACGTCGAGCGGGCGGACGCGTTCACGGCGGCCGTGCTCGAGCATCTCGGACAGGAGGTGGTGGCAGCGTGAGCGACGACGGCATGAAGACGAGACGGGAGGTGCTGGGGGACGAGCACGTCGACCGGGCGATCGCCGGCACGACCGACTTCACGGCCGACTTCCAGGACCTCATCACGCGCTACGCCTGGGGGGAGATCTGGTCGCGACCGGGCCTCGACCGCCGGACGCGGAGCTGCATCACGATCACGGCGCTCGTCGCGAGCGGCCGTGAGCACGAGCTCGCGATGCACGTGCGCGCCGCGCTGCGTAACGGGGTCACCCCGGACGAGATCAAGGAGGTCTTGCTCCAGTGCGCCGTCTACTGCGGGGTGCCCGCGGCCAACGGCGCGTTCGCGATCGCCCAACGGGTCCTGGAGGAGAGCGCGAACGGGTGAGCCGCACGCGCACGCAGGTGGGCATCGTCGGCGCCGGTCCAGCCGGACTCACGCTCGGCCACCTCCTCCAGCTCGAGGGCATCGACACGGTGATCCTCGAAGACCGGAGCCGCGAGTACGTCGAGGCGCGCATCCGTGCAGGGGTCATCGAGCAAGCGATCGTCGACCTCCTCGTAGAGGCAGGCGCGGGCGAGCGGCTGCAACGCGAGGGGCTCGTCCACCACGGGATCGAGCTCCAGTTCGGAGGCGAGCGCCACCGGATCCCGCTGAGCGACCTCGCCGACGGGCGTGCGATCGTGATCTACGGCCAGACCGAGCTCGTCAAGGACCTGATCCGCCTTCGCCTCGAGAAGGGTCTGCCCCTCCACTTCGAGGTCGCGGACGTCTCGGTGCACGACCTCGAGACCGAGCGTCCGCTGATCCGGTACCGGCAAGAAGGCCGCGACGAGGAGCTCGAGTGTGACGTGATCGCGGGCTGCGACGGGTTCCACGGGATCTGCCGCCCGAGCATTCCGGCAGGCGTCTTGACCGAGTTCTCACGCGAGTACCCATTCGGCTGGCTCGGGATCCTCGCAGCGGTCGCGCCCTCCAACGACGAGCTCGTCTACGCCCACCACGAGCGCGGGTTCGCGCTCCTGAGCCTCCGCTCCCCGGAGCTCGGCCGCCTCTACCTTCAGTCCCGACCCGACGAGGACCTCGCGGAGTGGCCGGACGATCGCATCTGGGAAGAGCTGCAGATCCAGGCTCGGCCTGGAGGGGTGGACGCTCGCGGAAGGACCGATCCTCGAGAAGGGTGTCACCGGCATGCGGAGCTACGTCTGCGAGCCGATGCGCTACGGACGGCTCTTCCTCGCCGGCGACGCAGCCCACATCGTGCCGCCCACCGGCGCGAAGGGGCTCAACCTCGCGCTCCACGACGTGCGCGTGCTCGCCGAGGCGCTCGTGGACTGGTTCCGGTCCGGCAGCACGGCCGGTCTCGACGCCTACTCCGACACCTGCCTGCGGCGTGTCTGGCGGGCCGAGCACTTCTCGTGGTGGATGACGCACATGCTCCACCGCCCGGAGGACCAGGACCCGTTCGACCTGAGACTCCAGCTCTCTCAACTGCGATACGTGACGACCTCCCACGCCGCCGCCACGTCGCTCGCCGAGAACTACGTCGGGCTCGAGATCGTGTAGACATAGAGTAGGATGGTTGAACTGGCCCTGCTGCCAGAACCCCGGCCGAAAGCCCGCAACCTCCCAACGCGCCACGGCGCGCGAGACGTAGGAGCCCAGGCGAACAGGATTCGACTTCAGGGCCAGCTTTCGTTGTCTCGAGCGGCGTTGAGTGGAGCGGACGGCTCGGAGGTCACCATGAGCAAGAGTTCCGACAAACCAAGGAAGCAGCAGAAGCAGAAGCCGCAGAAGACGCTCAAGGAGCGCCGCAGCGAGAAGCGCGCGGCCAAGAAGTTCGGCTCAGGGCCCCTGCTCCCGGCAGACAAATAGAGACCTCGAGGGCTGCTGCCTCAAAGAGGTTCATCGGACCTTCCGCCCTCGGACGTTGCCGAACTGCACGGGCTGAGGGATCATTCCACTGTGGACGACTACGAGGTAGTCGCTCAGGAACTGAGCGAGCTCGCGGAAAAGATGCGCGACCTCGAGGAGCGCGTGGCCGAGGTCGAGAGAGTGAACACGCGACTCGAGGAAGCCGCCCTGACCACCACCCGAGCCGGGTTCACGTCCGAGATCGGAGCGCACGTGTAGACCGCGAAGTCGCGGGGCTCAGCGCCAGTCGATCGAGACGACGTCCATCGGCTCGGAGATTCCCTTGAGCGTGACGGTCCGCGGCTCCGTCGCCGCGTACTGCGAGGCGGATCCGACCGTGGCCTTGCTCGCGATGATCTCCCCACCCTCGGCCAGGTCTGCGATTCGCGCCGCCTCGTGGACCCCCTTGCCGCGGAAACCCGTCCCAGCACTTGCGCCGCGCCGGATGCGTGCAGCCCGATGCGGACCTGCGGCGCGAAACCGTGCTGCTTGCGGTGGTCGGCGAGTCGGCGCTGGATGGCGACGGCGCAGGCGATCGCCGCGTCGGGACTGTCGAACCCGACGAAGAAGCCGTCTCCCGTCGTGCCGACCTCCTCGCCCGAGTGCGCGGCGAAGGCCGAACGCAGCGTCTCGTCGTGCCAGCGCAGCAGCTCCAGCCAGGCGTCGTCGCCCATGGCTTCGGCGAGATTCGTCGACTTCACGATGTCGGTGAACATGAAGGTCTTCAGGACCCGTCGGTCGGGGCCGGCCTTTCCGCGGAGCTGCCAGGGCAGGAGCGCCTCGACCTCCTCGATCTCGATCGCGTCCGTGGGGCACGACATTGCGGCCTCTCGGAGGAGCTCGGCCTCGACGCTGTCCGGGTCGATGACGTCCGCCTTCCCGAGGTCTCCCTTCAGCCAGTCGAACGCCGTGGGCGCGACCGTGATGCAGTTGCCCGCGCCGATGCAGCGATGGCGGTCGACCCGCGCTCGCAGCACCTTCACACCATCCCTTCCCTGAAGGCGAGGACCGCGGCCTCCCCGCGCGAGGAGACCCCGATCCGCGCGTACATCTCTGCGAGCCGCCTCGCCACGACGTCCTCGCTCGACCTCGAGCTCGGAGGCGATCTCCCGGTTGGTCTTGCCCTCGATGAGGAGCCAGAGAAGTCTCGTATCGTCCTCGCCGAGGTCGGCGGCCGTAGGGACGCTCTTCGCCTCGTCGATCACGCTTACGCCATTCGACCCCCCAGTGAGCCTGGACAGCTCGCGGCCGAGTGGCCCACGAAACCACCGCACGCGAACGCCCTCGTCCGTGATCCGCTGTGCGATGAGCGCCGCAGTCAAGGTCAGCCGGTACTGAACCATCTCGCACTCCTCCTCGGTGCCCGAGACGAGAAGGACACCCGCGGCCGGCAGGACGATTCTGAGGAACACGTCCTCGAGGTGCGCAGCGTCAAGTGCCGCGAAGGCCGACCGCGCAGCCTCGGCGGCCGATTCCCGCTCGCCGCGCGCGAGAGCGACCTGAGCGAGTGCCGCGTCCGCCTCGGCTCCCCACGGCGGGTGGCCTGGCAGGACGCCCATGAGCTCCTTGGCGTCCTTCGCCGATTGTTCGGCGAGAGCGAGCAGCTCCTCGTCGGCGCGTCTCGGCGCCGAGCTCCGCCGCCTCCAGGGCGAGCCTGGCGAGCGCCTCGCAACGGGCCGCGGTGCGACCCTGCTCCGTTGCCAGTCGAACCGCTCGCCCCAGATGCTCCCGCATGCCCTCTGCATCTCCGGCTGCGGCGCGGCTCATCTCCGCGTGTCGTCTCGAGCTGACGTGCCCGAAGCGGAGTAGGGTCGATGGCCGCCGCCTCGGCGGCACGATCGATCCACTGCTCTGCCTGGTCGACCTCGCCGAGCTCCAGATGCGTCAGCGCGAGCCCGTTGGCTGCGGCGAACTCGAGCGATCGGTCTCCCAGGAGACGCGCGTGGCGGTGGGCCTCCTCGCCGCGGGAGAGCGCAAGGTCGGGGACGACCTTCGCGCGCGCGAACACCTGGGCGCCGAAGAGCATCTGGGCCTCGACCGTGGCACGTTCGCTCTCGCGCGTGAGCGACGTGAGCTGTGCGGACAACCGCCGGATCTCCTCGATCCTCCGGGCAGCACCGAGAAGATGGATATCGATCGCGAAGTTGACGTACGCCCTGGCGATGATCGCCGACATCACGCCTCGACGGTCTCCGATCTCGTCGAACAGCTCGATCGCGCGCTCATAGCGCGCGACGCCCTCGTCGAGCTCGAGGGCGATCGGCGTGTCGGCCAGGATCTCGGCCGGCGTTTCGCCGGCGGCGACTCGCGCCATGATCGCGACGACCTCGCCGCTCTGGACGCGCTCCATGTACCACTCTCGCACCCGGGTGATGGAGATGACTCCGAGCTCGCGCAGCGCGGCCGCGAGGGCGGCACGGTCTTCCAACTCCTCTGCCAGCTCGCACGCGCGCCCGTACGCCTCGGCGGCGCCGTCGAGATCCACGTCGCTCGGTGCGCTGAACGACTCTCCCAGGGGGCTCCTGAGCAGGTCCTGGCCGAGCTCCAGACACGCCGCCAGCTCTGCTTCACGGTCGCCGCGCTCCCGGGCGGCCTCGCGTACCGACATCGCCAGCTCGAGCGGCCTGGTCCTCTTCCTCGGACACGCGCAACGCGGCGGCGCGACGCAGCTTGACGCCGAGCTCGAGGTGGGAGTCGCCCAGAGCCTCCGCCAGCGCGGCCAGCTCGGCGAGGCCTTCGAGGCGGTCGGCCGACCGACGCAGCATTCCCAGCGCGTCGTCCTGGGAGGTGAGCAAGGCGACGCGGTCCTGCGCGGCCGACGCGGCCGGCAGCGCCTGGTCGACGATGCGCAGCACCTCCTCCGCCGCCCGGGACTCGAGCGCCGCGTGGGCGGCCGAGATGGAGAAGCGCACGGCGCGCTCCGAGTCGCCCGCGGCAAGCGCGTGATGAGAGAGGAGGGACATGCTCGCGGGGGACGGGTCGCCGCCGGCGCTCAGCATGTCGACGATGGCCCTGTGGATCGCGCGCCGGCGCGCTGCGGTGAGCATCGCTGCGGCGAACTCCCGGATCTGGTCGTGCGTGAACCTGTAGTCCGCGGGCGATCCCAGGGGGTGCTCCTCGAGCAGCCCCGACTGAGCGGCGGTCGCCAGCGACTCCTCGAGGACCGTCGGGGTGCAGCCCTCCTCGTCTGCCCCGAGGTGCAGCTTGATCCAGCGAAGGTCCTTGAGGCTGAAGCTCCGACCGAGGATCGCGGCGTCGGCCAGGTTCTGCTTGGTCTCGGCAGGCAGGCGGGCGGCACGGCGCTGGATCAACGTGCGCACACCGGACGGAAGCAGACGGGCGGCGTTTCGCACGAGCGTCCACATTCCGTCGATCTGCTGGATCAGGCCCGTCTCCCGATACGACCGAGCGAGCTCCTCCACGATGAACGCGACTCCCTCCGCCTGCGCGTGCATCGTCGCCGCGCTCGAGAGGTTGACTCTCCCGCCGAGGACCTGCTGGACGAGCTCCCCGGTTTCCAGCTGCGTGAAGCGTTCCAGCTTGAGGCGGCGCACCATCCCCATTCGCTCCATGTCGGCGATCAGGGTCACGCCCTCGTTGACCTCGGCAAGCCTCTCCGTGCGCGTCGCGAGCCCCAGGAAGACGGGCAGGTCGGCGTCGGTGCGGACGATGTAGCGGAGCATCCGCACGCTGTCCTCGTCGGCCCACTGGAGATCGTCGACGAGCACCGCTACGGGGTTGGCGGCAGCCAGCGCGCGGATGGCGACGGCGGCGAGATCGAAGACTCGAAGGAGCTTGTGATCCGGAGAGAGCGTCTCGAGTGTCGGGTCGTCCCGGCCCGAGATGGCGTCGAGAACCCGCTGGAACTGCTCGCGCGCGCCGTTGCTGCCGTTCTCGTCCGCGGCCGCTCGAGCGAAGATCGCGCGGGCGAGAAGAAACGGACCCTGGATCTCCTCGTCGGCTGTCGCCGCAAGCGGCGTGAAGCCTTCCGCCGCCGCGACCTCCGCCGCGGCGACGAGGAGCCGCGTCTTGCCGATGCCGGGCTCACCTTCGAGAGTGACTGCCGTCAATCGTCCGGCCCTGGCCGAGGCGAGCTCCTGCCTGATCGCGCCGAGCTCGACCTGACGGCCGACCACCGGGCCGGTGGCCCGTCGGACCTGAAGTGCAAGCGGCGATGTCGGCGCCCGAGGAGTGACGTGCGCTTCACCCATGCTTCAAACCTACGCGAGTCGAGCGCTCCTGCCCTGCCCAGTGCGGGGCTTTCTTTTCCGAGAAGACGACGATGGAAGACTGCGAGCGCTTCTACCCAGCCTGAGACCTCACGTAGTCGATGTATCCCCGAACGTCAGCGGCCGGCTCGGAGTACGCGTCGCCGAGCGTCGTTTCCATCCGAGACATGTACTCCTCGGCCCAGGACGGGAACTCGTAGTCGATCGCGCGCAGGAACTCGAGCGACGCGGCCAGGCGGAAGTCGGCGATGGACGGCGAGTCGCCGCCGATGAACTTCTTCCCGTCGAGGAAGAACGCGCGGTAGACGTCGAGCGGCTCGGCGAGCGCTGCCTCCGCGTCCTTCGCCGCCTTCGCCTTCATCGCGTCGTCGGCGTCCGAGGTACCGACCTCGCCCGGGTATTGCGCGAAGCCGAGAGTCGGGTAGGTCGCCCGCGTGATGAGCGGATACAGCGTGCCGATCAAGTAGAACATCGCGTTGTCGACCATCGCCCGCTCCCCCGGATCCGAGGGGTAGAACTGGGTGAGGCCGTGCTTGTTGCAGAGGTACTGCATGATCGCGCAGCTCTCCCCGAGGAAGCCGCGCGGGAGGCCTTCCTCCTCCAGCATCGGCGTGAGGTGAGCCGGGTACTTCTCCGAGGTACTCCGGGCTCGTCGTGCTCCCCCACACGTCGACCTCTTCGATATCGAGGCCGGCCGCCCGCGCGAAGATGCGAACGGTCAGGTTGTTGACGCTCGGCTTCAGGATGTTCAGCGTCATCGTGGGCATCTGCTCCTCCTCTATCGGTAGGGGTTCTTCGGCGATCGGTCGTCCGACAGCGATTCCCGCGATCGGCTGACGAGCGCCTCGATCGCGTCCGTCAGGTGATCCTGCGCGATGTTGTAGTCGCCTCGCTCGACCCGCAGCTTGTGCGCCTCGAGCAGGACGTCCGCATGCGTGTAGCCGAGCGGCGGCTCGAAGCGATAGGACGCGAGCTCGATCAGGAGCCCGAGCGGGTCCTCGAAGTAGATCGAGTCCATGAAACCACGGTCCTTCACGCCCGAGTGCCGGATCTCGCGCTCTTCGAGGCGCTCGACCGTCTGGCTGAACGTCGCTTGCGAGAGCGGCGAAGGCGAGGTGGTGCACGCAGCCCGGGTCGGTCGGCGTCCGGGTGGGGTCGGGCACGCGCTCCTCGTTCGTGAAGACCGTGATCAGGCGCCCGTCGCCCGGATCGAAGTAGAGATGGCTCTCGGACTCGTTGTCCAAGTTCGGCTGCTCGAAGACGAACGGCATGCCGAGCAGGCCCTCCCAGAAGTCGATCGCCGTCCGCCGGTCGGCCCCGGTGATGGTGATGTGATGCACACCCTGGCTCTGGAGCTTCCTCACAGCAGTGGCGCTGATTCTGAACTAGCAGGCACCGCGGCCGCAAAGCGGCCGCGCTTCAGGGTTTCGCGCGGCCAGGATCCGCGCGAGCGGATTCTGGCCTTGCGCACAACTAGCGGCTCGATGAGTCTCGACTTGTACTCGCTTCGTTGCAAGCTTCCCCACGGCACGAGGTCCACGCGAGTCTGAACCACGAGTACGTCGCGCAGCCGGTTGCGGATCGCGTCGGCGAGCGTGTCGTTGGCCGTGACCTCGCGAGCGAGCTCGACGATGACGGGTAACGGCGGCTCCTGTTTCACTCCCGCCGCCCGAGGCTTGACGAGCACGTAGCCGCTGACGTCGGGAGCGAAGCCGCCCACGACCTCGCGGACCGCCGAGGGGAAGACGTTCACTCCGCGGACGATGAGCATGTCGTCGGTGCGCCCGATGCAGCGCACGCGGGGGCCGGTACGTCCGCAGGCACATGGGCTCGTCCGGACACGCACGTGGTCGCGCGTCCGGAAGCGGAGGAGCGGCGCCGCGCGCTGCCGGAGGTGCGTCAGCACGAGCTCTCCGGTCGCCCCGTCTTCCAGCCCGAGGGCCTCACCGGTCTCGGGATCGACGAGCTCGGCGTGCACGAAGCCGCGTGCGCCGAGGTGCATTCCGTCCTGCTCCTCGCATTCCCCCCAGAGCGACGGGCCGATGTCCCCGATCCCCATCGCCTCGGTCACCTTCGCACCCCAGCCTCCCTCGAGCGTCGCGCGGAAGAGCGGCTCGCCCCCGCCGGGCTCACCGGCGACGAGGACGCGCTCGACGCTCGAGCCGCGGAGGTCGAAGCCGCGCTCCGCCGCCCACTCGACGAGGTGCGCCGCGTAGGAAGGCGTCAACGCCACGGCCTTTGGCTCGAGCGCAGCCACCGACGCGATCAGCCGCTCGCTGTTCCCGGTGCCGACCGGGATGTGGCAGAGGCCGATGCGATCGAACGCGAGCAACGCCGCGCCGGCCACGAACGGCCCGGCGTTGTAAGTGGTGACGATGCGCTGTCCGGCCGCGACTCCGGAGGCCGCGTAGCTGCGCGCGGACGCCGCCACCCAGTTCTCGAGATCGGCCGAGGTGAGGGGGATGTAGCTCGGCGCACCGGTTGTGCCGCTCGTCGAGTAGATCCGGACGATCTCGGACGGATCCGCGCAGAGATGGGTGCCGAACGGATTGCCGGGGGAGGCCGTGGCCTTGAGCTCGCTCTTCTCGGTGAGCGGAAGCTGCGCCATCTCGGTGAGCCGACCGGCTGCCTCCGCGGACTGGAAACCTGCGGCAGTCAGCTTCTGGCGGTAGAACGCCGAGCGCTCGAAGACGTAGGCGAGCTGCGTCCGGTAGCTCTCGTCGTCGAGAGCCAGCTGCTCCTCCCACGGGCGCGTCTCGATCTCCGGCGTGGGCATCACGCCTCGTAGGTGATCGCTTGCTCCGCTCCGGCGGCGAGGACGAATCCGATCGAGTGCTCTCGTTCCTCGGCGAGGTGGGCCAGCACTCCGGCGGTGCGGGCGAGGATCGGGACCGCCTTCACGGCGTCGGAGGAGAAGCCGAGGTCGAGCAGCACGGCTGCGATCGGCATCGAGACGTTCATCGTCAGGGGCTTTCCGAACTCTGCGGCCACCGCGTCGCGAAACGACCGCGCCCGTGCGACGTTCGCACCGCTCACACCGCGCTCGTCGGCCAGCTCGAGGATGCGCTCGGCCCGCGGGTCGACGGGCGTGTGGACGGGGTGGCCGAAGCCCGGAATCTTCCCGCCCGCCTCGTGGATCGTGCGCACGATCTCCTTCGGCTCACTGTCGGTCTCGAGGAGCCGGGCGCACTCTTCGGAGGTACCCAGAACGACCGGGCCTGCGCCGAGGATTCCGGCGGCGACGGCTCCGTGCAGCGACCCTGGGTCGGCCGCGAGTGTCATGCGCGCTGCGACGTTGGTCGGCATCATCCCGTGCTCCGCGATCGCGACGAGCAGGAGATCGAGGAAGAACCGCTGATCCTCCGTCGGCTCGCGTCCGGTCAGGAGCAGGTGGAAGTACTCCGTGAAGCTCAGCCTGCCCATCAGGTCGCCGGTGAGGTCGCGTCCCCGTACCTCGACGCGGTCCGGGTAGGCCTGGCTGATGTGGCTGACGGGATCCCTTGCCTTGCCGATCTGCATCACGCGGCGAGATCTTCCCGGACGAGGCTGGCCCCGGCAACCATCGCCTGGAGCTTCCGGAACGCCAGTTCGCGCGGCAGGTACTTCATCCCGCAGTCGGGCGCGACGACGAGCCGCTCGGGCGGCACGACTTCCAGAGCTCTGCGGATGCGCTCAGCGACCAGCTCGGGCGTCTCGGCCTCGCTCGAGCCCAGGTCGAGCACGCCGAGCACGATCACCTTGCTCGGGACGTCACGCAGGACCGCTGGATCGAGGCTTGGCTGCGCGGCCTCGAGCGAGAGGTGTGTCGCGAGGCTGTCGTCGAGCTCGCGGAGGAACGGGTAGCCGGTGGGACGGTCGTGGACGACGTGGGCGTAGCCGAAGCAGGTGTGGAGGACCGTCTCGCCCTCGATCCCCTCGAGCGCCCGGTTGATCGCCTCGACCGCGTACTGGCGCGCGGGCTCTGGCCGCGCCTGGAGGTACGGCTCGTCGATCTGCACGACGTCGGCACCGGCTGCCTTGAGATCCCGGAGCTCCGCGTTGACGGCCTCCGCGTACGCGAGCGCGAGGCTCCGCTCGTCCGCGTAGTGGTCGTTCTGAGCCTGCTGGGTCATCGTGAAAGGTCCCGGAACGGTGATCTTGATACGCCGGTCCGTGATCGCGCGCAGGAACTCGACGTCCCGGACCTCGACCGGTCGCGTGCGCCGTATCGCGCCGACGACGCGCGGGACGGGGTTCTCGTGGCCCGTGCGGTCGATCGCGACGCCCGGTGCATCGAGGTCGACGCCGTCGAGCGCCGTCGCGAAGCGGTTCGAATAGCTCTCGCGACGCATCTCACCGTCGGTGATCACGTCGACGCCCGCGAGCTCCATGTCTCGAACGGCGACGCGAGTGGCGTCGTCCTGGGCCTCCTCGAGGAACGCCTCGGGTACCCGCCAGAGCTCACGCGCCCGCACGCGCGGAGGAAGCCGCTCGCCGAGCCGCTCCCTGTCGATCAGCCAGCCCGGTTGGGGATAGCTCCCGACGACGGTTGTCACGAGGTCTGAGCCGGCCACCTCGCCCCATTCTCACAAGCGCGTCAGTAGGCTGCTCGGCAGCAATCGCAGGAAGGAGAGCTGATGCCGAACGACGGCGACGCGGATGTCGTGGACATTCGAGGCGGTCTCATTGCAGGCCCGCTCCGAGTGGCGACCGATCCCGAGGAGACCACCGAGTGGGAGCAGGTCTCCCCGCGGCACATCGACGCCGCCAACTGGCGCCGCTTCGAGGAGTACGTCAGCGAGATCTTCGGTGCGTTCGGGATGGACCTCGACACGCCGGGCACGGAGGAAACGCCGCAGCGCTTCCTGAAGGCGATGTTCGACGCCACCTCGGGCTATGAGGGCGACGAGAAGCTCCTGACCGCCTTTCCGAACGAATGTGGCTCCGACGGGAGCTGTGAGTACAACCAGGTCGTCGAAGGCGCCATCTCCTTCTACGCGCTCTGCGAGCATCACGCCCTGCCGTTCCACGGGTTCGCGTACCTCGGCTACATCCCGCACGAGCGGATCATCGGCATCTCCAAGCTGACGCGACTCGTCCGCCTGTTCGCGCGCCGCTTCACCGTGCAGGAGTTCATGGGGCGGTCGATCGCGGACTCCCTCTTCGACCTGATGGCGCCGCACGGCGTCGCCGTATACCTCGAGGCCGAGCACCTCTGCACGCAGATGCGCGGAGTACGCGAGGAGCACTCGCGCACGGTGACGACCTTCTGGCGGGGCGCGTACGAGGAGAGCCCGGACCTGCGACGCGAGTTCCTGCAGCTGGCGCAGAACGGCGACCGCAAGCGCTGACCTAGATGCTGGAAGTGCTGTTCGAGGCGGACGGGCTGCCGAGCGTCGATCTGCCCGCCGAGCTCGAACGACTCCACGGCGGGACGCTCGGCTTCACGGCTCCGCGGCTGTACGCGAACTTCGTCTCGACCTTGGACGGCGTCGTCGCGATCCCGTCGGTTCCGGAGTCGAACAAGATCATCGCCGCCGGGAGTGATGCGGATCGGTTCCTGATGGGGCTCCTGCGGGCGTTCGCAGATGTCGTCGTGATCGGGACGGGAACGCTGCACGGCTCGCCGAGGGGGATGTGGTCGCCGGCTGGTCCATACCCGGCGACGGCCGAGGCGCTCGTGGAACTGCGCACGCGTCTGGGTCTCTCGCCGGCTCCCGAAGTCGCGATCCTGACCCGCAGCGGCTCGCTCGACGTCGACCACCCCCTGCTCGAGCGCGGCGCGCTCGTCCTCACTACCACCGAGGGCAAGGCTGCGCTCGGCGATCAGCTGCCGGCCGCCTCGACCATCGAGTCACTCGGCGCGGAGCTCGATCCTCGAGCAGCTGTCGCGCTACTGCACGACCGTGGTCATTCGCTCGTCCTGACGGAAGGCGGCCCGACGCTGTTCGGCTCGTTCGTGGCCGCCGGGCTCGTGGACGAGCTCTTCCTGACGGTGTCCCCGCTCCTGGCGGGCCGGCCCGACCCCGACGACCGGCTTCAGCTCATCGAGGAAGCGGCGCTCCTGCCCGACGCGGGCGTCAACGGGCGGTTGCTGAGCGCGCGTCGTGCGGGATCGCACCTCTTCCTGCGCTACGAGCTAACGCGGCAGCCGCAGCCCTAGGCGCCGAGGGAGCGCCGCCACGAAAGCGGTCGCTGCGCCCGGCTCCCGGCCTTCGTCCTCGGCGGCATCCTTCGCGAGCAGCGCGCGTCTGATCAGCGAGCCGCCGATGTAGCGGAAGGGCTCGGGTGGGAAGAGCTTGCGGCGAGGCTCGACGATTGCGAGCGCGGTCCGCTCGTCTCTGCGGTCGAGTGCGAGACGGGCGAGGATCTCCCCGCCGAGGTACGACGGGCCGACGCCGTTCCCGGTGAAGCCGAAGCCGTGATGCACGCGCCCGCGGCTGCCGAAGATGGGGTAGTGCGTGGGGGAGACGTCGATCGGGCCGCCCCACGCGTGCGTCACGCGGCGGCCGCGGAGCTGCGGGAAGAAGCGGCCGAGCGACTCACGTGCGCGTGCAATGACCCGTGCGTCGATTTCTTGTCGCCGGGAGACCCGCCCGTCGAAGCCCATCGCGCCGCCGCCCCACCCGAAGGCGATTCGGCCGTCGTTCGTCGTGCGCATGTAGTGGACGAGAGTCCGGCTGTCGACGACGGCCTCGCCTCCGATCCAGCCGATCTCGTCGAGCACTTCGGGGACAGGCTCCGTGAGCACGATGTGGCTCGAGGCGGCCGCGAGCGAGAGGCGGTAGCCGGGAAATGCGGACGTCCTCGAGTTGACGGCGAGCACGGCGGACCCGGCGCTGACTCGACCGCTTCTGGTCTCGACGCTCCCGTCTGGGTGGAGCTTCGTGACCTGCGTCCGCTCGTGAATGCGGGCGCCTCGCTCGAGGAGCCTGGCCCGCAGTCCGAGCGCGAGCCGTGCCGGGTGCACGGTCGCGTTCAGGCGGAAGCGCGCGCCTCCGAGGAAGAGCGGCGAGTCGCAGCGCGCACGCACGTCCTCTGCCGTGACGGCCACGACTTCCTCGGGAGCGCCGAGCTCGCGGGCGGCGCGGACGACCGGAGCCCAGGAGTCGACCTGCGACTCCGTCGACGCCACGCGGAGCATCGGTGCGGCGCGGTACCAGGCATCGACCTCTTGCGCCTCACACCACCTGCCGATCCCGCGAACGGCGTCCTCCGACGCCCGGCAGACCGCGAGCGCGGCAGGGTCTCCCACACGCTCGCGGAGCGTCGCCGCATCGGGCCAGAGCGTCTCGCAGAAGCCGCCGTTCCTCCCGCTCGGCCCGTGCCCGCACACCTCGGCCTCGAGGATCACGACGTCGGCGTTCGGCTCGAGGTCGAGGAGGTGCCAGGCCGTCCAGAGCCCGAGGTATCCACCACCGACGATGACCACGTCCGCGCCCGCAGCGCCTTCGAGCGCGCGATTCGGAACGACCTCGCCGGCCTCCTCGAGCCACCAGCCGTGACGCGTGTGGCGCACCGGCTACGCGGGCGCCGCTGGCCGGCGCGCGAGCGCAAACGCGAGCGCGATCAGCACGGCTGCTCCGAGCGGGACCAAGAGCGTCCAGAAGAGCGGGAGCCCGCCTGCGGCGGCTCCTATCGAGATGAGCACGGCCGAGGTGGACGGGGACACGCGATAGGCCCAGAGCCCGACGACGAGCAACGCCGCGCCTCCGAGCAGGAACCCGACCCAGAGGGCGGTGTTGCCTGTGGAGCCGAAGTCCGCGAAGACGCCGATCGTTCCCGCGATGCAGTAGATCGCGATCAGCACCAGCGCCAGGATCTCGCCATACGAGCCACGCGTGACCGTACGTCATCGCGGCGGAACCGTACCGCTCAGTCAGTTTGGCGGTCGGCAAGTGGCAGCGGCAGAGGCCGCGAAAGCGGCCTCCTAGAGGGATCTTCGCGCGATCGGAATCCGCGCGAGCGGATTCCGATCTGCGCACAGCTGAGGTGGCGGACGGGACTCGAACCCGCGACCACCGGGACCACAACCCGGGGCTCTACCAACTGAGCTACCGCCACCGCGGCGGAAACAGGATAGCCCGTGCCGACCCGACTCCAGCTTCTCGAGGAGGCCATCGGTTCGACGCACGATGTCTTCAGGCCGAAGGCCGATTCATTCGGCCGTAGGCGCGGAGCGCTCATTCCGTGGGCTCGCCTCGAAGGAGGGGGCTCGCGGGGGAACCATGTGGTTCCCCCGCGGTGAACGCGGGGCTCTACCAACTGAGCTACCGCCACCGCGGTCAGCTCAGGATAGCCGCGTGCGGATCATGCGAGCCGGCGCTCCAAGTACGCGGCGAGCCGCGTCAGCGGGAACGAGATCAGGAAGAAGATGAGCATGACCGCTCCGTAGATCTCGAACGAATGGATCTCGGCGATACCGGCGGGCGGCGGCGCGGTCAGCCGCTCCACCTGGCGCTTGGCCGATTCGAGGAGCTCCGCCGCACCGATCACTTGGACGATCGTCGTGTTCTGGATGATGTTGACGAGCAAGCCCACGACCGGAGGCAGGAGACGACGGAGCGCCTGAGGCATGATCACGAACGCGTGTCGGCCGACCCAGCCGAAGCCGAGCGCCGAGGCGGCTTCGTGCTGCTCGCGCGGGATGGACTGGACAGCTCCCCGCGTCGTCTCGGCCACCTGTGCGCTGCCCCACAGGATGAGCGCGATCGTCCCGGCGGTGAGCGCCTCGAATCGGAAACTCAGGCTCACTGCCGGGAGTGCGTAGAAGATGATGAAGATCGTCACGAGGATCGGAAGACCTCTCCAGATCTCGATGTAGAGCCGGATGAGTGCCCGCAACGGCAGGAACTTGATCGTCAGGAGCGTCCCGAGCGTGATCCCGACGAGCGTGCTTCCCACGAGTGCGATCCCGGCGATCTTGAGGGTGTTTACCAACCCCTTTTCGAGGACGTACCGCGCGACCTCGCTGACCCAGTCTGGGGGGTTCATCTCGCTTCCTCCGGCAGCGCCAGACGAGACTCGGCAACCCTGATCAGCGCGGACATCGTCCAGACGAGGATCAGGTAGGTCACCGCGAGTACCGTGAACGCCTCCACGGTCTCGAGCGTCAGCGCCTGGATCTGAAGCACGGTCGTCGTCAGCTCGGGATAGCCGATGACGTACATCAGCGACGTGTTCTTGACGACGCTGATGTACGTATTGATCGACGACGGCAGGGCGATTCGCCCGCCGATCGGAAGCGTCACGTTCAAGAACGTCGCGAATGGGCTGAACCCCAGCGCGTACCCGGCCTCGCGATAGCGGGTCGGGACGGCCTCGAAGCCGGCGCGGAAGTTCTCCGTGTTGAAGGCGCCGCCCCAGATCATGACCGAGAGCCACGCGACGGTGAATCCCTCCAAGCGGACACCGGGCCACGGGCCGATTGCCTGAGTCAGTCCGTAGTAGAGGAAGAAGATCTGAACGAGGATCGGCGTGTTTCGGATCACCTCGACGTACACGGCTGCGAGCTGGCTGACGACGGGGATTCGATACGCGCGAGCGGCGCCCAGGACGAGCCCGACGAGGAATGCCCCTGCGATGGCAATCAGAGAGACCTGGATCGTCCGGCGCAGAGCGGCGGCAAGCTCGTCGAAGTTGTCTCGGACGAAGGACCAGGTGTCCGAGAGCCACGTAAGGTCGAAACTCAGCGCGAGCGCGGCCGTCATGGTCCAGAGTGGAGCGGCCGCCTCGGCGGCCGCTCCAGGCTCGAGTGCGACAGCGGTGCCCGCTACGGGCACACCTTGGTGATGTCGTTCTGGTTGTAGCCGAACGTCTGCTTCGGTCTCAGGATGTTCTTGGAGAAGGGCGGAACCTGTGCGGGAGGCACGGTGTTCTTCAGGATCGGGAGGAAGTGATCCCGCTTCTTCATCAGGTTCAGGCGCGAGTCGACCCACGCCTTGAGCGCGGTGTTGCCCTGCTTGATCCCGATGCCGTACGGCTGCGAGAGGAACAGGTCGCTGGTCAGCTTCGTGGCGGGATCGGTCACGGCGACGCCGAGCAGAGAGCTGTCGTCGAACATCAGGGTGTCCGCACGCCCGTCTCGGAACGCGATCAGCGCGTTCGAGAAGACGTCCGTGACGATCAGCTTCGTATCCTTGAAGCAGTTCTTGATCCACGCGTCGTAGACGGACCCGCTCGTCGTGGCCACCGTCTTCCCTGCGAGGTCGTTGAGCGAGCGGATGGACGAGTCGTTACGCACGAGCATGCGCCCGGTCGACTTGTAGTAGGCACGCGAGAAGTCGATCCGCGACTCCCGGTCGGTGTTGTACGTGAACGTCGCGGCCACCAGATCGACTCTGCCCGTCGTCAGCGCCGGCTCCCGAGCCGCGGAGCTGACACAGGTCCAGTTGACACGGTTCGACTTGCCGAACGCGAAGCGAGAAAACCAACGAGCGATCTCGACGTCGAAGCCAGCGTTCCGGCTCTGAAGCCCGATGTATCCGAACGGTGGTTGGTCGCACTTCACGGCGATGTTCCACCTCTTCCGCTCCTTGATGTCGGCGGGCAGCGGCGGCAGGTTCTGCTGAGCTCGCTCGAGCTCGGACGCGCCCGCCTCACGGGCGGATGCGGCCGTCCCCCAAGCTGCAATCCCTACGCCGAGAGTCACGATGGCGGTGATGACGACGAAAAGTCGTCTCATTCGAATTCTCCTCCTTCGTCGATGGTGAGCTCGTCCAAGGCATGGTCGAGCTGAAGTGTCCTGCGCAAGAACTGCCTCGTCCGCTCCTCCTGCGGACGTTCGAGGATGTCGCGTGGTTTTCCTTGCTCGACGATCTTGCCACCGTCCATGAAGATCAGGCGGTCGCCCACCTCACGCGCGAACTGCATCTCGTGCGTGACGATGAGCATCGTCATGCCTTCGCGGGCGAGGTCGCGCATCACGACGAGCACCTCTCCGACGAGCTCCGGGTCGAGGGCCGAGGTGACCTCGTCGAAGAGCATGACGTGCGGTTGCATCATCAGCGCGCGGGCGATTGCCACACGCTGCTGCTGGCCGCCCGAGAGCTGGTGCGGGTGCTGATCCGCTTTCTCCTCGAGACCGACGCTCGCGAGGAGCTCCCGGCCGCGCCGTTCCGCTTCGCGACGAGGCATCTTGCGGATCCGGCGGGCGGCGAGCGTGAGGTTGTCGATCGCCGTCAGGTGGGGGAAGAGGTTGAACTGTTGGAAGACGATCCCGATCCGCTGACGAATCGCAGACACATTGGCACCCTTGCGGGTGATCTCCTCGCCCTCGAGGAATACTCGTCCCTCCTGGATCGGCTCGAGGAGGTTGACGCAGCGAAGAAGCGTGCTCTTCCCGCTCCCGCTCGGGCCGATGACGACGAGGACCTCGCCCAGGTCGACGCTGAGGTCGATGCCGTCCAGGACGAGGTTGTCGCCGAAGCTCTTGCGAACGCCCTCGAGGCTGGACCATCGGTGCACCGTTCGTGGCTGGCCGGCTCTCGGCTGTGGTCTCGACGCTCACCCCCGGGCATTCAACGGGAATGGAGTCCATCTGGTCAAGCGTTTGACGTTCGGCGACGCGCGCCGTACCCTGCCTGGGTCAGTCGTCGAGCGAGAGGAGGCATGCGCATGAAAGTCCATAGCTGCATCTCCCTCCGGCTCGCTGCCGTCCTCTAACACCACTCCTTCTCGGACGCCGCGAGCCGCGGCCTGGTTCTCCACCCGAGTAAAGGAGCTTCACGTTGTCCGATGGAACCCTGGCCGCTCTCGGCTGGACCGACGAGCACGAGGCGGCCTTCCAGATTCATGCCGAGCGAGGCTTCGAGCCTGCCCGGGTCGTCGCGGAGCACCGCGGCGGATACCTCGTGCGCGGCGAGCGGGACGAGCGGCTCGCGCACGCCCGTGGACGCCTCCGCGACAACGAGCTCTGGGGCTCGATGCCCGCGGTCGGCGATTGGGTCGCGGTCTGCGACGCTCCCGGCGGTCGCTACGCGATCGAGGGCTTCCTGCCGCGGCAGTCGAAGGTCTCCCGCAAGACGCCTTGGCTCAAGGCCGAGGAGCACATTCTGGTCGCGAACGTCGACACGGTTCTTCTCGTGTCGGGGCTCGACGGGGACTTCAATCCTCGACGTCTCGAGCGCTACCTCGTGGCCGCCTGGGACTCGGGCGCCGACCCGGTCGTCGTGCTGACGAAGCTCGACGTCTGCGACGACTTCGAGAAGCTCGCCGAGGCCGAGGCGGTCGCGATCGGCGTCCCGGTGCTCGCTGTCTCGAACGTGACGGGCGAAGGGATCGACGCTGTACAGGAGCTCCTCCGACCCGCCCGGACGTTCGTCCTGCTCGGATCCTCCGGCGCCGGCAAGTCGACGCTCGTCAACCGGCTGGCCGGCCGGAGGCTGATGCCGACCGGTGACCTTCGTCGCGACGGTCGAGGTCGTCACACCACGCGGCACCGGCAGCTGCTCGTCCTTCCCGGCGGAGCGTTGCTCGTCGACACGCCCGGACTGCGCGAGTTGCAGGTCTGGGAAGGCGATGTCGACAGCGCATTCTCGGACATCGCCGAGCTCGCGACGCAGTGCCGCTTCAACGACTGCGCGCACTCGAGCGAGCCGGGCTGTGCGGTGCAGGACGCTCTCGAAAGCGGGGTCCTGGATCCGGAGCGCTACAAGAGCTATCGCAAGCTCGAGCGAGAGCTCCGCGCGATCGAGCTGCGCTCGAGCTCACGGCTGCGTCGCGAGGCCAAGCAGCGTTGGCGGCAGCGCACCCGCGAAAGCAGGGCAGCACGGCGTTACGGCAAGAGGCCGTAGAGCGAGGTCTGCTGCGCCCTAGCGCTCATTTCGGGACTTGCGTGATCCAGTAGTCGGTCGTCGGAGTCGGAGTCGTGCCGAAGCGCGCGTTCACGACGTACAGCCGGCTGTCCTGGAGCGCAGCTGTCGTCGGGACGTCGAAGTCCGGGCTCGGAGATCCGGCGCACGATGCGCCCGTTCCGCAGGTTCGAGGCGACCGCGATCTTGGCCACGACGTTCAGCTGGTTCTGGACGACGTAGAGCGTCCGACCGGCGAGGACGATCCCGTCGCCGTTCGGCACGCTCTGGCCGCCTCCAGCGAGCGTGATCGGCCTGGCTACGCCGGCCGGAGTCACCGTGAAGAGCTTCCCAGTTCCCGACTGGACGATGACGAGCGTCTTGCCGTTCGGGGTCGCATCGATCCCGTTGACGTTGAATCCGCTGGCATGCCTGTACGCGCCGGTTAGCCGAACCGTCTTCACGGCCGACGGCGCGCCGGGGCGTCCACCGGCGCCGAGCGGCACGCGATAGAGGACGGGCTTGAACGAGTCGGTGAACCAGGCAGCGGTCCTCGTGACGACGACGTCGTTGACGAAGCTGCCGCCGCGCGAGAGGCGGTACGACGCGATGTCTCGGCCGGTGTTCGCGTCGTAGACGAACGCGTTGCCTGTCATGCCGCCGGCGACGAAGAGCCGGCCGCGATCGTGCTTCATGCCCACGGCGACGCGCCCGGTTTGCGGCTGGACGAGCAACGCTCCCTCTCCGGTGCGCAGGCTTCCGCTGTACACCGCTCCCGTCTCGAGCGATCCCGTGAAGAAGCGCTCGCCTGCGGTCGCGATCCCCTCGGGCTGCAAGCCATCGGGAAGGTCGATGCGCTTCGGAAAGGACTGGTCGGTCGCCGAGCTCGCCGATGAGACGACGACTGCAATAGCTGCGAAGACGACCAGGTGCTTCGTCATCGGGAGCTCCCCTATCCGCTGACGTTCTCAACGGTAACTACCGGCTGTCTGCGCGGGCGGATTTGGCATGGCCCAGGACCGATGGCTCCCCGATGTTCCGGGCGCCGGGATCGTCCGTCCGCAGCTGCGGGCAGGCTGTGACGCGCGTGTGGATCTACGTCGCGCTTGGCGTCGGCATCTTGGTAGCTGTGAACGGGCTGATCGTGCTCGCGGTCGCGTTCGCCGCTCGGCACGCCCCCGCTGAACCTAGCGTCGAGGAACTGCATGCGGAGCTGCGAGCCTTGCTCCTGAGCCATGTTCGTCCGCTTGGCAGCCGAGACGACCAAGTCGGCGTTGACCAATACCGCCAAGCGGCGTGAGCGAGTACTGACGGCACGCCCGACGGCTCCCGCTACTCGACCTGCGGGTGGCTCGCCAATTCGGGATCGTCGCCTCGGACGCCCTCGATGAAGGGCTCGGCGGTTTCACGGCGGATGAAGACCTCAAGCGCCTAGCGACGCCCCCTCCGGCTCCGCACGTCATCGAGGAATTCGCGCCGCAGGTCGGCGTCGCTGAATGCTCCCCGCCAGAACGTCGTGACGGTGCTGGAGTCCTCTTCGACTCCGCGCATGCGCGTGCACAGGTGCGTCGCCTCGAGGTGGACGGCGACGCCTAGCGGATCAATGAGCGCCTCGAGCGTGTCGGCGATCTGTTCGCCGAGCCGCTCCTGAACCGTGAACCGACGCGAGAAGACGCGCACAAGGCGCGTCAGCTTCGAGATACCGATCAATTGCTGGTCGGCGACATACCCGACGTAGGCGACACCGAGAAACGGGAGCGCGTGATGCTCGCAGAGAGCCGAGAAGGCAATTGGGCCCTCGATGATCTGGCCGGGAACGCCATTCCCGAGGCGGGTGCCTTCGGCCGGAAACGCCGTCACGAGTTTCGGATCGCCTTCGTATCCCGAGGTCGAGTCGAGGAGCGACCTTAGGAATCGCTCCGGCGTGTTGCGCGTACCGGGAGTGTCGAGGTCCATTCCAAGCGCCGCGAGGATCTCGCCGACGTAGCTGCGGTAGCGGAGCCAGTCGTCAGGGGCGATCTCCCTCGACGTCGCGTGATTCAGCAGGTTCGGCGCAAGCGGGTCGGCGGCTCCGTGGAAGTCGAATGCGTTGTCGGCCGGGTCGACGAGCACGGGGGTTGTCTCGAGCATCAGTTCTCCTCTGTTCTTGGGTGCCTCCAGCTTCGTGTCGGGCGGGCGTCTGTTCTTACGTCCCGTTCTTCGAGAAGCCAGGATCGGTCAGATCGACGTGGGGTGAGGGCACCATTAGTGCGAGCCCCGAGCTGAGATCGGTCTTGACTTCTCGAACGGACGTCACCGACGGGGGATCTACGAGGCTCGTTCACCGCTGACGAGAGCGAACAGGCTGTCGTGTTCTTCACGGCAGGCTGGGCAGCCCTCGAGGTGGGCTCGCAGGCCGGGGATGGCCGCGTCGACCTCTTCGCCAGCGAGTTCGAGCTCGACATAGCGGTCGAGCTCCTCGAAGCACGTGTCGCAACCGATCTCGGGCTCTGCAGGCCCGAGCAGGCGACCGAGCGCCTCGCTGAGGTTGCTTCGTTCCATCAACTCGTCTCCTCCATGAGTGCTTCGGGCGCGAGGCCCCACTCTTCGAGATGCGTGCGCAGCTTTCGCCGTGCGTCGTGCAGGGTCTTGTACAAGGCGCCACGGGTCGTTTCGAGCCGCTCGGCGAGCACGTCGATCGGGACACCGTCGATCGCGAGTGCAACCAGTACACGGCGCTGGTGCGGGGTCAAGACTTCCGCGATGGCGTGCTGGAGCACCTTCAACAGCTCGCTCTGCTCCGCTTCGACGTCCGGCTCGAGCCCCGAGCTCGAGATCGAGCTCCATGTCTCCGACTCGAGCGGGATCTCCTTCCCCTGCCAGGCGCGCTTGCGGAGCTTGACCGCGGCCTCGAGCAGGGCGAACTTGTACGCCCACGTCGTGAATCGGCTCGCGCCTCGAAAGTCGTCGAGTCGCCGGAGGACACTGACGAGCGCATCGTCGGCAGCCTGGACGGCGAGGTCGTCCAGGTCGTCACCCCGGAGGTGCGGAAGACCCGCCCTGCGGCGCGAGACCTCGAAGCGGGCGGCGCGAAGCAGGAGCTCGTGGAGGCGGGCGATCGCGTCGTCCCGGGTCGCACCCTCCGCGCGGAGGCTCTGCAGCCAGGCGCGCGATTCCTCGTCCAGGTGTGACAGGGCTGGCTTCGAGGCTGCGGTTGGCACCTTCACGGCGAGAGTAGCGCCGCTCACGCCGCGCTCGCCTCGTCGAGAGGGGCGAGGATCCGCGCTGCGAGTCCGGGTGGGCAGCCGCGGTGCACGAGATCGAGCAGAGCGTGGAGGTCGTAGCGCGGGTCGCCGGCGAGCCGCCTCGCGTCCGGCAACGTGAACCCTGCGCCGAGAAGCTGGTCACGACGCCACGCGGCGACAAGCGCCCCGCCCTGCTCGTTTCTCGTGGTGGTGTGCATGTCTCGTTAGTGCTCTTCCGGGTGAGGCTCTTACACGAACCTGCCTGGGAACTGCGCGACGAGGCCGTCGGAGAGCATGTCCGCCATGTGGAGGATCTGGATGTGGATCCGGTCGTACGCCCGGACGTCTGCCGCCCAGTTCTTGGTGAGCCGAGCGACGACCTCGTTCGTCGTCAGGCGGAGATGGCTCCGCATCATCGTTTTCATCGCCGCGGGCTTCCAGGACTTCGGGTTGGCCGTGGAGAGGAACATCGCGATCTCGTCGGCGTTCGCCTGCCAGCGAGCCTGCTGCGCTGATGTGGCACCCGAGTCGCCGGTCTTCGCCGCTGCGATGAGATCGGCTGCGATGAGGATGTGCTCACGCAGGAGCGCGGTCAGCTGGTTCCCGGCCTTGTTGCCGTAGTACGGCTTGATCGCATTGCCGATGTCGGTTTGGTTCTTCAGCAGTCGACCGACGGTGGCCTGCGTGTCAGGCGCATCGGTTGTCAGGCTGATGACTGCGAGGCGTGTCCAGGTGATGTGGTCCTCCCAGAGCTTCCGCATGCCCTGACGCAGAGACAGCTCCTTCGTCGAGATCGTCGCCGAGGCGTGGGTCGCGTGCGCAGCGGTATTGCCGTGCGCCGCGGCGTCGTGCCCGCCGGAGACGGCGAGAGCGACGAGGGCGCTGAAGAGGGCAATCAGCATGGTCAGCGCAAGCGGAATTGAACGATCGGTACGGGTGTTCACGTCAGTGTTCCCTTCGGTAGGAGGTGGGTCGCAGCGACGGCCGGGCGGCCGCGCACGAGGAGGTGCACCGCTGCGAGTAGGCCGACGACCTCGATGGCCTTGGTGGCGAGGGCGACGCTGTCGACTGGCTCGACGTCTGGATGGAGGAGTGGGAGCCCCGTTGTCGTCGCGAGCACGTAGCTCACGAGTAGGCCGACCAGGACGACGGCACTACCGCCGAGAGCCGTCGGGCTCGGCCGTCGCGTCAGCGCGACAGCGAGCGCTGCGAGCAGGACGGTGGCCGAGAGGAAGCCGAGCCCCGCGCCCCTTCCCTCGGCGAAGTGCTCGGGCGTGAGCGCGGCGTGAATGCCTGCGCTGATCGCGCAGACGACGATGAGGACGTTGCGCTCTCCATCCGCGATAGTGATCACCTGACGATCACCTCGCCGTCTCGCTCTATCTGGCCGTCGGGCTCGCTGAGGTGGACTTATCCAGTTACCCCAGGGCATCGACTCCTCCTTGTCGTTCGGTGTCGGAGAAGTTGGTGTCGCCTCAGCCGCCGTCCTTACGCGTCGGAGACGCGAAGGAGCACGACCCTTCGGGCAGCACCCGCCCGGGCCCCTGTGCAGGCCCCCGCACAACGAAGGTGCCCGCAGTCGCAGCCGTTGACATGGCCGCGATGAGGCTGCGGATTTCCGTCAGGTCACGGCGGAGCTCGACGAGGGGCGTCTGGATCGCTGACACCGAACTAGACGCTGTCGATCGACGAGTGGACGCCCGAGCGCCTGCGCGACGTTGCGATCGAGCTCAGTGATTACGTCGGCCGGCTGAAGGACGGCGCGACCGAAAAGCGAAGCCAACGTGCGCCGGGTTCGGTCTGTGGCGTCCTTCCCTAAGACCCCTTCCCTGAGGAGGACGGGGGATGGATGGGTTGGTCGGGCCCGGCATTACCGTTGGTTCAGCTCACCAGCGTCAGTTTCCACTCATCGATCCGCAGGTAGAAGCGATGACTCTAGCGCGGTCGTCGAGTCCTACGATCGATCACGTCTTTTCCGGGAAGGAGCATGCGATGGGCAAGTTCAAGGTGAGCATCTCGATGTCGCTCGACGGCTACGTCGCCGGTCCCGACCAGAGCGAGAAGAATCCACTCGGGATCGGGGGAGAGCAGCTTCACGAGTGGGTGGTTCCGCTCAGGGCATTCCGCGAGAGCCACGGAAAGGAAGGCGGCGAGGTCAACGCGAGCACGCCGATCGCCGAGGAGATCCTCGGCAACGTGGGCGCGACCATCATGGGCCGAAACATGTTCGGTGGCGGGCCTGGACCGTGGGGCGACGACCCCTGGAAGGGCTGGTGGGGAGACAACCCGCCCTTCCACAACTCGGTCTTCGTTCTCACCCACCACGCGCGCGAGCCGCTGGAGATGCAGGGCGGAACCACCTTTTACTTCGTCACGGATGGAATCGAGTCGGCCCTCGAGCAGGCCCGGGCAGCCGCCGGCGACAAGGACGTGTCTCTCGGCGGCGGTGCGGGCGCGGCGCAGCAGTATCTGGCGGCGGGTCTGCTGGACGAGATCCTCGTCTCGATCGTCCCCGTGATGCTCGGAAGCGGCGCACGGCTGTTCGACAACCTGGGCGACGCCAAGCCCAGGCTCGAGCAAGTCGAGGCGATCGAGGCGCCCGGAGTCACGCACATCAGATACGCGCGCGTGTAGACGGGCCGGCGCTCGGTATCGGCGGCGTCCGCAGTCGGTCGAGCGGATGCTGGTCGTCCTGCCACGACGCGTCACCGAACCCGTCCCGGCGGCCACAGGACGGCCCCCTGGCCCCGGCGAGCCGCATCCCCACCATCCCCTCGTATACGCGGTGGCTCGAGCCGACTGACTCACGACCCGCGAGGCGACTGCTATCCCGGTATCAGGTGCGTTGCCGGAAGTCGAGTCTTCCGGAATCTCGAGAAAAGGCCCGACCCAGCACCCACCCAGCACCGCCCCGCACGCAGCGCGCTCCTCGGCCCTCCCGAACCGCTCGACCGTGCGCCTCCCGCATGGCTGCTGAGGACGGAATGGCCCCGGGTAGCGGGGCAACAGGACGACACGAAAAAACGGGCCTCGACACGCGCAAGCGAAGTTCGAGCATGTCGCTTGACACACTCCAGTGGCTTCGTGTCTGTTGATGATCGCGTGGTGCGGCTAAACGATCCTGCCAGGCTGTGCATCTAAGTAGTGGATGACGCAGCCGCAGCACCAAGTGACTGATCCCGGCTCGATCGCCGACATCGAGGCGATCTACCGCGAGCACCACTCGCGCTTCCTTCGCTTCGCGGTCGCGAACCTGAGCGACGTCGAGCGGGGTCGAGATGCAGTCCACGAAGCCTTCGTGCGGGCGATCAGGTCACTCGGCGACTTTCGCGGCCAGGGACGTCTCGAATCTTGGCTGTGGCAGATTCTCGTGAACGTCTGCGCGGCCGAGAAAAGACGTCGACTCGTGCCGATCGAGGACCAGCCGGTTGCGACCGGCCTCGATGACACCGACTGGCCCGAGATTCGCGCTGCGATCGCCTCTCTCCCAGAGAGGCAGAGGACCATCCTCTTTCTTCGTCATTACGCCGACCTCGACTACGAGCAGATCGGAGCCGTACTCGGCATCACCCGTGGAACGGTGGCGGCAACCCTGAACACAGCCCACACGAGGCTCCGGGCCGTCCTTGGAGAGGTGAAGACATGAGTGACTACCTGAGCTCCGTCCTGGACGAGCTCGTCCCGACGTTCGCCGACGAGGATGGCGACTGGGGACGTGTCGTCGCCGACGCCGGTGCCGAGACTCCCACTACGACGGCGCATCCGTGGCCCGTCGACGCAACCGCCTCCGCAGCGCACGGTGGAAGACATGGTCGCTGGCCGGCGCGGTTGCTCACCCGCTCGTCGGCCGTCGCTATTGCCCTCACCGCCCTTATGGCCGCGCTCCTCGTCACGCCGGCGTTCGGCCTTGGCAGTCGCCTGCTCGATCTGATTCAGGGCGCGCCTGCGCGGCCCGAAGTGCAGTTCTCCTTCCTGGTCGCCCGACGGCCAGAGGTCGCGTTCCTCCTGCGCCTGCGCGGCGGCAGGCGGGGCCTGAGCTGCACCCGTACGCGGTCCACGTCGTGAGCGCCGATGGGAGCGGCCAGCGCGTGCTCGCGCGCAACTCGCTCGGGTGTCGCCACCCTACCTGGTCGCCCGACGGCCGGACCCTCGCCTACCCGAATGTGCGCGGCGACGTCCAGGTCGTGAACGCCGACGGGAGCGGGCGCCGCAGGCTCGCGCGGAACGGCTGGTCTCCGACCTGGTCGCCCGCCGGGGGCCGGCTCGCCTTCCTATCGATCCCCTCATCGGGCCGCGGGGGGAGGAGATCCACGTCGTGAACGCCGACGGGAGCGGGCGCCGCAGGCTCGTACGCGGCTGGTCCCCGGCCTGGTCGCCCGACGGGCGGCAGCTCGCCTTCCTGCGCGGCGGCACGAGTTCGACCGACATCTACGTCGTGAACGCCGACGGGACCGGGCCGCGAGGCTGACCCGCGACCTTGGCCGTCCTTTACCGGGCGGCGTGGTCGCCCGACGGCGAGCGGATCGTGTTCGAGCGTACGCGCGAGCGTCGCTGGGAGATACTACGTCATGAACCCCGACGGCAGCGGTCAGCAGCGGCTGACGGGAGACGGATCGCAACCCAACTGGTCACCGGACGGGCGGAAGATCGCCTTCGGCAGCGAGCGCGACGGCAACGCTGACATCTACGTCATGAACGCCGACGGGAGCGGGCAGCAGAGGCTCACCCGAAACCCGGCGAGCGATCACTCTGCTGACTGGTCGCCGGACGGGCGGAAGATCGTCTTCGTCAGCGACCGTGCCGGCAGGCACGCGGCCTACGTCATGAACGCCGACGGGAGCGGGCAGCGGAAGCTGACCCGAACGCGGCCCGTAGGCTTCTCGTTCATGCAGGCGACGAGACCCGTCACGGCGGCCACAGGACCGCCCCTGCCGCCCTGCGAGCCGCTTCCCCAGGGTTCCCTCCGGTAACACCCCGCGAGACGCCGGAGATGCCTCCTCCGGCATCGGTGACTCCCAGCGGCGACGGCCGTTGCCGGAAGTCGATTCCCCCCGCATACCGGGAGGGCAGGCGCGACCCAGCACCCACCCAGCACGGGACCGCACGCAGCGCGCTCCTCGGCCTCTCCGAACCCCTCAACCATGCGCCTCCCGCATGGGCACTGAGGTCAGAATGGCCCCGGGAGGAGTCGAACCTCCGCACACAGATTCGAAGTCTGTTGCTCTATCCACTGAGCTACGGGGCCAGCTCAGGCACGGTAGCGGCTGACTAGGCCGAGCGTTCCGCGCCGAGGCCGTCACGCACGAGCGCTGCGAGCGCGGAGACGACTGCCGGGTCGAACTGCGTGCCCGCGAAGCGCTCGAGCTCGGCGAGCGCGTCCTCCGTCGAGAGTGCGGAGCGGTACGGGCGTACGGATGTCATCGCGGTGAAGGCGTCGCACGCGGCGATGATTCGAGAAGAGACGGGAATTTCGGAGCCCTGGAGACTGTCCGGATACCCCGCCCCGTCCCAGCGCTCGTGGGTCGAGCGGACGATCGTCGCGACGTTCCGAAAGGCGGGAGACGCGCGGAGGATGCGCTCGCCGACGAGCGGGTGCTGGCGGACGAACGCCCACTCGCGCTCGTCCAGCGGCCCGGCCTTGTGCAGGATCTCGTCCGGCACGGCGAGCTTGCCGAGGTCGTGAAGCTGTGCCGCTCGCACGAGCTCGTCGATCTCGTCGCGGCGGAGCCCGAGTGCGCGGGCGACCTCGACTGCGAGCGATCCGACGCTGTCCAAGTGCATCGGGAGGTCGGGCTCCCGCAGCGAGAGCGCTTCGAGGAGGGCGTCCATCGTGCGGTCCGTCTCCATGCGCCGCGAGTGCTTCTGCGCGTACAGCCGCTCGTCGGCGACGTGCAGCGCCTGGCTGGCGTCGGTGGCCTCCTCTGGGAGCAGGACTGCGCCGAAGGAGCTGCCGATCTCGAAGCCTTCGCCTCGCTCCGAGAGAGCGGAGCATGCGCGGTCGATCACCGGCTCGGCCTCACCTTCCCGACCGCGCACGACCAGGCAGAACTCGTCCCCGCCCGAGGCGGTACGCGCCGCGCTCGGCTCCTGGGACGGCAGCGAGCTTCGAGCCGAGGCGGGCGAGCAGCGCGTCTCCCGCGGGATGGCCGAACGTGTCGTTGTAGCCCTTGAACCCGTCGAGGTCGAAGATCATCAGGAGGGTTGGCTCGACCGGCTCCTCGAGGACGCGCTCGAGGTCGACGAGCAGCTTCCGGCGATTGCCGAGACCGGTCAGCGCGTCGGTGACCGCCTCCTCGCGGGTCAGCTCGAAGAGCCGGCGGTTCTCGCGGAACGTGAGCGCCGAGGCGGACGACCACCGCGAGCGAGCGTGGCCGCAGCGAGAGCCGACGGCGAGGACGTTGACCCGCTGAAGTGGTCGTAGACGAGCACGCCGATCGCGACCAGGGCGCAGGCCGCCGGAACCGCGAGCAGCGGCCTGCCTTCCACCTCGAGCTCCACGCCGCTCCGGTCGACCGCCCACGCGACGACGCGATGAGGAGGAGCGCGACGGCCAGAGGATGTCGACCCACGATCCCTCGACGTACGTGCCGGCGGCGCTCTGGAAGAGGTAGACGGCGTCCGCGACGGCGGTGCAGAGGACGCCGAGCCGAGGACAGCCACGCGCCCCGGGCGCCAGCGCGTGAGCGAGAAGACGCCGAAGACCGCGGAGAGCAGCAGCAGGTCGCCGAGCGGGTAGGCGAGGTTCGTCGCGACGGTCGACGGCGAGCCTTCGGTGGTCCGCAGCACGAGCTCGACGAGCACCGCCGCGCCGAGCGCGGCCGCCGCGAGCGACGCGGTCAAGCCGTCGAGCCAGAGCGTCCCGCCGATTCGAGCGAGTCCGTGCGCGGAGCAGCGCAACCATTCCGAGGTACGTCGAGCGGATAGAAGCCGATGAAGCCGAGGTCGGCCGAGCGACGGGTACGTCTCGGGATGGACCGCCGACGTACCAGATCTCACCGAACGTCCAGCGACGCCATCGCCGCCGCGAACGCCGTCCAGGCAGCGCGCTCGCGCGGCACGAGCAGCGCCCGCGATCCGACGACGACGCAGGCGAGGATCAGGAGCCCGTTGTAGAACCAGTGCTGAAGAACGACTCCACCTGGCTACCTGGCGGCGCGAGGAGCGATGCCGACGGCGAACGTCGCGACGCCGGCGACCGACGCCGCGCGCGAGAGCGTGATCCATCCGGATGAGCCACTCCGGAGTGAGATCGGCTCGTCGCTAACGGCGCTTGAACGATCTGCGGCGTCTGCGGCGTCTCGGGCGGGCCGGGGCGTCTCGCCAATGTCTCTCGCACGCGAGCCGGAATGCCCCTTCACCCAGGCGCAGACAGCCACCACGCCGTAGAACCCGAGCCGCGGCGTCATCGAGCAGCAGCCGGGACAGCGGCAGGCCGCCGCCGGGGCAGCCTGGTTCAGCTCGTCGCGCGTAGATTCGTGGCACCCAGCGAGGTCCGCCCCAGCGCAGGTCGAACGCGAACGAGCGGACGACGTGGGCCCAGATCAGCCAGGCCGTCCAGCGCGCGACGCCGTAGAAGAACGACGCGCGGTAGAGCGCCACCAGCGTCGTCTCCGAGAGGTAGCGGCCGGCCCAGCGCCAGAACGGATCGGCTGCCATGACCGTCGTCCGGAAGTAGCCGCGCGTGAGGACTCTCCAGCTCAGGATCGCCCAGACGACGAATATCCCGTCCCAGACGAACCCGAGCCCGCTGAAGTAGGCGCCCGCGTCGACGTAGCGCCCGGTCTGTCCCGCGTAGGCCCACGCCCCGACGGAGAACAGGTGGTCGGTGAACGGAAAGAGGAGCATCGTCCCGACCGTGTCGCCGGTGTCGGTGAGCGCGTGTGCCCACTGCCCGATCACGAAGCTGTACGCCACGACCTTGTTCCTCCAGACGAGGTAGAGGAGCAGGCCGACGAGGACGCCGAACGTGAGCGAGTGCGTGAAACCGACGCCGGGCCAGCCGCGATGGAACTGCGCCGGGACGTCGGCCTTGAGCTCGACGCCGACGAGAGTGACCCCGTACACGAACCACTTCGACAGCAGGTCGGGCGCATACGAGCCGACGAGCAGCGGGACGAACGCGACGCGCTTCCCGAGGTGCTTCTGGATGACGTACGGCTCGAGGTCGTGCGCGGCCCAGCTCATCTGCGGGCGATGCGCACGAGTGCGGGCAGGAGAACGACGCAGATGAGCGAGGTAGCCCGGCGGCGACGACCCAGGAGAACAGGAACTCGGGGAACGCCACCCCGATACGCGATGTAAACGACGCCGGCCCCGACGTACAGGGCAAGCTCACGCCAACCGGCGGCGAGAGCCTCACGAAGGCCAGGAAGGCGAGCCGTCGGGCCGCACGGCGGCGCAGTATGACCGCTCGCCGTCGCACGTTCGCAACCTGGGTCTGACACCTACGACTGTCCCGGCAGACGTTCGAACTGTCACGCTCTGTGCCGATCTGCTCCCAGGCGCGGTATCGTGATTGGAGCAGGTCGCTGCTCCGTCCGGTGCAGGACCTACCCTCGCGGTCCATGGCACTTGGAATCGTGGTGTTCGGCGCCGCGTTCCTGGTCGGGCTCGGGCTCGGCACCTACACTCGCCGGCCCCTCTCGACCGCTTTCCTCGTCCTCGGCAGCTTCAGCGCGTTGCTCGTGCTGTCGGCGACGGGGGAGGTGTTGAGCGCAGCCGCCGTGCTGACGATCGTCTTCCTCCTCGGGCTCGTCGCCGAGACGATGCGGGAGACGGTCGGACTGCTCGTCGGCCGCTACTAGGAGCGCGCCGCACGTCTGGCGCCCGGGCAGGCGCCTATCCTTGGGGACCCCGCGGGCGTGGCGGAACTGGCAGACGCGGCGGGTTTAGGTCCCGTTGGGCCGCGAGGCCCTTGGAGGTTCGAGTCCTCCCGCCCGCATCTTGGGGTCTGGCTTCAGCCAGACCCCGTTCGGTCGAAGCGACCCAGGCGCAGGAACCCGATGTCATGCCGGGTAGCGCCCTCCAGCGCGAGGTCGGCGAGGATCCCGCCGAGCGAGGTGATACAGGGCCAGCGCTCCCCATGCCGCCGACCCCGACGACGACCACGTCGTAGCGCTCAGGTTTGCGCAAGACCGGAATCTGCTCGCGCAGATCCCGGTTGCGCGAACATCCCTGAAGGCGTCCGCTTCGCGGCCGCGTTGGTCATCACGCCTGACCCTAGCCCAGGCTGGTTGAATGGCCACGTGTCCACGCAGGTGCAGGAGCTCGGCGAGAACCGCGTCCGCCTGACGGTCGAAGTCTCACCGGACCAGGTCAAGCACGCGGTCGAGCACGCGATCTCCGACCTCGCCGAGAGCGTGAAGATCCCGGGCTTCCGGCAGGGGAAGATTCCCCAGCAGGTTCTCGTCTCCCGGCTCGGGAAGGACCGGATCTACCGCGAGGCGGTCGACAGCCACATCGGCGGCTGGTTCTGGGGCGCCGCCAGCCGGAGCCGCGTCCGCCCTGTCGCCGAGCCCGAGTACGAGTTCGAGCTCCCGAGCACGGCCGACGACGGCTGGAGCTTCGATGCGACGGTGGAGGTCCAGCCGCTCCCCGACATCGTGGACTGGAACGACGCTCGAGGTGCCCCGCGTGGAAGCCGAGGTGCCGAGCGAGGCGATCGATGCCGAGATCGACGTGCTGCGCGAGTCGGTCGCCGAGCTCGCCCCCGCCAACGGCCGCCCCGCCCGCGAGGGCGACACGCTGGTCGTCGATCTCGTCGACCCGGACGGCGAGGCCCAGCGCGACACCGTCGTCGAGCTCGGAGCAGGCCGGCTCACGGCGAGCTCGAGGCTGCGCTCGTCGGCGCCTCGGCCGGTGAGACGAAGGACGTCAGCTTCCCGCGTGCCGACGGCACGCGTCGGCACCGTCGAGGTGACGGTCCGCGAGGTGCAGGAGAAGACACTGCCGCCGCTCGACGACGAGCTCGCGCGCGCTGCCAGCGAGTTCGACACGCTCGACGAGCTGCGCCAGAGCATCGAGGACACGCTGCGTGCCCAGCTCGACGCGGAGATCGACGCCACCTACCGCGTTGCGGCCGTCGACACGCTGGTCGAGGCGTCGAAGGTGCAACCCGCCGTCGCGCTGGTGCAGTCGCGCGCAGCCGATCTCCTCACCGGATTCGTCCGCTCGCTGGAGCGCCGCGGCGTCTCGCTCGAGACCTACCTGGCCGCGAGTGGCACGCCCGCGGAGGAGATCCAGCGCCAGTTCGTGCTCGAGGCCGCGGTCTCCATCGCGCGCGAGCTCGCCCTCGAGGCGCTCGCCGAGCGGGCGGGGATCGAGGTCTCCGACGACGAGGTCAAGACCTACCTGCGCGAGGAGGCGAGCGCGGCCGGCGAGGATGCCGACTCCCTCGTCGAGGACGTCTGGGCGCACGGTCAGCAGGAGTCGATCCGCGAGGACCTCCGCCTCCGCGCCGCCCTCGACCGGCTGGCCGCGGACGTCACCCCGATCGCACCCGACCTCGCGGAAGCGAGGGACAAGCTCTGGACGCCCGACAAGGAGAAGCCCGCGGGTGAGACGAAGTTGTGGACCCCCGGCAGCAAGGAGAGTGAATGAGCCCCCTGATTCCGATGGTGATCGAGCAGACCTCGCGCGGCGAGCGCTCGTTCGACATCTACTCGCGTCTGCTCAACGAGCGGATCATCTTCCTCGGCACGCCGATCGACGACCAGATCGCGAACCTCATCGTCGCCCAGCTCCTCCACCTCGAGTCGGAGGACCCGGACAAGGACATCTCGATCTACATCAACTCGCCCGGCGGGATCGTGTACGCCGGCCTCGCGATCTACGACACGATGCAGTACATCAAGTGCGACGTGCGGACGATCTGCGTCGGCATGGCGATGTCGATGGGCGCGACGATCCTCGCCGGCGGCAGCGCCCGGGAAGCGGAGCGCGCTACCGCACTCGAAGATCCTCATCCACCAGGGATCGTCGGGCTTCCACGGCCAGCCGACCGAGATCGAGATCCAGGCGCGGGAGGTAATCAGCCTCAAGCGGCTAATGGAGGAGATCATGTCGAAGGACACCGGACAGGACATCGAGAAGGTCGCCAAGGACATGGATCGCGACTTCTACATGACCGCAGAGGAGGCCAAGGAGTACGGGCTCATCGACCGCGTCATCGAGCACCACTGACACTGAGCGATCCCCCTAGCCGATGAACCGGAAATCGGAGTAAAAGGAGACACGGGATGGCGCGGGCGAGCGAGGGTAACGAGCAGCTGCTATGCAGCTTTTGCGGCAAGAGCCAGCGCCAGGTCAAGAAGCTGATCGCCGGTCCCGGCGTCTACATCTGCGACGAGTGCATCGATCTCTGTAACGAGATCATCGACGAGGAGCTGACCGCACCGGCCCAGCTCGACCTCGACAACCTCCCGAAGCCGCTCGACATCTACTCCGTCCTGAACGACTACGTCGTCTCGCAGGAGGAGTCGAAGCGCACGCTCGCGGTCGCCGTCTACAACCACTACAAGCGCGTGCGCATGGGGCTCGAGGACGCGGAGGTCGAGCTCCAGAAGTCGAACATCCTCCTCCTCGGGCCGACCGGCTGCGGCAAGACGCTCCTCGCGCAGACCCTCGCCCGCATCCTGAACGTCCCCTTCGCGATCGCCGACGCGACGGCGCTGACCGAGGCCGGCTACGTCGGCGAGGACGTCGAGAACATCCTGTTGAAGCTCATCCAGGCCGCGGACTTCGACATCAAGAAGGCCGAGACGGGGATCATCTACATCGACGAGGTCGACAAGATCGCGCGCAAGGCGGACAACCCGTCGATCACGCGCGACGTCTCCGGCGAGGGCGTCCAGCAGGCGCTGCTGAAGATCCTCGAGGGCACGGTCGCCTCGGTGCCGCCGCAGGGCGGGCGCAAGCACCCGCACCAGGAGTTCCTCTCGATCGACACGACGAACATCCTCTTCATCTGCGGAGGAGCGTTCGCGGGCCTCGACAAGATCGTCGAGCGCCGGATCGGGAAGAACACCGTCGGGTTCGGGGCGGACATCCGCTCGCGGAACTCCGAGGCGAGCGCCGAGCTCCTCACGCAGGTGATGCCCGAGGACCTGATGGCGTTCGGCCTCATCCCCGAGTTCGTCGGACGGCTGCCGGTCATCTCCGCAGTCCACCAGCTGACGCGGGAGGATCTCGTCGAGATCCTCACCGAGCCGAAGAACGCGCTCACGAAGCAGTACCAGCGCTTCTTCGGGTACGACTCGATCGAGCTCGTCTTCACGGACGACGCGCTCTGGCAGATCGCCGACCACGCCCTCGCCCGCGAGACCGGTGCGCGCGGCCTGCGCTCGATCATCGAGCTCGCGCTCCTCGACGTCATGTTCGAGCTGCCGTCGCGCACCGACGTCACGAAGTGCGTGATCACGAAGGAGACGATCTCGAAGGGCCAGAAGCCGACGCTCGTCACGAGCGCCGAGGGCATCGACGACGAGCTCGAAGAGCTCGCCGAAGAGTCCGCGTAGACGCGCGACTGCCGCTATAGGATCCCGCCGATGCCGAGGTTCCTCATCGAGCGCACGTACACCGTCGACCTCGACAATCTCCCGACGGTTGCCACGCGATCGAAGGCGATCGGCCACCACCGCTTCCCCGAGATCGTGTGGGAGCACAGCCACGTCGTCGTCACGGACGACGGGACGCCGAAGTCGTACTGCATCTATGCCGCGCCGAGCGAGGAGATGGTCAGCGAGCACGCGCAGCTGCTCGGCGACCACTTCATCGAGCAGATCTACGAGATCGCCGGCGACGTCTCCCCGAGCGACTTCCCGCTCACCGACGATCCCGGCGTAGCCGTCACGTCTTCCGGTCGCCTGAGCGCTCCGCCTGGATGATGTGCGCAAGCGCCTGCGCGGTGACGGCCTGTCGCAGGCGCATGATCGCCGGCGTCGCGCGTGTCGTCCTCGGGGACGAGCTCGAGCGCCTGCGCGTAGAGCGCGAGCGCGTGCTCCTTGCGCCCAACCCCGGCCGGCCTGTTCGGCGGCTGCGATGAGGTGGCCGACGGCCCTCTCGGTCTCCCCGGCTTCGCCCCAGTGGTAGGCGAGCGCCTCCTCGGACTGGCGCATCTCGCCGGTCCTCTCCTCGAGATAGCCGGCGACCGCCGCATGCCGCTCGCGGCGAGCAGCGCGCGGCAGTCGCTCGTACGCGACGTCCCGGATCAGTGCGTGCTTGAACGCCGAACTGCTGGTCGCCTCTGATCCGCGACACGGCCTCCCGGCGGATGAGGTCACGCTCCTCGAGGGATCCGAGCAGGGTGGAGAGATCCTCGCGCGGGTCGATGCGCGAGAGCGCCCCGCGCCAGAAGACACGACCGACGACGGCGGCATCGACGAGCACGCTTCGCTCGTCTGCCGGCAGCGCGTCGAGGCGGGCGGAGACGATGGCGCGGATGCTCGTCGGCAGCGCACCGGATCCGGCCGTCGACCTCTCCGCGAGCGAAGCAGCCAGCTCCTCGATGAACAGCGGGTTGCCCTCCGCCGTCTCGGCCACCGTCTCGGCGCGCGCCGGGCGACTCGAACCGCTCGAGGAGCAGCGTCGCGAGCTCCCGCGCGTCGTCTCCCGTCAGCGGATCGAGTGGGAGTGCCGTGTAGGCGGGAAGCCCACCGGCCCAGCCGGGACGCTCGTTCAAGAGCTCCGGTCTGGCGAGCGCGAGGAAGAGCACCGGCACGTCGCGAACGCGCGCGGCGAGCGTCTCGAGCAGGTCGAGCAGGCTGGAGTCGGCCCAGTGGATGTCCTCGAACAGGAGCAGCGTCGGCCCTTCCGCGCCCAGGGACTCCACGAGGACGCGCGCCGAGAAGAAGAGGGTCTCGCGGTCCGGGACGTCGCCGTCTTCGCCGAGCCCGAGGAGCAGCGCGAGGTGCGCGGCATGCTCGGCCGCCGCCTCGGCGCCGACGATCTCGGCGACCGCCGCGTCGAGCTTCGCGCGAGCCTCGGGAAGCTCGTCGCTGTCGTACGCCTGCGCGATCTGCTTCATGTGCTGCGCGAACGCGCCGTACGGGCTCGACGAGCCATACGGCGTCGACCGTCCTCGCAGCAGACGCGACCTCCTGCGACCCGACGTGCTCCATGAACTCGAGCGACAGCCGCGACTTGCCGATTCCGGCCGGGCCGAAAACGGTGACGAGGTGCGGACGACGCTCGGCGACGACGCGTTCCCAGACCCCGGTCAAGACCTCGAGCTGGCGCGTGCGGCCGACCATCGGAACGCGCGTCAGCGGCCGCTCGCCGGCCGGCACTCCCGCACGAACCGCGATCCAGGCCGTGCACGGGCTCGGCCTTCCCCTTTGCCTTGACGGGCTCGAAACCGGGCTGGTACTCGATCACGTTGCGGGTGCTGACGTACGTGTCCTCGCCGACGAGAACTGCGCCGACCGGCGCTGCGCGTCTGAAGGCGCGCGGCGGTGTTGACGACGTCGCCCGCGATCATCGCCTCGCCCTGGCCGATTCGCGCTTCGAGCTCGACGATCGCCTCACCGGTGTTCACGGCGACCCGCACCTCGAGCCCGTCCTCGCCCGCCCAGTCGCGAACCGCGAGCGCGGCGCGGACGGCGCGCTCGTGGTCGTCGCCGAAGGCTCGTCGGCGCGCCGAAGACGCCCATCACCGCGTCGCCGATGAACTTCTCGACCCTGCCGCCGAAGCGCTCGAGCTCGGCGCGCACGCGCTCGTAGTACGGCGTCAGGATCGCGCGGACGTCCTCGGGATCGAGCTGCTCGGAGCGCGCGGTGAACCCGACGAGGTCGACGAAGACGATCGAGACGACCCGGCGCTCCTCCGGCGTCGCGGCCGGGCTCGGCCAGCGGGGCGCCGCAGGCGTTGCAGAAGCTCGAGCCTTCGGGGTTCTCCTGTCCACACCGTGCACAGACCGACACGGGAGAAGCCTACGTCCGACCTTGCCTAGAGTGACACGCCATGTTCACGACGAGGCCGGAGCTCCGCGGAACATTCGGGATGGTCGCGTCGACGCACTGGCTGGCGTCGCAGGCGGGGATGTCGGTGCTCGAACGCGGTGGGAACGCGTTCGACGCGGCGGTCGCCACCGGTTTCGTCCTCCAGGTCGTCGAGCCGCACCTGAACGGGCCCGGGCGGGGAGATGCCGGCGGTCTTCTACTCCGCCGAGCGGGACGAGGTGCGCGTGCTCTGCGGACAGGGGGTCGCGCCCGCGAACGCCACCATCGAACGCTTCCACGACCTCGGCCACGAGCTCGTTCCGGGCACCGGAGTGCTGGCCGCCTGCGTTCCGGGCGCATTCGGCGCCTGGCTCCTCCTCTTGCGGGAGTTCGGAACCTGGCGGCTCGAGGACGTTCTCGAGTTCGCGATCGGGTACGCCGAGCGCGGCTATCCGCTGGTCCGACGCGTCCGCGCTGACCATCGATCGCACCGAGGAGCTGCTCGCGACGTGGCCTGGCTCGCGGGACCTGTACCTGCCCGCGCCCGAGGTCGGCGCGCTGTTTCGCAACCCTGCTCTCGCCGCCACCTACCGCCGGATCGTGGACGGGAGCCGCGGCGGTACGCGGGAGGAGGAGATCGAGCGGGCGCGCGTCGCCTTCTACGAGGGCTTCGTCGCGGAGGAGATCGATCGCTTCTCGGCCGCCGAGGAGGGGCTGCTCACGGGTGACGACCTCGGGGCGTGGCAGCCGACCTTCGAGCCTGCCGCAGCGTTCGACTACCGCGGGCTCACGGTGTGCAAGACCGGTGCCTGGGGAACCGGGCCGGCCGCGCTACAGCAGCTCGCGTTGCTCGAGGGCTTCGACCTTGCCGACTTGTCGCAGGCGGAGCTCGTCCACGTCGTCCACCGAGTGCGCAAAGCTCGCGTTCGCCGACCGGGACGCGCTCTACGGCGACGCTGAGGTCCGCCTCGACATCCTCCTCTCGGAGGAGTACTCGGACGAGCGCCGCGCGCTGGTGAAGGACGAAGCGTCCGAGGACTACCGACCCGGATTCGGGCGGCTTCCAACGGTCCACGACGCCCTGGCGACCGTCGGCTCCGGGGAGCCGAGCCGTGGAACCGTCCACATCGACGTCGCGGACCGGTTCGGCAACGTCCTCTCGGCAACGCCGAGCGGCGGCTGGCTCCAGAGCTCGCCCGTGATCCCTGCGCTCGGCTGGCCGCTCGGAACGCGTGCCCAGATGTTCTGGCTCGAGGAGGGGCTGCCGTCGTCGCTTCGACCGGGAGCGAGGCCGCGGACGACTCTCTCCCCGGGCCTCGCGCTGCGCGACGGGAAGCCGTATCTCGCCTGGGGAACACCGGGCGGCGACCAGCAGGATCAGTGGGCGCTCCACGTCTTCCTCCGTCACGTCGATCTCGGCCTCGACCTCCAGGAGGCGATCGACGCTCCCGAGTTCCACACCGACCACCTGATCTCGTCGTTCTACCCCCGCGGTTTCGCGCCGAAGTCGCTCGCGCTCGAGTCGCGGTTCAGCTCACGCACCGTCGCCGACCTCCAGCGCCGAGGGCACGAGGTCACGCTGTGGCCGGCGTGGTCCCTCGGCCGCGTCACGGCGGTTGCGCGGGAGCCGGACGGGCTTCTGAAGGCCGCGGCGAACCCGCGTGGGATGCAGGGCTACGCGGTCGGTCGGTAGCCCGTGGCCGAGAAGCGCACGCGCACGTACTCCTGGGAAGACCCCCTCGCGTTGTCCGGGCGGATGGCGGGGAGGTCGGGCCTCGAGCTGATGCAGATGATGGCCGCCGGCGAGCTTCCGCCTCCGCCGATCGCCGAGACTCTGGGATTCCGCCTCGTCGACGCGAGTCATGGACATGCCGTGTTCGAGTGCGAGCCCGCCGAGTTCCACTACAACCCGATCGGAATCGTCCACGCAGGGCTCGCGATGACCCTGATGGACTCGGCCATGGGCCTCGCCTTCGTGACTACGATCGATGCCGGCGTCGGGTGGACGACGCTCGAAGTGAAGGCGAACTTCACGCGCGCGCTTACGGCAGACACGGGAGTCGTGCGCTGCACCGGTTCGGTCGTGCATCCAGGCCGGCGTGTGGCCACCGCCGAGTCACGAATCGAGGACTCTCGAGGTCGGCTTTGCGCCCATGGAACGAGCACGATCCTGGTGCTAGCCTGAGGCGATGCGTCGTGGCGGGAAGGGCTCTGCGTTGTCCCCGGTAACCCGGCGGCGCAGGCGCGTCTAGACGCAGACCCGCGCCGCGACCGCTCCTTTCTAGACTCACCGCCGATGGATCCGCTGTACACGCCCGAGGGCGTCGAAACCCGCTGGCAGGAGATCTGGGAAGGCGAGGGGCTGTACGCCGCCCAGGCCGACGACCCGCGCGAGACCTACGTCGTCGCCTTCCCGCCGCCGAACGTCACGGGCGAGCTCCATCTCGGACACGCGCTCCAGCTCGCACTCGCCGATGCGTTGATTCGGTGGCGGCGCATGCAGGGGTACAACTGCCTGTTCCAGCCCGGCTACGACCACGCGGGCATCTCGACGCAGAGCGTGGTCGAGAAGCATCTCGAGCACGAGGGGTCGTCACGCAAGGAGCTGGGCCGCGAGGCGTTCGAAGAGCGCGTCTGGGAGTGGCTTCGCCAGTACGGCGGCACGATCATGGGCCAGTTTCGGCGCATGGGCGCGTCGATGGACTACCGGCGCGAGCGATTCACGATGGACGAGGGCTACGTGCGCGCCGTTCTGCGCCACTTCGTGCACCTCTGGGAGAAGGGTTACCTCTACCGCGACCACCGCATCGTCAACTGGTGTCCGTACCACGAGAGCGCGCTCTCCGACCTCGAGCTCGACCACGTGGAGCAGGACGACGAGCTCTTCCACATCCGCTACCCGCTCGCAGACGGCACCGGCTCGATCACGATCGCGACGGTGCGGCCGGCGACGATCCTCGGCGACGTCGGGATCGCCGTCCACCCGGACGACGAGCGCTACCGCGGCCTGGTGGGCAAGGAGGCGATCGTGCCCTTCGTCGAGCGCTCGGTGCCGATCGTCGCCGACGAGCGCGTCGAGCCCGAGTTCGGGACCGGAGCTCTCAAGGTCACCCCGGGCCACGATCCCGTCGACTTCGAGATCGGCCGCGCACATGGGCTCCCGGAGCCGATGGTCGTCGGTCCGGACGGGCGGATGAACGACGTCGTTCCCGAGGTCGCGGGAATGACGCAGGAGGAGGCAGGAGCGCTCGTGCTGGCCTGGTGCGAGGAGCGCGGCCAGCTCGAGAAGCGCGAGCCCTACCGGCACACCATCGCCGTCTGCGAGCGCTGCGAGAGCCGGATCGAGCCGCTGATCTCGCTCCAGTGGTGGTGCCGCATGGACGGGCTCAAGGGACCCGCGCTCGAGGCGCTGCAAACCGGGCTCGTCCGCTACCACCCGGAATCGCAGCACCGTTTCGCGATCGACTCGCTCGAGAACGCACCCGACTGGAACATCTCCCGCCAGATCTGGTGGGGCCACCAGATCCCGGCCTGGTACTGCCCCGACGGTCATACGACCGTCGCGGAGACGCCACCTGAGGCCTGCGCGGAATGCGGTTCCGACGACCTCACGCGCGACCCGGACGTACTGGACACGTGGTTCTCCTCGGCGCTCTGGCCGTTCGCCACGCTCGGCTGGCCGGAGGACACGCCGGACCTCCGCCGCTTCTACCCGGGCGACTTCAACATCACCGCCCGCGAGATCATCCGACTCTGGGAGAACCGGATGATCTTCTCCGGCATCGAGCTCGCGGAGAAGATCCCCTTTCGTGACGTGATCATCCACTCGACCGTGCTTGCGCCAGACGGTCGGCGCATGTCGAAGTCCCTCGGCACCGGTGTCGACCCGCTCGAGGTCATCGCCGAGTACGGGGCGGACGCGACCCGCTACGGGCTCGCGAAGATGTCTTCCCAGCAGGACTCGCGCATGTCGTACAAGTCGATCGACGAGGGCCGGCGCCTGGCGAACAAGCTCTGGAACGTCTCCCGCCTGATCCTGCAGAACACCGTCGGGGCGACGCCGGAGGCCGTGCCGCGCGATCTCGAGGAGCGCTGGATCCTCGCCCGCATCGATCGAGTGCGTGCGGAGGTGGAGGAAGGGCTCGCAGGGTTCGACTTCTCCGACGTCGTCCAGGCCCTCTACCACCTGACGTTCGACGACTTCTGCGACTGGTACGCAGAGGCGATCAAGCCCCGGCTGTACGAGGACGACGCCGACGCCGCGGCGACCGCTCTCGCAGCACTCGAGCGGCTGCTCGCGCTTCTCCATCCGGTGCTGCCTCACGTGACGGAGGAGATCTGGACCCAGCTGCCCGAGCGCAGCGGGCGCCTGATCGTGTCTCCCTGGCCGGAGCCGGACACGCGGTTCGCGGCGGACGAGAACGCTCTCGACCGAGTGCAGGAAGCAGCACAGATCTTCCGCCGGAGCGGCGTCGAGGTCGAGCTCGACTCCGACGACGCGCGGCGCATCTTCGCCGCAGTCGTCCGCCCCGAGCGGACGCGCGTCGACGGCAACCGTGACGCCGAGGTCGAACGGCTGCGCAAGGAGGTCGCGCGCGCGGAAGGCATGCTCGCGAACGAGCGGTTCGTCGCAGAACGCGCCGGCGGACGTGGTCGACGCGGAGCGCGAGAAGCTCGAGCGCTACCGCCGCGAGCTCGCCGCTCTAGACCCGAGAGAGAGCGGGTAGCGGACAGCCTGACCGGCCGCCCAGCGACTATGGGCCGTACGGCGTCGACCGCATCGTCACCGACACGAAGCCGTCGCTCACGACGACGCCGTGAGGCGCGGGGCCCAGTCGGATCGTGCTCGCGACCTCGTTGGTCGTCGGATCGATGCGGAGGAGCGCGGTGGTGCGCTAATCCACCGTCACCCAGATGCCGTCGTCCGTGACAGCGATCCCGTTCGGACTCCCACCGACCGTGATCGTTCCGACGAGCCGTCCCGACGTGGCGTCGATCCGTGAGACGGTTCCGTCGCCGGAGTTCGCCACCCAGATCGAATCGAATCCGTACGCCACGGAGAGAGGTTGTCCGCCGACCTTCGTCGCCCCCGCCGGCGCGTTGCTGATCGGGTCGATCAACCAGACCTGGTCACTGCCCACATCCGAGACCCAGACTCCGCCTCCTCCACTCGCGATCCCGTTCAGCCGGAACTTCTGGATGGGGATCCTTGCGACGGTCCTGTTCCGACTCGGATCGATTCGCGTCACCATCGACCCCTGAAAGGGGCCGGCGACCCAGACTGATCCCTCGCCGATCGCGATTCCACCCAGCGCCTCTCCGGTGTCGACGTGGCGGATTCGCGTCATCACCCGGCCCGTCGCCGCATCGATCCGCGTGATCGTGCTCTCGCCCGAGGCAAACCAGAGTGACCCGAATCCGATCGCGAGCTGTCCCGCATCCGTGTACGGACCGGGCAGGGGCCGCTGTCGCGTCCGGACCGTCCTCACAACGGTCAGCCTCTCGGGCTCGATCAGCGTCACGGATGCGGCACGCGCATCCGAGACCCAGACTCCATGCTCATCGACCGCCAGCGCACTCGGTGCTCCTCCCAAACCGACCGTCCGCACGACCTTCCGCTCCGTGCGGCTCAGGAGTGAGAGGGTTCGGATGTCGGGATGGAGCACCCAGATCGCGTCCCCGCGGACCGCGATCCGCGTCGGTCTGTCGCCGACGTGGATCGCCGCGACGACGCGGTTCGCCTTCGGATCGATGAGGGCGACCGAGCCCGACGAGGCGACAACGGCCTCGGCCGGCGAGCTGTCTGTCGGCGCGACGACCATGACGCTGATCACGGCGGCGAGCAGCAAGACCGCCGCAGCTATCACGAACATCGCCCGCCTCCGCCGTGACGAGCGCTGCAACGTGACACCCGGCACGTCTGCAGCGACCGGCTGGTCGACCGCCGGAGGTGGGTCGAGTGACACGTCCTGGGCCAGGACCTGTCGCTGCGGCTTGAGGTCGAGCGCGGGGTCCTGGCTGAGGATCGCCTGCTCGAGCTGCTGGAGCGCCTTGCCGGGCTCGAGGCCGAGTTCGGCAACGAGCAGCCGACGCGTGTCCTGATAGGTCTGGAGGGCGTCGGCCTGGCGCCCGGCGCGGTAGAGAGCGAGCATGAGCAGGCCCCGCAAGCGCTCCTGGAGGGGATGCTCGACCACCAGGGCCTCGAGCTCCCCGACGACGTCGTTGTGCCGACCGCAGCCGAGGTCGGCCTCGATACGTTCCGTGATCGTCGACAGGCGAAGATCCTCGAGGCGAGACGCCTCGGTGCGCGCGAAGGAGTAACGCCCGATGTCTGCGAGTGGCGGGCCGCGCCAGAGATCGAGCGCCTGTCGAAGCGTCGCGGCGGCTGTCTCGGGTGCGCCCGCGTCGAGCTGGCGTCGCCCTTGCTCGAGGAGGCGCTCGAAGTCCTGGAGGTCGACTTGTCCAGGCGCGAGCTCGAAGAGGTAGCCGGGCGGGCGCGTCACGATCGGAACCTCGGGCACGCCCGCCTCGGTCAGTTGCCGCCTGAGGCGTGAGATACCGGCGTGGACAGAATTGAGCGCGTTCTCGGGAGGCTCCTCGCCGAAGAGCTCGTCGATCAGCCGCTCGCTCGGGACGACGCGGTTGGCATTCAGCACGAGGTAGGCGAGAAGCGCGCGCTGGCGCGAGCCGGCGATCGGTATCGGCGTCTCGCCGTACGAGACCTCGAGCGGCCCCAGGACTCGAAAGGCGAGTCCGTGCCGAACCGAGGTCGACGCGGACGCCATCTGCCGATTATCGCCCGAAAACAGGCCGCCGTCAGTGGTCGGACAGCCCGCGAACAGCGCGCGAACAGCCTCTGCAGGGAGCCTCCGAAACCGAGTACTCGCAAGAAGCGTCGTTCACCTCGGACAAAAGGAGGAAAACATGAAGCTCAGCGCATTCGCAGGCGTCATCGCGGTCGCCCTGACGGCTCTTGCCGTGACGGCGGGGGATCCCGCGACCGCTTCCAACACCCCTTCCGGGGGCTCGGGGGCGACCGCTTCCAGCACGCCTTACCTCGGCTGGTGGACGGCCCGGTTGAGCCAGACGCAGCTGCTCGACCAGGGAAACGACCTCCGTCTCGCAGGCAGGTTCAGGCTCGTCTTGCGCGGCGACGGCACGTATAGGACGTACAACGCGCTCGATCGCTGGTCCAAAGGCAGCTACACGATCTCGGGCAGCCGGATCGTCTTCGCGGACGACACCGCGTGCAGGGTGGGCGGTTTCGTCGGCAAAGGCGTCTACAAGTGGGCGATCACGGACCGGAAGCTGCAGATCAGGCAGGTCCGGTTCGGGAGCGATCCCTGCGGCGGGCGCACGCAGACGCTCACGTACCCACTCTGGACCAGGAGGTAGAGGAAGATGATCTTCAAGGCTCTCGTCTGCTTGTGCTTCGCGGCTCTGTCGGTTGCGGTGGTCAGCGCTGCCGCGGCGGCACAGCCTCAGATCACGGACATCAATCGAGAGTTGGAGTCCTTGGGCCCCGATCCGTTCCTTTCAGCGACCTGCGGCTTCGACGTCGACGTCCTCAACGAGGCGCGCATCCGCATCGTCGAGTTCTCGAATGGGACTGCTCAGAGCCATCACCACGAGACGTACTACTGGCAAGCAAACGGCAGGTCGCTCACGGAACACGTCAACTTCACGATCGTCTTCGGCCCGGGCGAAACGATGGCGTTTCACGGCGCGGTCTTCAACCTCCACGTTCCGGGGGTCGGGGTCGCGATGGTCGACGTCGGGAACGTCGTCATGAGTCGTGACGGCATCATCCACCAGGCTGGCCTCCATCAGATATTGGGCGCGACCTCGAACCCGATGGCGGTTTGCGACTACCTCGACGGGTCGTGAGACGGACGTTTCCGTCGAGGGTCGACGTAGGGCGGCGCACGGGTCGCCGGGCTCGCTGTCGATGGTGAACGTCTCACGTGGATTGCTTTCGGAGATAGAAGCGGAGCTCGACGCGGCACTCGTCGAGCTCCGCCTCACCGCGGATCGCGTGTCCGCGCTCGCCGAGCTACGTGGTTTGGCCGTCGCCGAAGCCGTGCGCCGTCGGCGGTCGGTGACCGCGACCGAGCTTCTGCAGCTCGCTCCCGACGAGGACACGCGCACACGGCTCGTCGTACTCCTCCGCAAGCTTCGGGGCGACCGGGGCCGCTACTGACCCCAGTACAGTTTCGACGTGACCGCCGCCGGGTGGCTCGACTCGATGTCGCCCTGGCCTCGCGAAGGCTTCGGGCTCGAGCGGATGCGCGCGCTGCTTGCGGAGCTCGGCGATCCGCAGAAGGACTACCCCGCGATCCACGTCGTCGGGACGAACGGAAAGTCGACGGCCACGATCACGATCGAGCAGCTCCTCGTCTCGGAGGGGCTCTCGGTCGGCTCCACGATCTCGCCGCACGTCGAAGGGTGGAGCGAGCGGATCCGTCTGGACGGGGTCGAAGCCGACTTCGAAGAGGCCGTGACCCGCGTGCGACCGGCTTCCGAGAAGCTCGACGCCACCCAGTTCGAGGTCGTGACCGCGGCGGCGCTCGTCGCCTTCGCGGCTGCACACGTCGACGTTGCAGTCGTCGAAGCCGGCCTCGGCGGCCGCTTCGACGCGACGAACGTCCTCCAGACGCGGGTCGTTCTCCTCACGAACGTCGGGCTCGAGCACACGGACGTGCTCGGTGACACCTTGGGGGCCATCGCGCGGGAAAAGCTCGCGGTCGCCCAGAAAGCCAGCATCGTCGTTCTTCCCGACGACACCTTCGCGGCGCTCGTACCGGCCGGCGAGATCCGAATCGGCGGAGCCCGGGAGGCCGCCGAGGCGTTCATCGGGCATGCGATCGCGGGAGAGCCGAGCGTCGAGCTTCCGGGACGCCTGGAGCGGCGCGGGCCGGCCGAGGTCCGAGACGGTGCGCACAATCCCGACGGTGCGCGCTACCTCGTCGACCGGCTCCCGGCTGGTGACTACACGCTGGTGGTCTCGATCCTTTCCGACAAGAACAGCGACGAGATGCTGCGGGAGCTTCGCCGCGCAGGCCCGCGGTTGGTCGCGACCCGGTCGTCGTCGGATCGTGCGCTCTCTCCAGAGGACCTCGCCGGGCGTGCGCGTGCGCACTTCGACCACGTGGAAGCCGTGGAGAGCCCGGTCGCGGCGCTGGCCCGGGCCCACGAGCTCGGCGAACCGGTGCTCGTGACGGGATCGCTCTACCTGCTGGGAGACATCGCTGCCGGTGAACGACGATGAGGGTTGCAGGCCGGCTGGCGGGGCTGCTCGAGCGCCTCGCCGTCCTCGCGTTCGCTGCGGTCGTCGTCGCCGCAATCGTGGGCGCGTCGTTGGCGCTCGGCTATCTCGTGGGCAAGCTTCTGCTATGACCGTGACTTCGATGCCGACCGCAGCGATATACGACTGGCCGCCGGACTGGGACCTGCTCGGAAAAGTCGGGATCGCCTTCGTCGTCGTCCTCTGGCTCGCGACCGCTTTCTGGACCTTCAAGGACGCGCGTCGCCGGATCGCGGATAACCGGCTCGTCGCGCTCGCGACGCTGCTCGGGCTCGGCCTGCCGTTCGTGGGGCCGATCATCTACATGTTCTTCCGCCCCCCGAGTACCTGCAGGACGTCCACGAGCGCGAGCTCGAGATCAAGGCGATGGAGCAGCGGCTGGCGCAGCTCGACCAGCGCTGCCCCGTGTGTCGGGCCCGGGTCGAGGCTTCGTATCTCCTGTGCCCCGTGTGCACGACGCGACTGAAGGCCGCGTGCGGGACCTGCGGTCAGCCGCTCGACGCGCTCTGGCAGGTGTGCCCGCATTGCGCGACCCCGGTCCCGCACGTTCTCCCGACGCTCGAGGACGTCTCACGCCTGCCTCGAGCGGGCCAGCGCCGGCAGCTGCCTGAATAGATGGCCCGAGAAACGACACTGGTTCTCGTCAAGCCCGACGGTATGGAGCGACGCCTTGCCGGCGAGATCCTCGCGCGATTCGAGCGACGCGGGCTCGAGCTCAAGGGTGCGCGGTTGCTCAAGGTTTCGAAGGCGATGGGCCGCGAGCACTATTCGGAGCACACCGGGAAGCCCTTCTTCAAGGGGCTCGTCGACTTCATCAGCTCCGGCCCGGTCCTCGCGCTCGCCGTGAGCGGGGAGTCCGCGATCTCGGTCGTTCGCACCATGATGGGCACGACGAATCCGCTCGACTCGGCGCCGGGAACGATTCGGGGCGACTTCGCGCTCGAGCTTTCCGAGAACATCGTCCACGGCTCGGATTCGAAGGCGAGCGCGAAGCGTGAGCTCGCGCTGTTCTTCCCCGACGGCCTTGTCTGAGAAGAACGTCGAGCTCTGGACGAAGCACAACGCGGAGTACACCGACCGCGACGCGCGGCGAGCGTGGAAGCAGGAGGAGTTCAGGTGGGGTATCTGGGGCATCCCCGAGTCGGAGGTCGGCGTGTTCGGGGACGTCACGGGGATCGACGCCGTCGAGCTCGGCTGTGGCACTGCCTACTGCTCGGCGCGACTCGCGCGGATGGGCGCTCGTGTGGTTGGCGTCGACCCGACGCCGGCGCAGCTCGAGACCGCACGACGCATGCAGGTCGAGTTCGGGCTCGACTTCCCGCTCGTCGAGGCATTCGGCGAGGACGTGCCGCTTGCCGACGCCTCCTTCGACCTCGTGCACTCCGAGTACGGCGCCTCGCTCTGGGCCGATCCGTTTCGCTGGATCCCCGAAGCCGCGCGGCTGCTGAGACCGTCCGGGCGGCTGGTCTTCCTGCGTAACTCGACGCTGGCGATGCTGTGCGTGCCGGACGTCGGGCAGGTTGAGACGAGCCTCCACCGTCCGCAGTTCGGGATGCACAGGTTGGACTGGCCGGAGAACGAGGGAGCGGTCGAGTACCACCTCCCGCACGGCGACCTCATCGATCTGCTCCGCTCGAACGGGTTCGAGATCGAGCGGCTCGTCGAACTGCAGGCGCCCGCTGACGCCGAGACCCACGGCTACTACGACTACGTGACCGCTGACTGGGCGCGCAAGTGGCCTGCGGAGGAGATATGGGCCGCCCGGACGTCCGCCTGACGCTCGCATCGACGAGCCCACAGCGGCGGGCGATCCTCGAGCAGCTCGGGATCCCGTTCGAGGTCGTCGCACCCACGTACGTCGAGCGCGACCCACCCGACATCGCGCCTGCCGAGCTCGTGCGCGCGCACGCGGAGGGGAAGGCGCACTCGGCGCACCGGGAAGGCTGCTTGACGCTCGGCGTGGACACCACGGTGGCGCTCGACGGCCGTGTGTACGGCAAGCCGGCCGACTTGGAGGACGCCACCCGGATGCTGCGCGACCTCTCCGGGCGCACGCACATGGTCGTTTCCGGGATTTCCCTCCTCGGACCAGAGCTCGACGTCACCGCGCACGAGGTGACAGGCGTGACGTTCCGTCCGCTGACGGCTCAGCTCCTCACGATGTACCTCGAGAGCCAAGAGTGGGAGGGGCGCGCGGGCGGGTACGCGATCCAGGGCCTCGGCGGGAGGTTGGTCGAGCGAATCGACGGCGACTATCTCAACGTCGTCGGGCTCCCGGGCGCGCTGCTCGTCTCGCTCCTCGAGCTCCACGCGCCGAATCTGCTGGAAAAGGCGTAGGTAGACTCCGCCTTCCTCATGGCGTGGTTCAAGACCCTTACCGGCTTCGGCGGGCGCGACATGGCCGTCGACCTCGGCACCGCGAACACCCTCGTCTACGTGCGCGGCCGTGGCATCGTGCTCTCGGAGCCGTCCGTGGTCGCCATCGACCAGCGGACCGGTGAGGTGCACGCGGTCGGCGTCGAGGCGAAGCGGATGCTCGGACGCACGCCAGGGACCATCTCCGCGATCAGGCCGTTGAAGGACGGCGTCATCGCCGACTTCGATGTCACGGAGCAGATGCTTCGGCATTTCATCCAGAAGGTGCACCAGCACCGCTTCGCGCACCCGCGCGTCGTCGTCTGCGTTCCGTCGGGCGTGACCGGGGTCGAGAAGCGGGCGGTCGAGGAGGCGACGCTCTCCGCCGGCGCGCGCCAGGCGTACCTCATCGAGGAGCCGATGGCGGCGGCCATCGGTGCCGGTCTTCCCGTGGCAGAGCCGACCGGGAACATGATCGTCGACATCGGCGGCGGGACGACCGAGGTCGCGATCATCTCGCTCGGAGGCATCGTGGTCTCTCAGAGCATGCGCGTCGGCGGCGACGAGATGGACGAGGCGATCGTCAACCACATCAAGAAGGAGTACAAGCTCCTCGTCGGCACGCAGACCGCGGAGGAGATCAAGCTCGAGATCGGCTCTGCGCACCGGCTCAAGGAGGAGCTGCAGGCCGAGGTGCGCGGCCGCGACATGCTGACGGGCCTTCCGAAGACCGTGATCATCTCGTCGGAGGAGATCCGCCGCGCTCTCGACGAGCCCGTGTCGCAGATCATCGACGCGATGAAGTCGACGCTCGACAAGACCCCGCCCGAGCTCGCGGCGGACATCATGGACCGCGGGATCGTGCTCGCCGGCGGTGGAGCGCTTCTGCAGGGCCTCGACGAGCGCGTACGCCACGAGACGCAGATGCCGGTCCACCTCGCGGAGAGCCCGCTTACATGCGTCGCGGTCGGCTCCGGGCGCAGCCTCGAGGAGTTCGACGTGATCCACCGCACGAACCGGAGCCGCGCGCGCCGCAACGGCATGCTCCGCTAGCGGGTCCTGGCTTCCGCCTGAGCCGTCTGCGGATCGATCGCATGCGAATCGCCGCGCTCGATCCCTGAAAGACACCGGCCGACGAGGCAGACAATTTGCGCCGTTCCAACCCGTCCCGTTCGTCGACACCCGCCCCGAACCGAAGACGCACAGCCGATCGCGGGTGAAAACCAGGGCCGGACCCGTCACGTGTCCCTAGCAGCTGCCTGAAAGTGCGCCGAATCTGCGCCGATCGATCCACAGCGCGTTAGGGTTTCGTTCGCGGGCCGCCGAGCCGGAATCTGGCTTCCGGCCTAGCTAGACTGGGCCGTCGTGCCAAGGGGACGCAGCGCCCGATCGGCGGCGCTGGGCGTGACGGTCCGGCGCACTCCGACCACAAGGCTCAGCTCACGCGGAATAGGCCCGCTTCGCCGGCGCCTTGTGATGGGCTGCCTGGTGCTGCTGTCGCTGATCCTGATCACGATGTCGTTCCGCTCCGGGGAGGACGGCCCGCTGAGCGGTGTCCAGTCCGCCGGCGCGACCGTCCTCCGCCCGTTCGCCGTCGGATTCGAGCGCATTGCACAGCCATTCCGTGACGTCTACGAGTGGGCGGAAAGCCTGCGCGACGCACGGTCGGAGGCCGAGCGCCTGCGTATCGAGAACCGTGAGCTCCGCCAGCGCGCGATCCAGAGCGAGTTCGCCCTTCAGGAGAACGGGTACCTCCGCGCCCTGCAAGACTTCATCGACGGGCCGCGCTTCCCGGACGACTTCGAGCCCGTCTCGGCAGAGGTGATCGGTCGCCCGGTGGGTGCGTTCGTCCAGGCCATCGTCATCGCGGCGGGCTCGCGAAACGGCGTTCGTGTCAACGACTCGGTGGTGACCGCTGACGGCCTGGTCGGGCTCGTCACGCGCGTGACCCCGAGCACGGCCCGTATCCAGCTCCTGACGGACCAGGAGGCGGCCGTGTCCGCGGTCGACCTGCGAACCCGCGCAGAGGGCATCGTGCGCCACGCACGGGGCACCCGCGAGACACTCGTCCTCGACCGGGTCCGTAAACAGGACGTGGTCAGAGTGGGCGACGACGTCGTGACGGCGGGCTGGCGAGCGAGCGGGCTCAGCTCCCTCTATCCGAAAGGCATCCCGATCGGAGAGGTCACGAGCGTGGGGCAGACCGACACCGATCTCTTCCAGCAGGTTCAGGTCGACCCGTACGTCGACTTCGGAGTGCTCGACGCGGTCCTCGTGCTCGTTCCCGCCGAGCGGAGGAGCGGCCGATGAACGGAGGAGCGATCGCGCGCGGATCGGCCGTCGTGTTCGTCGCGGCCATGTTGCAGACGGTCATCGTCTCGGCGATCGTGATCGGCGGCGGCGCTCCGGACCTGCTCCTCGTCGTCGTGATCTCGCTCGGGCTGCTGCGGGGATCGATCTCCGGTGCGGTCTACGGCTTTGCGGGCGGGCTCGTCGTCGACCTCCTCACCCTGGACACGCTCGGGTTCACGTCGCTCGTCCTGACGCTCGCGGGGTTCTGGGCCGGCCGGTACGCCGAGACGAGCGGCCGTGGACAACGCTTCGGCCCCCTCATCGCCGTAGGGGCACTCACCGTGCTCGCAGGGGCGTTCGCGTTCGTGCTGCACTACATGCTGGGCGTCGACGTCGTCGCCTACTACGCGCTCGTTACCTCGCTCGTACCGACTCTGCTCCTGAACCTCGCTCTCGCCGTGCCCGTGTACGCGCTCGTCCGGGCGATCGTCCGCGAGCAGGAGACGATCGAGCGCACGCCGGAGGTCGAGCTCGTTGTCTGAGCAGGGCGGCGGCGGCCCGTACCACGAGCGCCGCTCGTCCTCGGGGCGGTTCCTCCCGCCCGATCCCCGCGTGCGGGAGCCGCACCGGCTGACCCGAGGGCTCGCCGTACGGGTTGCGGTTCTCGGTGGCGTGGCGCTCCTCGCCTTCGGGATCCTGTTCCTCCGGCTCTGGTCGCTCCAGGTGCTGTCCGGGGACGAGTACCTGAACGCGGCCCAGAACAACCAGCTTCGACTCGTTCGGGTCGAGGCGCCGCGTGGCCCGATCCTCGACCGGCGCGGCCGGGCGATCGTCTCCAACGTCGCCGGTACGGCGGTCCAGCTCTGGACCGCGGACATGCCGAAGGAAGGGCGATACGAGCTCGTGCGGCGACTCGCCAAGGTCCTGAACGTCTCGCCGGCCGCGCTCTCGCGGGAGGTCGAGGAGCGTCGCGGCGACCCCGTTACGCCGATTCTGGTCAAGAGCTCCGTCGGCGAGGAGCAGGTCAACTACCTCTACGAACATCAGGCGGAGTTCCCGGGGGTCGAGATCGTCCAGGTCTACCTCCGTGACTACACGTACAACACGCTCGCCGCGCAGATCCTCGGGTACGTCGGCGAGATCTCCCCCGAGGAGCTCAAGCAGCTGAGAAAGGACGGCTATCGCGCCGGCGACCGCGTCGGTAAGGCGGGCGTCGAGGCCGCCTTCGACACGTACCTGCGCGGGCGAGACGGCCGTGCTCAGATCCGGGTCGACTCGCTCGGCCAGCCGCAGTCCCCCCTCGAGCTGCGGCAGGAGCCGAGAGCGGGATACGCGCTCCGACTCACGCTGGACATGCGCTTGCAGCGTGCGGCCGAGGAAGCGCTCCGCTACGGGATCGACCTCGCCCACGAGACCGACAACTGGGCAGCGAACGGCGGCGCGATCGTCGCGCTCGACCCCGACGACGGGGCCGTGCTGGCGATGGCTTCCTCGCCTACGTACAAGCCGTCGGTCTACGTCGGGCGCATCGATCCGAAGAAGCTCGAGCCGCTCCTGGACGAGGACGCGGCGCGTCGCGCGAACTATCCGGGCCTGAACCGCGCCACTGCGGGGCTCTACCCACCGGGCTCGACCTGGAAGCCCGTCACCGCGCTCGCCGGAATGCAGGAGCACGTCTTCTCGGCGTACGACTCGCTCCAGTGCTCGCCGGTCGCCTACTACGGCCTCGACCGGCAGCCCTTCCGCAACTGGAACCCCTTCGTGAACCGGCCGATGTCGCTTCCGGAAGCGCTCGCCGAGTCCTGCGACACCTACTTCTACCAAGTAGGCGATCGCTTCTATCAGCGCGGCTCGGAGGGTCGGGTCCGCATGCAGCAGTGGGCGCGTAGGTTCGGTTTCGGCCAGGCGACAGGGCTCGACATCGGAGGCGAGGCGGAAGGCCTCCTGCCGACTCCGAACTGGCGCTGGAAGACGTTCGAGAGCGACTGGGATCGCGCCTGGAACCCCGGCGATTCGATCCAGCTGGCCATCGGCCAGAAGGACCTGCTCGTCACGCCTCTGCAGATGGCCGCGTTCTACGCAATGCTCGCGAACGGCGGGGACGTCGTGACGCCGTATCTCGTGGCGGACGTCGAGCAGCCGCGAGCAAAGGGATCGCCGCAGGTCGTTCTCCGCCGCTTCGCGCCACGCCCGCCGCGATCCTCCGGCATCGACCGTGCCGCGCTCGATGCCGTCCGCGACGGGCTCTTCCGTGCGACGCACTCCACTGCCGGCACCTCGTCAGGCGTCTTCGGGAGCTACCCGATCTCGATCTCGGGCAAGACGGGGACGGCCGAGAAGGTCGTTCCGCTTCCGGGCTATCCGAGCGATCACCTCGAAGACCAGTCGTGGTGGTGCGGCTGGGGGCCGACCGACGACGCGAAGATCGTCGTCTGCGCGCTGATCGAGAACGGCGGTCACGGCTCGACGGCAGCCGCACCTGCAGCTCTGCGCGTCTTCGAGAAGTACTTCGGCGTGAAGTCCCCGTCGACCGTCCTCCTGGAGACCGATTGATGATCGAGGTCGCGGAGCGTCCCAGGATCAGGGTCGCCGGCCGGCGCAGCGAGTCGCATCCGCTCGCATTCGTGCGCCGGCTCGACTGGATCCTCCTCGGGACGGCGCTTGCGCTGGTCGCGTACGGGCTCTGGCTCATCGCGGGCATCACGCGCTTCGACGTTCCGGGAGACGAGAACTACTTCGTCGTCCGGCAGGCGATCGCCGCGGGGATCGGCCTCGTCGGGCTCGTGGTCGCCACGATCGTGCCGATCGACCTCATGCGTCGAAACTGGCGGCTCCTCTACGGCGCGACGCTCGCGCTGATGTTCCTCGTCTTCCTCGTCGCCGAGACCATTCGCGGCTCCAAGCGCTGGATCGACCTCGGATTCATCCAGTTCCAGCCTTCCGAGCTCGGCAAGGTCCTGTTCGTTCTCGCGATCGCAGGCTTCCTCGTGGAGAAGGGCGGTCGGGTGAACCGCTGGCGGACGGTGCTGTCCGCGATCGGGCTGGGAGCCGTTCCCATCCTGCTCGTCTTCCTCCAGCCGGACCTGGGGACCGCGCTCGTCTACAGCGCTGCGTTCTTCGCAGTTCTCTTCTTCGTCGGCGTCCGCTGGAAGCAGCTCCTGGTTCTGCTGGCTCTCGCGGCGATCGGGATTCTCTCGGTCCTCTGGCTCCTGCCGGAGGCCGGCGTGCAGGTGCTCAAGCCGTACCAGACGGCGCGACTCACTCTCGATCCGGGGCGAGATCCCAGCGGGCTCACGTACAACCTGAGCCAGTCGATCACGGCCGTCGGCTCCGGCGGTCTCACGGGTCGCGGGCCGACCGAGGCGAGCCAGACGCGCCTCGACTACCTCCCCGAGCATGCAACCGACTTCGCCTTTGCGTCGCTGGCCGAGCAGCGTGGCTTCGTCGGCTCGGCGATCCTGCTTCTTCTCTATCTGCTCGTGGTCTGGCGTGGCTTACGGGTGATCACGGTCGCGAGCGACCTCTACGGCGCCGTCGTTGCAGGCGGGCTCGTCTTCGCGCTCGTGTTCCAGGTCTTCGTCAACGTGGGCATGACGATGGGCGTCGCGCCCGTGACCGGCATCCCCCTCCCGTTCGTCACGGTTGGCGGGAGCTCGATGGTGGCCAACCTCCTGATGATCGGGATTCTCCAGAGCATCCATGCCCGCGGCGTGCTCGGGGGAAGGCCGCTACCGTGAAGGCGGCCGGCCTGGCAGAAGTCGTGCTCGAAGTCCGCAAGGCCCTCACGGCGATTCAGGACAAGGAAGCGCGCGCGCCGATCGGGCCGCTCGTGGTGAGCGGGGCGCTCGCCGAACAGCTCGTTCGCGAGCTCGGGGCGGGTGCGGTGCCCGGAGCGGTGGTGGTCGGGGAGGCACCGACCGCGGCCGGAGCCGAAGTGGTGGTGAGAGTTCTCGCCGGTGACCCGGGCGAGGCCGAGGACGCGCTCGTTCGCGAGGCCGACCGCCTGGGCACGCCCGTCGTCTTCGTCCAACTCTGGCCGCAGGCGAACTGGAGCGCGCTGTTCGTGCTCTCGCCGTTCGTCATCGAGTGCCGTGCCGGGGAAGGGTTCCCGGTGGCCACGATCGCGGAGATGGTCGCGCGGGCCAGCGCGAACGCGGAAGCGCTCGCGGCGCGAATCCCCGTCCTCAGGGAGCCGGTCGAATCGAGCGCCGTGCGACAGGCGGTGTCTCGAACCGCCCTGATCGGCGCCACCGGCGAGCGGAAGGGGCCTGCCAGGCCGCTGATCACGCTCGAGCAGCTGCGGATGCTCTCCTCTCTTCGCGCGGCGGACCGACTCGAGCCGAGGTCGGAGATCCCGCCGGCGGCCGTCGCCGCGGCAACGGTGGCTGCGAGCTTCGGCCTCAGGACCTTGGCGCGCACGGCCGGCCGCTCGCTCCCGGTGCCGCTCGTCAATGCGGTCGTCGCCGCAGGTGGTACTTGGGCGCTCGCGAAGGCGATCGAAGCTCTCCACGCCCGAGCGCAAAGCCCCTCCTAACACGGCGAATCGGCTCCGTCCGCCGCGGGACCTACGATGCGCGCGGACCGAGCGATGGGAGGAGCGATGCCGGACACGGAGCTGGCCGTAGAGCTGCTACAGCTCGAAGAAGCCGACGCGTGGTTCGAGTACCTCGAGTCCACGCGAGGTCAGACGGAGACGCGCTACGCCGAAGTCGAACCGTGGGCATGGGCGCGCCTGTCCCAGCGGCTGCGCGCCGTTCGCGCGCGCCGTTCCCGGCTTCGCCCGGCAGCGGCATAGAGTCGACGCCGGGCGCCCAGCTACACTGAACGCAGGTTTTCCATGACCGTTGTCATCCACATCCGCAGCGCGACCCCGGAGACGCCGTCGGCGTTCGTCCGAGCGCGCGCGATCACGCGAGGAGATTCACACTTTGCCACTACGTTGGTTTCGCTTTGGGAAGCAAAAGCAGGAGGCTGCACCGCAGGAAGCGGCAGCCAGGGAGGAAGAAGCACCGCCTGAGCTAGAAGCGGCAGCACCGGCCACGGAAGGTCCGGAGGCCGCCGCAGAGACAGCGAGGAAGAAGCGGCGCCGCGGAAGTCGCGGGGGACGCGGACGGAAGAAGCCGGCCACCGGCGAAGGCGCCGAGACAGGGCCTGGCGAGGCTGTTCAGGAGCCGTCGGCGGCCAAGGCGGAGCGGAAGCAGTCCGAGCGCAAGCCGCAGCGAGCGGCCGCCGAGCGCAAGTCGCAGCGCAGCACTCGTCGCCGTACCCCGACCAGGCGCGCGCCGCTGCCGGCAGCGAAGCGCGAGCTGCTGATCTCGGCCGACGTCGGCGAGCAGCGCGTCGCCGTCCTCGAGGACGACCGGGTCGCAGAGGTCTACCTCGAGCGACCCGAAAGGCGCTCGATCGCAGGGAACATCTACCTGGGGGTCGTCGACAACGTCCTTCCCGGGATGGAGGCGGCGTTCGTCGAGATCGGCCTCGAGAAGAACGGCTTCCTGTACGTCGACGAGATCGTCGGCCCCGAGCTCGAGGGGCGCAAGGGCGCGCGGAAGATCCAGGACCTGATCAAGCGCGGTCAGACCGTGCTCGTCCAGGCAGTCAAGGACCCGATGAAGTCGAAGGGCGCTCGCTTGACCACCGAGCTCTCGCTCCCGGGGCGCTTTCTCGTCTACGTCCCGAACGGCGAGGGCATGGGCGTCTCACGGAGGCTCGAGGACCAGGAGCGCACCAGGCTCAAGGAGATCGTCAGGGAGCTCGACGCGAAAGGCGGAGGCATCATCGTCCGCACCGCAGCGGAGGGCGCGTCCGCCGAGGACATCGAGCGAGACCTCGTCTTTCTCCAGCGCCTCTGGAAGACGATCCAGGCCAAGGCCGAGAAGGCCACGGCCCCCGAGCTGGTCTACGAGGAGGCGGAGCTCCCGCTCCGCATCGTCCGCGACCTGTTCGCAGGTGACTTCGTCGGCGCCCAGATCGACGACGACCGGACCCACCGCCGGATCGTCAGCTACCTGAAGAAGACCTCGCCGCACATGATCGAGCGGGTCCACCGCTACCGCGAGAAGGCTCCGCTCTTCGAGGCGTTCGGCGTCGACGCCGAGATTCGCTCCACGCTCGCGCGGCGGGTCGACCTGCCCTCGGGCGGATACCTCATCTTCGACTACGCCGAGGCGTTCACCGTCATCGACGTCAACACGGGGCGCTTCGTCGGCTCGCGCGGAAGGTCCGCGTCCGGTCGGCTCGAGGACACGATCGTCAAGAACAACCTCGAGGCGGTCAAGGAAGTCGTCCGCCAGCTCCGCCTACGCGACATCGGCGGGATCATCGTCATCGACTTCATCGACATGGCGAACCCGAAGAACCGCGCGACCGTCGAGGACGCGCTGCGCAGCGAGCTCGAGCGCGACCGGACGAAGACCTACGTCGTCGAGATCTCACCGCTCGGGCTGGTCGAGATGACGCGCCAGAACGTCACCGACGGGCCGCGGGAGATCCTCACGACGAAGTGCGTCGTGTGCGGAGGTGACGGATTCGTCGTCTCGGAAGCGACCCACACACTCGAGATCGAGCGCAAGCTCCGGGAGATCGCGAAGGGCGCGCGAGCCCAGGCGTTCCGCATCGCCGTCCATCCCCGCGTCCTCGCGCTCCTTGCAGGCCCTGGTGGGCAGCGCCTCCAGGAGATCGAGGCGGTCGCTCGACGCCGCTTCTTCCTCGTTCCCGCCGTCGCCGAGAACGGCCACGTCCATCTCGATCATTTCGAGGTGCAGGAGCAAGGGAAGCTCGAGGCGCTCAAGCCGTCCGGTGCGGTCGAGGAAGGAGCCTCGCTCGAGCTCAAGCTCGTCGAGGTCGGGCTCTACGACCCGACCGCGGGCGTCGGCAAGGTCGACGGCACCGACGTCGTCGTTGCACGAGCCGCAAAGCTCGTCGGCAAGAAGGTGACTGTGAGCGTCGGGCGCGTGCTAGACGGTGTTGCGTACGCAATGTTGGCCGACACTCCCGAGGCGGCGACGCCGATCACGTTCGAGGCGGAGGCCGAGAAGCCGACTCGCGCACCGAGCCGAAGGAAGGCGCCGACCAAGGACGCTCCCGCGGAGGCTGCGACCGAGGATCCGATTGACGAGCCTTCAGAAGAATCCGAGGAGCTCGAGGCGGTAGCAGAGCCCGAGGATGCTGCGGTTGCCGCGGCGGACTCGCCCGACGCCACGGAGCAGCCCAAGAAGAAGCGAACCCGTCGTGGAACGCGAGGAGGTCGTGGGCGCAAGAAGCCTGCCACCACGGCGATAGGCCCGGCTGCCGACGAGGTCGCACCAGAAGCCGACGGACGGAAGACGACGCCGAAGATTCACGTTCCTTCGCCCGAGCTTGTCGCTGAGCCCGAGCCCGAGGTCGAGCACGTCGCGGAGGAGCCCGAGCAATCGGTGGACGGTCGATTGGACGTCGATCCAGCCGACGGCCAGCCGAAGCGAAAGCGGTCGCGTCGAGGGACGCGCGGCGGCCGCAAGCGCAAGAAGCCGGCTGCGAACGGCGGGACGCCCGAAGAGGCTGGGCCCGCGGAGGTCGCAGTCGCGGTGGCCGAGGAATCGCCCCCCGAGTACGTCCCGATGTCCGAGTGGATCGAGGACTTCGACTCGCGCGGACCTCGGGCCCGCTGATCTGACGACGCGGAGGGTCTGGCTTCAGCCAGACCCGGTTTCCGAGCCACAGTCCGCTATCATGCTGCGGTTCAGCGGGCCGGTTGCGTCCGCACTTTCTTCTGGAGAGCGTCACATGACCTACGCGATCATCAAGGTTGCCGGGAAGCAGTACCGCGTCCGCGAGGGCGAGCGGCTGCTCGTGGACCGCATCGCGGAGGACGACGGCGCGACGTTCTTGCCCACGGTCCTGCTCGTAGGCGGCGACGGCTCACCAGTGCTCGAGCCGAGCGACGTCAAGGTCACGGCGAAGGTGCTCGGGCCTGTGAAAGGCCCCAAGATCCGCATCGGGAAGTACAAGAAGCGCACCGGCTACCGCCGGCACACCGGCTTTCGTTCCTCGCTCACGCAGATCGAGATCGAGTCGATCGGAGGCAAGAAGCGCGAGTCCGCCGCAATGCCGAAGGCCGAGACAGGTCCCGCCGAGGCGCCGGCCGAGCAGCAGGAGGAGCGCGTCAAGGGCATGCCGACCGGCTACGAGGACATGACCGTCGCGGCGATCAAGGCGGCCGCGCCGGACTGGAACGCGCCGATGCTCGCGGCCGCGTTCGAGTACGAGCAGGCACACCGAAAGCGAAAGGGTGCGCTCGCGGCCATCGAATCCGCGATCGCAGCGAAGGAAGAGGAGTCCTAATGGCTCACAAGAAAGGTCTCGGCTCCTCGCGCAACGGGCGCGACTCCGAGTCGAAGCGGCTCGGCGTGAAGATCTTCGCCGGCCAGCCGGTCAAGGCGGGGATGATCATCGTCCGCCAGCGGGGGACGAAGTTCCGGCCCGGGCCCGGCACCGGCCTCGGTCGCGACGACACGATCTTCGCCCTGCAGGCGGGGACGGTCGAGTTCAGCCGCTCGGGCGACAAGCGCTTCATCTCGGTCACCACCGCGGACTGATCGTGCGCAGTACCGGAATCCGCTAGGGCGGAGTTCCGATCGCGCGAAAACCCCGAAAGGCCGCCGCCTCGCGGCGGCTGGGCTTGCGTTGCATCCAAGTCTCTAGGCTGGTCGCCGTGTTCAGCGACAGAGCGACGATGCACGTCGAGGCCGGACGCGGCGGCCACGGTGCGCTCAGCTTCCGTCGGGAGAAGTACGTTCCACGGGGAGGGCCGGACGGTGGCGACGGGGGCCGAGGCGGCGACGTCGTCGTGGTCGCGGATCCTTCACTTCGCGATCTCTCCGCCTTCCGGCGGATCAAGGTTCTTCGAGCGAGTAAGGGCGGGAACGGCCTGGGCAGCCGGAAGCACGGCGCCGACGGCGAGACGGTCGAGGTCCGCGTTCCGGTCGGGACGCAGATCCTCGACCCGGACGGCGGGCTCGTCTCGGACCTGACGACTCCAGGCACGCGGTTCGTGGCCGCCCGCGGTGGTCAGGGCGGGCGTGGAAATGCCCGCTTCGCGACGCCGACCCGGCAGACACCTCGCTTTGCCGAGACGGGCCTCCCAGGGGACGAATTGGACGTCGTATTACGCCTGAAGCTCGTCGTCGACGCAGCCCTCGCGGGGCTGCCGAACGCCGGAAAGTCGTCGCTCCTCAGGCGCATCTCGAACGCGAAGCCGAAGGTCGCCGACTACCCGTTCACGACGATCGAGCCCGTTCTCGGGACCGTCGAGGGCCCGGACGAGCGACAGCTCACGGTCGCAGACGTCCCTGGGCTGATCGAAGGGGCCGCGGAAGGTGCCGGTCTCGGCCACGAGTTCCTGGCGCATCTCGAGCGGGCGCGACTGCTCATGCACGTGCTCGACGCCTCCGAGGACGATCTCGAGGGGCGGTTCCGAGTCATCGACCGCGAGCTCGCCGCCTATGGCGAGGGCCTCGACGAACGTCCTCAGCTCGTCGTTCTCAACAAGATCGACCTCCTCGAGCGCGTTCCGAGCTTCGACGTGCGCGACGAGCGCATCGCGAGGGTCGTCGCCACGTCGTGCGCGACCGGTGCGGGCATCGAGGAGCTGAAGCACGCGCTCTTCGAGCTCTGCCCGCTTGAGGCAGCGGTGCAAGCCGTCGAGGAGTCGCTTCCCGACTTCCTCGAATACCGACCGAAGCCCCGAGGTGGCCCGAGATTCCGGATCCTCCGCACGGACCGCGGGTACCGCGTCGTCGGCACGCCACCGCCCGCTGAGGAGCTCGAGGAAGCGCTTCGTCGCGCCGGCATCAAGCGCGGAGCCGAGGTCGAGCTCGAAGGCGAGGCGCTCGAGTGGCAGTAGGCATCCTCGGCGGCGCGTTCGATCCGCCGCACTTCGGCCACGTGGCCCTAGCCCGAGCCGCGATCGAAGAGCTCGGTCTCGAGAGTCTGCTCATCCTCGTCGTCGCCGACCCCGGGCACAAGGAGACGACCGCTTCGCCCGAGTCGCGCCTCGAACTGGCGCGGCTCGCCTTCGAGGGTCTGCCGGGAGTCGAAGTCGAGCTCGATCCTCACGCACGCACCGTGGACTCCCTCGAGTCGCGAGCGCCCGAGGACGCCGTCTTCGTCATCGGCGGCGACGAGTTCGCCGATTTCTGGGAGTGGAAGCGGCCGGAGCGCATCCTCGAGCTCGTCCAGCTCGGCGTCGCGATGCGGCCGGGCGTCCCCGACGACCGCGTGCGCGAGGCACACGCTCGCCTCCCTTCGCCCGACCGCATCTCGTACTTCCGTCTCGCCCCGGTTCCGGTTTCCTCGTCCCTCGTGCGCGAGCGCGTCCTGCACGGCGAGTCGATCGACGAGCTCGTGCCACCGAAAGTCGCCGATGCGATCACCCGCCTCGGTCTCTATGGCTCCGCCGAGTAGACTGCGGTCGAGGTCAGAAAGGCGCACACCGACTGAGTCCACTCGAGCAAGCACGCCGTACCGCCGCTCTCTGTCAGGAGAAGCTGGCGTCCGACGTCACCATCCTCGACATGCGGGGCGTCTGCGACTTCACGGACTTCTTCGTGATCGCCACCGGGCGAAACCCACGCCAGACGAAGGCGATCTACGACGAGGTCGCGGGCAGCTTGAAGAAGGAGCAACGCCTCATCCCGCGCTCGAGCGCGGGCTTGCCCGAGGCGACGTGGATCGTCGGCGACTACAACGACGTGGTGCTGCATCTCTTCACGCCCGAGACGCGGCGGTTCTACCGGCTCGAAGAGCTGTGGAGCGACGTGCCGTCGGTCGACGTCGAAGCGCTCGCGGGCTAGCCGCGCTCGTCGTCGCCGATCGCCCAGACGTCGTGCCTCTCCTCCGGCGGAGCGTCGAGCACCGCGGTGCCGGAGAGCGAGGGCCGAAGCGGCCGCCGCGGCTCGCGCACACCAACCCCGCCTGCGGGAGGGTCGAGCCTCGGCTCGTCGGGGCGGCTCGAGAAGAGCTCGCGCACGAATCGGACCGCCCGAGCGAATCGGCTTGGTCGCCGAGGCTCGCGCTTTCTCCACCGTCGCGCTGCGATGACTCCAGGGTAGCCCGATCGCTCGTGTCCGTCGAGCCGGGGTCTGGCTGAAGCCAGACCCGTTCTTGCGTCGACCGCACGATTGCCGCGCCGCCGACGCTAGAATGACGCCGGTCCAGGGGCCATAGCTCAGTTGGGAGAGCGTCTGGCTGGCAGCCAGAAGGTCGCCGGTTCGAGCCCGGCTGGCTCCACTTCTCTCGTCGATGTCGACAACCTGGTCCCTCGTTCGTCGTATTGAATGAAGGGCGGCTGGGCGAGCGCTTGGCCGCGAAATCGGAACGAGAAGGAGGGGGCACATGCCCGGACAGATGGTTCACCTCGAGATCCCCGCGGGTGACACGAAGAAGGCGAAGGAGTTCTACGGCTCGCTCTTCGGCTGGGAGTGGCAGGCATACGAAGGCAGCCCGTCCGAGTACCTGATGACGAGGTTCTCCGACACGACCGGCGGCGCGATCTACGAGGCCGACGGTGACAAGCGCGGGTCGCGGATCTACTTCGACGTCGACGACATCAACAAGGAGACCGGCCGCGTGAAGGAGCTCGGCGGCGACGCCGGGGATCCGATGCCCGTTCCCGGCATGGGCTGGTTCTCGATCAACAAGGACCCCGAGGGCAACGAGTTCGGGTTGTGGCAGAACGATCCGAACGCGTCGATGCCGACCACGTAGTCGAGGCGAGTGCGGAGATGTGAGCGGGGAGCGCGTCACGCTCCCCGCTCCTCGCTCGAACCTACGGCACGAGCTCGAGCGAGTAGACGCTCTCGCCCGCCGTGTTCATGACTCCGGCGGTCAACGTCCCGTCGTCGCGGACGGTGAGCGTCCCGAAGTTGAACCACCGCTTCGCCTCCGTCCACGTCGTCACGGCGCCCGCCGACTCTGGCCCGAAGAAGAAGAGCCGCTCGGGATTCAGCGTCGTGTCGAAGTCGACGTTCGGGAAGATGCCCGCGTTGAGCGGGCCTGTGGCGAGCTCGTGCACCGTGAACGTGGGGTCGTCTGCGAACGGTCGATAGCGGAATACCTCGGCGAAGTGCACGTCCGTCGTGATCCAGATCGAGTTGCCGATTCCCCGTGCCTGTTGGAACCGAAGGATGTCGAGCAGCTCGCGTTCGAAGCCGGTCGTCTGGTCGAAGTCGGCCCAGCCGTCGCGTCCGTTCGTCGGCGGGAAACCGGTCGGGATCGACATCGGGACGCTCGAGACGATCACCTTCCAGGTCGCGTCGGAGCTTGCAAGTCCTTCCTTCAGCCACGCCAGCTGTTCCGCGCCGAGCATGGACTTCGGCTGAACACCGGTGTCCGGCGCGAAATTGGCGTCGCGATACCGGCGCGTGTCCAGCACGAAGAGCTCGAGGTGCCGCCCCCACCGCAGTGAGCGATAGAGCGTCGGCGCGGTCTCGATGGGCGTGTAGTCGAGGAATGCCTCCAGTCCGAGCGGCAGGAGATGAGCCCCCGAGTACGGAGGCGTCGTGGGAGCGTCGGTCAGCGGCCCGAAGTCGTTCACGACCTCGTGGTCGTCCCACGCGCCGACGTAGCTCGTGCCGGCGAGCAGCCGTTGGGATGCCGAATCGCCACGGTTGTAGCGCCAATGCGCCCAGAAGCTCGGCTGGTCGACTGCGATCCCGACTCCTCCGAGCTGCGGGTTTCCGTACCTGCCCGTGGTCTCGCAGGCGTTGTCGGCATAGATCATGTCGCCGAGCCCGACGAAGACGTCCGGCTGCCACGCGCGGATCGTGTCCATGATCGGAAAGCCCTCCTGCGCGTCACGGCAGACGTTCTGGCCGGCCACGTCGCCGCCGAACGCGAGCCTGACCGCTGCCGGGTCGTCGGCGGCTGGAGCAGTCCTGAACGATCCATTCACGGCCGGCCCGTGCCCTCGCCCGGGAGCGCCCAGGCTGAACCAGACCCTGTAGTCGTAGGTCGTACCCGGGCGTAGGCGAGTCAGCGGCACACGACCCGTGAAATCGTCTTCGGCGACGACCTGAACCCGTGGGACAGGACCGTGGCCGCCGCCCGAGAGTGTCACGTTCAACGTCGCTGCTCGGTCCGCCCGCGTCCACAGGACCGCCGAGCGTGCCGTGACGTCGCCCACGACGACGCCGTGGGTCACGGAAGGCGCGGCCGCTTGTGCCGACTCGCTGACGCGGCACCCGGGAGCGCCACGAGCAGGACGAGCACCAGGCCGAGACGAGATCGTCCCGACCAAACCTTGCCTCTCATCACTCCCCCTCTCCGGTGCGGTACCCGCGAGTAGTCTGGCTGAGTCCGAATCGAACCGAAAGGGACAGCCATGCCTTTCTACCAGCGTCGCGGCGACGTTCCCCGCAAGCGGCACATTGTCTTTCGCGAAAACGGACGCCTCCTCACCGAAGAGGTGATGGGACTCGAGGGGTTCACCGGCAACGAGTCGATCCTGTACCACCTGGAATCGCCCTGCCGCGTGAAGGAGCTCGGCGAGTTCACGCCGATCGAGCGCGAGGAGTGGGTCCCGGAGACGCACGCGCATCGCCGCATGAACACCTGGGACGTCGAGCCCGGCGGCGACGAGATCAGCGGCCGCCGAGCCCTGATGTGGAACTCGGACGTCGAGATCTCGCTCTGCCGGCCGGACTCCTCGATGGACTACTTCTTCCGGAACGGCGAGGGCGACGAGGTGATCTTCGTCCACGAGGGCTCCGGGACGCTCGAGACCACCTTCGGCGACGTCCCCTACAAGGACGGCGACTACGTCGTCATCCCGCGGGGGACGACGTATCGGTTCGTGCCCGAGGGTGCTCAGCGGTACCTCGTCTTCGAGACCCCCGGGCTGATCGAGATTCCCCGCCGCTACCGCAACCAGTACGGCCAGATCCTCGAAGGCGCGCCGTACTACCACCGGGACATCCACCCGCCCGTCGAGCTGAAGACCCATCGCGACCGCGGGGACTTCCTCGTGAAGGTCAGAGTCCGCGGCGGGTACCAGGATTACGTCCTCGACTACCACCCCTTCGACGTCGTCGGCTGGGACGGCTACCTCTATCCGTGGACGTTCTCGATCCACGACTTCGAGCCGATCACAGGCCGCATCCACCAACCTCCGCCCTCGCACCAGACCTTCCAGGGCCCGAACTTCGTGATCTGCTCGTTCTGCCCGCGCCATCTCGACTTCGACCCGGACGCGGTTCCGATCCCGTACCACCACTCGAACCTGCAGTCCGAGGAGATGATCTATTACGTCTCAGGCAACTTCGGGTCGCGCAAGGGGATCTCGGTCGGGTCGATCACGCTCCATCCGTCGGGCCTCCCGCACGGGCCGGCTCCGGGCCTGGCGGAGAAGGCGCTCGGCGTTCGCGAGACGACCGAGCTCGCGGTCATGTGCGACACCTTCCGGCCGCTCAAGCTCTCCGCGCTCGCGCGCGACACGGACGACGGGCACTACGCGCTGTCCTGGTACGAGCCCCCTTCCGACGAGGCGGATCTCGCAGGCGTGACGAGTCACCTCTAGAGATGGATGCGGATCGGTTCCTGCGCGAGCTGCCGGCGCTCTTCGACGACTTTCCGGCCTCCGAGCACCCTCGCGACCGGCGTTTCGCGCGGATCGTCGAGGGCGTCGAGAACCTCGCCACCGAGAACGTGCTCGCGCTGCTCAACCTCGCCGCGTCGTGCCTCGGGCCGGACGAGGCGTACGTCGAGGTCGGCGTCTACCACGGCGCGAGTCTCATCGCAGCACTGCTCGGCAACGAGAACGCGCGCGTCATCGGGATCGACAGCTTCGGTTTCCGCGACGGTAGCCTGGAGAAGGTCGAGCAGAACCTCGAGCGCTTCGGCGTCTCCCGCCCGGAGATCCTCGTGGGCGACGCTTTCGAGCTCGTGCCGAGCGGCGCTCTCGACGGAACGCCTGTCGGCGTCTGGTACTACGACGCGGCCCACGACTACGACTCCCAGGTGGAGGGGCTCCGGATCGCCGAGCCGCTGCTCGCTCCGGGCGCGTTGATGATCGTCGACGACACCGACTGGGAGCAGGTCGCCCGCGCGATGGACGACTACCTCGCAGCCCAGCCGCGCGCGCGCCGGATCCTCACGATCGAGGGCAAGGAGCCCGGCTCTCCCCAGTGGTGGGAGGGAATACAGGTCCTCGTCTGGCAGGGATAGAAGGAAACACGAGCGCAGCGGGCGCGAAGCGGACGCCTTCAGGATTGCGCGACCGGAATCCGCGGGAGCGGATTCCGGTCTTGCGCACTAGATCCCGTGAAGCGTCAGCTTGCGGCTGAGATTGACGCCGTGCCGGTCGTTCAGCGCGAACGTCGCAGTGTACGTCACCCCTTTGACCATCGGCTGCCTGAAGCGCAGGCGCGCGTTGATCGTGCAGTCTCGCCGGAGCGGGGACGTCTGCTGGTCGACGGCGATCAGCCGTCCTGCACGGAAGATGCGCCACGTCATCCCGATCGATTCGCCCGTGGTGTCCCCGACGCAGTACCGCCTGGTGTACAGCGTTGACGAGCGGCGTCAACGTGCCCGCGCGGAAGGCGTAGACGCCGTTTCGCGCGTCGAGCGGCCTCGCGCTGGCGCCGAACTTGCTCGGCGACGACCCCTTGGGCGCGCCCCCTGCCCTGTACAGGCCGGACTCCCACGGCTGGCCCTGGTCGTCCTGGTAGACGAACCAGATGAACATCTCGACGAACGGGAACCGCTTCGCGATGGCCATGGACTGCTGGATGTACGCGGCCTGGGTGGCATAGGGAACACCGAACCTGTCCTCCGGCCTCGTCTGGTGACCGTATTCGGTGACCCAGATCGGGACGTTCTTCCGGTTGAACCACTTCTTCAGCTCGGCGTTGAAGCGCGGCAGAGACGCGAGCGAGACGTTCGGCCACTTCACGATCTGCGACGGCTTCGAGTTCGGGTTGAAGGGATACGGGTGATGCGACCAGGCGTCGAACTTCAGCCGCGGATTCGCCTTGGCCACGAGCTCTGCGAACCTGCCCGGTGAGTGGATCGGGCGCAGGCCGGTCGCCCGGTCGCTACCGCGCGCAGACGTCTCGCCGATCCCGATCTTCGCGATCCAGTTCCCGGCCTTGATGCCGGTGTAGCCCGCCGCGTAGAGCTTCGCGTAGTTCGCAGGTGCGACCGACTTGCCTGCCGCATTGAACTGCGGCGTCAAGGAAATGCTGCAGGTTGGGCTCGTTCCAGATCCACCAGAAGCGCACGAAGGGGTAGCCGTTGAAGCGGCCCGAGTACCGGGTCGATATCGCCCGCGCGAACGCGGTGAAGTCCGCCTGAGCCTCCGAGGCATGATGTTCGGGTTCTTGTCGCCGTTCGCCCACCGCGGCGTCCCGGAGATCGTGAGCATGACCTCCATGTCCGTCTCCTGCGCGGTGCGAAGCGCCTCGTCGACGTCGTCGAAGATGTACGCCGGGTCGAACGGATCCGCGGGGTTGGAAGGCCGCTGCGGCGCAGCGAGGTTCCACTGCACGAGCAGGCGCATGATCGTCGCGCCCTCGCGCGACGCAGACTGTATACGACCCGCACGGTCCGGGACCCAGCGGAAGCTCGGATCGTCGTGGAATCCGACCCACATCCGCTCGGCGGCCATGGCGGCAGGCGCGGTGAAGGCTGCTAGTGCGCACAGGGCGATGACGAGGCGGACGGTGCGTCTCATGAAATCTCCTTTACCTGGCGGCGGTGCGAGGTCGACGATTCAGCGGCAAGAGGTTCCGCCCACCGTAGCGACGTGAGTATGAGGGTCGTGTAAGGACCCGGCCGCAAAGGGACGCGGAGCCGAGTGGCGTAAACTGCATGGCGTCGTGTCCGTTTCTGTGTGGGAAGCCGTCTTCATGCTCGTGGTGCTCAAGATTCCGATGGTCTACTTGTGCGCCGTAGTCTGGTGGGCGGTGCGGTCGGAGCCGCGAATCGAGTACGGACCTGACGGCGGCGACATACCTGTTCCGCTGGCGCCGTGCGGCTGGAACGACTGGCGCCGAGCACGCCGACGCACGGCCGGCCGTCCGTTCAGGCCCGCACCGCGACCTCGGCCGCGCGTCGGGGCGGCCGCGTCTTGAGCAGCTACTCGGTTCACCAGCGCCGCGCCGACATGGTCGCGGGCTTCCTGTGCGCGTTCTCGTTCGTCCTCGCCGGACTCGCCATAGCCCGCCAGCCGGGTGTGCTCGCCCCTGCTGCGATTCTCATCGCGCTCGTCGCCTCGCGCATGACGGTTTCGCATCGCACGCTGGCCGGCGCGGCGGTGATCGTGGCGACGCTCTCGTTCTTCTTCGGGATGATCGTCGCGATCAGCACGGACAACCCGATCTACTAGCGATGCCGGCCGATCTGAACGCCGGCTACGTCGGCGCCCTCCTCGAGCAGTACCTCGAGAATCCCGAGGCCGTCGATCCCGCGTGGCGCGAGCTCTTCGAGCGCTCCGACGATGCAGTCCTCTCGGCGTTGCCCGGGCTCTCCCGGATCGTCGACATCCGCTCGTCCGACGGCGGAAACGGCGCGGCGACGGCCGTTGCGCCTCCGGCTCCTGCGGTGGAACCGGCGCCTGCGCAGCCGGCGACAACCGCCGAAGGCGCCGACCTCGACCTGCTCGCCGCCGTCGCGGCGGCAATGTCGCTCGTGAAGGCGATCCGCATGCACGGTCACCTCGCGGCTCGCCTCGATCCGCTCGGCTCCGAGCCTCCGGGCGATCCCGCGCTCGAGCCCGAGAGTCTGAATCCACCGCTGACGCCCGAGGTCCAGGAGAAGATTCCCGCGCGGCTCCTGCGGCTCTCGTGCGAAGGCGAGACGCTGTTCGACGCCTTGCCCCGGTTGCAGGAGATCTACATGGGGACGATCGCGTACGAGATCGAGCACATCTCGGACCACGCGGAGCGCGTGTGGCTGCGGCGGGCGATCGAGTCGGGTCGCTTCCGCAAGCCGCTCTCGGCCGAAGAGCAGCGGGCTCTCCTCCTCCGACTCGCGCAGGTCGAGGCCTTCGAGACGTACCTGCGGCGCGCGTTCATCGGGCAGAAGCAGTTCTCCATCGAGGGCCTCGACGCGCTCGTCCCGATGCTGGACCTCGCGATCGAGCTTGCTGCCGCCGGGGGCGCGCACGAGATCGTGGTCGGGATCGCACATCGCGGGCGGCTCAACGTGCTCGCGCACACGGTCGGCCGCTCGTACGCCTCGATCCTGCGCGAGTTCGAGGGCGAGCGCACCATCGACGCCCTCGTGTCCGATCCGGAGGGCGGAACGGGCGATGTCAAGTACCACCTCGCCGCCTCCGAGACGAGGCAGACCGGCTCCGGCGACGTCCAGGTGACCCTCGCCGCGAACCCGAGCCACCTGGAGGCGGTCGACCCCGTCATCGAGGGCCATGCGCGGGCGGAGCAGACGGATCGGTCTCGCGCTGGCGGCATCCACGACCCGTCGGTCGCGCTCGCGATCCTCATCCACGGCGACGCGTCGTTCGCGGGCCAGGGCGTCGTCGCCGAGACGTTCAACCTCCACTCGGTCGACGGCTACTCCACCGGCGGGACGCTCCACATCATCGCCAACAACCAGATCGGGTTCACGACCGACCCAGCCGAGGGGCGCTCGACCCGCTACTCGAGCGACCTCGCGAAAGGCTTCGACGTGCCAATCGTCCATGTGAACGCCGACGATCCCGAGGCTGCGCTGTCGGCGGTCCGGCTTGCGCTCGCCTACCGGGAGGAGTTCGGCCACGACCTCGTCGTAGACCTCGTCGGGTACCGGCGCTTCGGGCACAACGAGCAGGACGAGCCCGCGTACACGCAGCCGCTGATGGCGGAGCAGATCGAGGGCCAGCAGCCGGTGCGGGAGACGTACGCGGATCGCCTCGTCGAGGCGGGCGTGCTGACGCAGGAAGAGGCGGGCAAGCTCCTCGAGCAGACGCGTCGACACGCTGCGCGAGGCGCACGACCACCTGCGCGCGTCGTTCCTGGAGCCCGAGCCCCCACGCGAGCAGCGCATCCCGCGCGACACGGGCGATGCCGTCCTCACCGCGGTGCCGGCGGAGCGCCTGGTCGAGCTGAACGACCAGCTCCTGCGCGTTCCCGAAGGCTTCCAGGTGAACCCGAAGCTCGCAAAGCAGCTCGAGCGACGGCGAGAGGCGGTCGCCGAGGGTGGGATCGACTGGGGTCAGGCCGAGGCGCTCGCGTTCGCCTCCCTGCTCGAGGAGGGCATCCCGATTCGTCTCTCGGGACAGGACACGGAGCGCGGAACGTTCTCCCATCGCCACGCCGTCCTGCACGATCCGGTCACGGGGGAGACGTTCACGCCCCTCCAGGCACTGCCCAAGGCCGACGCGGCCTTCGAGGTCTACAACTCCCCGCTCTCCGAGTACGCGGCGCTCGCTTTCGAGTACGGCTACTCGATCGCGGCTCCAGACGCGCTCGTGCTCTGGGAGGCGCAGTTCGGAGATTTCATCAACGGCGCCCAGATCGTCGTCGACCAGTTCATCGTCTCCGGTCGCTCGAAGTGGGGGCAGACGTCGCGTCTCGGGCTCCTGCTCCCGCATGGGTACGAAGGCAACGGGCCCGAGCACTCGAGCGCGCGTCTCGAGCGGTTCCTGCAGCTCGCCGCGCAGGAGAACATCCGCGTCGCGAACTGCACGACGGCCGCGCAGTTCTTCCACGTCCTCCGCCGCCAGGCGCTCGACGCGACCGCGCGGCCGCTCGTTGTGATGACACCGAAGGGCCTGCTTCGGCTCCGACAGGCGACCTCGACGATCGACGATCTCTCCGCCGGCTCGTTCGAGTCGGTCCTCGACGATCCCGACCCCGGAGATCGGCGAGGGATCCGGCGCCTGATCCTGTGCAGCGGGAAGATCTACTACGACCTGACGGCGCACGAGCTACGAAGCGTGGCCTCCACTGCGGCCATCGCGCGCATCGAGCTCCTCTATCCGTTTCCCGTCGACGCTCTCGCGCGCGCTCGTCGAGTCGTATCCCGAGCTCCGCGAGATCGTGTGGGCGCAGGAGGAGCCGCAGAACATGGGCGCGTGGCGCTCGCTCCGCCATCGGCTCGAGGAGGGCGCCTCTCATGCGCCGTTCGTCGAGCGAGTCGACTACGTCGGTAGGCCGTGGCGGGCGAGCCCTAGCGAGGGGTACCCGACCCTGCACCACCACGAGCAGGACCGGATCGTCCGCGAGGCCCTGGGATTCAAGGCAGGTTCGGAGGCTTAGCGCTTCCGAGCGTTGCGCGCCGCCGAGGCGACGCGCGGCGCGTACCGCTGAACCGCCTCCTGCAGCTGGCGCCGTTGCGACTTCGGCAGGCGGCGGTACATTCGGTAGAGCAGGAACACGAGCGAGAAGACCCTGATGAACACGCTGGAACCATACCGGGGCGGCGGGGCCGGCTTCAGCCAGACCCCCGGGTCTGGGCCCTCGGAGGCTTCCGCTAGACTCCGACCCTTCACAGGACGCTATGTCGGATCTCGAAGAACCAGCTGTCGAGACGGAGTCCCTCTTCGCTGCGGCGATCCGGGAGCACCTCGACCTCAAGGAACGCAACTCCGAGCTCGCGGGAGCGATGCCGCTCGAGTCGTACCTGAACGGCGATCCTCTCGAGAATCACCCGCTCTTCAAGAGCGAGGAGCAGGCCCGCATCGAGGAGACGATGGACGGCGAGCCGGCCGAGCCGATGAGCTCCGAGCGACTCCCGTGGCCCGGGGAGGAGACGGTCGAGAGTGTCGAAGGTGCCGCGCTCGACGAGACGCTGTGGACGGGCCGGCCGCGGGACTTCGACTGGGGCGATTGATCCCCTGAGCTCCGAAGAACGTCTGCGGCGCTACGCTGAGCTCGCTGTTCGCGTGGGCGCGAACGTCCAGGAAGGCCAGGACGTCATCGTCACCGGGCTGGTCGAGCATGCCGAGATCGCGCGCGCAGTCGTCGCGCGAGGCCTATCGCGCCGGCGCGAAGCATGTGCTGCTGCTCTACGGCGATCTCCATCTCCGCAAGGCGGAGATCGAGCTCGGGCCCGAGGAAGAGCTCGGCTGGTCGGCGCCGCACCTCCTCGATCTCTACCACCGAGCCTATGACGAGCGTCCGGCGCTCGTCTCGCTGACCGGCAATCCGGATCCCGATCTCCTGGGCAGATCTCGACGCGGCCCTCGTCGGCCGATCGGAGCCGAAGGAGCTCAGAGTCGCGTCGCTCGCGCTCGTCGGTGCGCGGCGGATCAACTGGACGATCGTGTCGGCACCCAATGAGGGCTGGGCGACTCAAGTGTTCGGCAAGCCGGACATGGAGGGGCTGTGGGATGCGGTCGCGACGGCCACCCGACTCGATGCAGAGGACATCGTGGAGGCCTGGCATGAGCACGCCGCGATGCTGCAGACCAGGGTCGAAGCACTCAACGCCCGCGCTTTCGATGCGATTCGTTTCCGTGGCCCAGGAACGGATCTCACGATCGGGCTCAACGACGGAGCACTCTGGGTCTCCGCGACGAATCAGGACTGCAGACGGGATTCGGCACATTCCGAACCTCCCCACCGAGGAGGTCTTCACGAGCCCTGATTGGCGAAGAGCCGAAGGAACCGTGCGCTCCACCGCGCCGCTCCTCGCCGCCGGCACGCGAGTCGACGACCTCGAGGTGCGCTTCGAGAGCGGGAGGATCGTCGAGGTCGAAGCTTCCTCCGGCGCCGACATCATCCGTACCCAGCTCGCGGTCGACGACCAAGCGCCCTCGCTCGGGGAAGTCGCGCTCGTCGACGGCTCCTCCGCGGTCAAGAAGACGGGCCTCGTCTTCCACGACACGCTCTTCGACGAGAACCAGGCGTGCCACATCGCGTTCGGCAGCGGCTTCCCGCATGCGCTCGGCGACGTTGGCGACCTGCAGCCGGACGAGCTGCTTGCTCGCGGGATCAACGTCTCGGGAGTCCACACGGACTTCATGATCGGCGGCCCGGAAGTCGAGGTCGACGGCCTCGATCGCGACGGCGCCGCGACACCGATCATCCGCGACGACGTCTGGCAGCTCGCGTAGACACTCGTCGCGGGTCTGGCTTCAGCCAGACTCCGGTGTTCGTCCAGCGCAAACTTCAAGAGCAGGGTCTGGCTAGAGCCAGACCCTGCCACAGACAAACCACGCAATCATGCGGAATGTCGCCGCGCTGCGAATTCGCACTTGACAGACAGCGTTTATGATGTCACTATGATGTCATCATGCAGCTGGACAGTCACATCCAGGCGATCCAGGAAGACCTCGCCGGCACCGCCGGACTGGGCGACGAAGCAACGGCCCAGGCCGCGCAGAGGCTGAGCGAGGCTCTCGGCTCGACCCTCCACCTCCGGCTCCTCGACCTCCTGGGGAAGCAGCCCTCGAGATCGGCGGCCAGCTCGGAGCAGGACGGGTCGAGGTTCGACTCGCGGGTCGCGAGCCCGAGCTCGTCGTCGTCATGGAAGACGCAGCGGATGCAGTTCAGGCGGCGGCCGGGGAGGAGCTGAGCGGGCGCATCTCGCTCCGTCTCCCCGAGTCGCTCAAGATCGGCATCGAGGCTGCCGCGGCACAGGAAGGCGTCTCTACCAACGCATGGCTCGTGCGTGCCATCGCGCACACGCTCCACTCGCGCTCGCAGTCGCACTCGCGCCGCGGACGCAACCGCATCCAGGGCTACGCCCAGGGCTGAAAGGAGAACACGATGTATCTTCCCTCGCTCCCCTTCGACTACGCCATTCTTCTCGACCCTAGCGACCGTGTTCGCAGGACGAGGGAGCGCACGACCGGCAGCCGCATCCGCCGCCCCGAACCTCCAACGCGGCACGGGACCAGGTGACGGGGATGCAGACTTTCGACACGCCCGGGGATGTCACGCTCATGATCCGGCTCCCGAGCGGACGCGTGCGGGTCTCGACCGCCGACGACCCGCACACCAGCGTCGAGCTGGTCTCCAAGCGGGGTAGCGGCGTCGAGGCGCACGAGGACGTCGTCGTCCGCGCCGAAGAGCGCCAGGGCCGGCACGTCATCACGATCGAGCAGCGGGACAAGATCCGCTGGGGGCCGATCCAGATCAACTGGGGAGGCGACTTGGAGGTGCGGATCACGTGTCCACCCGGCTCGGACCTCGATATGGCCGGCGGCTCCACCGACCTCGACGTCCAGGGAGAGCTGGGAGCGGTCTCCGCGAAGAGCGCGTCGGGCGATCTCAAGCTCGATGACGTCCGCGCGAGGCTCGAGGCCAAGACGGCGAGCGGCGACATCTCGGTCGGCGCCCTCCCGGAGGGAGGCACGATCGTCTCGGTGTCCGGCGATCTCGACGTCGGCCGCGTTCACGGCCCGTTGAGCGCGCGCACCGTGTCCGGGGACGTGGAGATCGCCGCCATTGCAGCCGGCGAGCTGCAACTGCAGACGGTCTCGGGGGATGCTCGGATCGGCGTCGCACGCGGCACGCGCGTCTGGATCGATGCCACGTCGGTCTCGGGCGATCTCGGTTCGGAGCTCGGCCTCGCGGACAGCGCGCCCGCGGCGGACGACTCTGGGGAAGAGGGCGGAGAAGTCGTCCCGCTCCAGGTCAAGACGGTCAGCGGGGACGTGAAGATCGTCCGCGCAGCCGAAGCGCTCGTCGGCTAGCCCGCGCGAACGAGCTCGACCACGTCGTCCTCGCGGCCTTCGAGCCAGATCTCGTACACCCGCTTCTCGCCACCGAGGCCGAGCGGGGCGGTCATGACGGTGTACAACCGTGCCTCGTCGAGACCTGCCTGTCGCGCGGCTCTGACGATCCTGGCGATCCCGTTTCGCGGAGCGTTACCGTCGAACTGCCACGCGGGATAGAGCCACTCGGTCGAGCCTGGCCGGCGGATACCGATGAGCTCGCCGTCTCGTCGCATCGCCTCGATCAGAAGCGGGTCGTAGGCGAGGCGCTCGGCGAGCCAGGTTCCGGGAAGGCAGTCGTCGTATGCCGTCGCGCTCACGCCGGGAGCTTACGGAAGCTGCGCCACCAGCGATTCCCAGATCTCCGCGTCGCCTCGTCCCTCGTAACTCGCAACCACGCGACCCTCCGCATCGATCACGAACACATGCGGCTGATATGTCGCGCCGAGCTTCCGCGCTCGCTCGCGCTCGGGATCGGAGATGGACGGCCAGCTCCAGCCGTATTGCTCGACGAACGCGCGACCCTGATCTGGCGTGTCAGCGACGTCGAGCCCGAGAAACGCGAGCTCGGGATGATCCTGCTTGAACTCTGCGAAGGCGACCGCCTCGCTCTGGCAGGTGCCTCACCAGGACGACCAGACGTTGACGAACACCTGCGTTCCGCGCAGGGCGGCGAGAGAGGCGTGCTCGCCGTCGAGCGTGGCGCCTTCGATCGCCGGTGCAGTTGGGCGCTTGGCGGAGTCTTCAGGAGCAGTGGTCTCGGTGACCGCGCAGCCGTTCAGGATTTCGTAAGGGGGTCTTGACCCTCTTCACGAGGGCCGATACCTCCTACGTATGCGCCGCATCGCTCTCCTTCTCTCACTCGCGGTTCTCGCCGCCACGGCCACTGCCGGCGCGCAGCCGCCGTCCGTCCGTTCATGGGCAGCACCCCAGATCGAGACGGTCGTCGCCGCCGGACTCATGGCGCCGAGCGTGACCAACTTCCGTCCGGACGACCCGCTCACCGTCTCCGAGCTCGCGACGGCGCTGTCCTCCCTCGGGGCGGAAGCGACGGTCGCCGACGATCCCTTCCGCCTCGTCACGGTACGCGAGCTCGACGCGCAGCTCGTCACGATCGCAGGTCTCCGCCCGCAGGCACGTGAGCTCCGGCTGGCCGCTGAGCGCGCCGGGCTCATGCCCCGGCCGTGGCTCGGAACCGAAACCGTCGCCCGCATGCTCGGGCTCCGCGTCAACCATCTCCAGGCCGAGGACGCGCGCGAGCTGCAGGTCTCGCAGCCCGTCACTCGAGCCGAGGCGGCATACTCGATCGCGCGCGTTCTCACGATCCAGCAGTACGAGCTGGACTCGGTCCGCCTCGCGCTCGACACGTTCGCGTTCGAGCAGCTCTCCGTCTGGCAGCAGAACGTCCTTCGCCGAGCCCTGCGGCTCGTAGGCTCGCCATATGTCTGGGCCGGGACCTCCGAGCGCCCGCAGCCCCTTTTCGGACGCACGCTCCCGGGAGGCTTCGACTGCAGCGGCTTCGTCTGGCGCGTCTACAAGCTCGAGCCCTTCGCGGGCGCACCCGCTCTCTCCGCGGTGCTCAAGGGAAGGACGACCTACGACATGAGCGCCGAGGTGCCGCGCTCAGCGCGTGTCACACGCGCGAACGTCCAACCCGGCGACGTGGTCTTCTTCGGCGCGAACGGCACGCGCTCGAAGCCGAGCGAGGTCGGACACATGGGTATCTACGCCGGCTCGGGCTGGATGGTGCACTCATCCGACCGCGGCACGACTTTGACGCCGATGACGGGCTGGTACGAGACCCGCTTCGCCTGGGCCCGCCGTCCGCTCGCAGAAGCCGGCCTGGCGTAGGTCCGGGGTCTGGCTTCTCACTCGTCGACGCGACCAGCTTCGCGCTGATGCGCAGGCTCCGGATCACCGAGGATCTCGCCTTCGACGGCGACTTCGCGTCTGCCGGGTTCGTCGAGCTCCGCCCCTGACTATCCTCGCCGCGTGACGTACGCCCCCGCGGACGACCGCTACGACCGCATGCCGTACCGCCGCTGCGGCCGCAGCGGGCTGAAGCTGCCGGCGATCTCGCTCGGCCTCTGGTGGAACTTCGGCGGCGTCGACCCGTTCGAGAGAGGCCGCGCAATCGTCCGTCGCGCCTTCGACCTCGGGATCACGCACTTCGATCTGGCGAACAACTACGGGCCGCCCTACGGCTCTGCCGAGGAGGTGTTCGGGCGCCTGCACCGCGAGGATCTCAGCCCGTACCGCGACGAGCTCGTCATCTCGACGAAGGCCGGCTACGACATGTGGCCCGGCCCATACGGCGAATGGGGCTCGCGCAAGTACCTGCTCGCGAGCCTCGACCAGAGCCTCGCGCGTATGGGCCTCGACTACGTCGACATCTTCTACTCGCACCGCCTCGACCCGGAGACGCCGCTCGAGGAGACGATGGGGGCGCTCGACTCGGCTGTGCGCGCGGGGAAGGCGCTCTACGTGGGAATCTCCTCGTACCCCGCGGACCAGACTCGCGAAGCGGCGGCGATCCTCCACGATCTCCGAACACCGCTGCTCATCCACCAGCCGTCGTACTCGATGCTGAACCGCTGGATCGAGCCGGACCTGCTCGACGTCCTCGGCGAGCTCGGCGTGGGCTGCATCGCCTTCTCCCCGCTCGCGCAGGGGATGCTCACGGACAAGTACCTGGATGGGATCCCCGAAGGCTCACGTGCCAGCCGGCCGAGCTCGCTCTCGCCGCGCCTGATCTCGGACGACGCTTTGGCTCGAATCCGCGCGTTGAACGAGATCGCGTCGCGCCGCGGCCAGACACTCGCGCAGCTAGCGCTTGCCTGGACGCTCCGCGACCCACGCGTGACGTCCACGCTCATCGGCGCCTCGAGCGTCGCACAGCTCGAGGACAACGTTGCGGCGCTCGACCGCCTCGACTTCGACGAGGACGAGCTGGCCGAGATCGATCGCTACGCGATCGACGCCGGAATCAACATCTGGGCGTAGCACCGCGCGGGATCCGGGGTCTGGCTCGGAACTCCTCATGAGTCCACTGGAAGCGCGCTACGAGGGGCCGGCGGTCGAACCCTCGCGACGCTCTCGCCAGGCTCGTCGCTTCCGGTCGGTCGAGACATCTCGCATGAGATGTGTAAGGCTGTCACCTCGAGCCGCCAGGCCGTCGTGGAGGGCCACGAGGCGACGTGGCGGCAGGACAGGAGGTCGCATGCACGGACGCATCGCGCGGTACACGTACACGGGTGACGCGCAAGAAATCGCGCGCATCGCGGAAGAGGGCATGTTGCCGATCTTCCAAGGGATATCCGGCTTCAAGGCCTATACGATCGCCGCGAACGACGACACACTCATCTCGTTCAGCGCGTGGGAGACCGCAGAGGACGCCGAGGAGGCGAACAAGACGGTCGCGACGTGGGTCGCGGAGAACCTGGCCGACAAGGTCCAGCTCATCGAGACCGAGATCGGCGAGATCCTCGTCTCCACGGCACTCGGCGTGAGCACCAAGGCCGGCATCAGGGCGTAGCGGCGCGTCCTCGAGCGGAGAGGCTCCGGGAGACCGGGGCCTCTCTCGTGGTCCCGACTAGAGCCGGGGCCGACGGGGTATGACTTCAGCAACGACGAAAGGAGACGTGCGATGCACGCACGGATGGCGCGGTACACGTTCATCGGCGATCCACAGGAGCTCGCGCGAAAAGCGGAGGACGGGATGCTCCCGATATTCGAGTCCGAGCCCGGCTTCAGGGGCTACTCGATCACGGCCAGTCAGGGCGAGATCCTCTCGTTCTCGATCTGGGAGACCGCCGAGCAAGCGGAGGCGGCGAACGCCATTTCCCGCGACTGGGTCGCGGACAATCTTGAGCCGGGTCAGATCGAGCTCATCGAGACGCGCGTCGGCGAGGTCCTGCTCAGCACCGCACTCGGGGTCGCTGCGGGGTCGCGCGCGTAGTCACTCGTGACCGAGCGGCTCTACGGCGCAACCGGCGACTCCGTCGCGAGGCTCGACGCGCCCGCCGGATCGTGGAGCGTGCAGGTGTCACTCGACGGGAGCGGCGCCCAGTGCCTCGCGGTCGATCCGGCCGACGGCGACACGCTCTATGTCGGGCTCCGAGACGGCGGCGTGCGGCGCTCGTCGGACGGCGGCCAAACGTGGGTCGACTGCCGACTCCCGTCGCCTCAGGTCTTCTCGGTCGCGGTCAGCGCTGCCGACGGGACGGTGTATGCCGGAACCGAGCCGAGCGCGCTCTATCGAAGCGACGACCGCGGTGAGAGCTGGCGCGAGCTCGAGGGCCTGCTCGAGCTCCCCTCGCGGCCGACCTGGAGCTTCCCGCCGCGGCCGTGGACGTCCCATGTTCGCTGGATCGCTCCGAGCCCGCACGATGCCGACGTCGTGCTCGCCGGAATCGAGCTCGGCGGGCTCATGCGCTCGACCGACGGAGGAGAGACCTGGCAGGACCAGCGCCCCGGGTCACAGCCGGACGTCCACTCCCTCGCGTGGCATCCGCGGGTCGAGGGGCGGGCGTACGAAGCCGGAGGCGGCGGGGCGGCGTGGAGCGAGGACGGAGGCGACAGCTGGCGCGCCGCCGACGAGGGCCGCGACCGCCACTACACGTGGTCGGTGGCGGTGGATCCTGCGGATCCCGAGCTCTGGTACGTGTCCGCGAGCACCGGGCCGTATGCAGCGCACGGGATGCGAGGCGGCGACCCGCATGCGCACATCTACCGGAAGAGAGGCGAGGGCTGGGATCAGCTCGCGGGCGGTCTTCCCGACCCGATGCCTGCGATGCCGTATGCGCTCGTCGCTACGGACAGTCGGGTCTTCGCCGGGCTCGCGAACGGCGAGCTCTGGGCGAGCCCCGATCGCGGGGACAGCTGGCGCGCGTGTGAGCTCGACGAGCCGCTTCCCCGGCTCGTTGGGCTCGCCTACGCGTCGTAGGCGCGTTAGTGGTTCTGGCTCTCGTGGTTCGGGCCGACGTCCGTGCCCAAGGAACGGAGCAAGAAGACGACGGCGACGTTCAGCAGGAGAACCACGATCGCAATGGCGAGAACGATGTAGATCCAGCTCATGAAGAGTCGCCTACGACGAAAGTCGTGGAACCCCTGCAAAGGAGGGTCGTCCGCAGGCTCCGATGATACGGGGAAGCGTACGATCCGTCGCTGCCGACGACGCTCCGAATGCCGGGCAGCGCGACTGGGTCGGGCTCGCGTGCTCGCCCCAGCCTGCGTGGTCTACGCGCTAACGGCACCCTCACAAACGGCCGCTATCACTCGCGCATGCGCGGCCGCCTTCTGCTCAGCCTCGCCCTCGTAATCGCCGCAACGGCGGCCGTAAGCGCAGGTAGCGCGGGCGCTGACACGCCTCGCGGCCGCGGGACAGAACCTGCACCGGTTGCCTCGCTCGAGCCGCAGGCGACGACGGAGCTCTGGCGGCGTCTGGTTGCGTCGCCGCGCCCAGTCCGACTCCAGGCCGACTGCCGGCCGCTGCGCGGGGTCTTCTACGCGGCGACAGACTTCCTCCGCCTCGCGACGAAGCTGGCTGCGACCCCCTCACCGTGTGCCGAGTACTACATCTCGGTTCCGCCGCTCGTCTCGGACAAGACGCTGCCTCGACCGAACGCGGCCCCGCGCATCCGCGCGCTCGGGCCGAACTTCCACGCCATGGCGGAGATCCACTTCGCGACCTGGACGCGATGGGTCGCGAGCAACGGCGCGACCTGGCATGCGGCAGGCGTCACCGCACGTCAGCGGATGGCCGCCGCCGGCTTCGACGTCGCGCAGGGCGACACCTGGGTGTTCAACGAGCTGACGACCGCAGTTCGCCGCGGAACCGCGAATGCGCGTGCCAACGTTCGCGAGTTCCTGCGGGGTCTCTACGAAGGCGATGGAACGAGGCCGACCCGCGGGGCCGTCTTCGTCATCGGCTTCGGCCAGCGCTCGACTGACGTCTCCCTCTACCAGACCAACCTTCAGAACTGGCTTGCGGACTCCGCCTTCTGGACGGACATGAACACGTATGTGAGCGACTGGACGCAGGAGGCGTACGGCGACGTCCGCAGCTGGGCCGTTCCGGGCGTGCCGACGTCCGTTCGCCGTGACTCTCTGAACGACTACCTCCAGCACAAGCTCGTGCTCGCGGGCGCCGGCCCGCCGGAGATCGAGACCGCACGCTCGTATCTCCAAGCGACCTACAGCCCGCTCGCGAACGCGGCGTGGGAGCGGGACACCGGCTACGGCTGGACGATGGTGGCAGCCCAGCAGATGGCCGGATACGTCTCCGCGCAGGTTCATGCCCTTCGCCACTTCAGTGCGACGACCGGGCAGTCTCGAGATCACTGGGGATTCGCGTGGGCGCCGAGGAACGCAGCCGGCATCCCGGCAGCCGAGTTCGCCGCACAGACCGGCCTGGTCCTCGACCGGCTCGCGGCGGCGGTGCGTGACTCCGGCAGGACGCCCGACCCTGCCGACCCGGGAAGCGCGGCCTGCGGGCCGCCGGGTCAGAACGTGTGGTGCGTGGGCGATCTCCCGGGCGCGAGCCTGTCCGAGGCGTGGAAGTCGTTCAGGGTTTGGACGCAGCCGGGACTGACGTTCGCGACCGCGCCGCAGACCATCCCCGCGGGGGTTCCCTCGGCGGCGATGAGCCTGACGCTCGGCACCAGATCCGGCCTTCCCGTGACGACTCCCACGCCGCTCCTCGTGACGCTGAGCTCGAGCTCGCCGCTGGGCGGGTTCTCCACGACCACCGCAGGACCGTGGTCGAGCACGCTGTCGCTGACCATCGCAGCGGGCACGGGTACGAGCCCCGGCTTCTACTACCTGGACACCCGTGCGGGCAGCCACGTACTGACCGCGTCTGCGCTCGGAGTCACGAGCGGGACTCAGCCGGTGACGGTGACGCCCGGGCCGGCGGTGGCTCTCACGATCACACCCGCCTCCGCGATCGTTCGCGCTCGCGCCTCGCAGCGATTTGCGGTCGCAGGCGCAGACGCGTACGGCAACGCGGCGCCCGTGTCCGCTACGTGGTCGCTGACGCCGCCGACCCTTGGAACGCTCGCGCCGAGCGCCGGCTCAGCGACGACGTTCACCGCCCTTCGCGCACTCGGCAGCGGCACGATTTCCGCATCCGTCGTGACCGGCGCAGGAGTCGTCTCCGCGGCGGCCAGCGTTCGCGTGGCTCCACTGCGACTCAGGATCGGGTCCATCAAGTACCGAGGCCGCGAGCGCGCCATGCTCATCACGGCGACCGCCGTCGACCCCGCCGGCAGGCCCGTTTCTCGGGCCGTCGTCTCGGTCCTCATCCGGCGGAACGGACGGAGCTACGCGTCCGCGCGCGCGGCAACGGGCGCAGCAGGCCGAAGCGTCTACCGGCTGCCGGCTCGCCGCGGCGGCTGCTTCACGACGATGATCAGGAGAGTCTCGGCGGCCGGCTTCGTATGGGACGGTCGCACGCCGCGCAACCGCTACTGCCAGCCTCGCTAGCTCACTTGCCGAAGAACGCTCTTTGGAGCGCTCGGGCCTGCGAGGACGAGAGCCGAGGCTTCGCGAGCGCCTCGAGAACCTCATCTGCAACCTTGCTCTGATCAGGCGGGAGCGTCGGCGCCTCGTGCGACCAGTTCAGACGTGCGCGAACGTTCGCGTGGATCAGCGCCCTCGAGCGGGTCAGCTCGTCAGCGAGTTGATGCAACTCGCGCACCTGCTCGAGGAGCGCCTCGAACTCCGCGTCGTCGATCGGCACGACTCATGTGACGGTACCTGGTGCATGACGAGGCTGGGCCGACGGATCGGATCTCGGACTACCTCACGAACTTCCAAAGCGTCGCGACGCCTTGCCGTGACCCTTTACGCCACGTCACCAGCCCGACCACAACGAGACCGGCAGCCACCAGCAGTCCGAGCGATCTGATCTCGGATTGCAGCGCCGTGAGATCGTCGTCGAGGCGCTGCCGTTCAGCAGCGATCTCATTGCGGATCTCCTCGGCGTTGCGCTCAGACATGGCTCCGAAGCGTTTCTACCGTGCGCTCTGCCTCCTCGATCGCCTGCTCCGGCTTTGGAGGGGAAGCCTTGCGGGCGGAGCGAACTGCCAGGAGTCCAGCGATCGCTGCGAGAAGGAGGAGCAGCCCCGCAACGATGAGTAGCGACAGCCACAGGGGGAGGGCTTCGCTGATCCCCGCCGCCGCCGAAGCGAAGGCGAAGCCGATCGCATAGACGACGAGAACCCCTGCGAGGAGCGCAAGGCCTCCGGCGACGCCGAGGGCCATCGCCTTCTTCTTCGCTTCGAGCTGCGCGAGCTCGAGATTCAGCCGTACCAGCGACTGCGTCCGCTGCTTGACCGACTTTGTCCGTGCCACGAAGCCGAACATGGGTGTGAGCCTACGACGCTGGCGTCAAAACGGCAACACGGTACGTCGATCGCCGCGACGCTCCGTCGTCGGCGTGGCGACAGAGTCCGGCACGGCCCGGCTTTTTCGATGCGTAGCTACTTCCAGCGGCGGCCCGACCCGACGAAGTACTGCCCATAGCCGCGTAGCGCGGCTGCGGAGGTGAGCACCTGGTAGGCGAGTAGGTAGCCGAGGAAGCCGCGGTTGTCGGACTGCGGGTGGATGTCGAGAGTGTGAAAGACGTGTCGTGCCTGCCAGCGCTGCAGGAAGCCGAAGACGGCGAGTGTGATCGGAAGGAGGAGCATCGACCACCAGCCGAAGATCAACGGGTACCCGAAGAGAAAGAGGATCACTCCTGGCACCCAGAAGAAGATGACCCCGATGTCGAGGACAGGAACGAGGTAGTCGATGCCGGTGACGAGCTTCGCGAGGACACGGGGCTGTTTCGGCGGTGGATGCGTTCGAAGGCCCTCGAGCATCCCGCGTGCCCACCGAGAGCGCTGGCTCAGGAGTCCATCCAGTCGCTGGGGCACAACGGTGAAGCCGAGCGCGACCGGCTCGTACCGCACGATCCCCCGAGACCCCAGCATCATCCATGTGAGGACGATGTCTTCACCGATCGCATCCGGCCAACCGCCGACGGATCGTAGGTCGCTCGTCCAGTAGGCCGAGAACGCCCCCTGAGCGACGAGCGCGGTGTTGTACGCCGCCTGCATCCGCTTGACGCCGTTGATCCCGAGGCGGTAGTCCCACTGTTGCATCCGGGTGACGAAGGTCGCCAACGGGTTCTCCGCGACGAGCGCAGCGGCGCACGCGGAGACGTGCTGACCCTGCGGTGCGCTCGTGACTCGAACCACGAGACGTGTGAGCGACTGCGGTTGCAGATGGGTGTCGGCATCCACCGTCACCACGAGCGGCGTCGACACGGTCGCAAGGGCCGCGTTCAGTGCGTGGTGCTTGCCTTGCCTCGCCTCGAAGACGCGTCGGTAGTGCAGCGCGAGTCGATCACCTGCGGCGTCGGCGAGCAGCGCCGTGTCGTCAGTCGAGTTGTTGTCGGCGACGACGACCTCGACTCGACCTTCGTATGACAGTTCGGCGATGCGTTCGAGCGTGGGCACGATCGCATCTCCCTCGTTCCATGCCGCCACCAGGACCGTCACCGGCGGCCACTCCCCTTCGGGCCAGTCGCCCTTGGGAGGCTCGAGCGGGAGCGGCTCGTATCGAGTGATCAGCAGCGTGAACACCATGAACCCGATGACGAGGCCGGGAATGTAGGCGAGGAAGAATGGGATCACCCAGCCCATGACGGGACCGATTACGGCCTCGAGCTCGCCTCTCCATGGCCCTGACACCCAGACACTGAACGCGACCCAGGCGAGGGTCAGTGTCAGTGCGATCGCGAAGCGGACGGTGGGCCGAAGCCCCGACGCGGGAGCCTTGCGCCGCGCTAGGCCACCCAGTTGTGCGCGTGGTGGACGAAGCGATTCAGGATCGCCGCCGACGGCGATCTCGCCCTCGATCAGGGGCAGGTGCGACGACGTGGCTCCTCCTCAGGGGTTCGTTCAAGCGTAGGCGCGGAGTTCGCATCCCCAACACCCCCGAAAGCGGGTGGTTTACCGGCTGCAAGGGCCGACGTTCGTCCTCGAGTCCGACAACTCACGGAACAGCGGCACTCACAACCACAATGTCTGGCGCGATTTCGAGCGTGACTTCGGACGACACCTGCTCTAGACACACCCATGTCGTGAGACGGAAGCTGAATCCGCCAGTGCTGTCCGGTCGTACACGTGGTGGCGGAGCCACACGGCGAGCGTCCGAGGAGGTCGGGAAGTGACGGAGATTCAGCGTTACTTGGCGGAAGAGATCGCCGAGGATCACGGCGACGGGCTCGTCTCTCGGCGCGAAGCGTTGCGTCGCCTGGGGCTGCTCGGGTTGAGCGGGGCCACGGCCGCGTCCTTGCTCGCGGGAGCAGTGGTTGGCCAGGCGAAGGCGCTGGCGAATGTTCCCGCTGGTGCCGGGACGACGAGAGATCGGCAAGCGGCGCGTGACCTTCTGGCGTCGCTCCAGACCAGCGAGATCACGTTTCGCGGGCCTCGGGGTCGGAAGCTGATGGGTACATGGGCAGCGGCGCGCCAACCGCGTGGGGGCGTGCTGGTCGTCCACGAGAACCGCGGGCTCAACGACTCGATCCGTTCCGTGGCGGGGCGCCTCGCGGCGAGCGGCTACTCGTCGCTGGCGATCGACCTGCTGTCGGAGGAAGGCGGGACGGGCTCGTTCGCCGATGAGTTCGAAGCCATGGCGGCGCTCGGGGCGGCTCCTCCGTCGCGATTCGTCGCAGACATGAAAGCGGGTGTCACGGAGCTTCGCCGCCGGCTTCCGAGGAAGAAGGTTGCGGCCACCGGATTCTGTTTCGGCGGTGGGATGGTGTGGCTTCTGCTGGCGTCGAAGGAGCCTCGCTTGGCGGCCGCCGTTCCCTTCTACGGCCCGTTTCCCGAGAACGGGAACCTCACGGGCTCGAAGGCAGCGGTGCTCGGGATCTATGCGGAGCTCGACTCGAGGGTCAACGCCAGTCGCTCGGCGGCGCGGGCGGCTCTGCGCGCCGCCGGCTTGCGGAACCAGATCGTGACGTTCCCCGACGTCGATCACGCGTTCTTCAACCCCACGAGCTCGCGGTACGACCGCGCAGCCGCTTCGGCTGCGTATCGCCGGATGCTGAACTGGTTCGGCACGCACCTCGCAACCTGAGGTCATTCGCACGCCGAACCCCGACTACCCGGAAACGATCCGACCGTGACGGTGCCCCCGCTCTTTCGAATGAACCTCAGTAGGTGGTCAACGCTCGTCGTCTCGGTCTGTAGCGCACTCGCTTTGTCCGGAACGGCCTCCGCCCACGTCTTCCCGACCCCGCAGGTCATCGCGAGCCAGAGCATCGAGTCGGTCACCCTCGATGTCCCGAACGAGCGAGACAAGCCGATGACCGGCTTCGTGGTCATTGCGCCAGCCGGGGTCGAGATCGAGCAGGCCCATCCAGCCGAGGGCTGGACCGAAGAAATCGACGACTCGAGCGCGCGCTGGACGGGCGGCCCTCTGGCAGCGCTCACGACGACGAAGTTCGGGATCTCTCTAAAGGCGGCGACGGAGCCCGGGGAAGTCGTGCTCGAGACGGAGCTGCTCTATGACGGCGGCGCGGTCGTCCGCTGGCCCGTGCCGATCACGGTGACACCGGCCGACGATACCTCTTCGCAGAACCTGGGCCTCGCTGCGATCGTCGGCGCAGCCGGACTCCTCGTGGTCCTCGGCGTGATCATCCTTGGGCGCCGGTCCGAGCCAACAGCCAAGCCGTCCTAGGATGGCCAAGAGCGACGACGTAGCGAACGCGGCGCAGTAGCGGAGGATCATCTCCGAACGGACCGTGGTTCGCTCCGGATTCCGAGTGGGCTACGCGCGACGCGCCCTGCTGGCAGCGTGGTCGCGCTCGGACGAGATCTCGTGCTCGATCCGGTCCGCGCGGCGCATAGCGTCGTACACCGCGTCCCAGTGACGCGAGACCTCTGCCATGGCACTGGCCGTGGTCATGGCGGCCTCCTCGAGTCGCGCGTTCACTCTCTCGACCTCGGCCACGCGCCCCTCAAGGTCGCGCCACTTTTCCGCGAGCTCGCTCAGTTCCTGAGCGACTACCTCGTAGTCGTCCACAGTGGAATGATGCCTCAGCCTGTAGTTCGCGTCAACATCCGGTGGACGTCGAGGCAGTAGCTCCTCTATCGGATCCGATTCTGACGCCGTGGGTCCGGGCGCGTCGCCGTGAAACGCCGGCAGAAGCGCTTCGGGTTCGCACCGGTCCAGGCCGGCCCCGCGCGCGGGCATCCTTGCCCGTGATCGAACGGCCGTCAGAATCGACCGGGGTAGTGAACCGATACGCCCAGGAATGCAAGGTAGGACCGCGCGCCCGGTGGGATTCGGGCGCGCGCAAGGCCCGGGCGATCCGGGTCGTCGTCATCCATTCCGCTGAAACGGCCGATTCATTCGGCGGTGACACGTCGGCCGAAGGTGTGGCGGACTACTTTCACACGGTCCCGCGGAAACGTGGTGCATCGACTCAACTCGCGGTCGACCGGGATTCATGTGTCCGGATGCTTCCCGACCTGGTCATCCCTTGGGGGGCAGCCGGCGCCAATCATGACGGACTGCACGTGGAAATCTGCGGCTATGCGCGATGGTCACAGGACGAGTGGCTGTATCGGGACTCGATGCTGCGACGTGCCGCGTATCGCGTCGCGAAGTGGTGCTGGTTGTACTCCATCGGCCCAAAGTGGCTGACCGATCGGCAACTGGCCGGCGGGACTGCGCGTGGGCTGACGACCCATAAGCAGGTGACCGAAGTCTTCAAACGCGGGACGCACTGGGATCCAGGGCCGAACTTCCCACGCGATGTCTTCCTCAGGTGGGTGCGCGAATACCTGGCCGACATCGATTCCGAACGCGGCGATCGGAACCTGTAGCCAGGTCGAGCGAACTTGGGCGGTGTCGCAGCCGTCCATCCGTTCGACTAAGCGGTCGCGAAAGCATGTTCTCACGAAGACAATCCTGTCGTTCGGCGGCGCTGGAGAGATCCGTGAGATGCTCCCGGCGTGAAACTCCTCGGGCGACCCGCACGCACGCTCTGCATCGGCGCAGTGCGGCTGCTCAATCCCTTGCATCTCTTGGTACGAGCGGGCGTATAGTCCAGGGGTCCAAGACAAGCCGGTCAGAGAGGTCCGGCCCGAGGATTAGGGGGTCCTCTATGAGAAGCCTCAGGACGCTTTGGACGTTCGCGTCAGTGGGCGTCGCACTCCTCGTTGTCGTGGCGGTCGCCGGGGCGACGCCGCAGGCAGCGTCGCCACCCGTCGAGGTCTCGACGACGAACCCGTTCGCGGCGTGTCCGCCCGACGGCGCAGGGATCAACTTCCCAGGCAGCGAGGTGGAGCCCTGGATCGAGGTCAACCCGACCAATTCGGCCAACCGCATCGCCGTCTACCAACAGGACCGCTACTCGAACGGCGGCTCCAAGGGGACGGTCGCCGCGGTCACCTTCAACGGAGGCGCGACGTGGACGCAGGTGGCGATTCCAACAGAGAGCAGGTGCACCGGAGGACCGTTCCAGCGCACGTCCGATCCGTGGGTCACGTTCGGGCCGGACGGCACTGCCCACTCGATGAGCCTTGTCACCGACCCGGACCTGCCGACCGGCGGCTTCGGGGACAACGGCATGGTCTACAGCCGCTCGACGGACGGCGGCCTCACGTGGGAAGACCCGATACTCCTCGTTACCGAGGACGATCCCAGGTTCTTGCACGACAAGAACTCCATGACGGCCGACCCGAACGATGCGGACTTCGTGTACGCCGTGTGGGACCGGGTGCAAGTGTCCGCGGGTTCGATCCAGAACCCGGAGAACGTGATCGGTCTGGGCTTCAAGGGACCGATCTACTTCACGCGCACGACGAACGGCGGCGACACCTGGGAGCCCGCTCGCAAGATCTACGAGACCGGCGCCAACAAGCAGACGATCGGCAACCAGATCGTCGTTCGTCCACAGGGACAGCTGTTTGACTTCTTTACCGACGTCGTCAACGGCTCGAACCGCCGCGGCGGTATCGGTCCGACGCTGCTCTCCTACATCGTCTCGGCCGATCGAGGCGAGACGTGGAGCCATCCAGTCTCCATCGACGATCAGCTGCCGATGGCGCTCTTCCGGCAGAGCAGCACGGTCGACCTCGAGCCAGCTGTCTGCCCGAACCCGCCCCAGACCGGAGCCTGTCCGATCCGCGGCGGCGACCTCATCCCGGATGTGGCGGTCGACCCGGCGAACGGGAGGCTGTACGCCGTGTGGCAGGACGCCCGCTTCAGCTTCCTCCAGACCGGCGCCTTCCGGTGGGACAGCATCGCGTACAGCCAGTCGACCGACGGCGGGCAGACGTGGTCGCCGGCCATCCAGGTCAACGCGACTCCGCCGGGGAGCAATCAGAACTCCCAGGCGTTCACGCCTTCGGTCGCGGTCGGAAGTGACGGCACGGTCACGGTGACCTACTACGACTTCCGCAACAACACGCCCTCGCCGGCGACGCTCGACACGACGCACTGGGCAGCGCATTGCCATCCCGCGTCGGAGAACTGCGCCAACCCGGCGAGCTGGAACGAGGAGACCCAGGTCTCGCCGACGTTCGACATCCGCGAGGCGCCGTTCGCCCGCGGCTACTTCCTCGGCGATTACATGGGGCTCGACTTCGGAGGCGGTTTCGCCACCGCCTGGGGATCGACTCTCGGGGGCGGGCCGTCGAGCATCTTCTCCAACACCTTGACCCCGTAGACGACTTCGGACACCCGGGCGCTCTTCGGGCGCCCGGGTGCTCCGCTGGACCGGACCGAATCGGCCCCTCGAGCAGTCCCCGACCTCGACGGCGGCGGGCATGGCAGAGGCCAAGGTCGTCGCCCTTCCGGGAGTGAACGCGACCACCTGCCGGATCATCGGGCACGCGGATGTGGGATTCAGCGTTGACCAACGGGTTGACAAGTCGTCGCCAGTGCTGACTACGCGCTTCCCGCACCGGCCCCACCGCCGGAGCGCCTCGCGAGGGGGAGGGGTGCCGCTACTCGGCGCCTCCGAGCTCGCGATTCCGAAGCGTCGATACTGGCTCGCCTCGACGCGAGAGCCGTCAGCCGTTCTTGAACGCGCCGTATACGGCGATGAGGCCTTCTCGCCAGAAGCAGTCGGGATGTGGGAACCCAGCGTCCGCGATGAGGTTTAGCTCGTCTCGAAGAGAGACGTAGAAGTCCTCCTCGGCCCATTGCGCGAAGTGGGCGGCCCCCTCGTCAGCGGAGATGCCGTGTTGTCCCATGTGCTCGAACACGTCCTCGACCATCCGGTCCCGCTCGGGGCCCTCCTCGTAGACGAGTGCGTCGGCGACGCAGACGAGACCGCCGGGCTCGAGGGCTGAGAGGATTGAGCGATAGAGCTCGCGCTTCTCATCGTGGGTCGCGACGTGGTGGAGCGCGAGCGAGGCGACGACGGCATGGCAGGGCGGGAGCTCGTCCTCGAACCGGCCATGTCGCAGCTCGTAGCGGCCGACGTAATCGGCACATCGTGTCGCGGCGACCTCGAGCATGTCGGGATCGACATCGACGAGCTCGACGCGAACAGTCGGGAGCGCATCGAGGATCGCGGCGGAGAGATTTCCGGTCCCGGCTCCGAGATCAACGACGAGGCCTCTGGGCGGGACATGTCCATCGAGCCAGTGGACGACGGTCGCAAGCATGCGCTCGTAGTGCGGGATGAACTCGCGGACTGTCCTGTCGTAGTCGTCGGCGGCGACGCCGAGGTGACCGGCGACACGGTGCTCGTCAGCCATCGGCCGACCATACCGTGGTCGGCGCTCGACGCGAAGCGGCGCTCGGCTTTGCGGGAATCGCTTGGGCGTTGATTTTGCGTCGGCGTCGGAGGCGGGCGACGACGCATGGGCCGAAAACCCGCTCTAGAAAACGGTTTGCGGCGAGTGGAGCGTACCGGGATCGAACCGGTGACCTTCGGCTTGCAAATTCAGTTCGGCCTGGTTCACCGAGGGTCACGAGCGGCCCGTCGCTGAAAACAAACGGCCCGCGCGTCGTGAGTTGGTCAGCGTCGGTCACCGCCGGTCTGTGGGATCTGACACGGATCTGACACGGATCTGACATGACGAAGCCGGCGCGCAGGTCGATTTCGCCTTGTCTCGCCAGGATGGCTAGGAGACGCGAAACGAGAGCGTCGTGCGCGTGCGCGAACCGCCGAGTGCGGCCACGAGTCCGATCGTCAGGCGCTTGCCGCGTGCTCCCTCGGGCACGCGAAAAAAGCAGCGCGCGATCGAGTTCTCCCATACGAGGCGGATGTTCCTGAACCGCCTCCCACCCGCCCAAACGCTGCAATGGATCGACCCCGGGGACGGACTGAACTCCACTCGTGCAATGAGCTCGAATGGCTGCGCCGCTTGCGGGGGGCGGGGGGTTGCAGAGATCACGTCGATCCGGACGTCTCTCAGGGCGCCCGACGCGGATGACGCGAGCGTCGTTGCCGCAGCCAACGCCACCGCGAATGCGGCGAGCCGGCTGATCATGCGATTCAGACTACGCTCATGCCGGCACACGTGCCAGCCCGATGACTAACGTGCGATCCGTGGAAGCCGGCCTGCAGTACGTCAACCTCGGCGGCACCGGCCTGCGCGTCTCGCGTGTGTGCCTGGGGATGATGAGCTTCGGCAGGCATGAGAGCCGCGTGTGGGCGGTCGACGAAGCGACCGCCGAGCCGATCGTGCGGCGGGCGGTCGAGGGCGGAATCACCTTCTTCGACACCGCCGACGTCTACAACGGAGGCCAGAGCGAGGTCGTCACAGGCCGCCTCTTGCGCAAGCTCTTCGGGATGCGGGAGGAGTACGTCGTCGCGACCAAGGTGCGTGGCAGAACCATGCCCGGGGAGAACGGCCGCGGCCTCTCTCGCAAGCACGTGCTCGCCTCGATCGACGCCTCGCTGCAGCGTCTCGAACTCGAGTACGTCGACCTCTACCAGATCCACCGCTGGGACGACGAGACGCCGATCGAGGAGACGATGGAGGCACTCCACGACGTCGTCCGGGCCGGGAAAGCGCGCTACATCGGCGCCAGCAGCATGTACGCCTGGCAGTTCGCGAAGGCCCAGCGTGTTGGCCCGACCCCGTTCGTCTCGATGCAGAACCACTACAACCTGATCTACCGCGAGGAGGAACGGGAGATGATCCCGCAGTGCCTCGACATGGACGTCGGCGTCCTCCCGTGGAGTCCGCTCGCTCGTGGGCTGTTGGCGGGGAGCCGAACCTCCTCCGGCGAGCAGCTGACGGCTCGCTCCAGGACCGATCCGTTCCTCGACTCGCTCTACCGGCCGGACCTCGACGTCCCGGTCATCGACCGCGTCGGAGAAATCGCGGCCGAGCGTGGCGTCCCGGCCGCACAGGTCGCGCTCGCCTGGCTCCTGCACAAGCCCGGCGTCACGGCGCCGATCGTGGGAGCAACGAAGGTCGAGCACGTCGAGGACGCACTCGCGGGGGAGGCGCTCTCGCTGAGCGAGGACGAGATCGAGCGGCTCGAGGCCGTGTACGTGCCGCACCCTGTCGCGGGAATCGAGCTCTAGGACGCCTCGAACTGGAACTCCGTCCGGGACAGGAGTACTAGCCGCTATGAAGATCGTCGCGAGCCCCAGCCACCGTTAAGCGTGCCCGTACCCTGAGGGGGACCGTGTCCGTGACGCTCGACGACGTGCGCGCGCTCGCGCTGAGCCTTCCGCGCAGCTACGAGGCGGTCGTGCGTGGGCGCGTGAAGTTCAGGGTCGGCCAGATCGTCTACCTGGCGTTCTCCCAGGACCGGGAGACGATGGGCTTCGGCTTCCCGAAGGAGTTGCGCGACGCGCTCGTCCAGTCCGAGCCGCACAAGTTCTCGCTGCCGAGCCAGTCGGACATGCGCTTCAACTGGGTGCACGTGCGGTTGGCCGCGATCGACGCCGACGAGATGCGTGACCTCGTCGAGGGTGCCTGGGCGATGTGCGTGCCGAAGCGCGTTGCCGCGGAGTACGCGGCCTCCCAGGGATACGAGGTCGAATGCTGAGACGCCGCGTCGGCTAGCTAGCAGCTCGGATCGGGTCCGCACGCGGCCAAGGTGCGTCGCACTTCTCTAGGGCGTACGGGGACGGGCCGGGATTTCGGAGTGCGTGTCGGGGTCGCGCTCAGCCGGCGTGGCTATCGTCGCGCTGCGACACATGATTGGGGGTACGGTGCACGACGTGGCGCTCGTGGAGCGCGAACCGCAGCTGGAGGCGCTCGACGCCGCGCTTGCGGCGACCGCGTCCGCCGGCTCCATCGTACTGGTCGCAGGCGAGGCGGGGATCGGCAAGACGGCGCTCGTTCGCGCGTTCGCCGAGCGCGCGCGGCGAACGCGCGTCGTCTGGAGCCGGTGCGACGACCTCGTCGTGCCGCGCCCGCTCGGCGCGGTTCGCGACCTCGCCGATCAGGCGGCGCCGGCGCTCGGGGAGGCGCTGCGTGCAGGACTCCGTGCCGAGCTGCTCGAGGCTATCCGAGCGGAGCTGGCGCGCGTGCCGGGGACGGTGTGGATCGTCGAGGACGTCCACTGGGCCGATGGGGCGTCCCTCGACGTGCTGACGTTCCTTGGGCGTCGGATCGAGCAGCTCCCGGCGTTGATTGTGCTCACGTTCCGTGACGACGAGTTGTCGGCGGATGATCCGCTGCAACGCGTGCTCGGCGCGCTCGCGCCCGCGGCAGTGCGTCGGGTGCACGTGCCGCCGCTCTCACGGGACGCGGTCGCGGCGCTGGCAGGCGCGCCGGCCGACGAGCTGTACGCCGCCACCGGCGGCAACGCGTTCTTCGTCACCGAGGCTATCGCCGCCGGCGGAGAGCTGCCGCCGCCCTCGGTGCGCGACGCCGTGCTGGGTCGTGTGGGCCGGCTCGCGGAGGACGCGCGGACGACGCTCGAGGTCGTCGCGGTCGTGCCGGGTGCAGCTGAGCTGTGGCTCGTGCGCTTGGCCGGCGCCGCGGACGGCCTCGCCGGCTGCGAGGAGCGCGGCCTGCTCGCCGTCGAGGGCGGCGTCGTCCGGTACCGGCACGAGCTTGCACGGCGCGTGATCGAGGAGTCGCTCCCGGGCGGGCGGCGCGCCGATCTTCACGGCCGTGTCCTCGACGCGCTGCTCCGCTGGGACGTCGATCCGGCGCGGCTCGTCCACCACGCCATCGAGGCCGGTGACCCGGCGAGGACGGTGGAGTTCTCGCGGCAGGCCGCCCGCGCCGCAGCGGGGTCCCGCGCCCACGCCGAGGCTGCTGCGCACTACGCCCGCGTGCTCGAGTACCCCGAGCTGCTCACCGCGGATGCGCGCGCCGAGGTGCTCGAGGCGTTCGCCGTCGAGAGCTACCAGGCCGGCCGCGCCAATCCCGCGCTTGCGGCGTGTCACGAGGCTGTCTCCCTGCGTCGGGCGGCTGGCGATGCAACGCGGCTCGCCGACGACTTGCGCGTGCTCTCGCGGCTGCATCTGGTGGGCGAGCGGCGACGGAGCCGCGGCGGCGCAGGCGGGGGACGAGGCGGTCCAGCTCCTCGAGCCGCTCGGCGCGAGCCCCGTCCTGGCGCTTGCATACGCCAACCGCGCGCAGCTGCTCATGCTGGCGCAGCGTTCCGAGGAGGCGGTGGCGGTTGGCGAGCGCGCGATCGCGCTGGCCCACGAGCTGCACGACGACGCCGCGCTGGTGCACGCGCAGACGACCGTTGGGTCTGCGCTGGGGTATGCGCACGGGGTCGAGGCCGGCGACGCCCTGTTGGCAGACGCGATCCGGCTCGGCATCGCCATCGGCGCCGACGAGCAGGTCTGCCGTGCGGCTGTCAACGTCGCCTGGACGGCCGTCGACTGGCACCGGCTCGAGCGGGCCGAGGTCGACTGTGCCACCGCGCTCGCCCTCGCCGACGAGCGCGAGAACCGGGCGTTCCGGCTCTACGCGCTCGCGACCCGCGCGCGACTCCACGTCGCGCGCGGCCGGTGGGACGCCGCGGTCGCCGACGCCGAGGAAGTGCTGGCGCAGGCCGAGGGCCCGGCCGTCGCGCGACTACCGGCCCTCACCTGCCTCGGGCTCGTCGAGGGCCGTCGCGGGCAGGCGCACGCACAGGGCCTGCTCGCGGAGGCAGCCGACATGGCCCGGCTGACCGGCGAGCTTCAGCGGCTGCGCCCCGTCGCCTGCGCGCTCGCCGAGCTTGCCTGGCTGCGCGGCGACAGCGACGCGATCGACGAGGTGACGCGCGCCCCGTATGCGCTCGCGCTCGAGGTCGGGAACGCCTGGGACGTCGGGGAGCTCGCGAGCTGGCGCCGGCGCGCCGACGTCCTGGCTGACGCACCCGATTGCGCCGAGCCCCACCGGCTCGTGATCACGGGCGAGCCGCTGGCCGCCGCCGAGTGCTGGCGCACCATCGGCGACCGGTACCAGGTCGCCCTCTGCCTCGGAGACAGCGACGAGCCGGACGCGCTTGCCGAGGCGCTGAGGATCGCCGACGAGCTCGGCGCCGAGGCCCTCGCGCCGCGCGTCCGCCGGCGCATGCGGGAGCTCGGCCTGACCGTCCCGCGCGGGCCGCGCCCGTCCACCCGCGTCAACCCGGTCGGGCTCACGAGCCGGCAGCTCGAGATCCTCGCTCTCGTCGGGACGGGCGCGACGAACGCCGAGATCGCCGGCATGCTCTTCCTCACCCCGAAGACCGTCGAGCACCACGTGGGCGCGGTCATGGCGAAGCTGCGGGTGACGACGCCGCGCGGCAGCGGTGGCGCGGGCCCACGAGCTCGGGCTCGCCGAAATTGCGGGCGTCGACGGCGCCAACTTAGGGGCAGCGCCCGATGGCGGGCGCGCGCGGCGTCGTAGCCGTCGAGTCGTCAACTGACCGAGGAGGACCGAGACATGGCAACGACCGTCTTCGACCCCGTCGCCTACAAGCAGACGACGCGGGAGCAGTGGCAGGAGGCAGCCGAGGCCTGGCACCGCTGGGGGCCGACGCTCGAGCAATGGCTCGGCCCGGCGACGGAGCTCATGCTCGATCAGGCCCGCATCGGCCCCGGCGCGCGCGTCCTCGACCTGGCGGCCGGCGCCGGTGGCCAGACGATCGCCGCGGCGCGCCGCGTCGGGCCGTCCGGGAGCGTGCTCGCGACGGACATCTCCCCCGCAATCCTTGCCCACGCAGCCGACGCGGCCCGCGCGGCCGGTCTCGCGAACGTCGAGGTTCGAGAGATGGACGGCGAAGAACTCGACCTCGACGACCGGAGCTTCGACGCGGCCATCTCGCGGGTCGGGCTCATCTACTTCCCCGACCAGCAGCGCGCGCTCCGCGAGATTCATCGCGTGCTGCGACCCGGCGGCCGCGTCTCGGCGATCGTCTACTCGACCGCGGAGCGCAACCCGTTCTTCTCGATCCCGGTCACGATCATCCGCCGTATCGCAGGCCTGCCCGCCCCCGCGCCCGGGCTTCCCGGCCCGTTCAGCCTGGGCGGTCCGGGCATGCTCGAATCGGCCTACGCGGACGCCGGGTTCGAGGACGTCGACGTGCGTCCGCTGGACGCGCCCGTCCGCTTCCCGACCGCAGCCGAGTGCGTCCGCTTCGAGCGGGAGTCGTTCGGCGCCCTCCACGCCATGCTCGCGACGTCACTCCGGCCGAGCGCGACCAGGCGTGGCGCGAGATCGAGGAGGACCTCCGTCAGTTCGAGAGCCGCGACGGATTCGAAGGTCCCTGCCAGCTCCTCATCGCAAGCGCCCGTCGCCCCTGACGCCAGAGCCACGTCTCCGATCTGACCAAGTCTGACCAAACGGGAAGGCCCGAGCTTTTCCTCGGGCCTTCAAACGGTCGAGAACGGCTTGATTAAGCCATGGAGCGTACCGGGATCGAACCGGTGACCTCCGGCTTGCAAATTCTGTCCGGTGCTGATCAGGCGTGGTCAGCGTGTGTCACTGCACGATGGTTACGCGATTCGGCACCACGCTGTGCGTCGCGAAGAAGCTACAAAGGTCAGCCTGATCTGACACAAATCTGACACGCACAGACGCTCAAGCGAGAGGACACTGGCACAGGCGAGCGTTCGTGGATGTTCCCTGAAGGATTACCAATCGGACCATTGTTCAGCTCCCGGCCACGCGCTGGACGGCCGGCCGCTGCCGGCCGATTGATTTCTTACAAGAGCGACAGCTCACGACACGCTAATTTGGGGGCACCCCAAAGCAGTGGAGAGCCCCGTGGGCAAGGTGGTCATGTACAGCTCGGTGTCGGTGGACGGCTTCGTCGCGGACGAGAATGACCAGCCCGGACCGCTGTTCGACTGGTTGTCCAGCGGTGACGTCCCGTTGGACGAGAGCGGCGAGGTGACGGTGTCGCAGACGTCCTACGACTACACGCGGCCCTACTGGGACCAGATCGGGGCGACAATCGTCGGCCGCCACGTCTTCGACATGACGGATGGCTGGGACGGGAAGCCTCCGGGCGGGATCGACCACGTGGTTGTCGTGACGCACCGGCCGCAGCCCGAGGGCTGGGACCCCGAGGCGCCGTTTCACTTCGTCGACGGCGTCGAGGCAGCCATGGCCAAGGCGCAAGAGCTTGCGGGTGACCGCATCGTCGAGGTCGCCGCTGGTGACGTCGGTGGCCAGGTGCTTGCCGCGGGCCTGGTCGACGAGGTGCGCATGGACGTCGTACCCGTCGTGTTCGGGTCCGGCAAGCGCTACTTCGGGTCGGTCCACGCACAGCACCTGTTGGAGGATCCCGACGTGGTGATTCAGGGCAACCGGGTGCTTCACCTGCGCTATCGGGTGCGCCGTTGACCGCCACGGCTGCTCGACTATGCAGTGCTAGTGGTCGTACTTCCGACCAGAACTAGAGCCGCGCGACTGGACGCCACGCCTCGTCCGGCAGATGATCGCCTCGTGCGAGACGACCTTCCGACCGGCACGGTCACATTCCTCTTCACCGACGTCGAGGGCTCGACGAGGCTCCTCCACGAGCTCGGCGCCGAAGCGTACGCCGAAGCGCTCGCCGAGCACCGCCGCATCATCAGGGAGGCGTGCGCGGCACAGGGCGGGGTCGAGGTCGACACTCAGGGAGATGCCTTCTTCTTCGCCTTCCCCACGGCGCCCGGTGCTCTCGCTGCAGCAGCAGCACTCACCGACTCGCTGGCGCCCGGGCCGATCCACGTCCGCGTGGGTCTCCACACCGGGGCGCCGCTCGTCACCGACGAGGGCTACGTCGGAGACGACGTCCACCGCGCTGCTCGGATCGCGGCGGTAGGCCACGGCGGGCAGGTGCTGGTCGCCGCGTCGACGGCCGCGCTCGTCGGGTCGGACGGGCTCGTCGACCTCGGCGAGCATCGCTTCAAGGATCTCCCGGCCCCGGAGCGCGTCTACCAGTGCGGTGACGCCGCCTTCCCGCCGCTGAAGAGCCTCTACCGCTCGAACCTCCCGCTCGCCGCGAACCCTCTCGTCGGCCGCAAGAAGGAGCTGGCTGACGTCCTGCAAGCGATCCTCGACGGAGGCAGGGCAGTGACGATCACGGGGCCGGGAGGCGTCGGCAAGACGCGCTTCGCGCTCGCGGTGGCCGGCGAGGCGGCACACGCCTTCCCCGACGGCGTGTGGTTCGTTCCGCTGGCATCGCTCCGCGATCCGACGCTCGTCCTCCCCACGGTTGCGGACGCGATCGGCGCCGACGGAGACGTCGCTCGGCACATCGGCGACGGCGCATGCCTCCTCTTCCTCGACAACTTCGAGCAGATCGTGGAGGCGGCGCCGGTTCTCGCGACACTCGCGGGCGAGTGCCCGCGCCTGCGGCTTCTCGTGACGAGCCGCGAGGCCTTGCGGATCGCCGTCGAGCGCGAGTACCCCCTGCCTCCGCTTCCGGAGTCGCCGTCCGTGGAGCTCCTCCGCCAGCGCGCGAGCGCGGTTGCTCCGGACATCGAAGTCGCGTATCCCACGGCCGTGGAGATCTGCGATCGCCTCGACCGCCTGCCGCTTGCGATCGAGCTCGCGGCCGCCCGCTGCAAGGCGCTGTCCCCCGAGCAGATCCTCGAGCGGCTCTCGGAGAAACTCGACCTGCTGCGCGGCGGCCGCGATGCCGACGAGCGCCACGCCACGCTACGTACGACGATCGCCTGGAGCTACGACCTCCTGGACGCCGACGAACAGCGGTTGTTCGCCCGGCTCGCAGTCTTCCGCAGCGGCTGCACTCTCGAGGCGGCCGAAGCGGTCTGTGACTCGAACCTCGACACGCTTGCGTCGCTCGTCGACAAGAGCCTGGTCCGCCGCCGCACCGATGCGAACGGGGAGGAGCGCTACTGGATGCTCGAGACGATCCGCGAGTTCGCGCGGGAACACCTTGCAGCCTCCGATGAGGAAGATGCGCTGCGGCGACATCAGGCCGACTGGTTGATCGCGCTCGCCGATCGTGCGGGCACACGCGCGACAGTCGGAGTCCCTGGCAAGTGGGACCTCGACCTCGTCGCGCCCGAGATCGACAACGTCCGCGCCGTGCTCGATTGGGCGGTCGAACACGATCCCGAGCGTGGCCTCGCTCTGGCCGCGTCGCTCGAGGGATTCTGGCTCGTTCGCGAGCAGGCCGAGGGCGCATCACGTCTCGAGCCATTGCTCGCACGAGCCCCGGACGCGGAGCAGGAGCTTCGCGCCCACGCGCTCCGGGCCCTCGGCGGCGCGTATCAACTCTCCGGCGACTCCGAACGCGCCGCGCCGTACTACCAGCGGAGCCTCGACCTCTTCATCGCGAGCGGAGACGAGGTTCAGACGGCGAACCTCCGCTACCGCGTCGCCGGAAACATGGTGGACATGGGCGAAACGGCCGCCGCCTGGCCGCTGCTCGAGGAGATACTCCGTACGTTCCGTCAGCTCGACCTGCCTCGCGGGGAGGCTCAGGTGCTCGGGTACCTGGCGGAGAAGCCGCGCGCAGAGGGCGATCTCGCGCGCGCCATCGAGCTGATGCTCGAGAGCGCCGCCATCGCGCACGAGATTGGCTGGGGCTGGTGGGAGAGCGGACAGCTCCGCGGCGCCGCGGAGCTCGAGCGCACGTTGGGAAAGCTCGATGCCGCCGAAGGTCACGCGCTTCGCTCACTCGAGCTCTCCTTGGCCCTCGGAAACCGTCGAGGCGCCGTCATCACTGCCGCCGAGCTCGCGGTCATCGCCGCGAAACGCGGTGACGCCGAGCGGGCCGGCCGTCTCTGGGGAGCTATCGAGAGCGAACAGACCTCCAGGCCTGTCCGACAGTGGGAGAACCGGCGCGAGGAGTTCGAAGCCTTGGTCGTTGGCGTGGACGGACCGAAGTTCGCGTCGGCGCGCGCGGAAGGCCGCCTGTTGTCGATCGCCGAGGCGGCCGACGCCGAGAGTGCACCAGCCGGTTAGCGGTTCAACCCGCTCAAGGGACATTTCCGCACACTGGGGCAGCCGGCGGTCTTGTAGCCCGACGATGCGCGCTGCAGCTTCGGTCACCGCGGGAGCGGGTTCGGGCCGGTGGCGGTGACGAGCCGCTGCGGCACCCAGTCGTCGACGTGGCTGAAGCCGTCGAAGCGCGCCCCCTCGAGGATGACGCCGTCGTACAAGGAGCGCCGGTAGAACTTCACGTGGGTGAAGTCCTCGAACAGGACGTAGACCGGCTCGACGGAGGCACTCTGGAACTGCTGGCCGGTCAGCGCGGCTCGATGCACTCGCGAGAACTCGTCGATGTCCTCACCGACGACGACGCCGAGGTGCTCGAGGCCCATCCGGTAGACGCGCTGGTGAACGGGCGGGATGAGCTCGATGAGCGAGACCGGAGTCCCGTCGAGGACCTCGAGCGGCTCGGCGAGCACGATCAAGGAGATCGGACGCCCGTTCCAGAGGTTCTCTGAGTTCGCGCTCGCATGGCGCTCGAGAAGCGTGCGCTGGTGGACGTACAGGTCCCAATCGGCGACGCGGACGGCGAGGTGGCTGAGCGGGTAGGGCGCGATGTCGATGCCGCGGGCAACAAGACGGTCGCGCTGCATCGCCGCGAAGGCTCGATAGTCGCCGATGATCTCGGCGATCGGATCAGACGTCGCCACGTGGCATCCTCCTCCGCCATCGTACGAGACGCACGGCCAGACACACTCCCCGTTGGTCTGACTCCGCACGCTGGCCACAGCCCGGCGTCCTGCCGCTGACTACTGAGTTGTCTAAATCGTTGAATCTGCCAATCGAGTCATCGCTTGGATCAAGCCTGCGCGGCGTGGCCATCTTGCGATTAGCTCCTCCGCGCCAGCGCTCTCAAAGTCGCTCAAGACAAAGCCTGGCGCCATGGTGTTTCCGTAGACGCCGTAGTCGCCTCCCGGCCGAAGCCGGGCGCCCATGTACGTTCCGGCGGGGACCACGGTCTGTATGCGTTGCTCGGCGAGAACGTCTTGACCGAGGATGACGAGCTCGTCCGAGCCGTCCGAATAGAGGAGCAGGAGTTCGATCGGGTCGCCGAGATAGAAATGCCACAGCTCGTCGGTCGGCAGCCGGTGCATGTCAGAAAAGACCGTTGGATCGTCTACGAGCAGCGCGATGATCGCCGAGCAGAGGGGTTTGCCGTCTGCCCCGGTTCTTGCGTCGACATAGGTCTGAGAGAACCGCACGTTCTCTGTCGGCATCCTGGTCAACCGCCAATGCTCAACGAGTTGCTCGGCGCTCGGACGTCTCATTCCCGTCTCCTAGGTTTCGGGGGACAGACCGTCGATTTTCGCGTCTGTCACCGATGGGCGAGGTCGATGTCGGCCGGGGGTTTCGGCTCGACGCCCGGCCCAGCGACTACGGAGTTGTCTCTATCCCTGACTACTCCCAAGCGACAGTACGCTCGGCCACGCGATGGTTCTCCATCCTGGGGCACTAGATCCCGGAAGGACGCCTCTGTATGGTCGCCATCATGTCGCTTCCTATCGAACGCCTAGCCGCGCTCTTTGCGCTGGCCTACGTCGGCCTGTTCGTCGGTCTCATCGCGTTCACCACCAATGGCCCGGATGCAACGCTGCAGCCGGCCGATGAAATGGCCAGGGCGGTGTCAGAAGGCACGGCTATGCGCGCTTCGGCGCTCCTCGGGTTCGCGGCGAGCATCGCGTTCTCCGGGTTCGCGACCTGTCTCGCCCTCATGCTCCTGCGGCGAGGGGACACGCGCGGAGCCGCGCTCACGGCAGTGGCAGGAGGTCTCGTCGCTGCGATCGACGCGGTGTCAGCGGCTGCGTTGATCACAGCAGTGGAGGCGGCTGACCGCGATCTCGGCGCTGGCGTCTTCGCCGCGTTCGGCGATCTTCATACGGCCGCGCTTCTTTTCGAGCTTCCTGCGGTCGGCTTCGTCCTGCTGCTCGCGTGGCGCATCCACTTTGGACGAATCGTCTCCTGGCTCGGAGTCGTCGTCGGTCTTGGGTGTGTGCTCGCGGCCGGGGCAGCGATGAGCCGTGACTTCGATCAAGTGCACCGAGCAGGAGGGCCGTTCGGATTCGCTGTCGTCCTCTGGTTCATCGGTCTTCCGATCTGGCTCATAGTGACTTCGATCGTCCTGCTGCGCCGCGGAGGTCGACTAGCCTCGTCAGCCGCTCGGTAAGGGCATTCGTTTGGCAGGGAAGTCTCAAGGGATATTCCCGCACACTGGGGCAGCGCGCCATCCTCTTCTCCGGAGCTGCGCGACGGGACGAGACGACGTGCAGGGCGGATGATCACGCCGCATGCGCGACGACCTCCCTTCGGGCACGGTCACATTCCTCTTTAGCTCGTTCTCTGGGGAACCATCTCGCACGTCGCCTTGGATCCGGCAACGCGGGAGGCTAAGGGAGGTTCTTCCACAGGTCGCTCGCGCGCCTCGCTTGCACGGCGCCTAGGCACTCCGTAGGATCGTCCAACCCTAAGCCGAGAGGAGCTTCGTGCCTTCAGATCGCTTCGCACGCTTCCTACCGCTCGCGGGAGTACTTGCCGGACTCTTGCTCGCCGGTGGGCTCACATTGACGTACAGCATTCCGAGCAGTGAGACGTCGTTCGAGGAGACGTTCTCGTGGTGGCAGGACAACCGAGGCCAGCATCAGATCTCCGGTCTCCTGCTTGCGCCCTTGGTCGCGCTCATGCTCATCTTCTTCGGAGCTGGCCTACAGCGAAGCCTCCGGAGTGGCAACCGCGACTCCGGGCACGGCTCGGTTGCTTTCGGTGGTGCGATCCTCGGCGCTGCGGGATTCGCACTCATCGGACAGCTCGAAGGTGCTGCAGCGAACGCAGCGCACGAGGGCCATCAGGAGGCCGTGTATGCGCTCAGCCAACTCCACTCGTACGACTGGCTTACGTTCAACGCAGCATGGGCAGCGGTGCTGCTCGCTACCGGACTCGGTGCGCGTCGCAACGGAATGCTGCCGAGCTGGCTCGCGTGGGCGACCATCGTTCTCGGGGCAACACAGCTGACCCCGATCGGCTTTCTCGGGTCGCTGTTCATCCCGCCGTGGCTGATCGTGGTGGGAATCTGGCTCTTCCGGAGGCAAGGCCGCCGTCCCGAGCGAGCCAGTCAGGTGGGCAGACGACGAGGTAGCCGTCTCCGCGTCATAGCGCCACTGACGGGGCCGCGAACAAGTTCTCTCCGGCAATCACGCTCGGAGCGTCAGGGTTGCTCAAGAGACATTCCCGCACACTCGCGCACTTCGATGACCTCTCGTCGGACCGAAGTCTCCGCTGTCCGTAAATCAAGAGAGCGGGCGCCCGGAGTTAGTCCTCGCCTTCCCAGTATCGACCGTGGGTTCCTACGGAACGTCGTCAGGATCGTTCGGTCGAGAGAACCTCGACGACGTGTTGGAGCAGCTTCCACGTCACATCCGGGTTCTTCAGCGCGAACTCGCGAAAGTCCCAGAAGGGTATCTCGAGGCAGCGAAGCTGCGTGAGCGCCGTCACGGTTGCCGTGCGCTCGGTCTCGCTGACGAGCGCCACCTCACCGAAGTGGTCCCCGGCGGACAGGCTCGCAACGCTTTCACCGCGGATCCGGACCTCTGCTTCGCCGTCAGTGATCACGAAGAAGCCGATCCCACTCATTCTTCCCTCCCTCACGACCGACGTACCCGGCTCGAAGCTGCGCTCGCGGAACTTGGCCCCCGAGCTTGTTCAGCTGCCGACCGTTGAGGTCGGCGAACAGAGGGACGCGCTTCAGATTGTCCGCGACATCCGTGACGATGGGAGCGATCCTACAAGTCCGGGTCCGACGCTAGATTGGGCCGGGGTAGCGCACGGGCCGATGAGGGCGACCGTTGAGGGGACACTCCCGAACGCTCGCCCAGGCGGGGGTCCTTCACCCAACTACAGAAGCGCGATTACCCCTGACTGCGTCGCTAGATCCGACGACCCGGAGGTCGCATCCGCCCGCACTCGAATGCCCAGGAAGCGAGGCGCTACGCCAGCGCCAAGAAACCGCTCCTATACTCGTAGCCGTGCCTGAGTCGCATGCAGGCAGGCTCTTCGACCACCTTCATCTGCGCGTGGCGGACGTCGAGGCCAGCAAGCGGTTTTACGCGGGCGCGCTCGCGCCGCTTGGCCTCGGCATTACGGGCGAGGGAGAGGGCTGGTTCTCGGCCGACGAGCTCTTCGTCAGCGACGACGGGCCGCCACATCAGGACTACACCTCGCCTTCCAAGCGCAAGATCGCGAGACCGTAGACCGCTTTCACGCGGCTGCGATCGAGGCGGGCGGCCGCGACAACGGCGCCCCGGGTGAAAGGTCGTATCACCCGGGCTACTACGGTGCCTACGTCCTCGACCCGGATGGCACGAACGTCGAGGCCGTGTACCACGGGCCGGCGAAGCGCTCAACGCCGTCTGTCGTGTTCAGTTGGGACGAGTAGCGACGGACTAGCTCGACGCGCTACCGGCCGGCGGGCGGACGACGCGAACCTAACAGACGAAGAGCCGGTTGTCCCGGTCGTCCGGCCTGCTGGCCACCCCGGCCGACAGCTCCGCGCGGCACGATTCGATCAGCCTGCACAACCGCTGGGTAGGTTCGATTCCTGCGCCGCTCCGCTGCCGGGTTTTGCCGCGGCAACTCCCTCGTGCCCACGGCGAAACAGGCGATCGTCGCCGGCTGGCTGCCCGTCGCCTCCGCGACGGCGAGCACGCCGACGACGATCCACCGGTACAGCTAGGCCACCGCCCGGGTCACGGCTGGAGCCAGGGCGGCGGGACGAAGCTTTGGTTGAAGCCGAGGCTCGCCAAAAAGTCGGCGGCGGTCGGGCGCGCTCCGCTCTCCACCCAGCCATCGAGGGCGGCCAACGCCGCGACGTTCTGGTCGGTGCTGAAGTTGCAGTGACCGATGCCAGTCGTGTAGGCCTGGAAGAGCAGATTTTCCCTTCCTGCCCTCGCGACGGTCTCGCGGTAGGCGGACTCGTGGGAGACGGGGATCTCCTTGTCGATCTCGGTGTGGAGCGTGAGGACAGGCTTCTTGATCATCCCGCTGTACTCGGCGTAGTGCTCGGCGTAGTTTCTCGCCTGCGGCGAGGCGGAGATCGTCCGCCGGCCGTTCATCGCGGCGAGCAGCGGGCCGGCGTCAACTCCGAGCGAGGCGAGGTAGGCCTGCTCAGCCGGGGAGAGCGTGTACGTATGCGTCAGGTTCTGCATGAACGGCCCCCCGGCACGGCGCTCGGCCTCGGCGGCGCCCTCGGTGGCGCCGCCGAAGGTGACGAAGGCCCAGCCCGGAAACAGGCCCGGGGGAAGGGGCGGCGTCAACCCTCGCCCGGGCGTGCCGGCGACAAGCCGGATGAACTCGAACTTGCCGAAGTCGAGCGGGTTGAAGAGCTGCCCGACGAGCAGAGGCAGGACCTCGCTCTCGAAGTCGATGTCGTCTCGGACGTCGCCTGGCCGCCCCCAGGACACGGGCTCGCCGAAGGTCACGTCGTACGCGAGCATCGTCGCGAGCAGAAAGTCGGCCCAGCGTGGCGCGCCCGCGCCGATCGAGCAGGCGGCGATGTACCCGTCGAACGCGCCCCCGTTCCGCTCGGCCGACTCGAGCGCCACCACCGACCCCATCGAGAAGCCCCAGAGATACGTTCGCTCGGGATTGGCGATCGTGTTCTTGAAGTAGCTCGTCAGCGCGACGACGTCCTCGAGCGCATCCTTGACAGCCCAGCCGTTGTCCTTGTACGCGGTGCCCGCCAGCGCCCAGCCCTGTCCGAGCAGCGTCGGGAACGACTCTATGAGTTGCCTGGGAAAGGCGCCGCGCTCGTCGACCTCGCCCGGGTGGTCGGCCTTGTCGTTGTACCCGTGCGCGAGCACGAGCAGCTTCCCGTTCCAGCTCGCCGGAACGATGATGCGGAACGGCGCCCCCTCGATCTCGCCGCGCAGGTTGAGCGGGCCCGGCTGGACGAGCGCCGAGCGGCTTGGCGCGGCCGTCCCGGCGAATACGACGAGTGCGGCGCACGCTCCTGCGAGGACTGCCAGAAACGACCTTCGAAGGTTCATGTTTCCCTCCTCCTTCACGGGTCGGGCGAGGCCGAGCTAGGCGACCGTCTTGCGACCTCGTCCTTCGTTTGCGTTGCCTCGTGCCAGCATCGCTCGGCTCGCCAACAAGCCGCCAAAAGGCGGCCAAACGATTACGGTCGGTAGGCGATCGCGGCGTGCGATGGCCCGGCGCCCCAGACGGACGCGCGAACCTCGATCCGCCCCGGGCGGCGCGGGGCGGCAAACGTCGTGGCGGCGGTGCCGACGATGCTGAAGCGGCCCGCGGCGAGACGGCGGCCGCGGAAGCGGACCTCGTAGTCGACGTAGTTGTCGGCGCCGATCAGGCGCATGCGGAGCTCGACACGGTGCCCCAGACGGCGGAGTCGCAGCTGCGGCACGTCGAGAGCGACACGCGTCGTCTGCCCGGCGCGAACGAAGAACGTCGCGTCGCCGCCGTTGAACGTCTCGTGCAGCGGCTGGCCGCGGTGCAGGGCGGCGACGTACTCGCCTGTGGCGGGATGGAGGTTTTCGTATCCGCTCGCGAACACCGACCGGAGCGGGACGACGAGTCTCCAGCGGCCGTCGCGGCCGATGCGTGCCCGGGCGTCGGAGTGCTTGTTCCAGTGGTCTCCGAACCTCGGGGAACACGGCCGCACGCGCACGGTTGCCGGCGTACAGACCGGGGCGGAGCCGGGGCTGTTGCGCTGCGCGAGCCCCACGAGATAGCCGGGCGGCCCCGTGCCGACGAAGACCGCCCGCCGGCCATAGAGAGCCCGGCGCGGCGCGGTGACGGTGGCCGCGCGCGAGACGTCGAGCCAGACGGCGTCGCGCGCCGGCCGGCCCAGGCGATGGCAGTCCGGGTCGAGGCACGGGCGCGCCTCGGCGGTGGCGTGCCAGCGGGCGGGGCGCTGCGGAATGGTCGCGAAGTACGCCGGCGTTCCGCGGTCGCGGAATGTCCCGAGGAAGTAGACGCCGATGTACCGGAACGAGAGTCCGCCTTCCAACGCGCCCGAAACGCGCCGCAGGTCGATCGAGAGCGTGAACCGACTCGCGCCCAGCCGTAGCCGCATCGGCAGCGTCGGTCCGACGAGTTTGTGGTACGCCGCCGGCAGCTCGGTGGTGAGCTCGATGGTGCGCTCTCCCGTCGCGGCATCGCTAGTCACGCCCACCTTCCTGAGCGGGTTCTGCACCCCCGTCCCGCCCCCCGGCTGTGATGTGAAGTAGCCCACAATCGTGCCGTTCGGCAGGCCCAGGAAGGTGTCGAGGTCGTACCCGGGAGGTCTCGGGATCGACCGGTCAGGCTGCAACGTGAGGACGAGCTCGCCTGTCGGAGGCGGTCGCCCTGCTAGCCCCGGCGCCGCCGATCCGTCGTCGAAGATCGCGAGCAGCCCGACGAGCGGATGCGCGCCCGGCTCTGCGTCGTCCAGGCGCAGCGAGAGGGTTGCGCGGTACGGCGGCTCTCCGGCCGAGTCCGCGCCGGCAGGGCTGTCGGTTGCGCTTCCCCCAAACATCAGGGGCAGGACCGCGATCGTGGTCGCCAGCGCACCGATCGCGACGGCGGCGCGACGATGCCTGGCCCGGCGAGGTGCGTCGCCGGCTCCTGCGAGTGCCGCACGCGCAGCCTCGATCAACTCCCCTGCGGTCGGGTGGCGCTCGGCCGGGTCCTGGCCAGCGCGCGGACGAGCACGGCGTCGAGATCCGGCGCCACCTCGCGCCGACGCCCGCTCGCCCGCGGAGGCTCCTCCTGCAAGTGTGCGTAGATCGTGGCGACGTCGGCCGGCCGCTCGAACGGCCGGGAGCCGGTCAGGCACTCGAACAGCACGCAGCCGAGCGAGTAGACGTCGGCGCGACCGTCCACGTCCTGGCCGCGGATCTGCTCGGGCGCGACGTAGTCGATGGTTCCGACGAAGCGCGCCGGCCGTCGAGGCCGTGCGCGACGCCCCGCTCGTCGTCAGGCCGAAGTCCGCCAGGTACGCCCGATCGTCGGCCGTCCACGAGGATGTTGCCCGGTTTCACGTCGCGGTGGACGAGCCCCCGCTCGTGCGCCGCATCGAGAGCGTCCGCAACCGGCTCGAGCAGCGCGAGCGCCCTTTCCGCCTCCAGCGGACCGGAACGACGCAACAGGCGCTTCAGGTCGCCTTCGACGTAGCGCATGGCGAGGTAGACCTGCCCCTCGATCTCGCCTGCGGCGTAGACGGGGACGATCGCCGGGTGCTGCAGCGAGGCGGCGATCCGCGACTCGCGTTCGAAGCGGCGGCGGAAGGCCTCGTCTTCGGCGAGGTCGCCTCCGAGGAGCTTGAGCGCGACGTCGCGCCCGAGACGTACGTCGTGCGCTCGGTAGACGACGCCCAGCCCTCCCCGCCCGATTACCTCGTCAATCCGGTAGCCGGCGATTTCGATCCCTGCGCGAGGGTCGGCGCCGCGCGTCTGCGCCATGCCCGTAGCGTCGCGCACCCACCGCCTCACCGCAAGGGTCCCTACGGCTCGTACCGGAGAGCGGCGGTGGCCGTCTCCGCACCGGCCACGGAGGCCGATGCGCGGAAGACGCCGCCGCGGCTCGGCGACGCGATCGTCCGCGAGAACGCGCCGGCCGCGTCGAGCCGGCCGCGCGCGACGACCCTGTTGCCGAAGCGCACCGTCATGCGGACGAACTCGTCTCCGCCGCGAACGCGGACGGTGACGCCGAGGCGGTTGCCGCCCGGGACGAGCGTCAGACGAGGTGGAGCCAGGCGAACCCGCGTCCGCTGCGAGGTAGCAGCGAATACTGCTGCGGGGCCTCCGTTCAGCCCGCCCTGGAGCCCGGTCCCGGAAGACGACCCCGACGTACCGCCCGGTTGCCGGATGCGCTGCCGTCACAGCGGAGCCGGGTACGGACCGCAGCCCCGCGGTGATCGACCAGCGACCGTCGGCGCGCACTCGCACCACAGGCGCGCCGAGCACCTTGTCCCACGCCGGCCCGAAACGGGGCGCGCACACCTTCGTGCTGACCGGCGTACATGGGGGGCGGATCGTGGGAGCCCGCAGAAACGCGAGCTGGATCGAGTCCCCCGCCGGAGCGGCTCCCTTGAAAGTGACGGGAAGCCCGTACGTCGCACGCGCCGGCGACTGGACGGAGACGGGCTTGGGCAGCGAGATCGCCGTCTCCGCTCCGGCGGCGCGCCGAGTCGCGCGCAGTCGGCGTCGAGGCAGGGACGCGCGGCGACGCTGCTCCGCGGTCGCGCCGCGTCGGCCGGGTTCTCGATCAAGGGCACGATCGCGCCACCGAGCCGCACACTGCCGAGCACGTAGATACCTACGGCCGAGAAGCGCACGGCCGTCCCCTCCGCCGGAAGCGGCGGACGATCACTGCGTGTTCAACGCGATGACGAGTCCCGCTCCGCGACCCGGAGCGAGAGCGGGATGGTCCTCCCGATCACGGGCGAATAGTCCGACTCGACCTCGGCCTCGAGTGAGATGAGCGGATCTCCGGTCACCGGATCGGTGGAGGACGCGAGTGTCCGAACTGCGTTCTGGACGCCGATGCCGCCGCCTCCGGGCGTGAACGTGACGTAGCCGATCTGCGTGCCACGTGGAGCCTCGAGCAGCCGGCGAAGCGCGCCCGGCGCGAGATGCTCCGGCCGAGCCTGAATACGATCTCGCCCGTGGCGGGCGGCTCGCCGGCGGCGCCGACAGGGCCGCGCCCGTCGTCGAGCAGGGCGAGCAAGCCGACGATCGGGTGCGCCCGAGGGGCACCCGTCGTCAGCCGGACCGCCAGCGTCACGCGGTATCCGTCGGACGCAGCGGGCCACGCAGCCGGCACGGCCAAGACAACGACAACTCCTGCGGCCGCGGCCGCTGCCGTGACGACACCGCGCACGCCGACGACTCCTGGCTTGCGGGACACTGCTCGATGCATCCGTAGCACAATCGCTGCGAGAGGCAAAGAATCGCCAACGTGCCGGCAAACGAACTCGAGTTCCGCATCCTCGGACCTCTCGAAGTCCTGCTCGCGGGTGAGCCGCTGCGGCTGCGCGGTCACGAGCAGCGGCTCCTGCTGGCGCTGCTCCTCCTCAATCGCGACACGGTCGTCTCGACTGACCGCCTGATCGACGACCTCTGGGGGCAACGCCCGCCCGCGACGGCAGCCGCGGCCCTCCAGATGCACGTCACCCACGTGCGCCGGGCGCTGCGCGTCCCGGAGGTCATCTCGACCCACCCCGGCGGGTACGCGATCGAGGCCGGCGACTCGCTCGACCTGACCAGATTCGAAGACCTTTTGGCCGAGACAGCCGAGTCGGCCGATGCGGCCACCGCCGCAGCGAACTTTGACGAGGCGCTCGCCTTGTGGCGTGGCCCACCCCTGGCCGACCTCGCCCACGAGCCTGCACTCCAGCCCGCCGTCGCCCGGCTCGAAGAGCTGCGGCTGAGCGCCGTCGAGCAGCACCTCGACGCCGAACTCGAACTCGGCCGGCGTGACGTTCATACCGCAGCTCGAGACGCTGGTCGTCGAATACCCGTTCCGCGAGTCGTTCCACGAAAGACTGATGCTGGCTCTCTACCGGGCCGGCCGGCAAGGCGACGCGCTCGCCCCCCTATCAGTCGCGAGAGTCACGCTCGCCGAAGAACTCGGGGTCGAGCCCGGTACCGGCCTCCGTCGGTTGAACGCGCCATTCTGGCCCAGGCTCCCGAGCTTGAGCTCGCCCGCCCGGCGCAATCCCTTCGCTCGCTTGTCGTCCTGCTCGACGACGGAGCCGATGCGCCGCTGCTCGCGCTCGGCGAGCTGCTGCTCGAGCGGCCGGAAGCGAGCTCCTGATCGTGCGTGCGATCCGGCCCGGCGGTGACCTCCGCGCTGCGACAGCGGCCGTACACGAGCAGCGCGAGCGGGCAGCGACCGGAGGACTCTGTGTGCGTGCGGCTGCCTTGGCCTCAGCCGCACCGGAGGCCGATGTCGCCCGTCTCGCCAGACGCCTCGATGTCGAGCTCCTCGTTGCGACAACCGAGGCTGCCTTCACCGCAGCCGTTCCCTGCGACGTGGCCGTCGCCTTCATGCGCATCGGGACGTCCTTCGAAGGCGACGGGCCGGTGCTCGTTCCTTCGGCGGCGGCGAGCACGACTGGGCGGCGGTCGAGCTCGCGGCACGCGTCGCGAGAGCCACCGGTGCGGCACTGCAGCTCGCGGCTCCGAGCGAGGCCGCCAGCGTGGCGCTCGCCGACGCTTCGCTCGCCGTGCAGTACGCGCTCGGCGTCGTCGCCGAGCCGCTGGTTGTCCGAGCCGGAACCGAAGCGCTGCTCGATGCAGCAGCAGCGCACGACTCGTCGTCGCCGGAGTGTCCGACCGATGGCGGGCCGAGGGCATCGGCCCATTCCGGACGGCGCTCGCGCGTGACGCCCGGCCGCCTGTCGTACTCGTGCTCCAGGGCCCGCGCCCGAGCGCCCTTGCCCCGCGCGACAGCCTGACCCGCTTCACCTGGTCGCTGGCACCCCGTGGCGCCTGAGCACGCTGCTATGGAGGCAGCCGCGATGCCACGACTGAGCGCCCGGCTGACCACCCGGTTAGCGTCACGTGCGCTCACCCCGGGAGACCGCATAGGAAGCCGGACTCGGGGGCGTGTAGCAACGTCTTCGCGACGGCCGCGAGCTCGAACGGGGTCGGGTGCGCCTCGAGCGCGCGACCCTCCCCCTCGCTCGGCGAGCTAACGCCCGCGTGAAGAGCACGAGCTGTTCGTGGTTCGTGTGAAGTGCGATCCCCACCCTGGCCGCTCAGAGCTCGACCCCGCGCGCCGCCGCGCACGGGCACGGGTACCCCTCCCGAAAAGATGCAAGTCGTCGGGTCCCGTGCAGGGCAGGCTGCTGGCCGACGATCAGCCGCGCGGCTGGCGCATGCTGCGGGTTGACGTACCCGGCGAGGACGACGAGCCGTTGCTCGCGGCTTACTGCCCACACTGCGCCGAGCGAGAGTTCGGACTCAGTCGCCGGGATCACTCGAGCCGAGCTGACTCCGCGTAGTCGCGGACTTCGGCAGACTGACGGCCGTGCCGCCTGTCGAGAACAAGGTTTTTGTGCGGAGGTTCTACGAAGAAGCTTGGGCCAACGGCGCGCTTGACGTGATCGACGAGGTCTTCGCCCACGATTACGTTCGGCACGACCTCCGGACAACACAGGCGCTACCCGGCCCCGAGGGAATGAAGCGGATCACCGCCGACTTCCGCTCGGCCTTCCCCGACCTCGGCTTCGAAGTCGAGATCGTGATCGCGGAAGACGAGTTCGTCGCTGCGCGCTGGACAGCCTCGGGCACGCATCTCGGAGCATGGGGCACCGTCGAACCGACCGGCCGCAGCGCGACTTTTTCGGGCGTCAACATCTTTCGCTTTGAGGACGGCAAGGTCGCCGAAATCTGGAACCACCGCGACGACCTCGGCCTGATGGAACAGGTGGGCACAGCGATTTACGCAGGCGCACGGGCCGACGGCTGATGCCGCCCTTCCGCCGCTTTGACATCACTCAGACGAGACACAGGCGAGGCCACCAGGGGTCAGGGGCGGCCTCGCCGATTAGGCTCGGGCTGCGGCCCGCCCGAGCACAAGGTCGTAGAGCGTAAGCAGCTCGGTGCGTCGGCGTATAGGACCACTTGGGAACGAGCGTTCCCCGGTCCGACCCAGCTCAGAGGCCCCGCTCCCTTCCTGACCGCCGACGACACGCGGGACCCCCGCCGCTGACCCTAACCCTCCGTTGTTACGACGAGCAACGCGGTGTGATCGGGGTCGCTCGCGTTCCGGATCCCGACGACCAGAAGCGGCGGCTTGCCCGGTCCGAATGGGATCTCGTCGCCGATCTGCCAGTTCGGGACCGCGCTGCTTAGCGTGGGAGGTTCGGCGGGTGTCCCGTCGGGGTGTTCGAGCTTGAACGTGAATGACATCGGTTCCTCCAGTCGTCAGGACTGGGGCCGGACGGCCAAGACGACTAGGACATTCGCGAGGTCGCTAGGAGCACAGAGGGCCGCCGAAGCGGCCCTCTGTCTTAGAGCGCCGTATGTGTCGCTGCGCTAGGGCGTGTAGTCGAAGCTCGCGAGGAACGCGTAGACCAGCGAGGTATCGACGCGGTAGCCGAACCCGGCGCCGTTGCAGTTGAGGTTGAGAACGAATGAGTTCACGGCGACGATTTCGCCTTCGTAGAGCACAGGGCCACCCGAGTCGCCGAAGCACGTACCGCCGGATCCGCCGTGGCCTTCGCCGGGGTTGTTGGAGTAGTGCAGGTTCCAGCAGTTCGGGTTCGTGACATTCGGCCTCTCACAGCTAAGCGCGCTTTGCATGTTCACGAAAGAGACGGTGCCAACCATCCGCTGCTTGTCGGCCGATCGACCGGCTTCACACTCTGGAGCCCATAACCAACGACGGTGAACTCGATGTTCCCCTTGCCGCGCGAGGCCGCCAGGGCATCGAGCGTACCGACATCGGCCACCGTCCCATACGTCGTGGGCTGCGTGAACGGGTGACCCTGGATCGTCGGGTGCGGCGTCCACTGCAGGTCATAGACGACGCCGACGTCATACGTCTGCGGGATCGTCAGACTCCCGTCCACAGCGCGTACGACTGCGGCAGCCCCCACGCGTCGTAGCCCCCACACGGGTAGCCAAGAACCGGCAAGAGCGCGTGACCCGCTCGCATCTGTCTTCGTGGGATCACCGAGGCAGACGTTGAAGGTTTCAGCACCCCTCCTCGGAAAGCGTCGCCTGGTACGCCAGGTTGATCGCGTACTGAGGATCTGTGTTGATGATTTCGGCGCCGGTCGTGAACCAGAGGTACACCTTCGCCGGCTGGCTCGCCAGGTTCGGCCTGCGGGTCGCCGACGCAGTGGCCGGCCGTCAAGAACAGGTCGGCCGACAGCAGCGAACCCGTACACCGCCATAAGCGGCTCGCCGTCGTCGTCGACCGCAACCATTAGCCCGACCCACGGGTACTGGTTGTTCACGTCCGGCTCGCCGAACTTGACCGCGCTCGCCGACGGCGCTAGCGCAAGCGCCGCAAGCATCGCGACGAACGCGAGAAGCGTCTTTCGCATCTTCCCCCCCTTTTTGGCCCCTTGCTCTGCGCGCCTCGCGGCTGCGGAGATTCGGATCGCCGATACCCCGGTTCTCCGCCCTCAAACCCGAGGGAGTGGCGCCCGCCCGGTTGTCCGGGGACTTTGGTGACACCCCCGGAAAAGTGCCGGGGTGTTCAAAGGTCGCGGTCTCTGGCGCGAGAGGGGGTGCCCCGGGTACGGCGGGTTCGGGCGGAGCCTAAGTCGCGATCGAGGGGTTGGCTTCCCCACCGACCAGCAGGTTGTCGTCATCTCGCCCTTGCCCTTGACCGCGACCCCGGTGCGCCGCTCGAGGACGAAACTGTCCTCGAGCCGGCGGTAGGTTCGCTCTGTCACCTGGATCGTACCGGGCAGGGCGTGAGACTCCATTCTGCTCGCCGTGTTCACGGTTCCCCCCAGATGTCGTAGCCGAACTTGGTCCGGCCGATGACGCCGGCGACGACCGGCCCAGAGTCGATGCCGACGCGGAGGCCAAGACCGGACGCGACCGGTAGTTCGGCAAGCGCCCGCCTCATGGCGAGCGCCAGGCGCGCGGCCGCCTCGGCGTGGTCGGCCCGTGGCGTTGGGATCCCGGCGGCGACGAGGTAGCCATCGCCGATCGTCTTGATCTTCTCGAGGCCGTGGCGGGCCACCACTCATCGAAAGCCGAGAAAATCTCGTTCAGGAGGACAACGACCTCCTCCGCGGGGAGTCTTTCGGCGGCGGGAGTGAACCCCGTGATGTCCGCGAAGAGGACAGAGACCTCCTCGCTTCGCTCCGCGATGACTTCCGCGAGAGCTTCAGCCGCTCGGCGATCGCCTGCGGGAAGATGCTGAGCAGAAGCGTCTCCGACCGCTCCTGCTCGCAGCCAGGAGCCGATGGGCACGGTCCCGTGAGCGAACGAAATGAATCAGGAGGGCAAACGTCGTGATCGAGGGACCGAAGATGTTCAGGCGAAAAACGCCACGACGACCAGGACGGAATGTCCTCCGAAGGCTCCGGGAGAACGCCGTCGATCGCCGCGGAGAGAGCGACGAGGGCGAGGAAGGCCCCGAACCAGGCGATCGCCTGGCGAGGCCCGTAGAACACCAGCGCACCTAGGGGCGCGACGAACGCCCAGAGCGCCACAGCACCCGATTCCACGAATCCCCCGAGGCTCCACTGGAGCAAGAAGGGGAGCACGAGGAACATTCCGACCTGGCTCGCGCGGTAGAGCGCCGTAGCGCTTCGTCCTAGCGAAAACGCAAGCCCGACCAAGGACGCGACTTGGTAGGCGAGCGGAATGAGCGCCGAGCGCCAAAGCCCGAGCGCCGCATACGTCCCGACCCAGATGAACGACAGAAACGTGATCAGGACCGAAGAGAGGACCAGCGCCGACTTGCGCAGCCGCTCGTCGGGGGTGTCCGACGGGACAGACCCGACGGCGGCAGCGTCGCCGACGGCCCTGCGCACCCACTCGGACAAGTCATCCGCCAGGACTCTGAGACAACCGCCAGTCCTCGGATCCGCGCGAGCGTTGGCGGATGTGCCGTCGGACGCTGGTCTGGGCTGGTTCGCGGAGATGCGCACGGCAGCATGATCTCCTACGTGGTGCTATCTAGCGAAATGCTTCGGCCTTGTTGTCCACTGCGTCCACCCAGGGCCGTGCGCGCGCGTCGACGTTCGTCGGGCATGTGCCAAAGCAGTGGATGTGAACCTGAAGGAAGAGATTGACCCGCCGCCAGAAGTACGTGACCTGTGCGCCGTAGCCGCTCGCTTTCAGCCGCGTCGCCTCGTCGCCTAAGCCCTCGATCTCTTCGTCCGCAATGACCTGTCCGCCGTTTTCTCCCAGCCGTGAGCGAATGTCCGGAATGCGGCCATCCCCTTGTGCGCGCCAGCGGCAGTTGCGAATCGCATCACGGAGAGGCTGCCCAACTTGTCGTCGTCCTTCCATCTGATTCCCGCGCCGCAGTCGTAGTCGGTGTCCCCAAACTTCCGAACGAGTTCTGTGAAGAGCGGATCGCGGCGATCGTCGTGGCCGAGCCCTTCGCCCGTGATGCACGAACTAGGCGCCACTGGCACTTTCGGCCACGTCCAGTTCGGCGTCGCCGGTTTGACGCTCGCGATTCGCTCCGCATCATCGGCTGAGAATGGTTGTGATTGCGTAGCTTCGGAGCAGCCGGCGGCTACGAGTACTGCAAAGAGAACGAGCGGGCGTCGGCCCATCGGTACACGGTACTCCTGAGCAGCGTTGAGCTCATGTCGCCGTCCGGCGCCAATCGGACAACCGAGAGGGGCTAGACCATGTTCAAGTTCAAGCTCGTGCTCGAGGACGGCACACCCGCCGACCCGCCGACGCTCACCGCAGCAGTGCCGGACTGGGAAGGCGACGAAATTCCACTCGGACCCGGGCGCTCGCTCCGCGTAGTCGAACTCGAGACGGCGTTCTCGTGGTCGCTGTCACCTGAGTCCCATTAGGTCCTGGACGTACCTCGGCCGCTCCGAGCACCGTTCTACAGACGGACGAGGGAGAAGAAGCAGGCGGGCTCGGGACTGACGGGGTCACACCCGCCTGCTTCTCAAAACCGAATGGCCGGGACTTTGGTGACCACCCGCAAAAGGGCGGGGGTGTTCAGGGGTTGTGACTCTTTGCGCGAGAGGGTGTGCCCCGGGATCACAGGTCTAGGACTCAGGAAATCAGAACGACGACCACCCGCGCGACCCGTCAACTCAACCGCGAAACCAAAACGTGGGCTCGAACGTTTTAACCGCGATTGAGGAGGCGCGACGCGTCTCAACGGATCTGACTAACAAGGGAGCAACGCTTTGGGAATCATCGCTTTCATCATTCTCGGCCTGCTCGCGGGCGCGCTCGCGAAGGCCCTGTTGCCTGGTGACGATCCGGGCGGATTCATCGTCACGGCGATCATCGGCATCGTAGGAGCACTAGTGGGTGGGTTCCTCGCCGGTGTCTTGTTTGATGCTGACCCAATGGACGAGTTCTTTGACATCTCGAGCCTGGATCACGGCGACGTCGGGTCGATCGTCCTGCTGCTGATTTACCGGATGGCTGTCGGCCGCCGCGGGGTCGCCCGAACGGGGATCTAACGACGGACTCAGGCGCGAGGGGAGCCGCGCTCCCCTCGCGCCTAGCGGCCGCTTCACTGTCCGCTCGTACACCTGCGGCGACAGCGAGCGCCTGCTCGTCCAACCAACACAAAACGTAGATAGCCACCGGGACCGATCGGGGCACAATCGCGAAGGTCCTCCTTCATGGATGACGGGGGCTAGGGGGTCTGAGCAGGGACAGCCTGCGGCAACCTGCCGCTCGACCCCAATCGAGCCAAACGCCGCTAACAAAAGTGGCGTGGCCAGGGTCGCCTCTTTCGCGCCCGCCTTGCACCGGACGATCTGAGCCCGTGTGCCCAGGAGGATCCACGTCGTCTGCGCTGCACATAGGGCACGGACGGGCGGCGTCCTCGAGTTCTCGCCCCACACGCGAAGGTTGACACACTGGGCGGCGTGAGCTAACCGGGTCGTTGCGCCGGCGGGTGGGGAGCCGTCGGAGGCGTCCGCCCGCCGACGGCTCCCCAGCGTCTGTTAGCGCCTCTTGACTTCGCCCTTGTGCACCTCACCACGCCAGGCGCCGCTCTCGGCGCCTCGAGACTCGATCAACTCCTTGAACCGCTTGAGATCGCCCTTGACTCGGCGATCGTCTGCGTCAAGCGCGCTTCCGAGCGACTTGACGAGCCCCTCGGTGTCATACGTCATCTCGACGTTGATTTGCGTCCGATCGGTCGCCACAGGCTCGAATGTGATGTTGCCGGAGTTGTACTTGCCTTCCTTCGCCCGCCACGCGATTCGCCTGTCCGGCTCTTGGTGAGTGATTTCGGCGTCCCACTCGTGCCGCTTCTCACCGATCTCGGCGGCCCAATGGAGATGCGTGTCGTCCAGCTGCCGCACCGATTCCACACCCTCCATGAAGGAAGGAAACTCCTCAAACTGTGTCCACTGGTTGTACGCGACTGAGACCGGGACGTCGACCTCGATCGATTCGCTTACCGATGCCATGAGACCCCCTTAGTAGCTCGACAGGGCTGCACGTACCCTCCTGAGCCCACGATCTAACGATCACTTCGCCACCAGTCGGGGACTGTCACTGTTCTACCCTCGCGATGAGAATGGGCGCCAGTCGTCGAAGTCCCAGTCCAGGCCTCCGCACATGGGGCACTGAGTCGGAGTCGCGCTCGGTGACGGCCCCGAAGCCGCATCCCATGCAGCGCAGCTCCAGAGCGCGCAGGTCGCGGCGGTGGGTAGGGCTTAACGGAAGCGTCTCTACCATCCCGCCGCGTGCTCAGACAATCGCTCGGTCATGCCCCATCCCCTCGAGTCGTTCAGCGGGCGGGCTCATCGAAGCCATGGCGCAAGAAGCTCCTCGATCTGGCGGCAGCCGACCGGCTTCGTGACTCGTCCCCGGATGCGTCCTCCGTCCACGATGACGAGCGCCGGGGTGTCCGTCACCTCCAAACGCGTCGCGAAGTCCGCGTGCTTGTCGGCGTCGACGCGGTGGACCTGGAAGGTGCTGTGGTTGCCGCGACGCTGCAGCACCTGAGCGAGGAATCCTTCGACTCGCCGCGACTGCCCCGACCGGGCGGAAAAGAAGAAGAGCAGTCCGGGCTTTTCCGCCGGCACGCGATCGAGTCGAGCGGCCGTCGGACGAACGCTCACGATGCCGCCACCACAACGTTGTCGACCGCTTCGGACAATGTCGAAGCGATGCGGAAATGGCCGTCCAGATACCGCTCGATCCCGCGCGTGGTCACGTCGTTGTCGATGACGAGCGTGAGGGTGCCGCCGCTCAAGCGAATGCGACGGGAATGTTGCAACAGCACGCCGAGAACGCTTGAGTGGAGAAACGGCACGTCGAGCAGGTCCAGGATGAGGTGTCGAGCACCCTTGTCCTGAAGCGTTTCCAGCTCGTGATCGACCCTCGGCGTTTGCTCGAGATCGAGGTCGCCTCTCAGGCTTACGACGGAGACGCCGTTCTCCATCTGGGCCGACGTGAGCCTGAAGCTGACGTAGTTCACGGCGGCCAACGTACTCGCCACTCCGTACGCGTTCCCGCAGAATTTCGTGTGCCTTAGCTCACACTGCGGTGAGCTTGTAACCGACTCCTCGCACCGTCACGACCCGTTCGGGAACGCTTCGGGTCCCGTTCGACCTTGCGTCGGAGATTCGAGATATGGATGTCGCAGGCGCGCTGATCGCCCACGTAGCTGCTCTCCCAGAGATGCTCCATCAGCTCGCGCCGGCTGAACACACGGTCCGGGTGCGAAGCCATGAGGGCGAGCAACGTGAACTCGGAGCGAGTGAGGCTACGTGGCTCACCGTCGACCGTCACTCTGTGCGCGTAGGGGTCGAGTTCGAGCCCTCCCACCCGCAGCCGGCGCAAGGAGGCCGTTCGGTCGAGCTCGCGACGGCGAAGCAGAGCCCGGACCCGGCTGACGAGCTCGGCCATCGAGAACGGCTTCGTGACGTAGTCGTCCGCGCCCGCTTCCAGCCCCAGGACTCGGTCGCCCTCGCCGCCCTTCGCGGTGAGGACGATCACCGGTAGCGGGCTCTCGCTCCGCAGCCGGCGGAGGATCTCGGTCCCGAAAGGCGCGGGAGCATGAGGTCGAGCACCATCAGGTCGAAGTCGCGACTCAGTGCTTGCGTGAGCGCGGTCTCCCCGTCGTCTGCGGTTTCAACGTCATACCCCTCGCCGCGCAGCGTGTAGGCAAGCGCGTCGAGGATCGCCGGCTCGTCCTCGACGACCAGGATCCTCGTCATGTCAGCATCCTCGCGCCCGGCAATCGGATCGAGAAGCTCGTCCCCGCGGATGAGGTCTCGAGCTCCAGCTCACCGTCGATCGCCTTGACGGCCTCGCGCAGCGATCGACAGCCCGAGGCCGAAGCCGTCCGTCGGGGCTTCGCCCCGGTAGAAGCGGTCGAAGATGCGTTCGCGGTCGGCCTCGCTGATCCCGCCGCCGTTGTCGCGCACTTGGATCCGTACGGCCTCGTCGGAGCGCTTTCCGGCGAGCACGATCGGTCCTTGCGAGTGTTTGGCGGCGTTCTGGCCGAGGTTTGCGAGCGCCTGCTCGAGCAGCGGGCGGTTCGCCAGAACGGCGACGTCGGCGGCGCAGTCGACGTCCACCTTTCGCCCCGGAGCCAGTCCGTCGGCCACCGTGCCAAAAGCGCCGCGACCGGAACGATTTCCTGTCGCGGACGTTCGACACCCGTCTGGGCGCGGGCAAGGACCAGCAAGGCTCGGGCGAGGCGGTCGAGGCGGCCGCACGCGTCCTTCGACGTGTGCGAGAAAACGGTCGCGGTCCACGACGTTGTCCTTCGCACCTGCCTGAAGCACTTGCACCGCGCTCGTGATCGCGGCGAGCGGGGTCTGCAGCTCATGCGCCGCGTTCGTGACGAAGTCCCGTTCCGCCCGCTCGCGGCGCTCGCGGGCGCTGACGTCCTCGAGGCTCACGATCGTGGTCCCCGCCGACCCGCGTCACGCTGCCTTCGATCTCCGCACGCGATGCCGTCCGGACGCTCCAGCTCGAGGCGGATCGGGCTCGGCAAGCGCCGACGACACGAGCTTCGACGACGAGGGCCGCTCCAGGCTTCGACGTCCCGGAGTCGCGAAGCCCCGCTGCGATCTCGTCGGACGTAAGCCCGAGCAGCTCCTCTGCCCGACGGGTGACGAGCTGGAGCGTCGCCCGCTGAATCGAGGATCAGCACGCAGGCAGGCAGCTCGTAGAGGACCGACGCCGGCAACGTCGCCACGCGCGGGCACTGGCGCCCTTCAGCTCCGCGGATCTGTTTGCAGCTGCCACTTTCGCCGGATCACCGGGATGCTTCCTGACGACCGCGTAGGCCTCGGTCCTGGCGACGACGTCTTCGACATCGGGGATCTCGTGACCCGGCACGATCGCGAAGAGGACTGGGTCGCGCCGAAGCTCCTCATAGGCGTCGCGGCGCGATGGAGAACCGCTCGTCGCAGGTCGCGTGCCCGCACTCGCACATGATCTCGAAGCTGTCCGTGATCGTGGCGAAGGCCTCGTTGACGGCCCGCAGCTTCTCGTTCACTTCTCGGTAGACGGCTTCGTTGAGCCCGATCCTCCGCTCCCGCTCGCTCAACCGTCACCTCCCCGCGGGTCGAGTTCCTCCACGATGTCCCCCGCGTAGCCCGTCTTCTCGACGATCGTCGTAGCGGCCGCGATCGTCCACCACCTCGGCCGCACCCTGCGCAGCGCGCACATGCCCGGGGGCGTTCAAGAAGTGTCTCGGGTTCCCTCGGATCTCCTCGTACTCGTCCATCGAGAGGACGAGCAGCTCCCGGCAGTTTCCGTCCGCGCACTCGCAGATGAACGGAATCTGCTCGAGAACGTCGTACTTCGAGGCGGCTTCCTGGATGCCCTCGTTGGCCTCGCGGAAGAGCGCGTCGTTCCGAGCGACCCGCTCCTGGGTGACGAGGTCCGGCTGTTCGTCGTCGTCTCGTTCCCGCTGTGCCATCGCAGAGCCGCAGTTACCCGTCGCACGACACTGGAAACGCAGAACGAAGTGTGAGCAAACCCACGCGGGAATGAGGTTTTACGGGCACGTCGTGCGGCAAGGAGACGTCTTCCTAGCAGGCACGAAACGACGAGTGGGGGGTCACATGACTGAAGTTGCCGACGAACGGCGGCAAGACGAAGGCGTGCGCGAGCGCGCCGGCGGAGCGGTCGAGGAAGCAGCCTCGGCTGCGCAGGACAAAGCGATGGAGCTGCGCTCCAAGGGAGCGAACCAGCTTCGCGACCAGCTCGACACGAGAACGACCGATGTCGGAAAGCAGGCGAAGACGGTTGCGCAGGCCTTTCGCCAGAGCGGCGAGAAGCTCCGTGGCGAGGGAAACACGCAGGCCGCAAACGCCACCGACATGGCTGCCCAGCGCGTCGAGCAGCTGGGCGAGTACCTCGAGCGCATCCAGGGCGACGAGCTCCTGCGCGACGCGGAGCGCTTCGCGCGTCAGCGGCCGTGGCTCCTCGCGGGGATCGGCATGTTCGCGGGGCTCGTCGCCTCGCGGATGATGAAGGCGTCGTCGGAACAGCGCTACCAGGCGTCGAGCTACGAGCGCACCACTCCGACGAGCCCGGGACGGAGCGCCTGATGTCGACCGACACCGAGAGCACGCTCGGTCGCCGCGACGAGCCGCTCGGTGAGGTCGCACGCGATCTGACGCGGGACCTCTCGCTGCTCGTGCGGCAGGAGGTTCAGCTCGCGAAGGCCGAGATGGCCGAGAAGGGCCGGGTCGCCGCGCCGGGGGTCGGGATGATCGGGGAGCGACCGTTGCAGCGCTCCTCGCAGGCGGTGCGCTGACGGCCGCCGCGATCCTCGCGCTCGCGATCTTCCTGCCCGAGTGGCTGGCGGCGCTGATCGTCGGCGCCGTGCTCGCTGTCGCTGCATACGTGCTCGTGAAGCAAGGCAAGGAGCGCGTGGCCGAGGCCGGCGCGCCCATTCCTGAACAGACCATCGAAACCGTGAAGGAGGACGTCGAATGGGCCAAGACCCGAGCCAGCTCCGCGAGGAGCTAGAGGAGACGCGCTCGCGTGTGGGCGAAGAGGTCGACGCGATCAGCTACAAGACCGACGTCGGCGCCCGCGTGGGTGACTACGTGAGCGACAAGAAGGACGCCGTGACGTCGAAGCTGACCGTCAAGGACTCCGCGAAGCCGATCCCTGATCGCGCGCAGATCCGGCAGGCGCGTCGCACCGCCGAGCGGAACCCGCTGGGTCTCGCCGTCGGCGCAGCCGGCGTCGGGTTCGCGCTCGGGCTTCTGCTTCCGGGGACCCGAGTGGAGAACGAGAAGCTCGGCGCTGCAGGCGACAAGGTGGGCGAGGTCGCGCGTGAGGGCTGGGAGCACGGCAAGCAGGTCGCGCAGGACACCGCACAGGGAGCGATGGAGGCGGCGAAGGACAGCTCGAGCCGCCACACCGAGGAGCTCTCCTCGTCGCTCCAGGAGCGGCTGCCCGCAGGGCAGGAACAGACCGCCGAGACGAAGCGGCCGAAGCGGCAGCCGAAGGCCTCGTAGCAGGGCACGTGTCGGGGGCCGGCGCCTCCGACTGCATCGACCCGGCGCGGCTATGCCGCGCCGGGTCAGGCCTCGCTCTGTTGCCGCGAGCGCGGATCGAGCTTTTCGACGTACTCGCCGGCGTCGCCTGTCTTTCGCACGATCCAGTAGGCCTTGTTCTCGCTGACCAAGGTCTCGACCTCCGGCGTGAAGTGGAGTGGCAAGACGACGAACTGCGTCGGATCGGCCCTGATGTTCTCGTACTCCGCGGCGCTCAGCGAGATCTGGAACGTGCAGTCAGCATTCGCGCACTCGCAGAAGTACTCGAAGTCGGCCTCTGTCCCGAGCCCGTCTGCCGTCGCCCTGATCCGTTCGTTGACCTCGCGAAAGAGCGCCTCGTTTTGCGCCAACCGCTTTTCGCGCTGGTCCACGGCGTCACCCTAACCGGGAGGCTTCGTGGGCGGGTCACCGGGAGGACGCTCGCCGAACTGGAGCATGATCTGGTTCGTACGTTCCTCGATCCACTCGGCGCTGGGAGCCGGCTGGAGCCGTCCCAGGAGAGTCGCGATCGCTTCGCGAGCGTCTTTGATCTGCTGAGGTTCGCCGGACATTTCCGAGGACAGAGACTCCGCAAGCGCGGTGAACTTGTCTTCCGCTCCGAGGATCGCTCAAACCCTGAATTGGGCCTTGCGGGGTAGCGATCCTGTTCCCTGGGTAGCGCGTGAGTTGATGAATGCTGCCCTGCCGGACGCACTGACCCGCCTCAGGGACGACCTGACAGCCGTACGTCTCTCGCTCGAGCTCGACGGCGCGCCGCGACGCGCGACGTGCCCGCGACGACACCGTCGCCCAGATCGACGACTACCTCTTGCCTCGGCTCAGGCAGATGGATGCGCCCGTCCTGATGGTCGTCGGAGGCTCGACCGGAGCCGGCAAGTCGACGATCCTGAACAGCCTCGTCGGCACCGAGGTCAGCCCCGCCGGTGTTCTTCGGCCGACGACTCGTGCGCCGGTGCTCGCCTGCCATCCTGACGACGTGCGCTGGTTCGAGGACCAGCGGATCCTGCCCAAGCTCGCGCGAACGACCGGAGCCTCGGGTGCGGCGGAGGGAACGCTGAGGCTCGTGCCGACGACCGCGCTGCAGCCGGGACTCGCGCTGCTCGACTCGCCCGACATCGATTCGGTGCTCGCCGAGAACCGAGCGCTGGCCAACCAACTGCTTGCGGCGGCGGACGCGTGGCTGTTCGTCACCACCGCCGCGCGGTACGCGGACGCGGTGCCTTGGGAGTTCCTGCGGAGCGCCCGCGACCGTGGAACGTCGCTCTCGATCGTGCTGAACCGCGTGCCCGAGGATGCGCGAGAGGTTGCGGCACACCTGCGCGAGATGCTGCGCGGGCAGGATCTCGCGGAGGCGGAGCTCCTCGTCGTGCCGGAGACCGAGCTCGTCGACGGGCTGTTGCCCGCGCGTGCGCTTGCGCCGGTGCGCCAGTGGCTCGACGCACTCGCTGCCGACGCGGCGGCGCGCTCGGATCTGATCAGACGAACGCTCAAGGGCGCGCTCGCAAGCCTTCCCGCCCGGGCAGGCGGGGTTGCGACGGCTGCGGCCGAGCAATTGGCCGCGGCGTCCGAGCTTCGGTCCGAGGTCGACGCTGCCTACGCCGGCGCGCAGCGCGACGTCGAGGAAGCGATGCGGAGTGGCTCCCTCCTCCGCGGTGAGGTTCTCGCGCGCTGGCATGAGGTGATCGGCACGGGCGATGTGATGCGCGCGCTCGAGTCGAAAGTCGGTTGGGTGCGTGACCGGGTGAAGAGCGTGCTCACGGGAAAGCCGGCGGCAGACGAAGAGCTGCGCGTTGCGGTCGAGAACCGGATCGAGGCAGTGATCCGGGCCGCCGCGGAGCGGGCATCGGAACGAGCAGCGCGGGCCTGGCGTGAACACGCGTCGGGTCGAGCGCTGCTTGCCGATTCGACGACGTTCGACCGCGCCTCGCGTGAGCTCGAGGCCCTCACCGAAGACGAGGTCCGCGCCTGGCAAGGATTCGTGTTCGAGCTCGTGAGTCGAGAGGGCGAGTCGAAGCGGACGACCGCGCGCCTCGCCTCGCTGGGTGTGAACGGCGCGGGGCTCACCGTGATGCTGGCCGTGTTCGCGCACACGGGCGGACTGACGGGCGCCGAGGTCGTCGTCGCGGGCGGCACTTCGGCGATCAGTCAGAAGGTCCTCGAGGCGATCTTCGGCGACCAAGCGGTGAGGACGCTCGCCGCGCGTGCCCGAGAGGATCTGCTCGAGCGGGCCGAGCAGCTCCTGCGAGCCGACGCAGTGCGCTTCGACGAGTTGCTCGACGCGACTGCTCCGGACGCGGAGAGCGTCGCGAGGCTGCACGGGTCGCTCGACGCAGTTCGACGCGCTGCGTGAGCCGCGACCTCGACACGCGCCTGGCCGCACTCGCCGAAGCAGCGAGGCTGGCCGAAGGACGACTCGACGAGGAATCGGTTGCCGGCGCGAACGCCGTCGTGGCGAAGGCCGGCGCGCGACTCGGCTTCGGGATCGAGAACACGGTCGTCGCACTCGCAGGCTCGACAGGCGTTGGGAAGTCGCAGCTCTTCAATGCGTTGTCGAGCTCCGAGCTTGCGGCGGTCAGTCGTCGCAGGCCGACGACGTCCGTCACCCAGGCAGCGGTGTGGGGAGACGGCGCCGATCCGCTTCTCGACTGGCTCGAGGTCGCACGGCGCCACCGGCTCGACCCAGCGGAGCTCGGAGGCTTGGTGTTGCTCGACCTTCCGGACTTCGACTCGATCGAGCGCCACCACCGCGACGAGGTCGATCGGGTCGTTGCGCTTGCCGATCTCGTCCTGTGGGTCGTCGAGCCGCAGAAGTACGCCGACGCCGCCTTGCACGAGCGTTACCTGCGCCCGCTCGCATCGCACGCAGCTGCGATGGCGGTCGCCCTCAACCAGTCGGATCTGTTGTCGCCGGCGGACGTCGCTGCCTGGCGCGACGACATGGCTCGGCTCCTGGCTGAGGATGGTCTTCGCGACGTCCCGGTCGTGGTCGTCTCGGCCCGCACGGGGGCGGGCCTCGAAGAGCTACGGCAGCTGCTCCGCAGACGCGTTGCCGCTCGTCGGGCTGCGGTCGAGCGTCTCGAGGCTGACGTCGCCGATGCTGCTGCGGCGTTGGCGAGCGCGAGCGGGACCGGTACGCCCGCCGGCATCCGCAACGACGATCGAGCTCGCCTGCTCGCGGCGCTCGAGGACGCCGCGGGCGTGCCGGCCATCGTGCACGCCGTGGACGCCGCGCACAGGCGTCGCGGCTCGCTGGCCACCGGGTGGCCGTTCGTGCGCTGGATCCGGCGTTTCCGGCCCGACCCGCTGCGTCGGCTGCGACTTCCCGAGACGCCGCAACCCTCGGTGCGGACTTCCCGCCCGGAGCCGACCGAGGTGCAGCGCGCGCAGGTCGCGACCGCCGCACGCGCGCTCGCCGACCGTGCTGCCGAGGGGCTTCCCGCGCCCTGGCCGCGGCTCGTGCGCGACGCCGCGACCCAGTCCGAAGCCGAGCTCCCCGACCGACTCGACCGCGCCGTCTCCGGCACCGACTTGCACGTCGGCCGTCCGCGCTGGTGGCGCGCAGCCGCCTTTCTTCAGCGCGTGTTCGCGGCCGCCACGATCGTGGGGATGCTCTGGCTGCTGGCCCTTGCCGTGCTCGGCTACCTCCACATCGACGAGGTCGTACCGCTGCCCGAGCTCTGGGACGTTCCGATCCCGACGTTGCTCCTGCTCGGCGGAATCGCAGCCGGCGTCGTCTTCGCCTTCGTCTTCAGGCTCGTGAACGCGGCAAGCGGCCGGCGCCGCGGTCGATCCGCGGCCCGATCGCTGCGCAGACAGATCGACGAGGTGGCCGAGGAGCTCGTGCTCGGGCCGGTCGAGGCAGAGCTCGAGAGCTACGCGCAGCTGCGCAAGGCGATCGAAGCTGGCCAACCCCGGACGGCGCTAGGCGCGGACGTTTGCGGTGCGGGCAGACCGGCGCCGCCACGCTGCGAACGCAATGTTCCACGCCTTGCGCGCCAGCCAGAGAAGGATCAGGTTGCGGATCCGGAACATCTGAAGCGTTCTGGGCGCTGGGGCCGAGCCGCAAACCAGAACGATCGGCCGTGCCCGGCTCGCTCCTTCGATGAGAACGCGCCTCGTGGCTCGCTAGGCGGCGGCTTTGAGCGAGCGGTCGACCGCGTCCGGCGCGAGGACGTGCTCGATCGCCATGTTCGCCGCTCCGATCACGCCGGCGCGGTCGCCGAGCCGGCACGGGACGATGCGGAGGTCGCGCGTCGCGAGCGGGAGGGAGCGGCTGATGATTCCCTCGCGCACGCCGGCCAGGAGATGCTCGTGCGCTTCGGCGATGTCCCCGCCGATGACGATCACGGCGGGGTTGAAGAAGTTGACGGTGCCCGCGAGGACCTCGCCGAGCGTGCGCCCGGCGTCGCGCACCATCCTGATCGCGCCGGGGTGGCCGCTCCGCACGAGGCGGACGACGTCGCGGCTGCGTGATGCGCTCTCGCCTTCGGCGGCGAGCCGTTCCGCGAGTGCCTGACCGCCGGCGATCGCTTCGAGGCAGCCGACGTTTCCGCAGCGGCACACGACGTCCGTTCGGTCGGTGGCGCGGATGTGGCCGATGTCCCCGGCCGCGCCGCGCGCGCCGCGGTGGATGTGGCCGTCCGCCACGATGCCGCAGCCGATGCCCGTGCCCACCTTGATCAGCAGCAGATGCTCCGTCTCGGCGTGGTGAGTTCGGTGCTCGCCGAGCGCCATGATGTTGACGTCGTTGTCGACGAGCACCGGCGCCCGGTAGCGGCTCTCGAACCACTCCGGGATGGCGAAGTCGTCCCAGCCGGGCATGATCGGCGGATTCACGGGTCGCCCGCTGTCGAACTCGACGGGGCCCGGTACGCCGATTCCGATTCCGTACACGTCGTCGGGAGCGCGACCGACCTCCGCGAGGAGCTCGTCGAAGCGCTCGGCCACCCAGCCGAGCGCCGCTTCCGGGCCGGCGGCGATGTCCAGGTCCGACGCCCGCTCGGCGAGCGGCGTGCCGCCGAGATCGCTCACCGCCACTCGGGCATGCGTCGCGCCGAGGTCGGCGACGAGGACGACCCCCGCCTCGCGGTTGAACGCGAGCACCGTGGCCGGGCGGCCACCGGTCGAGGCGCCGCCGCCGGCCTCGTAGACGAGCCCTTGCTCGAGCAGTGCGTCCACGCGCTGGGCGACGGTCGAGCGGGCGAGGCCGGTCTCCCGCGCGAGATCGGCGCGCGTGACCGCGACCCCCTCGCGGATCAGGCGCAGGAGTGCGCCGGCGCTGGTCTGGGAGGACTGCGTCGGAGCACGTTTTGTCGCCATCAGTGCGCCAAATTACAGCATCGGTTGGACGAAGTACGCAAACTTATGATTGACAGCTGGACTAAGTTCGGTTTAGGCTCCCGCACGGATGACGCTCCTCCGCGCGGCGATTGCAGGAACCGGGTTCATCGGCAAGGTGCACGCACGGTCGGCTCGACTCGCGGGAGCACGGCTGGTCGGCGTCGCCGCCTCGACGCCGGAGTCGGCTGCGGCGGCGGCCGCCGAGCTCGGCGCCGAGCGGCACTTCGCCTCGGCCGAAGAGCTGGTCGGCGATCCGGACGTCGACGTCGTCCACGTCTGCACGCCGAACCACCTTCACCTGCCGCTCGCCGAGGCTGCGCTGGCAGCGGGGAAGCACGTGATCTGCGAGAAGCCGCTCGCGCTCGACGCCGCCGGCGCGCAACGGCTCGTCGACGTCGCGGCGGAGTCGGGACGGCAGGCGGCCGTGCCGTTCGTCTACCGCTACTACCCGACGGTGCGCGAGGCGCGCGAGCGCGTCGCGAGCGGGCAGACCGGTGCGCTTCGCCTGCTGCACGGCACGTACCTCCAGGACTGGCTGCTGCGCGCCGGCGACGCCAACTGGCGCGTGGACGAGCAGCTGGGCGGCGCGTCGCGCGCGTTCGCCGACATCGGCTCGCACTGGTGTGACCTCGCCGAGTTCGTTTCCGGCCATCGCATCGAGCGCGTCTCTGCGCGGCTGCTGACCGCCGTGCCAGAGCGAGTCAGCGAGGCAGGTCACGCGTTCGCGACAGCAGCGGGCGGCAGCGAGCTGCGCCAGGTGACGACCGAAGACGCCGCCCTCGTCCAGTTCGAGACCGACGCGGGGGCGATCGGGTCGGTCGTGATCAGCCAGATCTCCGCCGGACGCAAGAACCGGCTCTGGATCGAGCTCGACGGGACCGAGGAGGCGCTCGCCTTCGACCAGGAGCATCCGGAGGAGCTCTGGTGCGGGCGGCGCGAGGCGCTGACGATCGTGCGCCGGGATCCGACCACGCTGTCCCCTGCTGCGGCGCGCTTCGCGACGCTACCCGCCGGTCACCCGCAGGGCTACGCCGACTGCTTCGACGCGTTCGTCGCGGACGTCTACGAGGGAATCGGCGCCGGCTCGACGATCGCAGGAACGCCGACGTTCGCCGACGGGCTGCGTGCCGCGCTGATCACCGAAGCCGTGCTGACCTCCGCTCGTGAAGAGCGCTGGGTCGACGTGGCTGCGAGTCCCGCGGCGGTGGCAACGTGAAGCTCGGCTTCCTCACCTCGTGCATGCCGGAGCGGAGCCTCGAGGACATCGCCGCCTGGGCGGCGGGCAACGGCTACGAGGCGCTCGAGCTCGCCGCCTGGCCTCAGCTCGGCGATCGGCCGTTCACGGCGAGCCACGTCAGGGCAGACGCCTTCGACGAGGGAGAAGCCGAGCGCGTGCGCAAGGCGCTCGACGATCACGGTCTCGTGCTCTCCGCGCTCGCGTACTACGACAACAACCTCGCGCCCGACGCTGCCGAGCGCGAGGCGTACCACGCGCACCTGCGCGCGTGTGTCGACGCGGCAGCCGCGCTCGGCGGCGTCCCCGTCGGCACGTTCATCGGCCGCGACCCCGGACGCACGGTCGCCGAGAACCTTCGCGAGGCCGAACGTGTCTTTCCGCCGCTCGTCGACTACGCCGGCGAGCGCGGCGTGCGTCTGATGATCGAGAACTGCGTGATGGAGGGCTGGCATCCGGACGGGTACCCCGGCAACCTCGCGTACTCGCCCGAGCTCTGGGAGTGGATGTTCGAGCTCGGCCTCTATCTGAACTTCGACCCGTCGCATCTGCTCTGGCTCGGGATCGACCCCGTCGAAGCGCTGCGGCCGTACGTCGACCGTGTCGCGCACGCGCACGCGAAGGACGCCGAGACGTTTCCGAACGAGCGCAACCGGTACGGCTTCTTCGGCCGGCTCTCGACGCGCGAAGCAGATCCGTGGGACATGGGCTGGTGGCGGTATCGGATCCCCGGCCTCGGGCACGTCGACTTCTCACGGGTACGTCGAGACGCTCCACGAAGGCGGGTTCGACGGTGTGCTCTCGGTGGAGCACGAGGATCCGGTCCTGGCCGGCACGCCGGAGCTGGTCGAGCAGGGCCTCCAGGTCGCCCGCGACAACCTTCGTCCCCTGGTCGTCCGATGACGAAGGTTCTCGAGGTTCGCAACCTGGTCAAGGAGTACCCGGGCGTCAAGGCGCTCCAGGGCGTCGACCTCGACGTGCTCGAGGCCGAGGTTCACTGCCTGCTCGGCCCGAACGGCGCAGGCAAGTCGACGCTCATCAAGTGCGTTTCCGGCGCGGTGGAGCCCACCAGCGGCGAGATCCTGTTCCTGGGCGAGCCTCTGCCGCCGGGAGACCCCGCGGGATCGCTCAAGCGCGGCGTGGCGACGATCTACCAGGAGCTCGATCTCGTCCCGGACCTGAGCGTCGCGGAAAGCATCTTCCTCGCGCACGAGCCTCGCCGTGGCCCGCTGCTCGACCTCGACAAGATGTACCGCGACTCGGCTGCGCTGCTCGCTCGGCTCGGACACGAGTCGATCCCCGTGCGCGCCAAGGTGGGGAAGCTCCGGCCGGCGGCGCAGCAGATCGTGTCGATCGCCCGCGCGCTCTCGGGCAACGTGCGAGTTGCTCGTCATGGACGAGCCGTCGGCGATCCTCGACGACGCCGAGATCAGCACGCTCTTCGACGTCGTTCGCCGTCTGACCGCGGAGGGCGTCGGCGTCGTCTACATCTCGCACCGTCTCGACGAGATCCGGCGCATCGGCGACCGCGTCACCGTCCTGGCCGACGGCCGCACGACGGCGAGCGGTCTCCCTGCGACGACGCCGACCGGCGAGCTGGTCGAGCTCATGGTCGGGCGAAAGGTCGATCAGCTCTACCCGGACCGGCCGGTCGGCACGGATCGTGTCCTGCTCGAGGTCCGAGGCGCCAGGCGGCTGCCCGCCGTTCGCGGGGTCAGCCTGAAGGTGCACGCGGGTGAGGTCGTGGGTCTCGGCGGGCTCGTCGGCTCCGGCCGCACGGAGCTGCTCTGGCTGATCTACGGCCTCGACCAGCTCGAGGAGGGCGAGATCCTCGTCGAGGGCAAGCGGCTTGCGGTCCGGCGCGCGCAACGCGATTCGGCGCGGTCTCGGGATGGCTCCGGAAGATCGCAAGTCGCAGGCGCTCGTTCTCGACTGGAGCGAGACGAAGAACGTGACGATCACCGACCTCGCGCGCTTCTCCCGCGTCCTGCTCGACGTCCGCAAGGAGCGCGAGAGCGCCCGCAAGGAGCTGAGGGCGCTGAACACGGTGCCCGACGACCCGGACCGCATCGTTCGACTGCTCTCGGGCGGCAACCAGCAGAAGGTCGTGCTCGCGCGCTGGTTGCTCCACGGGTGCCGCGTCCTGCTGCTGGACGAACCGACGCGCGGAGTCGACATCGCGACGAAGGCGGAGATCTATCGGATCATCGCGGAGCTCGCGCAGTCGGGCCTCGGTGTGCTCGTCGTCTCGTCCGAGCTCGAAGAGCTCGCGCACATCTGCACTCGCGTCCTCGTCATGCGCGACGGCGAGATCGTCGCCGAAGTCGATGGAAAGGACGCCTCGGAGCGCGAGCTCCTTCGCCATGCCGTCGCCCCAACGGATGCTCCCGTTCTCGTCGAGGAGGTCGTATGAACGCTCCCGCTCAATCGTCCGAACCCGGTCGCGGTGCCGCGCTCACGCAGCGGGTGAAGACGCTCGAGCTGCAGGAATACGCGCTGGCCATCGTCGTCGTCCTGCTGTTCGTCGCCGGCGCGATCCTGAAGCCCGACACGTTCCCGACCTGGGACAACGTCCGCAACATGCTGACGCAGGCGAGCGTCGTCGGCGTGCTCGCGATCGGCATGACCTTCGTGATCGCAACCGCCGGCATCGACCTGTCGGTCGGCTCGATGGTCGCGGCCGCCGGCGTCTTCGGGGGAATCCTGGTGGGCTCGGACGGCACGAGCAGCCTCATCTTCATCCTCGGCGTGATCGCGTTCGCAACGTTCCTCGGCAGCGTCAACGCGACCGCCGTCGCCTACGGGCGAGTCGTTCCGTTCATCGCCACGCTCGCGATGTTCTCGGTCGCCAGGGGCTTGGCGCTGCTCCTGAACGACCAGCTACCCGTGAGCCTGCTCGACCTCAACGGCGGCTCGTTCGGCCACCCGCGCGCGTTCTCGCTGCTCTGGTTCGGGAACGGCCGGATCGGCGGGATCCCGGTGTCGGTCTACGTGTTCATCGCGATCACGGTGATCGGCTGGGTCGTCCTGAACCGCACCCGGTACGGCCGCTACGTGGTGGCGGTCGGCGGCAACCGGGAGGCTGCACGCATCGCCGGCGTCCCCGTCAGGCGGATCATCTTCAGCGTCTACGTCCTGTCCGGATTCCTCGCCGGCATCTCCGCCGTGCTCCTGTGCGCGCGGCTCGGGAGCGCCTCGCCGGTGAGCGGCAACCTCTACGAGCTCGACGCGATCGGTGCGGTCGTGATCGGCGGGACCGCCCTCGCGGGCGGGCGCGCGACGATCGTCGGCACGTTCCTCGGCGTGCTCACGTTCGCGCTCATCTTCAGCCTCATGACCCAGCTCAATCTGTCGACCGAGATCCAGCAGGTGACGAAGGGCCTGATCGTCCTCGGAGCCGTCCTGCTGCAGCGCCCGGAGGCGCGTTACTAATGCCCGACACGGCCGGGCGAAGCAGTCAACACAACGGGAGGTATGCAATGTCGCGCAAGCGACTCGTCATCTCCATCGCATCGGCCTTGCTGCTGGCGATCGGTGCGACGGCGTGCATGAGCGACAGCGAGACGGTCACGCAGACGGTCACCGTCGGCGAGACCACCGGCGGAACAACGTCGGGCAAGACGGTGAAGATCATCGCGAGCGTTCCGCCGACGGACCACGGCTGGCTCGGCGCAATCTCGAAGAACGCCCAGGCGGCAGCCGATCAGTACGACGACGTCGACTTCGAGCTGCTCCAGGCAGCGGACGCGGACTCGCAGGCGCAGCAGATCGAGCAGGCGATCGCGCAGAAGCCGGACGTCATCGTCGTTCTGCCCCAGGACGGTGCCGCGCTGACGCCGGTTGCCCAGAAGGCCGAGCGTGCGGGCATCCGGGTCGTCAACATCGACCGGCTCTTCACGGCACCGGACGCTGCGACGGCGACGATCCTCGGCGACAACTACCAGATCGGCGTTCTGGCAGCGACCTACATCAGCGAGCAGTTGAAGTGCCAGGGCAACGTCGTCGAGATCCAGGGTCTGGCCGGCATCTCGGTCACGACCGACCGGACGAAGGGCTTCACCGACACGCTCAAGCAGAAGTGCCCGGGCGGCGGCATCAAGATCGTCGCGTCGCAGCCGGGCGACTTCAACCCCGACAAGGGGCTGACGGTGATGGAGAACATCCTGCAGGCCCAGAAGAGCATCGACGCCGTGTACACGCACGACGACGACATGGCGCAGGGCGTCGTCCAGGCGATCCGCAACGCGGGCCGCGAGGACGAGATGTTCCTCACCGGCGTCGGCGGCTCGCAGGACGCGATGAAGCAGATCGAGGAGGGCGGCCTCTACCGGGCCACGTTCCTCTACAACCCGAACATGGCGGCAACCGCCGTGAACATGGCGCGCCTGATCGGCCTCGGCCAGGGCTTCAGCGAGCTCGTTCCGCCGGAGGTTCCGCGCACGCTGGTCGTGCCTGCCGCCGTTGTCACCAAGGACAACGTCGAGGAGTACGAGAAGTACGCGTTCAACTAGCCCGATCGACCCCCACCAGCGGCCCGCCGGACGACGACCTCATCCGGCGGGCCGTTGCGCGTAACGACTCACAGCGAACTCTTAGCCTCGGCCCAGCCCCGTCCCAGGCCGCGCGTGCTGAATGAGCGCGACCTGATTCGACGGAAGGAGCTCGATGAAACGCAAGATCGTGGCAACGAGTGTCGCTGCCCTGACGGTGGCTGCCGGCGGAGCCGCAGCGGTCGCCGCAACCGGCGGCTCGCAGCAGGAAGACAGCAAGGCGGTGATCGACGACGCGGCCAAGGACCTCGGCGTCCAGCCGTCCGAGCTGAGCGACGCCTTGAAGAAGGCGCTTGCGAACCGCGTCGACGCGGCGGTTGCCGCCGGTCGGATCACGAAGGCCGAAGGCGACGCGCTGAAGGAACGGATCGCGGCGCAGGAGTACCCGCTGCTCGGCGGCCTCGGCCACCACGGCGGCCCGGGCGGCCACGGGTTCCACCACCTGGCGGCCGCGGCCGCGTACCTCGGCCTCTCCGAGGCGGAGCTGCGGACGCAGCTGTCCGGCGACAAGACGTTGGCCGACGTCGCGAAGGCCCGCGGCAAGACCGTCGCCGGGCTCGTGGCTGCGCTCGTCGCCGACGAGAAGAAGGAGCTCCAGGCGGCGGTCTCGTCCGGCCGAATCACGCAGGCGCAGGCGGACGAGCTGCTCGCGAACGCGGAGGCGCGGTTCACCGACCTCGTGAACGGGACGATGCCCGAAGGCGGCCGGCACGGGTTCGGTGGCCCCCCGGCGGCGAGGCAGTTCGCCGACGCGTAGGCACTTCGCGCCGCAGCCGTCCCGCCCGGGCGGCTGCGGCGAACGCCTCAGGCGGTCGCGCGGGCCCGGTCGAGGCCGTCGAGGATGAGGTCGAGCCCCAGCTCGAACCCGCTCGTCTCCTCGTCGTGCGGCTCGATGTGCTGGTGGATGTGCTCGACGAGGTCGGGGTAGTCCTCGACGGGGATCTGCTTGAGGAAGTCCGCCGCCAGGCCCGCGAGCTCCTCGCCCTTGTACGGGAAGTTGAGCTGCTGGAGCGTGTAGCCCAGGACGTAGCTCTCGAGGATGTGAAACGCGTGGTAGATCAGACTCGGGCGAGAAGCCCGCCTCGCGAAGCGTCCTGAGCATCCAGTCGCCGTTTCGCAGCCGTGCCGGGCCGCCACCTTGCGTCATCCAGATGCTCGTTGCCCAGCGGTGGCGCAAGAGGACGTCCCGCGAGGAGATCGCGTTCCTGCGCATCGCGACCTTCCAGTCGCTCTCGTCGGAGGGCAGATCGAACTCGCCCGCGACGAGGTCGATGATGCCGGCCAGGATCTCGCCCTTGTTGGCGACGTGGTTGTACAGCGACATCGCCTCGACCCCGAGCTCCTTGGCGAGCCTCCGCATGCTGAGCGCCTCGATCCCCTCCGCGTCGGCGAGCTCGATCGCGGCGCGCAGGACGCGCTCCTTGCTGAGAGGAGTACGGGCGCTGCTGCGTGCGCGTCGGTTTGCCTGGCCATACGCCGTAAGCGTACGCGCGTCAGACGGTGATGACGATCTTCCCCCGGGCGTGTCCTTCGCCCAGGTACCGGAGCGCGTCGGGCACCTGGCCCAGCTCGAAGCGCCGGTCGATGACGGACTTCACCGTTCCGTCCGCGAGCAGCTCGCTCATGAACGCGAGGTCCTCCTTCGTGATCTTGGCGACGAAGTTGACCACGCTCTGGCTTCGACCCAGTGACGTCAGACGGCTACCGATGAGGTGCTTCAGCGGACCGAGCCCGCGCGCCGACATCGGCGCACCGACGGCCACGACGATCGCGTCCGGTTTCAAGACGCGTCGGAACTCGAGGAACGGGCGGCTTCCCGCGATGTCGAGCATGAGGTCGTGACGCTCGCCGCTCCGCGTGAAGTCCTGCCGCGTGTAGTCGACGACGTGGTCTGCGCCGAGCGATCCGGCCTGGTCGACGTTCCTCGTGCTGCACACGGCGGTCACCTCGGCGCCGAACGACTTCGCGAGCTGAACGGCGAACGTGCCGACGCCTCCGGACGCGCCGTTGATCAGAACCTTCTGCCCGGCCTGGACCTTTCCGTGGTCGCGCAGAGCCTGCAGCGCGGTGAGGGCTGCGACCGGCACGGCCGCCGCTTCCTCGTACGACACGTTGGCGGGTTTCTTGACGAGACGAACCTCGCGGGCAGGTGTGTAGTCGGCCCAGGCTCCGCCCGCCGTGCCGAACACGTCGTCACCCAGCTGGAACTCGGTGACGTCTTTGCCGACGGCTTCCACCGTTCCTGCCACGTCGCCGCCGATCGAAAGGCTCTTGGGTCTGCGCAGCCCGCTGTCGATCCGGGCGAAGAACGGCCCGTGAACCCGGTACCACTCCGCAGGGTTCACGGAGGATGCGTGCACCCGCAGCAGCACCTGGTGGTCTTCGATGACGGGCAGGTCGACGTCGCGGAGCTCGACGCCGTCGGGCCCGTACGTGTGGTGGACGATCGCCTTCATGTCAGGCCGTGGAGGGGGAGGGCGAGGAACATCGTGACCTCCAGGTTGACTACAGCGTAAGCGTACGCCGTAAGCTACACGTACGCCGTAAGCTTGTCAAGCCTGGAAGCCGATCCGGCGGTGGCTTCCGTCGCAGAACGGCTTGTTCCCGGAACCGCCGCAGCGGCAGAGCGCGACCCGCGTGTCCTCGCGGATGAGTCGCTCCGTCCGGATCGACGATCCGCACGTGGCCGCGAACGAACAACGGGCCGTTCGGCCGCGGCTCGACGGTGGGAGGCTCGGCCGCCGTCTCCTGCGGCCCGCCGTCGAGGCGTCGGAAGTGCAACGCGCCGGTCGGGCAGGTGAGGACGGCCTCGGCGACCTGATCCGCGCTTGCTGCGTCGACGATCACCCACGGGCGTGCGTCCGGGTCGAAGACCTGCGGCAGGCCGCGAACGCAGTTGCGCACGTGGATGCAGAGCTTCGGCTCCCACTGCACCTCGATCGTCTCGTTCGCGTAGACGCGCCGAGGGCCGCGCTCCTGCTCCGGGCGACGGCTCGCTCACTTGACGAGGTCCTCGTACTCGGGGTGGCGCCGAAGGTACGCGCCGACGAACGGGCACAACGGAACGATTCGAAGGCCGCGGGCGCGGATGTCGTCCAGCGCGTGTGCGACGAGCTGTTCGCCGAGCCCGTGGCCCTCGAACTGCGGAGCGATCTCGGTGTGGATCAGGGTGACGACGTCGTCTCTCGCCCGGTAGATCAGCTCACCGACGACCTCTTCTTCGACGAGCAGCTCGTAGCGATGAGCTGCGTCGTTGTCTCGAACCGTCGCTGCCAGCGCGGTCATCTCACGACCTTAGCGACGACGGTTCAGGCTAGGTCGTCGCCGAACGGGCTGACGCTCGTGTACTTGAAGCCGGTGTCGACCGCGAGCGTGACGATCACCGCCTCGGGGCCGAGACGATCCGCGAGACGGTGTGCGCCGACGACGTTCGCGCCGGTGGAGATGCCGGCGAAGATGCCCTCTTCCGCAGCGAGGCGCCGCGTCATCGCGATCGCCTCGTCGTCACCGATCGGTTCGACGTGGTCCACCTTTTCGGCATCCCAGTGCGGCATCACCAGGCCGGTCCAGCCCTGGATCAGGAACGGCCCCGGTGCGCCGCCGCTGATCGCCGCCGACGAGGCGGGCTCGTGCGCCTGGATGAACACGCCGCGAGGCCGCAGCGCCTCGGAGACGCCGATCACCGAGCTCGCCGTGCCCATCCCGTGGCAGAACGCGGTCACGCGGCCGTCGGTCTGCTCCCAGATCTCGCGGCCGAGGTTGTCCCGATGGTCGGGGATGATGTACGGGTTGTTGAACTGGTCGGTCGCGTAGTGGCCGGGCTGCGCCGCGAGCTCAGCGGCGCGGGCGACCATGTTCCGGATGTCCTCCGGCGTGACTTTCGGACGCCCCTCGACGGACTTCACGACGTCGAGCTCCGCTCCGAGCGCCCGCATCAGGTGGAACCGCTCCTCCGTGAAGCAATCGGCGATCACGATCAGCGGCCGATAGCCCTTCGCCCGGCACACGAGCGCCAGCGCCGGGCCGGTGCTTCCGCCGGTGTACTCGACGATCGTGTCGCCGGGCGAGATCAGACCGTCTCGCTCTGCGCCCTCGATCATCGCGAGCGCCATTCGGTCCTTCATCGAGCCCGTGGGGTTGCGGTACTCGAGCTTCAGCCACAGCTCGGCGCCGTTCTCCGGCGCGCAGCGACGCACGCGGACCAGCGGGGTGTCTCCGATCGTGTCGAGGATCGACGTCACGCAGGCCACGCGAACGTATCCTGTTCCGATGCCGGCTGGAGACGCTGACCGGGACAAGGCCGTCAGCCACATCAGCCAGGCCTACCCCGACAGGGTCGAAGTGCGCGGCCGCGACCTCTGCGGCGACCTGATGGGCAGGTTGAGCTTCACCGAGTACTTCCACCTGCTCCTCACCGGGCGCGAGCCGACCGAGGACCAGCGCTTCTTCCTCGACCTGCTGCTCGTGTCGATCGCCGAGCACGGGCTGATGCCGAGCAACATCGCCGCGCGCATGACGCTCGCCGCCGACCCCGAGTCGCTACAGGGCGCGGTCGCGGCGGGGATCCTCGGCGCCGGGCCGGTCGTGCTCGGCACGTCCGAGGCCTGCGCGCGGTTGCTCGAGGAGGCGCAGAAGGAAGTGGCGGCCGGCGGCGGGCCCGCGACCGTTGCCGGCGACGTCGCGCGTGCGATCCACTCGGTGGGCGGCAAGGTGCCGGGGTTCGGTCACCCGGTTCACCGTCCGCTCGACCCTCGCGCCGAGCGGATCCTCGTGCTCGCCGACTCGCGCGACGTGAGCGGGCCGCACGTTCTGCTCGCGCGCGCGTTGCGCGAGGCGGTCGCGGAGGTCTGGGGGAAGCCGCTCACGATGAACGTCGCGCTGCCGATCGCCGCGGTGATGCTCGACCTGGGCTTCTCGTCCGACGTCGTGAAGTCCGTTCCGATTCTCGCGCGCACGGCCGGGCTGCTCGCGCACCTCGCCGAGGAGCAGGAGCGGCCGCTCGGGTTCCGGCTCGCCGCGACGGCGGAGGAGGCGGTCGAGTACGAGCCCGATGCTCGCGCCTGAAGTCGAGAGCCGCCCGTGGGCGGAGCAGCTCGCCGTCGACGATGCGAGCTACCGCACCCAACTCGCCTACCTCTTCGATCGCTCGGCCTTCTACCGCGAGAAGCTGACGGCTGCAGGGTTCGCCTCCGACGAAGCCGCGGGCGGCCTCGCGGAGATCGCGCAGCTGCCGCTCACCGAGAAGCACGAGCTCCGCGCGACGTGCACGCCCGACAACCCGATCGGCGCACATCTCTGCGCGACGCCGTCCGAGATCGTCCGGATCTACTCGACGAGCGGCACCACGGGCGCGCCCGAGCTACGTCCCGCTCACTGCCGGAGACCTCGACAACTGGGTGACCGGCTCGGCACGCAGCTACGCAGCCTCCGGTGTGGCGGCCGGCCAGCGCATCGTCTCCACGTACAACGCCGGCCCGTTCGTGGCGGGGGCGGCGCTCGCCTCGTTCGAGCGCATCGGGCTCACGCACGTTCCGGTGGGGACCGGGAACACCGAGCGGCTGATGCTCGCGGTCGAGCTCCTCAGGCCGGACGCCGTGGTGCTCACGCCCTCGTACGCCGCGTACCTCGTCGAGTGGGCGGCGGAGCGGGGCGTCGAGCTCCGAGGGTCGAGCGTCGCACGCGTGCTCGTGGCCGGCGAGCCCGGCGGGGGCGAGCCTGCCTTTCGCGCGAAGCTCGAGGAAGGCTGGGGCGCGCAGGTCACCGAGGCGATGGGCATCGGCGACATCGGCGTGTCGCTCTGGGGCGAATGCGAAGAGCAGGACGGGATGCACCTCGGTGCCCGCGGCTTCGTCCATCCCGAGCTGATCGATCCCGAGACGCGCACCGCGATCGCGCTGGACGACGGCGCAAGCGGCGAGCTCGTCTTGACCCATCTTCAGCATCGGGCGGCGCCGCTTCTGCGCTTCCGCACGCGCGACCACGTCCAGGTTCGCATGAGCCCGTGTCGCTGCGGCCGCACGGGGCCGCGAGTGCGCTGCATCGGGCGAACCGACGACATGCTCATCGTCCGTGGCGTGAACGTCTTCCCCTCGGCGATTCGCGAGATCGTGAGCGCGTTCGCTCCGGCCGTCAGCGGCTACATCGTCGTCAAGCCGGAGACGCGAGACGTGCAGCAGCAGCCGCCGCTTCCCGTGAGCGTCGAGCTCGCGCAGGGCGCAGCCGCAGACGACGCACTCGCAGAAGCGATTCGGCAACGGCTGCGAGAGGCGCTCGTCGTCCAGACGCGCATCGAGCTCGTGGCGTGGGGGAGCCTGCAGCGCAGCGAGTACAAGTCGAAGCTCGTCGAGCACTCGTGAGCGGCGTTCTGCTCACGTCGGTCGTCGGGAGCTATCCCCAACCCGACTGGCTGATCGACCGGGCGCGGCTCGGCGATCGTCTGCCACCGCGCGTTCGAGCGCGCGAGCTCTGGCGCGTCGAGGAGTCGTTCCTCGAGGAGGCGCAGGACGACGCAACGCGTGTCGCGGTACGGGACATGGAGCGCGCCGGCGTCGACGTGATCACGGACGGCGAGATGCGCAGGGAGAGCTACTCCAACCGGTTCGCGACGGCGCTCGACGGTGTCGACCTCGACGAGCCCGGTGTCGCGCTCGACCGCACAGGACACGAGAACCCCGTCCCGAGAGTCGTCGGGCCGATCCGACGAACGCAGCCGGTCGAGGTTCGCGACGTCGAGTTCCTCCGCTCGATCACCGACCGGCGAATCAAGATCACCGTCCCAGGCCCCTTCACGATGACGCAGCAGGCCCAGAACGACTTCTACGACGACGAACGGAGCCTCGCGCTTGCGTACGCGGAAGCGGTCAACGAGGAGCTGCGGGACCTCAAGGCTGCCGGGGCCGACGTCGTCCAGATCGACGAGCCGTATCTCCAGGCGCGACCCGCGTCGGCGCGCGAGTACGCGGTCGAGGCGATCAACCGCGCGCTCGAGGGCATCGAGGGAGACACGGTCCTCCACACCTGTTTCGGCTACGCGCACATCGTTCACCATCGGCTTCCCGGCTACCCGTTCCTCCGCGAGCTCGCGGACTCTCGTGCGACGCACCTCTCGCTCGAAGCCGCGCAGCCGAACCTCGACCCGCAGGTGTTGCGCGACCTTCCCGGCAAGACGATCGTGCTGGGCGTCCTCGACCTCGGTTCCGACACCGTCGAGACGCCGCAGGTCGTCGCCGATCGAATTCGTCGAGCCCTCACGGTGCTGCCGCCGGAGCGGCTCGTCCTCGCGCCCGACTGCGGGATGAAGTACCTCGCGCGCGACATCGCGTTCGGCAAGCTCGAGGCGATGGTCGCGGGTGCTCGCGCCGTCCGCGAAGAACTCGGCTTGTAACCGCAGATCCAAGCCCGTCTTGTCCCTCGATCGAGGGGTTTTCACGAGCAGTCCGAACCTGAAGGGCATACTGAGATCACGGTGTTTCTCTGCGGCTCACCGTGACGAGTGAGTCCGCGACTGCGAGAGGAGCCGTAACGAGATGCCGAGTTGGGCGACCTGGGTTCTGGTCGGGGTCGTGCTCTGGCTCGCCGTCTCCGTGCTCGTCGGGCTGATCGTCGGCGGGTTGATCAGGTTCGGTTCCGGCGACGTCGACCGCGCCGCGCGTGCCAAGGCGCTGAGCTTGGCCGCTTCGAGGCGCCCGCGAAAGCCGGCGCCGACTACCGCCGACGCTTTGCTCGAGCCCGAGCGGGAGCGGGTCCTCGTGGTCGACGACGACCCCGGCCTCCGGCTGCTCCTCCGAACGACGCTGCCTGCGAGCGAGTTCGACGTCGAGGAGGCGGACTCCGCCGAGACTGCTGCGGAGACCGCGAGGTTCTTTCGCCCGGAAGTCGTCATCCTCGACGTCAGCCTCCCGGGCAAGGACGGGCTCACCTTCTGCCGCGAGCTCAAGCAGTCCCCGCGCTCGCCCCACGTGATCTTGCTCACCGGCGGCGACATCGAGAGCGATGATCTGCGCAGGGCGGGAGCCGACGCGGTCCTGCGGAAGCCGTTCAGCCCGGTCGAGCTGCTCATGCTCGTGGACAAGGTCAGCCACGAGATCGTCCCGGTTGGCGGCAGCGCATCGGGTTCGCAGGACGAGCAGCTCCTGATCTATGCGCGTGACCTGAGTCGAGTCGTCGAGGTCGAACGGGGGCAGCGCCGACTCTTGCAGCACGCCTACCGCCAGACCGTTACTGCTCTCGCCGACGCCCTCGAGGCGAAGGACCGCTCGACGGGGCTTCACGGTCGCCGCGTGCAACGGTACGGGCTCGAGCTCGCTGCGGCGTACGACGAGTCGCTCGTCGCCGATCCCAGCCTCGAGTACGGGTTCCTGCTCCACGACGTCGGTAAGATTGGAATCCCGGAGACGATTCTCCGCAAGCCCGGCCCTCTCGACGGCACCGAGCGGCGGCTGATGCAGCGACATCCACTGCTGGGCGTCGAGATTCTCGACGGCATTCCGCTGCTCGAAGGTGTAGGCCTCGACGTGGTTCGCTCGCACCACGAGCGCTGGGACGGCACGGGCTACCCGGACGGTCTCGCAGGCGAGGAGATTCCGGTGGCCGCCCGCATCTTCGCGGTCGCCGACGCGCTCGACGCGATCACGACCGATCGTCCGTACCGCAAGCGCCTCTCCTGGGAGACCGCGATCGACGAGATCCTCGGGAACAGCAACGCCCAGTTCGATCCCGGCGTCGTTGCGGCGTTCGCGCTGCGCGAGGGCAGGCTCAGGAGATCGCCACGGAACTGACCGAGCGCGCCGCGTAAATCGGCTCACTCGAGCGCGCTGATCGCGAACGCGAC
>CAVWWI010000006.1:0-226407 GCA_963758605.1 uncultured Actinomycetes bacterium | reverse complement strand
CTTGTCGTCAGACCGCTCGCACGAGGCAGCGGAAGCCGAGGTGGCTCGTCGACGTGTCGACCGCCTGCGCCATACGCGCGGCCGGGCGGTACCTACGGCAGTAGTTCGGCGCGCATTCGTGTGAGCCGCCTTTCATGACGCGGCGCGGATCGCGGTCGGGTCGTCGGGGCGACGCTCGCCTCCCGCGGATCCGCGCCGCAGCGCGGAGACGAGGCCACCTGGCCGACCGAGTACCAGTCGGTCGTCCACTCCCAGACGTTCCCGGTCTGTGGGAGGACCCCGTAGCCGTTCGGCGGAAACTTCCCAACGGGCGAGGTGCCCTCGTACCCATCGAGCAGGGTGTTCTCGTACGGGAATTCGCCCTGCCACGTGTTCGCCTGCGGACGTCCCTTGCAGGTACTCGTCGCCCCAGGCGAACTCGGCGCCGTCGAGGCCGCCGCGCGCCGCGAACTCCCATCCCGCCTCGCTCGGCAACTCCTTTCCCGCCCAGGCGGCGTACGCTTCGGCGTCGGCGTCGGCGACGTCCACCACGGGATGCGCTCGCAACCGTCAGCGCGCTCTCAGCCCCTTCCGGGTGCCGCCAGTCGGCCCCGCGGCGCCACGACCACCACTGGTAGGGGTCGTTCAGGTCGACCGGCCCGGTGAGGGCTGGAAGACGACCGAGCCCGCGAAGAGGAGGTCGGGTTGGGCGCCGGGGTAACGCTCGGCTTCAGGAGCCTTCTCTGCGACCGTGACGTGCCCGGTCGCCTTCACGAACCGCGTGAACTCGAGGTTGGTGACCGGATGCTCGTCGAGCCAGAAGCCCTCGACCGTCACGTCGCGGACGGGCGCCTCCTCCGGATAGTGGTCCTCGGAGCCCATGGCGAAGGTGCCACGCGGAATCCAGCGCATGCCTTTCCGCCGCGCCCGAGCCCCCCTCGACGTCATCGTGGTCATCTCGCCATCGGTTGCATCGGTCGAAGCCATCGCCGAATGGTCGTGTGTCTCGACCACGTCGGCCATCACGCCACCGTACCCAAACCTGACCCGCGGATCCGACAACGATCGCCGGGGCGCCGCGTTCGAGTACCCTCAATTCTCACCTTGGTGAACGCCCGCCGATCCCTTGCGACCGAGTCACCCGGGTGAACAGTCCAGCGCTCCTTGTCACCTAAGCGGTAAACTAGGAGACTCTCCCCGTCGGCAGACGAAGCCGCGTGTTTTTTTTGGTGGCGGGAGGTGGGGTCTTGGCGGGTGGCGCGGGCGACGCGATCGTGATTGGCCCCCGTGAGCCCGGAGACGCTCGCGATCAGCACGGTCGACCTCGCACGCCTCCAGTTCGCGACGACGTCCCTCTACCACTTCCTGTTCGTGCCGCTCACGCTCGGCCTCGCCCCGCTCGTCGCGGTCATGCAGACCCTGTGGTACCGGTCGGGCGACGTCGCGTGGCTTCGTCTGACGCGGTTCTTCGGCACGCTGATGCTCATCAACTTCGTGATCGGCGTCGCGACGGGGCTCGTCCAGGAGTTCCAGTTCGGGATGAACTGGTCGGTCTACTCGGAGTTCGTCGGGGACGTCTTCGGTGCGCCGCTCGCGATCGAGGGAATCGCGGCCTTCATGCTCGAGTCGACCTTCCTCGGCCTCTGGATCTTCGGCTGGGATCGGCTCTCGAAGCGCGTCCATCTGGCGACGGTGTGGATCTTCGCCCTGGCCTCCTGGCTCTCCGCCTTCTTCATCATCAGCGCCAACTCCTGGATGCAGCGGCCGGTCGGCTCGACCGTCATCGACGGCCGTGCGGAGCTGACGGACGTGTGGGAGCTCTTCTCGAACCGCTTCGGGATCTGGGCGTACATCCACGTCCTGCTCGTCGGGCTCACGACGGCTGCCGTCGTGATCTTCGGCGTCGCCTGCTGGCACCTCGTCCGCGGTCGGAACCAGGACCTCTTCCGCCACGCCGCGAAGCTCGCGCTGATCGTCGGCGTCCCGATCTCGGCGGTGAACCTCGGCGTCGGCAGCCAGATGGGCGTGGTGGTGACCGACTACCAGCCGATGAAGATCGCTTCGACCGAAGCGCAGTGGGACACGTGCCAGCCGTGCGCGTTCTCGCTCTTCCAGATCGGTGGCTTCACGGAGGACGACCAGACGCCGTCGTTCTCGATCCAGGTCCCGCACCTCCTGTCGATCCTCGCGACCCTTTCCTGGGACGGCGAGGTGCAGGGGATGACCGAGCTCCAGCGGCAGTCCGAGCGCCAGTACGCCCGCGGGGAGAACTACATCCCGCCGGTGCGGACGACGTACTGGGCCATGCGGATCATGGCCTATGCCGGCACGCTCGTCTTCCTCGTCTTCGCGCTCGGGGCGTTCCTCTACTGGCGCGGGAGGCTCGCGTCGACGCGGTGGTTCCTCTGGCTCGGCGTCCTGACGATCCCGCTCCCCTACCTCGCGGCGCTCTCCGGCTGGGTGCTCTCGGAGGTAGGGCGCCAACCGTGGATCGTGTGGGGTCTGCTGAAGACGGCCGATGCCAACTCACCCAGCGTCTCGACGGCCACGATTGCCACGAGTCTCGGCACGTTCGTCGTCCTCTACATCGCGCTTCTGATCGTGGACTTCGTCCTCATGCGCAGGTACGCGCGTGTCGACCCGCCCGAGGTCGGCGGCGAAGGGGACGAATTCGCGCTCCCGGCGGTCACGTACTGATGGATCTCGAGACCTTCTGGTTCTGCCTCATCGCCGTCGTCTGGGCCATGTACTTCCTGCTCGAGGGGTTCGACTTCGGGGTCGGGATGCTGCTCCCGTTCGTCCCACGAGACGACGAGGAGCGAGGCACGGCGCTGCGGACGATCGGACCGGTCTGGGACGGGAACGAGGTCTGGCTCGTCGTCGCCGGCGGTGCCACCTTCGCCGCGTTCCCCGCCTGGTACGCGACGATGTTCTCGGGCTTCTACCTGGCCCTCCTGCTCATCCTCTTCTTCCTGATCATTCGGGTCGTCTCGTTCGAGTGGCGCTCGAAGAGCGAGACTCCCGCATGGCGCTCGACGTGGACGTGGGCGAACACGATCGGGAGCTTCGGTGCGTCGCTGCTCTGGGGGATCGGGCTGTCGTGCCTCGTGTACGGGGTGCCGATCGACTCCGACGGCGACTTCACGGGCGACCTGCTGGACCTCTTCAGCGCGTACAGCGTGTTCGCGGGAATCGCGGTCGTGGCGCTCTTCGCGTTCCACGGCGCGACGTTCCTCACGCTTCGCACGGCGGGCGAGCTGCGCGGCCGCGCCGAGGCGGTGGCCCGAAGGCTCGCGATCCCTGCCGCCGTGCTGGCCGCGGTATACCTCGCATGGACCGTCGCGGTCGCGATGGACCGCAACGACAAGGATCTCTTCCCGCCGGTGCTTCCCGCGGCGCTCGGGATCGCGGCCCTCGCGCTCGCGATCGCCTTCCTCTACACAGGACGCAACGGACGAGCATTTGCGATGACCGCGCTCGGGACGATCTCGCTCGTGGCGACGCTGTTCGTCTCGCTCTACCCGCGCGTGATGGTGTCCAGCACCGGCTTCGAGAACAGCCTGACCGTCGACGACGCTGCGTCGTCGCACTACGCGCTCCAGGTCATGAGCGTCGTGGCGGTGATCTTCGTCCCGCTCGTCCTCCTGTACCAGGGGTGGACGTACTACGTCTTCCGGGCGCGTCTCGGTGGAGAGCCGATCGCAACGACGTCCCCGGCGATCACTTCTACGAACGGGGGGTCGGCCGCATGAAGCCACGCATCGTCATTCTCGGCGGCGGCTTCGCGGGCATCAGTGCTGCGCGCAAGCTCGAGGACGCCGACGCGGACGTGGTGTTGATCGACAAGCACGACTATCACACCTTCCAGCCGCTGCTCTACCAGCTCGCGACGGGACTGCTCGAGACGAGCGCCGTCGGACACTCGCTCCGGGACCTGGTACAGGATCAGGACAACGCGACCATCCACAAGACGAGCGTGACGGCCGTCGACCTGGCGGCGCGCGAGGTGCAGCTCGCCGAGATGGCGCCTCTCGTCTACGACTACCTCGTGCTCGGCCTCGGCGCCGAGGTCAACTTCTTCGGGACCAAGGGCGCGGCCGAGCATGCCTTCCCCATGTACACGCTGCCCGATGCCGTGCGCCTCAAGGATCACCTGCTCGGGCGCTGGGAGGCGGCAGACAAGGATCCGAGCCTCATCGACGACGGCGCGCTGAACGTCGTGGTCGTCGGCGGCGGGCCGACCGGGGTCGAGAGCGCCGGTGCGCTGGCGGAGCTCTACCGCGGTGACTTCGCCAAGGACTATCCGGCCGTGCCGCAGGAGAAGGCCCGCGTCGTGCTCGTCGAGGCCGGGCCGGAGCTCTTCTCGATGTTCAAGCCGGACATCCGCGCCTACACGGTGGACGCCCTGGAGAAGCGCACCGTCGAGGTGATCACAGGTGTGGCCGTCGAGTCGGTCGCCCCGACGCGCGTCACGCTCAAGTCGGGAACGGAGATCGAGGCGCACACGCTCGTCTGGGGCGCCGGGTTGCAGGGGAACCAGCTGGTGCAGTCGCTCGGACTCGATCTGGAGCGAGGGAACCGGATCGGCGTCGGCCCGGAGCTCACGGTTCCGGATCATCCCGAGGTATACGCCCTCGGCGACATCGCGGCAATCGAGGACGCGAAGACGAATCAGGTCCTGCCTCAGCTCGGCTCGGTCGCACTGCAGTCCGGGGAGCACGCCGGCGAGGCGATCGCCAGGCGCCTCGCCGGCAAGAAGACGAAGCCATTCAAGTACCGCGACAAGGGAACGATGGCGACGATCGGCCGCGGGGCCGCTGTCGTGCAGATGCTCGGCGGGCGGACGATGAAGGGCAGGACGGCCCAGGCGGCGTGGGGCGCCGTGCACCTCGCGCTCCTGCCGACGAACGAGGACCGCGCGAAGGCGGTGGTCGACTGGGCCGGAGCGGCGTTCACGCACCAGCGCGCCGGCCGGATCACGGTCGAAACCGAGGAGGACGAGTGATGGCCGATGCGACCGCCGAATTCTTCGCTGCCCTCGGGAGCCGCGGGCACGAGCCGCTGCTCGAACGAGCGACGGGCACGATGCGGTTCGACCTGAGAGAAGGGAAGAAGATCGATCGCTGGCTCATCTCCGTCGTCAAGGGAGACATCGTCGTGTCGCGGAGGAACGCGCAGGCCGACGCCGTCCTATCCACTGACAAGGCTCTCTTCGAACGGATCGCCAGCGGCGAGACCAATGCGTTGGCAGCGATGCTCCGCGAGGAGGTGGATGTCGAGGGGGACGTTCGACTGCTCGTGGCGTTCCAGCGGCTCCTCCCCGGCGCGACGCGCTCTCGCAGGCGGCGCTCCAAGACGACTGGCGCGGGGAGGAAGCGATGAGCAACGGGCTCGTGCAGATCCTGGACGGCAACACCTTCGTGGTCAGCAATGCGAACGGCGACATCGAGGCATCGTTGACCGACCCCACCGGACTCTTCTCGTTCGACACACGCTTTCTCTCGCAGTGGGTGCTGACCGTGAACGGACAGCGGCTGAACCCGCTTTCCGTCGACGATCTCCAGTACTTCGAGACACGCTTCTTCCTCGTACCGGGAACGGGGACCGTGTACATCGACGCGAAGCTCTCGGTGATCCGGCGACGGGCCGTCGGCAACGGCTTCCACGAGGAGCTGACGATCCTCAACCACGACGAGAAGCCCGTCGATCTCGTCGTTCGCATCGATGCGGGCTGCGACTTCGCCGACCTGTTCGAGGTCAAGGATGCGCTGGCGAAGAAGGGGACGTACTACGCGCGCGTCGAGTCCGGCCGGCTGCGACTCGGCTACCAGCGGGAGCGATTCACGCGCGAGACGCTGATCTCGGCATCGGCTCCGGCCCGGCTCGACAAAGGCGGACTGACCTTCAAGATGCGCGTCGAGCCCCACGGCGGCTGGTCGACGGACCTCGACGTCGTCACCGCGACCGGGGCCGGTGGCACCTACGTGCAGCCGAAGTACGCGCGCGGCGCGGGTCGGGCTCGGCCGAGCATGGAGCTGAGCCTCGAGAAGTGGATCGAGGAGGCGCCGCGCCTCGAGTGCGACCAGGACGAGCTCCGGGCAACGTACCGGCGCAGCCTGGTCGACCTCGCCGCGCTCCGTTTCTCGCCGCCCGTAGCCGGAGGACGAAGTCTCCCGGCGGCCGGTCTGCCGTGGTTCATGACCATGTTCGGCCGGGACAGCATCTTCACCAGCCTGCAGGCGCTTCCCTTCACGCCGGAGCTCGCGGCGACGACCCTGGAAGCACTCGGGGACTGGCAGGGCAGCCGCGTCGACGACTTCCGCGACGAGGACCCGGGTCGCATCCTCCACGAGATGCGCTACGGGGAGATGACGGCGTTCGAGGAGCGTCCGCATTCCCCGTACTACGGCTGCGCCGACGCGACGCCGCTCTACGTGGTGCTGCTCGACGAATACGAGCGCTGGACCGGCGACCGGAAGCTGGTCCGAGAGCTCGAGCACCAAGCCCGGGCTGCGCTCAACTGGATCGACGAGTACGCGGATCTTCTCGGCACCGGCTACATCTGGTACCAACGGCGCAACGAGAAGACGGGCCTCGAGAACCAGTGCTGGAAGGATTCCTGGGATTCGATCTCCTATAGCGACGGAACGCTTCCCGGTTTCCCCCGCGCAACGTGCGAGCTGCAGGGCTACGCGTACGACGCGAAGGTGCGCGGCGCGCGCCTGGCACGCCTCGTGTGGAAGGACCCGACCCTCGCCGACAAGCTGGAGAAGGACGCCGCCGACCTGAAGCGCCGCTTCAACCGCGACTTCTGGGTGAGTGACGGCGAGTACTTCGCCCTGGCTCTCGACACGGAGGGAAACCAAGTCGATGCGCTCGCGTCGAACAACGGCCACCTGCTCTGGAGCGGCATCGTCGACAAGTCCAAGGCCACTGCAGTCGCGGCACAGCTGCTGGGACCCCGGCTCTTCTCGGGTTGGGGTGTCCGGACGCTGGCCGAGGGCGAGGGACGCTACAACCCGATCGGCTACCACGTCGGCACGGTCTGGCCGTTCGACAACTCGTTCATCGCCTGGGGCCTGCGGCGCTACGGCTTCAAGGAGGAGGCGGCGCAGATCGCCGCGGGCATCCTGGACGCCGCCGAGGTCTTCGACGGACGCCTGCCTGAGGCATTCGGCGGCTACGCGCGAGACGTCACGAAGTATCCGGTCCAGTACCCGACCGCGTGCAGCCCGCAGGCTTGGTCGACGGGCACGCCGCTCTTGCTGCTCAGGACGATGCTCGGGCTCGAGCCGATCGGCGACCACCTCGTGGTCGACCCTGCCCTGCCTCAGAGCATCGGCCATCTCGAGCTGCTCGACATCCCCGGGCGTTGGGGCCGAATCGATGCCTTCGGACGCGGGCGCATCGACGTCGACACGAAACCGAGATCCGTCGCGGGGCGTTCCGGGACGGGTCGTCAGCGATCGAAACGGAGGGTTGGCAAATGACTGCAACGGAAGCTCCCGAGACGACGAGGTCCGCGCTGGGCAAGGATCCGCAGCCGGCCGACGTCCTCGTCGTGTTCGGAATCACGGGCGACCTCGCGAAGGTGATGACGTTCCGCTCGCTCTACCGGCTCGAGCAGCGCGGGCTGCTCGACTGCCCGATCGTCGGCGTCGCATTCGACGATTGGACGCTCGAGCAGCTCGTACAGCGCGCGCGCGACTCGATCGTCGGTACGGGGGAGAAGCTCGACGAGGAGGTGTTCACTCGCTTCGCGAAGCGGCTCTCGTACCACCACGGCGACTTCACGGACGACGCGACTTACGCGCGAGGTGGCGGAGGCGATCGAGGGCTCGAAGACCCCCGTCTTCTACCTCGAGGTCCCGCCGTCCCTCTTCGGAACGGTCGTCGGGGGCCTGGCGAAAGCGGGCGTGACGGCAAACGCGAGAGTCGTCGTCGAGAAGCCCTTCGGCCACGACCAGGCCTCGGCGCGCGAACTCGCCGAAGAGCTGCACCAGTACATCGACGAGTCCCAACTCCTGCGCATCGACCACTACCTCGGGAAGATGGGCCTCGAAGAGATCCTGTACCTCCGGTTCGCGAACACGATGCTCGAGCCGGTCTGGAACCGGAACTACGTCGGATCCGTCCAGATCACGATGGCCGAGGACTTCGGCGTCGAGGATCGCGGCCACTTCTACGACCCGGTCGGCGCGCTGCGCGACGTCGTCGTCAACCACCTCATGCAGGTGGTCGGGGCGACCGCCATGGAGCCTCCTGCCGGGGGCGATACCAAGACGATCCAGGACGCGAAGGTGTCGCTGTATCGCGCGATCAGGCCGGCCGACCCGGCGCAGTACGTGCGCGGCCAGTACGAGGGATACCTCGGCATCGACGGCGTCGCTCCGGACTCGACCACGGAGACGTACACCGCGCTCCGCCTGGAGATCGACAACTGGCGCTGGTCGGGCGTCCCGTTCTTCATTCGCGCGGGGAAGCGGCTCCCGGTCACGCAGACGGAGGTCCGCCTCGTCTTCAAGCACCCACCGCGCCTCGGCTTCGCACTGCTCGACCGGAGGCCGGAGCCCAATCAGCTCGTCATCAAGCTCGATCCCTCGACGGGCGTCAGGATCGTGCTCGACGCGCATCGCGCCGACGCCGCCACGGCCGCGCCGATCCTGTTCGACGTCGAGTTCGCCGAGATGGGAGGCGAGGGCGCGACGCCGTACGAGGTCCTGCTGCACGCCGCGCTGGTCGGCGCAGACGCACGCGCTTCACGAGGCAGGACGGCATCGAGCAGACGTGGCGGATCATGCAGCCACTGCTCGACGCACCGCCGCCCGTGCACGTCTACACGCCCGGGTCCTGGGGCCCCGAGGCAGCCGACAAGCTCGTCGCCGGTCACGGTCGCTGGAGCGATCCGTGGATCGAGTCATGAGCGCGGCACAAGCCAGCGGCGGAGACGCGGCCGCAGAGCGCGGCCGCGCCCTCGCCGTTCACGCCGATCGCGGACTACGGCTTCCTCTCCAACTGCCATACGGGGGCACTCGTGGCGCCCGACGGTGCCATCGACTGGCTCTGCGTGCCGCGCTTCGACTCGCCGAGCGTGTTCGGCAGCCTGCTCGACCGTCCGCCGGGTCGTTCAGGTTCGCGCCGTTCGGCATCAACCATCCGTCGGCGCGCGAGTACGAGCCGGGGACGAACGTCCTGACGACGACGTGGAAGACGCCGACCGGCTGGATCGTCGTTCGCACGGCGCTGACGATGGGGCCGCGCGACCACGAGGACGAGATCACGCCGCACACGCGCCCGCCTGCGGACGACGACGCCGACCACCTGCTGGTTCGCACCGTCGAGTGCCTCGAGGGCAACGTCGAGATCGAGCTCGTGTGCGAGCCGGTCTTCGGCTACGGCAGCGAGACCGCGACGTGGACGCTCGTCGACGGCAGCCGGCACGCGGCCGACGCGACGGGCGCCGGCCAGACGATTCGCCTCTACAGCCGACCTCGCGCTCGGGATCGAGGCCGGCCGCGTGCGAGCACGGCACGTGCTCGAGCCGGGCGACCGGGCGTACTGCGCGCTGTCCTGGGCCGAAGAGCTCGCCGGCCCCGCGGACGTCGACGAGGCCGAGGCGCGGATGGCCGCGACGGTCCGCTTCTGGCGCGCCTGGCTGGGGCGAGCTCGGATCCCCGACCATCGCTGGCGCGACCCGATCCAGCGTTCGGCGCTCGCGATCAAGGGCCTGACCTACATGCCGACCGGGGCCACGGTCGCGGCGCTCACGACGTCGCTGCCCGAGACCCCGGGCGGCGAGCGCAACTGGGACTACCGCTACACCTGGATGCGGGACACGACGTTCACGCTCCAGGCGCTGCACTACCTGAACCTGGAGTGGGAGGCCGACGAGTTCATGCAGTTCGTCGCGGACATCGAGGCGAACCACGACGGCTCGCTGCAGATCATGTACGGGATCGACGGTCGCCGCGACCTGACCGAGTCGACGCTCGACGACCTCTCGGGCTACGCGGGCGCCCGCCCGGTCCGCATCGGCAACGGAGCCTTCGACCAGCGGCAGAACGACGTCTACGGCGCCGTGCTCGACTCGTTCCTCCTCCACACCCGCCGGAGCCAGCGGCTCCCGCGTCGGCTGTGGCCGATCGTCCAGGCGCAGGCGAAGTGCGCGACGGAGGTCTGGCGGAACCCGGACCAGGGGATCTGGGAGGCACGCGGCAAGCCGCAGCACTACGTGTCCTCGAAGCTCATGGGCTGGGTCGCCCTCGACCGCGCGGCGAAGCTCGCCGAGATCCCAGGAGCTCCCGAGCTCGAGGCGGAGTGGGCGGCGACCGCGGAGGAGATCCGCGCAGACATCCTCGCGAACGGCGTCAGCGAGCGGGGCGTCCTCCGGCAGCACTACGAGACGGACGCCCTCGACGCCTCGACGCTCCTGGCTGCGATCTTCGGCTTCCTCCCCGGCGACGACGATCGCCTCCGCAAGTCGGTGCTCGCGATCGCCGACGAGCTGACCCAGGACGGCTTCGTCCTGCGCTACCGGACCGAGGAGACCGACGACGGGCTCTCGGGGGAGGAAGGGACGTTCCTCATCTGCTCGTTCTGGCTCGTCTCCGCCCTCGCCATCGTGGGCGAGAAGCAGCGGGCCCATGACCTGATGGAGCGGCTCCTGCGGATCGCATCGCCGCTGGGCCTCTACGCCGAGGAGTTCGACGTCGCAACCGGCCGCCACCTCGGGAACTTCCCGCAGGCGTTCTCGCACCTCGCGCTGATCGAGGCGGCCGGGCGGATCATCGTCGCGGAGCTGCTCGAGGAGCTCTCGTGAAAGGAGCGCGGGAGATGAGCACCGCCGCTGCCGAACCCGGGACGATTCGCTCCACGATTCCCGCGCGGCTCGATCGCCTGAGCTGGTCGCCGTTCCACACGCGGATGGTCGCGGGGCTCGGGGCCGCATGGATCCTGGACGGCCTCCAGATCACGATCGCGAGCTCCGTGACGGGTGTCCTCATCCAGCCCGACACGCTCGACATGACGTCGACCCAGGTCGGGCTGATCGCGTCGGTGTACCTCGTCGGCCAGGTCGTCGGTGCGCTCGTCTTCGGGCGGATGTCGGATCAGCTCGGGCGGAAGCGGCTCCTCGTCGTCACGCTCCTCCTGTACCTCTTCGGCACAGGGCTTGCAGCGTTCACGGTGAACGACGGCGGCTGGCTGTGGCTCGTCTACTTCTACGGGACGCGGTTCATCGCGGGCATGGGAATCGGCGGCCAGTACGCGGCCATCAACTCCGCGATCGACGAGATGATGCCCTCGAAGTATCGCGGCCGTGTCGACATCTGGATCAACGGCAGCTACTGGGCCGGCGCGATCCTCGGCTCGTTCGCCTCTCTCGTCTTCCTGAACTCGTTCGCCCCGGACGTCGGGTGGCGGCTCGCGTTCCTGCTGGGACCCGTGCTCGCAATCGTCGTCCTCGTCGTGGCGCGCACCCTCCCCGAGAGCCCGCGCTGGCTCATGACCCACGGCCGCATGGAGGAGGCCGAGCGAGAGCTTGCGAAGATCGAGGAGGCCGTGCGAAAGTCGGGCCAGGAGCTCGAGCCCGTCGACGACTCGCAGGCGCTCGAGCTCGTTCCCGAGAAGAAGTACGGCTACGTCACGTTCCTGGGCCTGGTCTTCCGCACGTACCCGAAGCGCGCGATCCTCGGCGCCACGCTCATGATCACCCAGTCGTTCCTGTACAACGCCATCTACTTCACGTACGGGCTTGGTGCTCGTCCAGTTCTACGACGTGTCGGCCGACAAGGTGCCCCTTTACGGGCTCGCCTTCGCAGTCGGCAACCTCTGCGGGCCGCTCATACTCGCGCCGCTCTTCGACAGCGTGGGCCGGAAGCCGATGATCTCGGGCACGTACATCATCTCGGGCGTCTTGCTCGCGATCAGCGGCTGGATGTTCGACCAGGGCGAGCTCACCGCGACCACGCAGACGTTCTGCTGGATCGTCATCTTCTTCTTCGCCTCCGCCGGGGCGAGCGCCGCCTACCTCACCGTCAGCGAGACGTGGCCGATCGAGATCCGCGCCGAGGCGATCGCGGTCTTCTTCGCCATCGCGCAGATCTTCGGAGCGTTCGGCCCCCTCTTCTACGGTGCGCTGATCGGCGACGGCACCAATCCGACCGGGCTCTTCATCGGCTACGTCGTCGGGGGAGCGATCATGGTTCTCGGCGGGGTCGTCGAGCTTCTCATCGGGATCAAGGCAGAGGGGAAATCGCTCGAAGCGATTACGAAGCCGATCACCTCGACACAGGAGCCGGCGACTGCCGGCACCTGAGGAGGCAACGATGGACACCTATGACGTGATCATCATCGGGACGGGCGCAGGTGGGGGAACGCTCGCGCGCCACCTCGCTCCATCCGGCAAGCGCATCCTCCTCCTCGAGCGGGGCGACTGGCTCCCGCGCGAGCCGCAGAACTGGTCGGACCAGGACGTGTTCGTGGACAACCGCTACGTCTCGCCCGACACCTGGTACGACGAGAAAGGCAAGCCGTTCCAGCCGGGCGTCCACTACTTCGTGGGCGGGGCGACGAAGCTCTACGGCGCCGCGCTCTACCGCCTGCGCAAGGAGGACTTCGGCGAGCTCACGCATCACGACGGCATCTCGCCCGCCTGGCCCATCTCGTACGACGACCTGGAGCCGTACTACACACTCGCCGAGCAGCTGTACCAGGTGCACGGCGCGCGGGGCGAGGACCCGACCGAGCCGCCGGCGAGCGCGCCGTATCCGCACCCGGCGGTCTCGCACGAGCCGCGGATCCAGAAGCTCTCCGACGATCTCGAGGGTGCCGGCTTCCACCCGTTCCACGCGCCCTGCGGGATCATGCTCGACGAGTCGAACACGCCGTTCAGCACGTGCATCCGCTGCGCGACCTGCGACGGCTTCCCGTGCCTCGTGCACGCGAAGTCGGACGCGGAGGTGCTCGGCGTCCGGCCTGCGCTCGAGCATCCGAACGTCACGCTGCTGACGAACTCGAAGGTCGTCCGGCTCGAGACGAACGACGGAGGCACGACCGTCACGGAGGTGGTCGTCGAGCGTGACGATGCGGAGGAGCGGTTCGCGGGCGACGTCGTCGTCGTGGCGTGCGGCGCCGCCAACACGGCCAAGCTGCTCCTGGAGTCGGCGAACGACAAGCACCCGAACGGCCTCGCCAACGGCTCCGACCAGCTCGGGCGAAACTACATGTTCCACGACTCCACGGCAGTGCTCGCACTGTCGCGCGAGGAGAACCCGACCGCCTACCAGAAGACCCTCGGCCTGAACGACTTCTACTTCGGGTACCGACGACTTCGACTACCCGCTCGGGAACGTCCAGATGGTCGGCAAGTCAACGGCGCCGATGTTCCGCGGCGAGCGGCCGCGGGACACGAAGCTGGCGCCCGAGTGGACGCTCGAGCGCATGGCACGCCACGCGATCGACTTCTGGCTCTCGACCGAGGACCTCCCGAAGCCCGACAACCGGGTCACCGTCGACCGCGACGGCAAGCTCACGCTCAGCTACACGGAGACGAACGCCGAGACCAAGAAGCAGCTGTACAACAAGGTCAAGTCGATCGCTCGGGAAGCTCGACATGAACCCCGGCCACCTGATCCACCGCTTCGCGTACATGAAGAACGACATCCCGGTGGCCGGCTGCGCGCACCAGGCGGGCACGGCCCGCTTCGGCGCGGATCCGTCGACATCCGTGCTGAACGTCGACTGCCGGGCGCACGAGGTGGACAACCTGTACGTCGTCGACACGAGCGTGTTCCCGAGCATCGGCGCCGTGAACCCGGCGCTCACCGCGATGGCGAACTCGCTGCGCGTCGGCGACCACCTGCTCGAGCGGATGACGTAGCTCCGGAGCGAGAAGGGCTCGATGGCGACTCAGGCGGAGAGGTCGGTCGTCTACGCCGCGGGCGTCGCCCAGGGCATCGCGCTCGTCACCTTTCCCGCCGCGAGCACGATCCTCACCGATCCGGACGAGTACGACCTCTCGAGCACGCAGTACGGCGCACTCTTCCTGCCACAGGTGATCACCGCGATCACAGCGGCGTTGCTCGGAGCAGGGCTGAGTAGTCGCTTCGGCATCAAGCGCGTCTACGTCGTGGGGCTCGCAGCGGGCCTCCTCTCGATGGGGCTGCTCATCGTCAGCTCGTTCCTGACGGACGAGGAGACGCTCGCGTACGGGCTGCTGCTCCTGGCCACGGCGAGTCTCGGAGCGGGGTTCGGCTTCACCGTTCCCGCGCTCAACACGTTCACCGCAGCGTTCAACCCGACGGCCGTCAATCGCTCGATTCTCGTGCTGAACGCGCTGCTCGGGCTCGGTACGGTGCTCGCTCCCGTCTTCGTCGCGCTCTTCGTCGGCCTCGGCTTCTGGCTGGGACTTCCGGTGACCTCTGCGATCCTGCTCGCGGCTCTCATGCTCGTAAGCGCGCGGCTTCCGCTCCGTGTCGAGCCGCCTCGAGTCGCCAGAGAGCGCACAGGGCTGGCGATACCACGTCGATTCTGGATGTACGCGGGGTTCGCGGTCCTGTACGGCATCTGCGAGACGGTCAACGGGAACTGGGCCCAGCTCGACATGACGAGCGAGCTGGGAGCGTCCACGACACAGGCGGCGCTCGCCCTCACGACGTTCTGGGCAATGGTCACGCTCGGGAGGGTCTTCTTCGCAATGGTCCAGCGCGTGATCGCGCCGCGACTGACGTATCACGTACTGCCGTTCGTGCTCGCGGGCGCTTTCGTGTTGATTGCGCTGCTCCCCGAGGACGAGCCGGCGCTCGCGCTGCTGGCCTTCGGGCTCGCAGGCCTCGGGTGCTCGGCGCTTCTCCCGCTCACGATCAGCTTCGGCCAGGAAGAGCTGACGACGTTCTCGGCAGCGGTGGCCGGCGGCGTCATCGCCTTCTACCAGCTCGGCTACGGGTTCGCGGCGTTCGGCGTCGGCCCGCTCCTTGCCGCCGGTGTCGAGCTGCCGACCGTATACGCAGTCGCCGCCGTTATCGCCGCCGCGCTGGGCGCATGGTCCTTCGTCGTGGCCGGTCGGCGACCGAGCCCGGCCTCACTCCACCCGCAGCCGGGGTAGAAAGGTGACCTCCCCGTCAGGCGAGCAGATCGAGATCTCGGCACGGCGCCCAGGTAGTGGTCGTCGTCGAGGTCGGCGCCGGGCTTCGCTCGTACACGGCCGGCGGTCGCGACGTCGTCGACGGCTACGGGCCCGACGAGGAGTGCCCTCGTCGGGACGCGGCCAGGTGCTGATCCCGTGGCCGAACCGCCTCGAGGACGGGCAGCTACGAGCACGACGGTCAGCGGCACCGGCTCCCACTCACCGAGCCGGAGCAGGGGAACGCGATCCACGGCCTCGTGCGCTGGGCGGCCTGGACCGTGGCCGAGCGCGAGCCGCATCGCGTCGTGCTGGAGCACGTTCTCCAGCCGCAGCCCGGGTATCCGTTCTCGCTCGCTCTCGCGATCGAGTACGCGCTCTCGGAGGAGGGGTTGCGCGTATCTACGACGGCGACGAACGTCGGCACCGATGCGTGTCCGTACGGCAGCGGGGCTCATCCCTATCTCAAGCCCGCGGCCGAGACGGTGGACGATGTCGTGCTCCGTGTGCCCGCACGAACCGTGCTGCGCTCGGACGAGCGCGGGATCCCCGTCGCCGCAGCGGCCGTCGACGAGGTGGAGCTCGACTTCCGGATTGCCCGGCCGGTCGGCGCGACGAGGCTGGACCACTGCTTCACGGACCTCGAGCGCGGGCCGGACGGCCTCGCGCGCGTCGAGCTCCACACCCCGGAGGGTGTCTTTCTGACGCTCTGGGTCGACGAGACGCATCCCTACTTGATGCTGTTCACGGGTGACCCGCTTCCGGACGTCGCCAGGCGCAGTCTCGCGGTCGAGCCCATGACCTGCGCGCCGAACGCCTTTCGAAGCGGAGACGGCCTCATCAGGCTCGAACCGGGCGAGTCGACCACGAGCAGCTGGGGCATCGTTCCGAGTATCTGGGCTCGTCTCGCCTGATCGTGGACCCCGGAGTCCCGGCGGTCCTCGGCCAGGCGGTTCCGGCCCCCGACCTCGAATCCCTCGTCTACGTCCTCGGCGCCTCGACGCTCGGTGCGATCGTCTCGAGGATCCATGGACGGATCGTGCTGCCGACGGTCGTCGTGGAGATCGTTCTCGGAATCGTCATCGGCCCGGAGGTCCTGGACCTCGCCGAGGTCGACTCCTACATCCGCTTCCTCTCGAATTTCGGCCTTGCACTGCTCTTCTTCTTCGCGGGACTCGAGGTCATCGAGAGACGCGTCGTCCGGAGCTCGGTCGTGCGCGGGGCAGCCGGTTGGGCGGTCTCGCTGGCGATCGGGCTCTCCGTGGGAGCGCTGTTGAGCGCGGCAGGTGTGGACGCCGAATGGTGGCTGCTGGGGGTCGCCCTGAGCACGACCGCGCTCGGCACGCTCGTCCCGATTCTCATCGACGCCGGGCTGCTGTCGACGTTGCTCGGGTCGGCCGTGCTGGGCGCCGGGATCGCCGGAGAGTTCTGGCCGATCGTCGTCATCTCGATCTTCCTGACCGGGGCGTACGGAGCCATCGAGGAAGCGCTGCTCCTGGTCGCGTTCGGTGCGCTCGTGGCGCTCGCCGCGGCAGCCGCGACGCGGGCTCGCCCACCGCGTCTCCTACGCGTCCTGCAGGAGACGGTGCACACGACGGGCCAGGCCGCGGTACGCGCGTCGATCTTCGTGCTCGGTGGCCTCGTCCTGCTCGCGAACGACGTCGGCCTCGATTTCGTCCTCGGTGCGTTCGCTGCGGGGCTCGTCGTCGGTCTCACCCTCGACTCGCCGGAAGGTGCGACGGTGCGGATGCGGCTGGAGGGAATCGGCTTCGGGTTCCTCATCCCCATCTACTTCGTCGTCGCCGGGATGAACTTCGATCTCGACAGCTTCCTCAGCGCGACCGGCCTCGCGCTCGGAGGGCTCTTCCTTTCTCTCCTCCTCGTCGTCCGCGGCGTCCCGGCGCTCGTCTGGCTCCGCGAGCTCGGCGCGAGGGACACCCTCAGCCTCGCCGTCTTCAGCGCGACTGGACTGCCACTGATCGTGGCGATCGTGGGGATAGGTGCCGATCGAGGTGCGATCTCCGCTGACGTCGGCGCCTCGCTCATCGGTGCCGGAATGATCTCGGTGCTCGTCTTCCCACTGCTTGCGATCCGCCTCGCCGGTTCTCGCGCGGCCGAGGACGGAACGGCGGTCGCTCAGATCGAGACAGGTGAGTACTAGCGTCGGCTAGGTCGAGCCCGCCGCCCGTCGCGACTCGATCCAACCGCAGTTCGGACACGCGAAGACGCGCTCGATGACCCCGTCCAGTGCCGCCGTCATGCTCGCCGCCTCGGCCTTCGTCGTCGGGTGGACGAGCTTTTCGGCCTGGTGGTTCATCTCCGTGCCGCACTTCGGACACGTCATCCCGCCTGCGGTCAACCCGAGCCTCCGATCGGAATGGACGAGCGTCCGTAGCGCAGCGTCTCGGCCATCCAGCAGAGCTCGTCGAGGAACTTGTCGATGCGCGGGAGGAACGACTCGTCGAGGAGGTTCCCGGACTCGTCGAACCTGCTCTGGACGGTCGTGAAGTTCACGTCCCAGAAGATCGTGACGAGCCCGAGCTCCCGCAGCACCGGAATCAGGTTTTGGATCACTCGCGCTCCTCCGAAGACGCCGGCCGACACGCCGACGATCCCGGCGGCCTTGTGGACGTATTCCTTCAGGTTCGTGTCGAGCACGTGCTTCAGCAGTCCCGGGTAGCCGTGGTTGTACTCCGGCGCGACGATCACGAGCGCATCGGCGCGGTTCATCTTCTCCGAGAACTCCGGATCCCTTGCCGCCTCGCCGGCATCGTCGACGGGAATCGAGAGCTTTCCCACATCGATCAGCTCCGTCACGACGTCCGGGCGCTTCTCGATCTCGGCCCTCATGAGCTCCGCGGCGTGCTCGCTCATCCGTCCTCGCCGAGACGTGCCCAGGATCACGGGAACGAACAACGGGCGGTCTCGGGACACGGTCGCCAAGCGGCGGACGTTACACAGGCCGCGGTAGCCTCGTTCGCGTGCGCCCGCTCGATCCGCGCCTTCTGCGCCGCGCCCGGGCGGCGCGCGTCCTTCTTGCAGTCGATGTTGCGATCGGCCTCGCAACCGCTCTATTCGTCCTGCTCCAGGCGACGCTGCTCGCCCGCGTGGTCGCCCGTTCGTTCGACGGTGCTTCGCTCGACGAAGTCTCGGGTGCCCTCGTGCTGCTCGCGTTCGTCTTCGCGGGTCGTGCGGTTCTCGCCTGGGGGTTCGAGGTTGCGGGACGCCTCGCTGCGACGGGCGTGCTCTCACAGCTCAGGCTCGAGCTCGTCGAGCGGCGGCTCCGGCGCGAGCCGGCTTCGCTGGACGGCACGCAGAGCGGCGAGATCGCGGCGGTCGCGGTTCAGGGAGTCGACGCGCTCGAGGCCTACTTCGGGCGGTTCGTCCCGCAGCTCGTGCTCGCGGTCGCGGTTCCGGTAGCCGTGATCGCCTGGGTCGTGCCCATCGACCTCACCTCGGCGGCGCTCATGCTGCTGACCCTGCCGCTCGTCCCCGTCTTCATGGTCCTCATCGGCCGGTACACCGAGCGCGACACACACGCGCGCTGGCGTGCCCTCTCCCTCCTCTCGACGCACTTCCTCGACGTCGTGCGAGGTCTCCCGACGCTCCGGGCGTTCAATCGCGGACACGCTCAGACCGCGGCGATCGCCGAAACGAGCGAGCAGTACCGCAGCACGACCATGAGGACCTCCGCGTCGCGTTCCTCTCGGGGGCCGTCCTCGAGCTCGCGGCGACGCTCGGGATCGCGCTCGTCGCCGTCACCGTCGGCGTGCGCCTCGCCGACGGCGGGATCGGGTTCGAGTCCGCACTCACAATTCTCGTGCTCGCGCCGGAGCTCTATCTGCCCCTACGCAATCTCGGGGCGCAGTACCACGCGAGTGCGGACGGGCTCGCGGTGGCCGAGCGCCTGCTCGAGCTCACGGAGGGACCAACGACCTCTGACGGCCGTTGGCGCCCAGCGATGCCACACCCTCAGGGCGCGACCATCCGGCTCGAGGGCGTCTCGTATGCGTACCCGGCACGCGACGCGACGGTGCTCACGGGCGTCGACCTCGAGCTGCGCCCCGGCGAGACGGTCGGCCTCGTGGGCGCAAGCGGGAGCGGGAAGAGCACCGTCGCGTCCTTGCTGCTCGGGCTCACCCAGCCGACGGCAAGGCCGCGTCACCGTCGACGGGGCCGAGCTGACGGCAGCCGATCACGCTGCCTGGCGCCGTTCCGTGGCGTGGGTTCCACAGCGGCCGACGCTCTTTCACGGGTCGATCGCGGACAACATCCGGCTGGGAGAGCCGACCGCCGACGACGAGAGCGTCGTCGCGGCAGCCCGGCTCGCCGGCGCCGACGAGTTCGTTCGCGCACTCCCCGACGGCTACGGCACGGTCGTCGGGGACGGGGGCCGGCCGGTCTCGGCCGGCGAGCGGCAGCGCATCGCCCTCGCGAGAGCGCTCCTCCGGGACGCATCGCTCGTCGTCCTCGACGAGCCGACTGCCAACCTCGATCCCGAGAGCGCCGCGGCCGTCGCCCGAGCGATCGAGCGGCTGCGGAGAGGGCCGGACCGTGCTCGTCATCGCGCACCGGCCCGAGCTCGTCGCGCGCGCGGACCGGACCGTCCGCCTCGACGGGTGGCCGCGTGGCCTGAGCGCGCGATGACGCGTGACGGACCCTTCGCCGGCTCGTCGCGCTCGCACCGGCACCCCGTGGCGGCTCGCGCTCTCGATCGTGCTCGGCGCGCCGGCCGTGATCTTCGGCATCGGGCTGATGGCGACCGCGGGCTACCTGATCTCGCGCGCGGCCGAGGCCCCGCGATCCTCTCGCTCACCGGCGACGATCGTGGCGGTTCGCTTCTTCGCCCTCGCGCGCCCGCTCGCCCGCTACCTCGAACGCCTTGCCTCGCACGACCTCGCCTTCCGCGTCCTCGCCCGCCTGCGCGTCCGCTTCTACGAGCGCATCGAGCCGCTCGCGCCGGCGGGCTCGAGGCCTACCGGCGGGGCGATCTCGTCAGCCGGATGGTCGGCGACGTCGACGCGCTCCAGAGCCTCTACCTGCGCGGCCTCGCCCCTCCGCTCGTCGCCGTCGCGGCCGGCGCGGTCGCGGTCGGCGTCGCTGCCGCGATCCTGCCGGTCGCCGCGGCGATCCTCGCCGCGGGACTGCTCGTCGGCGGGATCGGCGTGCCGGCGATCGCCGGGCGGCTCGGCGCGCGCGGCCGGGCGCCGGCGGCCGGCGCGCAGGGCCACCTGAACGCCGAGCTCGTCGAGCTCCTTCGCGGCGCGCCCGAGCTCGTCGTGTACGGGCGCGAGGACGAGACGCTGCGACCGCGTGCGCGAGGCCGACCGGGCAGCTCGTCCGGCTCGCACGGCGAGACGCGCTTGCGGCGGGCGTCGCCGACGGCCTGGGCATCGCTCGTCGCCGGGCGACCGTCGTCGCGCGTCCTGGCCGTCGCCGTCTCGGCCCATGCCGCGGGCGACCTCGACCGCGTGCTCGTCGCCGTGCTCGGCTGCTCGCGCTCGCATCGTTCGAGGCCGTCGCGCCGCTGTCGCAGGCCGCACGAGAGCTCTCGGCGACGCTCGCCGCGGGTCGCCGCGTGCTCGAGCTCACGGACCGCGAGCCTGCCGTGCGGGACCCGCGCCGACCCTGCGCCGCGCCTCCGCCGGACCGCCGGCGTCGCGCTCGACGGCGTCTCGCGCACGCTACGCGCCGGACGAGCCGCTCGCTCTCGACGGCGTGAGCCTGCGGCTCGAGCCCGGGCGGAAGCTCGCTCTCGTCGGGCCGAGCGGCTCGGGGAAGACGACGGTCGTCAACCTCCTCCTCCGCTTCCTCGACCCCGAGGCGGGCCGCGTGACGCTCGCGGGCCGCGACCTGCGCGAGTACCGCCAGGAAGACGTCCGCCGGGCGATCGCGGTCGCGGGCCAGGACGCGCACCTCTTCTCGACGACCATCCGCGAGAACGTCCGGCTCGCGCGGCCCGGCGCGACCGAGCGGAGATCGAGGAGGCGCTCCGCCGCGCGCGCTCTGGGACGTGGGTCGCCTCGCTTCCCGACGGCCTCGACACGCTCGTCGGCGAGGAGGGCAGCGAGCTCTCGGGCGGCCAGCGCCAGCGGATCGCGCTCGCCCGGGCGCTCCTCGCCGATGCGCCCGTCCTCGTCCTCGACGAGCCGACGGCGCACCTCGATCCGGAGACGGCCGAGCGGGTCGTCGGGGACATGCTCTCTGCGGCCGACGGCCGGACCGTGCTCCTGATCACCCATCGGCCCGAAGGGCTCGAGCTCGTGGACGAGGTCGTCGTCCTGCCCGAAGGTCGCATCGCGCCGTCCGGCTGAGGCTCAGCCACCCGGGTGAACAGCGGTCGACAGCGCACGGCCGGTCGCAGAAGTTTACGAGAATCCTGGCATCGAGGCGGGCGCCGGACCTGAGTCGCGGGGCCGCGGAGCGGCGATGCGCCGCTGGCCTCGACCGCGCCCGCGCGGGCCGGCCTCGTCCTGATCTCGCTGATCCTGGTCGCGGCGGTCGCCAACCTGAACCTGGCCGTCGCGAACGTCGCGCTGCCGTCATCGGCGAGGCGTTCGACGCGTCGCAGACGACGCTCGAACCTCATCGCCGTCGGCTACTCGCTCGGGCTGGCCGCGTCGGTGCTCTACCTCGGCGCGCTCGGCGACCGCTACGGGCGCAAGCTGCATGCTCATCGCTCGGCACGGCGCTGGCGATGCCCGCTGTCGCTGCTCGCCGCGTATGCGCCCGTCGGACGAAGTGCTCGTTCGCCGCGCGCGTCGGCGGCGGGCTCGCGGCCGGCATGGCGTACCCGACGACGCTGGCGCTGATCACCGCGCTCTGGTCCGGGCCGGCGCGGACGAAGTCGATCGCGCTCTGGTCGGCGCTCGGCGGCGCGATCGCGGCGCTCGGCCCGCTGCTCGCGGGCGCGCTGCTCGAGCACTTCTGGTGGGGCTCGGTCTTCCTGGTCACGCTGCCGCTCGCGGTCGTCGCGCTCGTCATGGCGTTGCTGTTCGTGCCCGCGCCACGTCAACGAGACGACCGAGCCGGTCGACAACCTCGGCGGCATCCTGTCGGTCGTGCTCGTCGGCGCGCTGATCCTGGCGATCAACTTCGCGCCGGTCCCGAACGAGGGCGCGCTGGTGCTCGGCCTGGCGGCGATCGCGCTCGCCGCCGGCGTCGCCTTCTTCCTGCGGCAGCGCCGGGCGCACGAACCCGCTCTACGACCTCGACGTCGCCGGCGCGCCGCATCTTCTGGGTCGCGGCGTGCGCGGGCATCATCGTGTTCGGCTCGCTCATGGGCGCGATGTTCATCGGCCAGCAGTTCCTGCAGAACGTGCTCGGCTACTCGACGCTCGAGGCCGGCGCCGCGATCCTGCCGGCCGCGCTCGTTCATGGTGCTCGTCGCGCCGCGCTCGGCCAAGCTCGTCGAGGCCCGACGGCGCCCGGTTCACGCTGCTCTTCGGCTACGTCTTCTGCCTCCTCGGCTTCCTGACGATGCTGCTGCTCTGGAAGGAGGACATCTCCTACTGGAAGGTCGGGCTCGGCTACGCGTTCATCGGGATCGGCGTCGGGTTCGCCGGCACGCCGGCCTCGCACTCGCTGACCGGCTCGGTGCCGGTGCAGCGCGCCGGCATGGCGTCGGGCACGGCCGACCTCCAGCGCGACCTCGGCGGCGCGATCATGCAGTCGATCTTCGGCGCGCTGCTGACCGCCGGCTACGCGCGCCGCGATCGGAGCCGCGATCGCCGCCTCCGGACAAGCGACGTCACGACAGCGTCGCAGAGCCAGCTCACCAAGTCGTTCGCCAGCGCCGAGGACGTCGCCGAGCAGTACCCGCAGTACGCCGACCAGATCACCGCCGCGGCGAAGACGTCGTTCCTCGAGGGCGACCAGTGGGCCTACATCGGCCGGCATCGTCGCGATCCTGCTCGGCGCGGCGCTCGTCTTCTTCCTGCTTCCCGAAGACGGACGAGGAGGAGGAGCTGCTCGCCGCCTACCATGCCGCCGACGCGTCGCGCACGCGAGTCGACGGAGCGCACCCCCCTCGGCGCACCGGAGCCGAGCACCGCGACGTAGCGTTCGGAGTTAGCTGCTCGACGTGGTCAGTTCGTCGCAGGAGTCTGCGTTGTCGAACGCGGTCTTCAGCTCGCCACGGGCGTCCGCGTCCTCGAGCGTCTGCACGGCACTGTCGATCTCCGTGGACATGTCGGAGACCGTGGTCGTGATCGTGCCGACGGCGGACGGGATGTCGGTGACGCTCGTGATCCCCTCGACGGCGGCTTCGACCTCGTTCGCGGCGTTCTCGACCTCCGTCACGATGTCGTCGAGCGAGCTCTCCACTTGCTCTCCGGACTCGATGTCCGGGCGTCCCAGGCTCCTCAGGCTCTCCGTGAGCGTGTCGGTTGCCGTCTTTGCGTCGTCAGCCGCCTGTCGGACGCTCTCCTCCGAAAGAGAGGAGAGATCGGTGAGCGGGTCGGCAGCCGCCTCGAGATCGCTCTTCCACGTCGTCACCGCCGAACAGACGCTGCTCGCCCATTCCTCGGCCGCCGCTTCGGTAGACGTCTCGGTCGTCGAGGACTCGTCGTCTCCGCCGCAACCTGCCGCGACGAGCGCGGACGCGAGGAGACAAGTGACGACGAGAAACCTGAGCGTTCGTTTGGCGGACACTTCTACCTCCGTCTCGTTTCGTCACCCGCACGCCCGTCGACTCGTGCGGCAGCCCGTCCATCTTAGGAAACAACGGGACCGTTCGTGAAGTCGTCGTCTCGTTCACCCGGGTGAAACACAGGGTCGCTCATGCCGTCCCGCGCGCCGACGTCGGCATCGACCCATGAGCGCCGCATCTGTCATGAAGCCGACGTAGGCTCTCGCGCGTGGCGGAGGCCCTCGCTCTCGGCGCAGCGTTCTTCTTCGCGCTCGCAGCGACACTGCAACAGAAGGGCGCGCTCGGGATGGGCGCGGTATCGCTCGGATCGCCGAGCTCATTCGTTCGGCTGGCCAAGCAGACGTTCTGGCTCGTGGGCACGGGCGCGCTCCTGGTCGGCTACGCGTTCCAGGCTGCGGCTCTCGATCGAGGCCGGCTGGCCGTCATCCAGCCGCTTCTCGTCATGACGATCGTCTTCGCGCTGCCGCTCGGCTACTGGCTGACGGATCAGCTCGTGGGCCGGACGGAGGTCATCGGAGCATGCGTCGTCGTGTTCGGGCTCGCGCTGTTCACCGTCATCGGCGAGGCGGCCGAAGGGCGCGACAACGCGCCGGCGAACGAGTGGGCGATCGCCACCGCACTGGTCGCAGTCGTGTCCGTCGTCTTGCTCGTGCTCGGAGGGCGCGGTTCGATCGGCCGGAAGGCGAGCTGCTACGGCGCAGTCGCCGGCCTGCTGTTCGGGCTCTCGGCATCGCTCTGCAAGCCGACGGTGGAGAGCTTCCACGACGGCGGTCTCGCGACGATGCTCTCGAATTGGGAGTTCTACGGCTTCGCGCTCGCCGGCATCATCGCGTTCGTCGTCCAGCAGGTCTCACTCGCGACAGGGCGACTGGCTGCGTCCGTCGCGGCGGTTTCCGTCTTCAACCCGCTCGTCAGCATCGTCATAGGCACGATCCTGCTGGAGGAGCGGCTCAGCGAGCCGACATGGCACAAGGTGGTCGCCTACGGCGGGCTCCTTCTTGCCCTCCTGGGAGCCGTCGCGATCTCGCGCTCGACCGAAGGCGGCAAGGAGTCGGAGCGGGCCGGCGAGTCGCCCTCACCTGCACACGCCACCTAGCCGACCGCGGTCGTGACGCCGAACGTGGGCCTCGCAAGCTGGTAGCGGCGCGAGATCGCTCGTCCAGCCGACTCGCACGGCGTCGTCCACCACGAACGAGAGAATGCGCGCAGTGAGGATGGGAGGGCTCTTCGACCGGTTTCGTCACGGGAGCACCGGAGCCACGGAGGAGACTGCGCCCCCCGAGGAGACGGTCGTGAGGATCGACGCGACGTCGCTCTCGCGCGTCTTCTCGGCGCCGATGTGGCTGCGGGACCTGGGGCTGCTCGCCTGGTTCCTCGTCGGCGTCGGTCTCGTCCTCTTCGGCGTGATCTGGCTGCTCGGGCTCACATCGACGATCGTCCAGCCCGTTCTCGTGGGTGCAATCCTCGCGACCGTTGCGGGACCGGCCGTCACCAAGCTGCAAGCGCACGGGCTGCCACGAATTGCGGGCGCACTTCTGGTGTTGCTCGGGTTCGTCGCCCTCGGAGTGGTCATCTTCCTGCTTGTGTTCGGCGGGATCGCCGAACAGTCGTCCGAGATCGAGGCGAGCGTCTCCGATGCCGTCGATCAGGTGGAGGGCTGGGTCAACGACGCAGGGGCGAACGAGACCTCGAGCGCAACGGAGGACACGAAGAGCAGCGTCGCCGATGCGGGCTCGACCCTGCTCAAGGGGCTGGCGCAGGGCATCGAGGGACTGACGTCGCTGGTCTTCTTCCTCACGTTCTCGGCCTTCAGCACGCTCTTCCTGCTGAAGGACGGGCCTGCGGTGCGCCGCTTCATCGACCGCAACATGGGCGTCCCACTCGTGGTCTCGACGACGATCACGGGAGACGTGATCCAGTCGCTCCGTCGTTACTTCTTCGGCGTCTCGATCGTCGCCGCATTCAACGGCGTCGTCGTGGGAATCGGCGCGTACCTCCTCGACATCCCGCTCTGGGGGACGATCGCAGTCGTCACCTTCGTCACGGCATACGTTCCCTTCATCGGCGCGTTCGTGTCCGGCGCATTCGCCGTGCTCCTTGCGCTGTCATCGGGTGGAACGGATGCGGCGCTGATCATGTTGGTGATCGTCATCCTTGCCAACGGGCTGCTCCAGAACATCGTCCAGCCGATCGCATTCGGCGCGACGCTCGAACTCAACCCTCTGGTCGTCCTCATCGCGACGATCGGCTTCGGGAGTATCTTCGGGATGACCGGCCTCATCCTCGGCGCACCGCTCACGTCCGCGGCGGTGCACATCAGCCGGGACCTGGCGCGCGTGAAAGCGGAGGAGGTGCCCGAGCCGGCGGTACCGCCTCCCGACGCGGGGCACGGGCTGTTCTCGACCGACTAGGGGCGAGCGCCCGGACATCCGCGCTCAGACGGAGACGGTGACGGGAAACGTGGCGATCCAGATCGCCGCTCCGGCGAAGAGCACGTAGCCCATCCCGAGAACCGCGATGCGGGTCGACTGATCGCGCAACCTCGTGCTGATCCCGGCGAAGAACAGCGACGTCGCGAACAGGACGACGGCGAGGGTGTAGTTGTCGGCGCGTTGGATGTACCTCTTCACGTCCTCGGACGCGGCCGTGGCCCGCGCCTCGAGGCGATCCGCGTCCGCGGTGGCGGCAAGCCGGTACGCGGGCAGCGCGAACGGCGAGAGCGGTGCGGCCTCGTTCTGCAACGGCTTGGTCGCGATCCATGCCGCGAAGGCCGGCTTGAACTCGTCGCGAAAGCGCGTGCGGTAAAAAGTCCGCGAGCCGCATTTTCCCCTGTGCGTACGCGTCGATCCACTGGATGAAGATCTCGACGTCGATCTCGGCGTCCCGATCGGCGAGGCTCGAGGCCCGGGTGGACTCGACCCTCGCGGCGACCGAGGCGCTCTGCGCCTGAGCCTGCTTGCCGTGCCATCGTGCCGCCTGGTAGCTCGACCAGGCGGTCGCCACCGCCGCGGCGGCGAGCAGCACGGTCGTCGCAAGCTCGACCCAGTGATGGTGGGTGCCCGCCGAAGCCGGCTCGGCCGGCGCCGTCACCTCTCCACCTCGGCGCCCGACGCGTCACAGGGAAGGGCGGTCTGGCCGCCGACGACCTCTCGCTCCTCGTCGAGGATGCGGAGCGTGCGCTCCATCGCCGCGGGTCTCAGGCTTCCGACACCGGGTCGGTAGGGGTTGTCGAGCGCCCAGATCGCCAGCAGGGTGACGGCGACGACGGCGGTCGCCGAGCCGATCAGCATTGCCTGCGAGATGGCAAGCTCGGCGCTGTCTGCGAAGAAGAGCATGAACACGAAGATCACCGCCGCGGCCAGGATCACGACGACCCACAGCGAGTCCGGGATCACGCCCGCGGCGCCGTGGATCCGATCGCGGCGAGCCTCCTCACGATCGGACGTCTGGTCGAGCCACTTCGAAAACGCCGCCTCCTCTACCGACGTACTCGGGTGGACGGTCCCCAGCGTCCTGAAGAGCGCGATCGCCCATGGTTGAAGCGCGTCACCTTCCGTTCCGTCCTCCATACGGGGCCACTCCTCGTGGACGACGTACCGCCCGTAGCAGACGAGCTCGCCCGTGATCCGCTCGCGAACCGCGACTGGCAGAAACTGGGCCGTCTCCAACTGCTGCGCGACGAGGAGCGCCTCGGTCTCCGCACCGTTTCGCGACTGGTCGTACGTCGTGAACGCGAGAAAGATCACGAATCCCGCGAAGACGGCGAAGCCGGTGGCCAGCACGCCGAAAACGCCCGCTGCCCGGTCGCCATCGGCGAAGTAGCTCCCTTCCGGAGCGCGGCGGCGGACGAGCAGCATGACCGCGACCGCGACGGCGATCGCGAGCACCAGGATGACAAGGCCCCAGACGAGATTCACGGCGAGGGTCTCGTTCACGGGAGGCTTGTCAGAGCCCGTCCAGGCCCAGCTCGCGGACGAGCACGACGAACGCAAGGATCACCGCAGCCATGCCGGCTGTCCATCCGACGGGGAACACGATCGGGCTGGTCGCGCACACGAGGGGCGTCCCGCATGCGGGGACTCTTGCGACCAAAGCGCCATTTCGCAAGCGGTCTAGGATTCGTCCTCGCGCGCGACGCTCACGAGCGTGAGCCCGAGGCCGGCAATGCGTTGCAGAAGCCCTTGCAGGTGCGCCTGGTCAGCGAGCAGCCCGACGATGGCTGTCCGTCCCTGTGCGCACTCGAGACGCATACCTTCGAACACCGCTGCATAGCGTGGGCTCAACTCACCCTCGACGACGAGGCGGTAGCGGGCGCTGCCCACGGGAGGACCCTGACAGCCGATGGAGCGTCTGCGTGCTCAGAGCACGCGCATCACCCGGGTGATTTGTCGCCGTCCAGGAGGCCGAGAGCAGTCGCGCGGGCTACCGCGGTCTCGCGCGAGGTGGCCCCGAGCTTGCGGTAGAGAGCTCGCGTGTGTGTCTTGACCGTATTCACGGACAGGAAGAGCTCCGAACCGATCTCTCGTTGCGACAGCTCACTGGCCAGGAGCCGGAGCACACTGAGCTCGGCGGCGCTGGGCTCTTCCTCGAGCTCCCCCGTCGCGAGCCGAGCGTCGTCGATCCGTCGCTCCACGCGGACGGCAAATTGCTCTAGAGCGCCCGGGTCCCGAAAGCTCTCGAGCGCCCGTTGTGCGCGTTCGAGGTCGCGGGACGCTCGGGAGAGCTGACCGCGTCGGACCCGGATATCGGCCAGGACGAGCAACGCATAGACGTGCGACGCGTCGGGCTCGGTCTGCCGCCGGAGGCGCTCACCGCGCACCGCTTCGCGTTCTGCGTACGCCGAGGCGTCCGGAGGCCGACAGTGCCGTCGCGAGCGCGAGTCGAGCCAGCCCGCCCGACGCCGTTTCCGCAATTCCGGAGGCGGAGGCGGCCGCCAGAGCCTGGCGTGCCTTCGACTCGGCCTCAACAGAGGTGCCGTTCTCTGCCTCGACGAAGGCCAACGTCGCCAGCGCATAGACATGACCATGGGGTCGCCCGGGCGCTTCCGGGCGGTCCACCGCTTCCTGCGCTCTGAGACGCGCCTCGGCATGCTCCCCGGACAGGAACAGAAGAAATCCGAGGTTTGCAAGTGCTGAAACGGCGAGCTCGTCGACCTCGCGGCCGACGTCCGCCGTCGCCCGCGCCGAGCGCACCGCGGCACCGATGTCGTCGTTGACCGAGATTCCGAGTGCAAGTCCGAGGCCGGCCTCGTCATACGGCGTCCAGTCGTCCGGCCGCTCATGGCGGGCCTGAGTTGCCAGCGCGATGAACCGACGGCGCTCCTCGGCTTCCCGTCCGAGCAGCCCAGACGCGAGCGCGCCAACGGAAGCGAGGATCGGGCTCTCGAGAATTCGCGCGGGCGGAAGCACCGCGAGCCACTTCAGTAGCGTCGCTTGTCGCCCCGTGCGGATCAGATCGATGTGGCGCTCGGCGAGCATCGCCGCGACCGACGCCTCGTCATCCGCCGCATGGGCGTGGTGGAGCGCCTCTTCGATGAACCCGCTGCCCCAGCACCACGCACTTGCCCGCAAATGGAGCTGCCGTGCCGCGGAAGGATCGACGAGGCCGAGCTCGAGCTGCAGCAGCTCTCCGAAGAGATGGTGGTAGCGGAACCATTCGCCGTGCGCGTCCAGTCCGATGAGAAAGAGATTCGAGCGCGCGAGGTCGGCAAGCAGGCGTGCAGAACCTGCGCGATCCAAGACTGCGTCGCAGAGCGCGCCGTTGAAACGACCGAGGATCGACGTCCGGAGCAGGAAGTGGCGCGTCTCGGGATCGAGCGTGTCGAGCACCTCCCCCGTCAGGTAGTCCGCTACGTGCCGGTGGTCGCCGTGGAAGTCACGGACGCCCGCGCTCGGATCTTCCAGCGTCCGGAGCCACAAGCGCAGCGAGGTAGAGACCGGCCGGCCAGCCTTCGGTGCGGTCGACGAGCATCTCGACGTCGTCGTCCGTGAGCGCGATGCGCTCCTGGCCGACCACGAGCGCGCGCGCTTCGTCGACGGTGAACGCGAGCTCTGCGGCGCGGATCTCGCCGAGCGCGCCGTGGGCGCGAAGGCGCCCCAGCGCAATGGCGGGGTCCGACCGAGTGGTGGCCACGATGCGCGCGTGCGCAGGCAGACGCTCGACCGCCTGCTCGAACGAGCGAAGACAGGCATCGCTCTGGAGCGTATGGAGATCGTCGAGCACCAGCGCGAGGGGTTCTCCGAACGCCGCGATGCCGCTGATGAGCTCGTCGACTGCCGCCTCGGGCGGCGCGCCCGCCGAGCGGAGACGAGAGAGCGCACCTCGCCCCAATCCCGAACGAATGCGATCGACAGCAGTCGCGACGTAGGTCCACAGGTGAACCGGGTCATCGTCGGCGGCATCGATCGACACCCACGCGACGGCCGTATCGGTCTGAGCTCCCCAGGTCTGCGCGAGAACGGTTTTTCCGAACCCGACCGGCGCGTCCACCAGTGTCAACGCCGCCGAGGAGAGCCCGTCGATCCTACGGAGGAGCCGCGGCCTCGCGACGAGCTCCGGCCTCCCCCGGGGCGGGAGCAACTTGGTCTCGATCAGAGGCGGCGCGACCGCCGAGCTCGACTGACGACTCACTCGGGTGTATTCAACCCATAGAACGGCGGAAATATTCTCACCCAGGTGAGAAACTGGTGAACGCGGCGCACGTCTCAGCGCGCTGTGACAGAGTTGTGGCGTTCCCAATCAAGGAGGTTCTAGGTTGATAGCAGCCGACTACCCATTCCTCGAGGTCCTCGGGTCGATGCTGATCTTCTTCGCCTGGGTCATCTGGTTCTGGATTCTGATCACCGTCTTCGCAGACCTCTTCCGCAGACATGACACCTCGGGCGTCGGCAAGGTGCTCTGGATGATCTTCGTCATCCTGCTGCCGTTCCTCGGCGTCTTCATCTACCTGATCGTGAATCACGACGGGATGACCGAGCGCAACATCCAGCGCGCGCAAGCCCAGCAGGCGCAGATGGACCAGTATGTCCAGTCGGTCGCTGGAAGTGGCGGGGCCGCCGGCGAGATCGAGAAGGCAAAGGGCCTGCTCGACTCGGGCGCGATCACGCAGGCAGAGTTCGACGCAATCAAGCAGAAGGCGCTCGCAACGTCGTAAAGGGAGAGGAGTCAACGGATGGAGGAAATCGGACCGGTCGATTACGCGATCGTGGGCTTTCCCGGGAACCGCTTCCGCGGTGAGATCGCACCGGCGATCGCCGATCTCGTCGAGGCGGGCACGATCCGCATCATCGACATCGCGTTCGTCGGCAAGGACGCGGACGGCAACGCCGTCGCGATGGAGCTCACCGAGCTCGATCCGGACGTGCAGGAGGGCCTCGAGAAGGCCGGCATCGAGGTCAGCGGCCTCTTCAACGAGGACGACCTGATGGATGCCGCGGAGGGGCTCGAGCCGAACTCGTCGGCTGCCCTCCTGGTCTGGGAGAACGTCTGGGCGCGCAAGGTCACCCAGGCGATGCGCGATGCCGGCGGCGAGCTGCTCGCGTTCGAGCGGCTTCCGCACGACGTCGTGCAGGCCGCACGCGAGTGGGCCCTCGAGCAGGCTTCGGCCTAGAAAGGAGAACAGTCGATGTTTGGACGAAGAGGCCCCGGTCTCGTCCGAGCGGCCGCCACGACGGCGGTCGTCGCGGGAACCGCAGGAGCAGTCCGGCACCGCCAGGACCAGAAGTACGCGGCGCAGGACCAGGCCGCCTACGACCAGCAGGTGGCAGCACAGCAGGCCGCCGAGCCGGCCGCGGCGCCTGCCGCTCCTGATGTGCCCGATTACGCGGCGGAGCTCGAGCAGCTCGCCAATCTGAAGGCGCAGGGCATCATCACCGAAGAGGAGTTCGAAGCGAAGAAGAAGCAGATCCTCGGGATCTGACGACTGGAGGCTAGGTCGGACGCCCTGCGGCGATCGCGGGGCGTCCTCTCGCCCCGGTCCTCGCTAACAGCCTCTAACTCGGCCCTTCCACCGGCGCCCGCCAGCTCTTCAGCAGCTGGTGCACGGCGGCTGCGCCGAGGATCGGGCCTTCGGGCACGGGCATGTGGCGCGGGAAGAGGATGAACGGGCGCGTCTGCAGCCCGCCGAGGCCGCCGTGGAACGAGATGAGCTCCTCGAATGCGCAGCCCTCGTCGAGATCCGGGTCGTAGAAGCTCCCGACCATGATGTCCGCGACGTTCGAGAACCCGTCGGTGCGGCGGAGGTGCAGGTGCGCAGTCGGGGAGAACGACGCCAGCGGATCCTCGCCGTCGACGCGGTCGTCCGCGAGATAGCGGGTGCCGTTCCCGCCGAGCACGACCGCACCGTGCTCCGAGGAGCGAACGAGCAGCCAGCCGACGTGCGGGTGCTCCCGGAGCGCGGGCAGGAGGCGCGGGTGGCGTTCCTCGATCTCCTCGAGCGTGAGCCGGCGCGGCTCCTCCATCAGGTAGACGAGCCCGAGATTCCCGGAGCCGAGCACGACGACATGCCGGTCGGAGACGTCGTTCTTGGCCCGCTTCGGCTCCTTGCCCGTCGCCTCCTTCAGAGCGTGTCCCACCATCGCACTCTGCTCGTCGCCGCCGGCGATCTCGGCGACGTCTCCCTCCTTGCAGCGACCGCGAGACGAGGTCGTCGAGGCCGTAGCCGTTTCGCTGCTTGAAGGTTGCGCCTTGTGTCTGACCGTGATCGGAAAGAACGACGATGTCGTACGGCCGTGGCGCGTAGCGGCGCGCGCGGTCGATGCGCGCGAACTGCTGGTCGAGCTTCCGCAGCGCCTCGAGCGTGTCCGCACGCTCGAGCCCCGAGTGGTGCGCGACCTCGTCGTAGCTCGAGAAGGTCGCGTACACCGCCGCGCGGCCCTTCATCAGGTCCGTGAGGACGCCGAACACGATGAGGTCGCGGACGATCACGCACATCGCGGCTCGGATGAACGGGTAGATCCCGCCGCGATGACCGCGCGGCTGCACGTCGCGGCGGATCGCGCGCAGCGCCGCGACCCACTCCAGGATGACCTCCCAGAAGAACAGGACGAGCGCGCGGGTGACGTTGTGCGCGTTCGCGAAGAACGCGCGGTAACCCGGGTTCGCCCCTTTCTCCACCTCCATGCGGCTGACCGTCAAGATCAGGTGGTCGGCCTCGCCCGAAAGCAGGTTCCCGCGACTGGCGCCGCCGTTGCGAAGCAGCCCGTCACCCGCGAGGCGGCGCTCGATCTCGGCGCAGTCAGCCGGCGCCGAGCACGCCATGACGGTGCCGCGCTCCTTCTCGACCCAGCGGAAGGCCGGGATGTCGTCGTTCGAGCCCAGCAGGATCCCTGCTTGGCTCGCGCCGGTCTGAGACGAGAGGTCGGTCTCCCATTCCAGGAAGCGGTGGGACCCGTCCGCAAGCCAGCGCGCCATCGTCGACGCGTTCCCGTCGCGCATCGCCCGCTGGAGCACGGGCTTCGCGAGACCGTCGATCTCGAGGAAGACGATTCCCGGGACGTCCGTCTCGATGCGCTCTCCCGAGCGTCGCGCGATGCGCTGGATGACGCGGATCATGTACGCGTCGTCGTCATCCGTCCCGGCCACGACTTCGAGCGCGGTGGCGATCGCCGTGATGACGAGCGCTGCGACGATCCCCGCCCCGAATCCGCCTACTTCGACCGCGCCCTCCGTGAGCGCGTCGACGACACGGAGCACGACGGCGTTGAGAAGAAGGAGCAGGAGAAACGACGTCGCGACCGTGTACGGGAGCCGAACCGCCGCCACGAGTGGGGCGAGAGTCGCATTGAGGGCACCGATCAACAGCGCTGCCAGCAGCGCATCCCCGAAGTCCCCGACGTCGAACCTCGGGAGGATTCCGGCTGCGAGAAAGACGCTTGCAGCGCTGACGAAGAGCGACAGGAGCAACCTCGCGGGGCGCAGCGGCGGCCTCACATCGGTCCGGAGGGGCCGGTTGCCGTACGCCGAGGCACCGTCTTCGGGCAGCGACATGGGTGGACCCTAACGCTGGCGCGAGCGAAGTGGCCGCCGTACCCGATGTTTCCCGTCACCCGGGTGAAACGACCCCGCACGCCGACGGTACGGCGCTAGGACGCGGGAGCCTCATGTGGCAATGTCCCGCCTGGAGGCTGAGTGAGCGACCTGGAATCCGCTAGAGAGGCGACTGCGCGCTGACGTCGTCCATCGCCATCGTTCCCCGAGCTCGGAGGTAACCGCCTGATGTGCTGCTTCGTCCTGCTCTTCGTCGCCCTCGGCCCACGCTTCGCGATCCTGGCGATGTGGCTGTTCGGGTCGCGAGTCGAACTCGCGTTCGACAGTTGGCTGTGGCCCCTCCTCGGCCTCTTGCTCCTTCCGTGGACGACGCTGATGTATCTCCTCACGTGGTCCGCGCTGGACGGCGTGTCGGGTGCGGACTGGATTCTCGTCGGGATCGGCGTAGCAATCGACGTCGCCACGTACGTCGCCAAGCCGGCGCAGAGTCGCTACGCACGGGTCTAGAGTCTGGAGCAAGCCGTGCCACGCCCGCGCATCCTCGTCGTTGCGGTTGCGCTCGTCGCGGCTGCCACGGCCAGCGCTGCGACTTCGGGCGAGCACCAGCTGCGCGTTCGCGAGTATCCGGTCCCGAGCGGGACCCACCCGCACGACGTCGCGCCGGCCCGGGACGGCGGCGTCTGGTACACGGCGCAGGGGTCGGGAGAGCTCGGCTGGCTGAACCCGAAGACGGGCAAGTCGAGGCTCACAGCGCTCGGCAGCGGCTCGGCTCCGCACGGCGTGATCGTCGGTCCGGACGGAGCCCCGTGGATCACCGATGGCGGCCTCAACGCGATCGTTCGGGTCGACCCGAGGACGAGGCGTGTCCGCCGGTTTCCACTTCCTGAAGCCACCGGCTACGCGAACCTGAACACGGCGACATTCGACCGCAAGGGCGTCCTCTGGTTCACTGGGCAGAGCGGGATCTACGGGAGGCTCGACCCGAAGGTGGGGAAGGTACGCGTGTTTCGAGCCCCGCGCGGCGAAGGGCCGTACGGGATCACCACGACTCCTTCGGGAGACGTCTACTACGCCTCGCTCGCCGGCAGCTACCTCGGCCGCATCGACACGCGTACCGGGAAAGCGACGGTGCTCCGACCGCCGACCGCAGGACAGGGCGCGAGGCGGGCGTGGTCCGATTCGAAAGGGCGCATCTGGATCAGCGAGTGGAATGCGGGCAAGGTCGGCATGTACGACCCGCGCGCTCGCCGGTGGCGAGAGTGGCGCGCTCCCGGGACGAACCCGATGATCTACGCGGTCTGGGTCGACGAGCGCGACAAGGTGTGGCTCAGCGACTTCGACTCCAACGCGCTCGTCCGCTTCGATCCCGTGACGTCGAAGTTCACGAGCGTCCGCCTTCCGAGCGCGGGCGCTGCGGTGCGACAGATCCTCGGGCGCAAGGGCGAGGTGTGGGGCGCCGAGTCGGGTACCGACAAGCTCGTCGTCGTGGTGACGGGCTAACCGTCTTGGTGCGGCTTCGCCATGCGCCGGTAGTCGAGCGCCTCGTCGAGGATCGACTCGTCGACGCCTGCGTCGCGCGCGACGTCTCGTAACGATCGCCCGGACGCCGCCGCTTCGTTCACGATCTCGGTGCCTTTGTCGTACCCGATGTGCGGGTTGAGGGCCGTCGCGGCGGAGAGCGTCAGCTCCGCGTAGCGCTCGAGCTGCTCCCGGTTGGCCTCGATCCCGTCGACGCACTTCTCCGCGAGAAGGCGACTCGCGCTTGCGAGGAGCGCGATCGACTGAAGCAGGTTGCGCGCGATCAGCGGGACGTAGACGTTGAGCTCGAACTGTCCGCTCATCCCGCCGACCGTGATCGCGGTGTCGTTCCCGATCACCTGCGCGGCAACCTGAGTGACGACCTCGGGGATGACCGGATTGACCTTCCCCGGCATGATCGAGCTCCCCTTCTGGAGCTCCGGCAGGAAGATCTCGGCGAGCCCCGCCCGCGGGCCGGAGCCCATGAGCCTCAGGTCGTTCGCGATCTTGGTGAGCGAGACGGCGACGACCTTCAACGCTCCCGACGTCTCCACGAGCGCATCTCTCGCGGCCTGCGCCTCGAACGGGTCGGCCGGAGCGGAGATCGTGAGACCGGTCTGCTCGCCGAGCAGTCCGCGAACGCGCGCTCCGAACTCGGCGTGCGTGTTCAGACCCGTCCCGACTGCCGTCCCTCCGAGCGGGATCTGTCCGAGCCGCGGCAGGGCGTCCTCGATCCGTGCCCTTCCTTGCCGCACCTGCGCGGCGTAGCCCGCGAACTCCTGTCCGAGCGTCATCGGGACCGCGTCCATCATGTGCGTGCGCCCCGACTTGACGATGTCGTCGAACTCGGTCGCCTTGCGCCCGAGCGACTCCGCAAGCTGCTCGAGCGCGGGCAGCAGGTCATCCGCGAGCTCGCCCAGCGCGGCGAGATGCACCGCCGAGGGGAACACGTCGTTCGACGACTGGCCCATGTTGACGTGGTCGTTGGGGTGGACGCCTTCGCCTGCAAGCGCCGCGATCACCTCGTTCGCATTCGTGTTCGAGCTCGTCCCCGACCCGGTTTGGAAGACGTCGATCGGGAACTGGTCGTCGAACTCGCCCGCAGCAATGCGGTCGCCCGCGGCGGCGATGCGGTCCGCGATGTCCGCGTCGAGGAGCTCGAGCTCGGCGTTCACCCGGGCAGCGGCAGCTTTGATGCGGCCGAGCCAGCGCGCAACTGCAGCCGGGATGGGCTCGCCGGAAACGGGGAAGTTCGCGACTGCCTTGTCCGTCTCCCCACCCCAGAGCTTCCGCTCGGTCGTCTCGCTCACGAGGCGAGTCTAGCCGCGTTCAGGTGTGCCAATTCCGCGCCAATGTGCCGCAAACGCTCTTTCCAGAGCCTGTCCCTGTAAAGGCGCCGAAAGCGTTGAAATCGTTCCAGAGGAGCTAGCCGCGGGCGGCTGCGAGGAGCTCGTCCCACGTCGCGAGCTTCACGCGCGGACGGCCCTGTTCTTCGCCGCGGGCGCGCTCGAACGTGTCGATCGCACTCCAGCCCGGGTACATGACCGCTTCGATCCCGCGCTCGACGAGCAGCTCCTCGAGCGAGCTCTCCAGCTCCGGCCGCTCGAGAACACCGCCGCGCGCGTCCTCGAGCAGGTGGTCGACGGTCTCGACGGCGTCCTTCTTGTTCGTCCCGATCACGCCCGTCGGACCGCGCTTGATCCATCCCGCCACGTACAGGCCTGGAATCGGTGCGCCCGACTCGTCGAGCACGCGCCCCGCCGCGTTCGGCGTCGTCCCCGTTCGCCACATCGAACGGCACTCCGGGCAGTGCGACGCCTCGATAGCCGACGCTGCGGAAGACGAGTTCGCAGGGTATGACCTCCCGCTCGTCCGTAGCCACCGCCCGCACGCTGCCCTTCCCGTCGGGCTCGAGCCGGTTCTTCGCGATCTCGAGGGCCTCGACCCGCTCCTCGCCCAGGATCGCGACGGGCGAGACCCGGAAGCGCAGCCGGATCGTTCGAGGCTGGCCGGCAGGCGGGCGCGCCGCGAAGTCGCGCAGGATCTCGAAGTTCCGCCGAACGATGTTGCTGCTCGCTGCAAGCTCGGCTTCGCTCGCGGGATCGAGCTCGAGCTCGGCAGGGTCGACGTGGATGCCTGCCCCTGCGAGCTCTCCCATCTCCTGGAGCTCGGTCGAGGTCCACGCAGCTTGTACCGGCCCACGGCGCCCGAGGACGTGGATCTCGCGGAGCGCGGACCCGGCGATCGCCTCGATCGCGGCGTCCGTCGTGTCCGTCGGAGCGAGCTCCTCACGCGTGAGCGCGAGCATCCGCGCGACATCGAGCGCGACGTTCCCGTTGCCGACGACGACCGCCCGCTCCCCCGAGAGATCGAACGCGAGCTCCTGGAAGTCCGGGTGGCCGTTGTACCAGGCGACGAGCTCGGTTGCAGCCCACGAGCCGGGGAGATCCTCGCCAGGGATCCCGAGCCTGCGGTCGGCCTGCGACCCCACCGCGTAGACGACTGCGTCGTACATCCCGTCGAGCTCTTCGTGCGACACGTCTCTCCCGACCTCGACGTTGCCGAAGAAGCGGAAGCCCGGCCGCTCCGCGATCCTCTCGAAGGCGCGCGAGACCGTCTTCAGGTTCGGATGATCCGGGGCGACGCCGAGCCGGACGAGGCCCCACGGCGTGGGCAAGCGTTCGATCATGTCCACCTCGACCGGAGGTTCCTCGCTCGCCAGGAGATGTCCGGCCGCATAGAACGCGGCAGGCCCGGAGCCGACCACGGCGACGCGAAGATGCCTGCCGGCGCCGTCGTCGCTCACGGATCGCCATCCTAGTGTCGTGCGCAGGGCAGCCCTCGGAACTCTGATCGCGCTCACGACCCTCGCCGCCGCGGTAGCTCTCGGCTGGATCGGGCTCATGTGGTGGGACAGCCGTCTGCCCGCCACCTACAACGTGATGGAGCACGGACAGGTGGACTTCGGCGGCGGCACCGAGGTTTCCCACGCCCACCACGGCGCGCCCGGGAGCAGCGTCAGCGTCGCGAGCCTGCACGGCCCACGCGACGGCGAGCCCGACGCGAGATTCACGCTCACGGCCGAGCAGAGGACCATCGAGCTCGCCTCGGGCCGACCAGTCGACGCGCTGACCTTCGACGGCCGGTCACCGGGACCGGAGCTTCGCGTGCGTCAGGGCGAGCTCGTGGAGGTCACACTGGTCAACGAGGACATCGAGGAGGGCGTGACGATCCACTGGCACGGAATCGACGTGCCAAACGCCGAGGACGGGGTCGCGGGCGTCACCCAGAATGCCGTCCTGCCCGGCGAGCGCCATGTGTACCGCTTTCGGGCCGAGCAGGTCGGCACGTTTTGGTACCACACCCACCAGGCGTCCTCGAAGGAGGTTCGGCGCGGGCTCTTCGGGGCGATCGTCATCGAGCCGGCCGCCGGTTCGGAGGCCGACCTCGACCGCGTGCTCATCGCGCACACGTTCGACGGCATCCCGACGCTCGACGCCAACGACGGAGTCGACCGCTTGGACGTCCCGGCCGGGACGCGGGCCCGCCTACGACTCGTGAACTCCGACAACTCCCCTCACCGCTTCGCGCTCACCGGCACGCCGTTCGAGGTTCTCGCACTCGACGGCACCGACCTGAACGAGCCCGAAGAGCTGAGCGACACGCTGCTCGAGGTCGCGGGCGGCGGTCGCGTCGACGTCGGTTTCACCGTGCCCGCGTCGCCGGTCTGGCTCTCCCTCAGGGACACCGGAGCCGCGCTCGCACTCAACGCCGGCCGGGAGGCTGCACCGATCGTGTCGCCAGAGCTGCCGCTGTTCGACCCGGCGGACTACGGCGAGCCCGAGGCAACGCCGTTCGACGCCTCGAGCCGCTTCGAGCGCAGGTTCGAGCTCACGATCTCCGAGAAGCCCGGCTTCTTCAACGGCAGGCCCGGGATGCAGTGGGCGATCAACGACCGGATCTTCCCGGACGTCCCGACGTTCGTCGTCGAGGAGGGCGAGTTGATCGAGATCGAGATCTCGAACGAGACCGACGCCCACCACCCGATGCACCTGCACGGCCACCACGTGCTCGTCTTGAGCCGCGACGAGCGGCCGGTCTCAGGCAGCCCGTGGTGGGCCGACACGCTCGACGTCGGGCCCGACGAGCGCTATCGCGGTGGCATTTCGGGCCGACAACCCGGGCCTGTGGATGGATCACTGCCACAACCTGCGCCACGCTGCCGACGGCCTGACGATGCACGTTGCCTATGCCGGCGTGACGACGCCATTCGACGTCGGCGGGGAGCACCACAACGCTCCCGAGTGATGCAGGTGCTGCTAGACGGCTGGCGCCAAGTCCGGCCCTTCCGTGCGGAAACGCCATTCTCGCCAGGCGACCAAGCCGGACAGGGTGAAGATCAAGAGCGCGTTCACGGGATGGAAGAACCCGATGACCGGCACCTCGAACCCGATGAACGCGAGGATCATCTGGAGAACGAGCAACCCGAACAGTAAGCCGTGCATGCCGAGCCGCCATCTGCCGATCCCGGCGATGAGGCCGATGATCATGAAGATCAGGCCCGTGAGGATGACCAGGTAGCCGAAGATGGCATGCGCGGCGAAGCCGTGGAAGAACACGTCCTCGTCGACCGTTGCGCCCTCGTCGCCGAGCTTGCTCGCCGAGTAGAAGGCGCCGTAGCCCGGCCAAGCCGACCTGCACCACGACCGCCGCGAACAGGATCCACGACCACACCGCATAGAGCGTCCTCACGTCAGTCCTCCCGCCGTAGTCAGTGACGGCGGAGCCTACGCCAGCCGCCGGAGGATCTCAAACGGTCAGTGCGAACAACCGGAGCCGCAGCCGCCGGCGTGCGTTCCTTCGGGCAGCTCTTCGTCCTCGGCGACCTGGAAGGAGTGGCCGCAGCCGCAGGACGAGACGGCGTTCGGGTTGTCGATCTTGAAGCCCGACTCCTGGATCGTGTTCAGGAAGTCGATGGTCGTGCCCCGCAGATGCGGAGCGCTGAACGGATCCACGACGACCGGCACGCCTTCGAGCTCGAGCTGGAAGTCGCCCTCGGCGACGTTGTCGAAGCCGAGGCCGTACTGGAAACCGGAGCACCCGCCACCCTGGATCGCGACTCGCAGGACGAGCGTCTCGTCCGACTCCTCCGCGAGGAGATCCTTGATCTTCGCCGCCGCGACCGGCGTGAGCGAGATCAGCGTCTCACCGGAGATGTCAACGGGATGCTCGACTGTCGCCATGGTCGCATGGTAGCGGACGTGGGTGCGGGTTCCAGCTCCGAGTTTGTAACACTCGTATCGCTCATTCTGCGCGGAATCTCGCATCCCTTCGTGCGCCGGAAAGGGGAGTGCTAGGTTTCGCCGCGAGACAGACGACCGAGGCCCACGCGGGGGTATCAGACGCGTGTTGGACAACTGGCTGCCGTTCCTGATCTACGCGCTCTTCGCGGCGGCGATCCCCGCAACCATGATCCTCATGTCCGTCGTCCTCCCGGGTCGGCCGAAAGCCGGAACGAAACAGAAGATGCTGCCGTTCGAGTCCGGCGTCTCCGAGGGTGCCCCGAGCCAGGAGCGGCGCTTCACCGTCAGCTTCTACCTGACGGCGATCCTCTTCATCCTCTTCGACATCGAGATCGTGTTCCTGTACCCGCTCGCAGTACAGCTCGACGCGCTCGCATTGGTTCGGGCTCGGTGAGCTCCTCGTCTTCATCGCGATCCTCGCGGTCGCGTACGTCTACATCTGGCGGAAGGGGGCCTTGAACTGGCACTGAGGAAGGAGCTCCCCGTCGTCAGCGACCGCCCGCTCGCGAACGCGGGCCTCCAGTCCGAGCGCGTGCTCTGGCCGGAGAAGGGCGCCGGAGTCTTCGAGCGCGAGGTCGCGGAGATCGAGGATGCGCTCCTCCTGACGACCGTGGACAAGGCGGTCGCCTGGGCGCGGTCGAGCTCGCTCTGGCCCGACACCTTCGGCCTCGCCTGCTGCGCGATGGAGATGATCGCGGTCGTCTCGTCCCGCTACGACATCGCGCGCTTCGGGATGGAGCGGTTCAGCTCCTCGCCCCGCCAGGCCGACCTCCTCATCGTCTCGGGACGCGTGACGCACAAGATGGCACCCCCGCTCCGCCAGGTCTACGACCAGATGCTGGAGCCGAAGTGGGTGATCGCGATGGGAGCGTGCGCGAGCTCCGGCGGGATGTTCAACAACTACACGATCCTCCAGGGCGTCGACAAGATCGTCCCTGTCGACATCCACGTCCCGGGTTGCCCGCCCCGCCCGGAAGCGCTGCTCGAGGGCGTCGTCCGCCTGCACGAGAAGATCCGCGCCGGCGTTCCGCCCGCGTACGAGATTCGTGGGGTCGCAGAGTGACCTACGCGAACGTCCCCGGCGTCGTCGAGACCCGCGAGTCGTACGGGGAGACGACCCTCGTCGTCGACCCGGCTCGACTGCTCGAAGCGTGCCTCGCCCTCCGCGACGAGCACGGCTTCAACATGCTGAGCGACATCACGCCCGCGGACTACCTCGGCTGGGGAGAAGTGGGCGTCGCCGGCTACATCGGCACGGCGACGGGGCGCGACCTGAACGCTCCCGGCTCCCAGGGGTTCGCGCGTCTGCCGGAGCCGAAGCCGAAGCGGTTCTCGGTCTCGTACCACCTCCTCCGCGTGAGCGACGACCCGGCACGCGTGCGTGTCCAGGTCTGGCTCGACGACGGCGAGCCCGTCGCGAGCGTCCTCCCCGTCTGGCCCGCCGCCGACTGGTTCGAGCGCGAGGCCTGGGACATGATGGGGATTCGCTTCGAAGGCCACCCGAATCTCGTCCGCATCCTCATGGACGACGACTGGGAGGGCCACCCGCTCCGCAAGGACTACCCGCTCGGCGGCGAGCCGGTGCGGTTCTCGGACGACGAGTAGCCGAGCAATGGCCGTCGTCCCGAGCAACCGCATCTACGAAGGCACGCGGATCCCGAGCCCGGTCCCGACGATCCTCGAGGTCGACCCGGAGAAGCACGACCTCGGCGACATCCTCACCATCAACTTCGGCCCGAACCATCCCTCGACGCACGGCGTCCTGCGGCTGATCGTCGACCTCGACGGCGAGACGGTCGCGGGCATCCGCGCGGTCATCGGCTACCTGCACACCGGGTTCGAGAAGAACATGGAAGCGAAGACGTGGTGGAAGTCCGTCACCTATACGCCTCGCGTCGACTACCTGTCGTTCCAGTCGAACGAGCTCGTCTACGTCCTGGCAGTCGAGAAGCTGCTCGGGATGGAGGTTCCGCGCCGCGCGACCTGGGCGCGCATGGCGCTCGCAGAGCTCAACCGCATCCACTCGCACCTGATCTGGCTCGGCACCTCGGCTCTCGAGCTCGGCGCGATCTCGCTTCTCTGGTACACGTTCGACGACCGCGACGAGATCCTCGACCTGTTCGAGATGGCCGCGGGAGCGCGGATGCACACGCGCTACTTCCAGGTCGGAGGCCTCGCCGAGGACCTGCCGCCCGCCTTCACCGAGAGCACCCGGAAGTTCCTGCCGAAGATGCTCCGCTCGGTCGACGACTACGAGTCGCTCCTCGACCGGAACACGATCTGGCTCGAGCGCACGAAGGGCATCGGGCTGCTCTCCGCCTCGGACGCACTCGCCCTCGGCCAGTCGGGGCCGATGCTGCGCTCCTCGGGCGTGGACTGGGATCTCCGCAAGAACATGCCGTACCTCTTCTACGACGAGGTCGAGTTCGACGTCCCCGTCTACCCGAACGGCGACGTCTACGACCGCTACAAGGTGCATCTGGACGAGATGCGCGAGTCGGTGCGCATCGTCGGCCAGTGCCTCGACCGGATCGACGAGACGAGCGGCGAGCCCTGGATCGCCGACGACCGCAAGGTCGTCCTGCCGCCGAGGCACGAGCTGCACACCTCGATGGAGTCGCTCATCCACCACTTCAAGATCGTCACCGAGGGCTACGTCGTCCCCGAGGGCGAGGTCTACGTCGTGATCGAGTCCGCTCGCGGGGAATCCGGCTGCTACGTCGTCTCCGACGGCGGGCCGCGGCCATGGCGCGTGAAGTTCCGCGCGCCGAGCTTCGCGGCGCTGCAGGCGACGGCGACGACGGTGCAGGGACACCTCGTCGCCGACCTCGTCGCGATCGCCGGCTCGCTCGACCCGGTCATGGGAGACGCGGATCGATGACGACCCAGACGTACGACGAGATCCAGAAGCTGCGGAGGAAGTACCCGCAGAGCCGCTCGGCGGTCATGGACGCGCTCCGGCTCGTCCAGGCCGAGCACGGAGGCTGGCTCCCGCCCGAGGCGCTCCGCGAGGTCGCGGACGCGCTCGACGTGACGCCCGGCGTTCTGCCACTCGATCGCGTCCTTCTACGACATGTACCACCTGGAGCCGGTCGGGAGGCACCTGGTCGAGGTGTGCACGAACCTCTCCTGCGCCCTCGCCGGCGCGCAGGCGGTGCTCGACGCCTTCGCGTCCGAGCTCGGTGTCGAGCCGGGAGAGACGACCGGCGACGGCGAGGTCACGCTGCGCGCGATCGAGTGCGCGGGCGGCTGCGGACGGGCGCCCGTCGTCGTCGTCGACCACGTCTACCACGAGCCGCTGCGCGCGGACGAGGTGCCCGCCCTTCTCGAGGAGCTTCGTGGCCGCGAATAGCCCGATGCCGTCCTGCTGACGGCCGGAACCGAGGACCGCGACCTGACGCGCCTCGACGAGTACCGCGAGGTCGGCGGCTACGAGGCGCTCGAGAAGGCGCGCGCGATGGAGCCGCAGGCGGTCATGGACGAGATCTCGGCCGCCACGTTGCGCGGGCGCGGCGGGGCCGGGTTCCCGATGGGCCGCAAGGCGTCGCTCCTGGCGAAGGAACACCGGCAAGCCCGTCTACCTCGTGGTCAACGCCGACGAGTCGGAGCCCGGCGCGTTCAAGGATCGCGACGTCATGCGCCACACGCCGCACCGACTGCATCGAGGGCTGCCTCATCACTGCCCACGGGATCGAGTCCGAGAGCGTCTTCATCTACATCCGGGGCGAGTACCTGCACGAGTTCGAGGTCATGCGGGGCGCCCTCGACGCGGCACGCAAGGCGAAGCTGCTCGGAGGCGTGACGATCGTCCTCCACCGTGGCGCAGGCGCCTACATCTGCGGCGAGGAGACCGCGCTCCTCGAGTCGCTCGAGGGGCAGCGCGGACAGCCGCGGCCGCGGCCTCCGTTCCCGCCGGTGAACGGGCTCTACGGCGCGCCGACCCAGATCAACAACGTCTCGACGATCGCGCTCGTCCCGAAGGTTTTCGAGCTCGGCGCAGCGGAGTTCGCCAAGATCGGCGTGCCGTCGGCGCCGGGAACCGCGGTCTTCTCGCTCTCCGGCAACGTCGCCGAGCCCGGGAACTACGAGCGCCCGCTCGGGACGACGCTCCGCGAGCTGATCTACGACGTCGGCGGGCGGAATCGCCGGCGGCCGCGAGCTCAAGGCCGTCATCCCAGGCGGCTCCTCGGTGCCCGTCCTGACGCCGGCGGAGATCGACACGCCGATGGACTACGACTCGATCCAGGCTGCGGGCTCGTTCTTCGGCTCGGCGGCGATCATCGTCGTCGACGACCGCTGCTGCATGGTGCAGCTCGCGCTGCGGGCCGCGCAGTTCTACATGCACGAGTCGTGCGGGAAGTGCACGCCTTGCCGCGTCGGGCACGCGCTGGCTCGTCCAGCTCCTGACGAAGCTCGAGGAAGGACGGGGCGACTCGGCCGACCTCGACCTCCTCGACGAGGTCTGCGACCGCATGCTCGGGAAGTCGCTCTGCGCGCTCGGCGACTTCGCCGTGTACCCGGTCTCGAGCTACCTCAGGAAGTACCGCTCCGAGTTCGAGGCGCATGTCGAGGGCCACGGCTGCCCGTTCGGCGGCGAGAGCTCGATCGAGGGGACGTTCGCTCCAGTCGATCAACATGCCGACCAGCACGCGCACCCTCCGGAGACGGTGCATGCCTGAGCTCGTCTCGCTGACCGTCGACGATCGCCCGGTTCAGGTTCCCGCCGAACACCGGCCTCGTCGAGGCAGCCCTCGCCGCCGGAGTCGAGATTCCCGTCTTCTGTTACGAGCCCAGGCTCGGCCCACCGATCGGCGCCTGCCGAATGTGCCTCGTCGAGATCGAGGGCATCCCCAAGCTCCAGGCGGGCTGCACGCTGACGGCCGCGGAGGGGATGGTCGTGCGAACCTCGGCCACCTCCGCGAAGGCCGCGGACGGCCAGGAGGCGACGCTCGAGTTCATCCTCGTGAACCACCCGCTCGACTGCCCGGTCTGCGACAAGGGCGGCGAGTGCCCGCTCCAGGACCTGACGTTCCGCTACGGGCCTGGAAACACGCGCATGAGCTTCCCCAAGGTCACCTTCGACAAGCCGATCCCCGTCTCGCCCACTGATCGCGCTCGATCGCGAGCGCTGCATCCTCTGCTACCGCTGCACGCGCTTCTCCGAGGAGGTGGCCGAAGACGGGCTCCTCGTCGCACGAAATCGCGGCGCGCGCACGGAGATCGCGACCTTCGAGGACGAGCCCTACCGCTCGGTCTTCAGCGGGAACGTGATCGAGCTCTGCCCCGTCGGCGCGCTCACGTCGAGCATCTACCGCTTCGACGCGCGGCCGTGGGAGATCCAGTCCGTGCCGACGGTCTGCACCGGTTGCGCAGTCGGCTGCAACGTGACCGCGACCATTCGCGAGGGCAAGGTCAAGCGGATCCAGTCCCGCAACCACGCGGAGATCGACCGCGGATGGCTCTGCGACAAGGGGCGCTTCACGTACCCGCATCTCCGCGCCCGCGACCGGATCACGGCGCCGCTCAAGCGTGGCCCGAAGGGCTTGAAGGAGGTCTCCTGGGACGAAGCGCTCGACGCCGCCGAGGTGATGCTGCGCGAGACGGAGGGCGGGATCGTGACCGCGCTCTCCGGCTCGGAGACGACCGAGGTCGCCTACGCGCTCGGGCGTCTCCTGCGCGCGGGAGTCGGCTCGCACTCGGCCGTCCTCGCCGAGGCGACGTCGGATGTCCTCGAGGCGTTCCGCCTGCCGCTGTCCGCGATCGCCGAGGCGGAGCTCGTCGTCGTCGTCGGCGACGACCCCGTCGTCGAGCGCGCGCCGATCGTCGATCTCTGGATCAAGGAAGCGCGCCGCCGTGGCGCGGAGATCGTCGACTGCTCGCCGGCCGGCGCGGTGCAGACCCCACCTGGCGGCGCTCCAGCTCTTTGCCGTGAGCTGGCGACGCCGGAAGACGAGCTCGGCGGACGGTTGCGAAAGGCGGAGCGGGCCGTTCTCATCTGGTCGGGCCCAGGCGGAGGCGGTGGAGCACGGATCGCCGAGCTCGCGCACGAGCTCGGGTTCGAGGGCAAGCCTGGCTCCGGCGCTGTCCATCTCCCGGTGACCCCAAACGGACGCGGGGCGGCCGCGGCCTGGGCCGCAGCGTCCGACGGCGAGGAGACGAAATCGGAGTCGATCGGCGTCCTCGTCGTGTCGGGCGACGAAGCGGCTGCCGATCCGGCGGTGCGCGCGCTGGCCGAGCAAGCGGACCGCGTGCTCGTGATCACGATGTTCCACGAGCTCGCCGGGGGCTGGGCGGACCTGATCCTGCCGGCGACCGCCTCCCTCGAGCGCGACGGCACGACGATGAACCTGGAAGGGCGACTGCAGCGGCTTCGGCGGGCCCAAGTGCCACCTTGCCCGGACGAGCTCGTCTGGATCTCCAAGCTCGCGAGCCGATTCGGCGTGGACGTCTCACCGCATGCGTCACTCGTGTTCGCCGAGCTCTCAGAGCGTCTGTTCAGCGATCTCACACTCGACGATCTCGGCCTGCACGCACCCCTCCCGGCAAGGCATCCGTGGGTCGCGCCTGAAGCGGCGCCTGCGGTCGAGGTTCCGCAGACCCCTGCCCCTGCGGATGACCACTTCGTCGGCGAGCTCCGCCTGCAGCGGTACCACCCACTCCTGTCCGGACCTGCGGTCGAGCGCGTTCGCGAGCTCGAGTTCCAGCGCCCCGAGCGCGAGGCCGAGCTCTCGTACGAGGACGCGGAGCGACGCGGGATCGCGTCCGGGGATGCTGTCCTCCTGCGCTCGAACGGCACATCGGTCGAGCTGCGCGCCCGGGTCAACCGCAAGCTGATCGACGGACTGGTGCGTGTCGCCGATGAGCATGCGGCCGACCTGCACGCAACCGTCGAGGTGGTGAAGGCATGAACGTCGAGTGGTACGTGAGCCTGATCCAGGCCTTCATCGTCATCAACCTGGTGCTGGTGACCTTCGCGTACCTCACGCTCGCGGAACGCAAGGTAATGGGACGGATGCAGCTCCGCTACGGCCCGAACCGCGTCGGGCCCAAGGGTCTCGGGCAGCCGATCGCGGACCTGCTGAAGCTCCTGACCAAGGAGAGCTTCTACCCGACGGCCGCACTCGACCGCCTGTACCTCTTCGCACCCTTCCTCGCGGCTTTCACGGCCTTGACCACGTTCTCCGTGATCCCGTTCGGTCCGGGTGGGAGGTCGCGGGCGTCTACATCCCGGGCCAGGTCGCCGACGTCGACATCGCACTCATCCTCGTCTTCGCCATCGGCTCGGTCGGGGTGTACGGGTTCATCATCGGCGGCTGGGCCTCGGACTCGAAGTACGCGCTCCTCGGCGCGATGCGCACGTGCGCCCAGCTCGTCTCCTACGAGGTCGCGCTCGCGCTCTCCGTGCTCGGCGTGGTGATCATGGCGGGCTCGCTCTCGCTCACCGAGATCGTCGCCGCCCAGTCCGACACGATCTGGTACGTCGTCCCGCAACTCGTCGGGCTGCTCGTGTTCCTCTTCGCAGGGACCGCCGAGACCGCCCGCGCACCGTTCGACCTCCCCGAAGCCGAGCAGGAGCTCGTCGCCGGGTACCACACCGAGTACGGCGGCATGCGCTTCGGGCTGTTCTCGATGAGCGAGTACATCAACCTGATCACGCTCTCCGGCCTCTGCGTGACGCTTTTCTTCGGCGGCTGGCACGGGCCTGGTTGGGACGGGCCGGGCTGGATGGGACCGATCTGGTTCGTCTTGAAGCTCTTCCTGCTCCTGTACGTGTTCATCTGGATGCGAACGACCCTGCCACGTCTTCGCTACGACCAGCTGATGCAGTTCGGGTGGAAGGTTCTGCTCCCCGTCGCGACGCTGAACGCAATCGTGACCGCCGCTCTGGTGGTGTGGTTGTGACCTCGTCACGCGCGTTCCTCGGGCGTCGCTCGCGGTACGGGGCCGGAGGGCACAGTGCAAGTGGTACGGGCCCGGAGAGCCCCGTGCCGCGAGCTGAGCCAGGCGCCGGCGGAGCCGGAGGTCTTCATTGGCTGGGCCCGGCGGGAGCCGGTACCGGCGAGGGGCGCGCGTGAGCCCGCAGCCGTTCGACTCGCTCAAAGGGTTCGGCGTCACCTTCCGCCAGATCTTCCGCCGGCCGATCACGCAGCAGTACCCCGAGTACAAGCGGCCGGTGTACCCGCGCTTCCGTGGACGACACCGTCTCTGGAAGCACGAGAACGGGCTCGAGAAATGCGTCGGCTGCTCGCTCTGCGCCGCTGCCTGCCCGGCCGACTGCATCCGGGTCGTGGCGGAGGAGAACACGCCGGGCAACCGCATCTCGGCAGGCGAGCGCTACGCGCGCATCTACGAGATCAACCTCAGCCGCTGCATCTTCTGCGGCTACTGCGAGCTCGCCTGCCCGTTCGACGCGATCACGCTCGGAAACGAGTTCGAGATCGCCGAATACTCGCGCGACGACCTGATCTACACGAAGGACATGCTCCTCGCGGAGCCGATCAAACAAGTGCCGGTCGCCGATCCCGGCCGCTACGACACCCCCGAGCCGGCGTACAAGACCCGCTCATGACGTTGCTCCGAGTCACCACGAACACAGCGGCCGCGAAGCAGACGCCTCTAGGGATCTTGAGCGGGCGGAACCCGCGCGAGCGGATCCCGCTCTGCGGACAGCTAGATGGGAAACGTCCTCGTCTGGGCCGTGTGGTTCCTCGCAGCCGGGGCGTGCCTCGGCAGCGGGATCGCCGTCGTGAGCATGACGAACCCGTTCTACTCGGCGCTCGCGCTGATCGGGAACCTGGCCTCGCTCGCCGTCCTCTACCTGCTGCTCGCGGCGGAGTTCCTCGCCGCCGCCCAAGTCCTCGTCTACGCGGGTGCGGTCATGGTCATGTTCCTCTTCGTCATCGCCTACCTCGGCGGTCGCGCGGACGCGCCGTGGGCCGGCGGGTCGCCCGTCTTGCAGACGGCCGCGGTGGTGGCGGCCTGTGCGCTGCTCGTCGAGGTCGTCGTCGTCCTCGGCCTGGCCTGGGGCGACGACCTCTCCGACTCCGCCGAGGTCTCCGACTCGTTCGGGAGCCCGGCAGAGATCGGTGAGCTCTTCCTGACCGACCACCTGCTCGCGTTCGAGATCACCTCGATCGTGCTGCTCGTCGCGGCAATCGGCGGCGTTGTGCTCGGGACCACGCGCGAGAAGCAGAAGGACGCCCCGTGACGGCTCGACTCAACTCGGGCGCTCGCACGTTCCTCGGTGCCGGCGAGGGGCGCGCGTGAGTGGGCCTGGGATCGGCTGGTACCTGATCGTCGCGGCGATGCTGTTCGGGATCGGCTCGCTCGGCGTGATGCTCCGGCGGAGCCCGCTGATCGTGCTCCTCTCGCTCGAGATCATGCTGAACGGCGCGAACCTCGCTCTGATCGCCTTCGCCCGCCAGCTCGGGAACCTCGACGGCCAGATCTTCGCGCTCGCGGTGATGGCGGTGGCGGCAGCGGAGGTCGCGATCGGTCTCGGCCTCATCGTCGCCATGGCTCGACGCGACATGGCGCTCGACGTCGACCAGGCGAGCGTCCTCAGAGGATGATCGCCGGCGCCTGGGTATGCCTGCTCGCGCCCCTGGGCGGCGCGCTCGCGATCACACTCTCCGGTTCGCTGATCTCGCGTCGCACGGCGGGCTGGATCTCGACGCTGACCACCTTCCTCGCGTTCGCAGGCGCGCTCACCGCTCTCTTCGGGCTCTGGTCGCGCGACGCGGACGAGCGGCAGCACCTCTCCACCGCGTACACGTGGCTCGCGGCCGGCGACTTCGAGGTCGGGATGGAGATTCTCGTCGACCCGCTCTCGGTCGTGATGATGCTCATCGTCTCCGGGGTCGGCGGGCTGATCGTCTGGTACTCGATGGGGTACATGGCCGGCGACGACGAGGAGCGCCGGTACTTCGCGTACATGTCGCTCTTCGTCTTCTCGATGCTGATGCTCGTGCAGGCGGGGAACTTCCTGCTGCTCCTCGTCGGCTGGGGCCTCGTCGGGCTCGCGTCCTACCTGCTGATCGGGTTCTGGCACGCGCGCGCCGAGGCGGTGGCGGCCGCGAAGAAGGCGTTCGTCATGAACGCCGTCGGGGACGCGACGTTCGCGCTGGCGCTCGTGCTCCTGATCTGGAGCACGGGCACGCTGGAGCTCCTCGAAGTCTTCGGAGAGGTGGACGGGCTCTCGGATACGACGGTGAACCTCGTCGCGCTCGGGCTACTCGGCGGCGCGGTCGCGAAGTCGGCCCAGATCCCGCTGCACACCTGGCTCCCCGACGCAATGGAAGGCCCGACGCCGGTCTCCGCCCTGATCCATGCGGCGACGATGGTGACGGCCGGCGTGTACCTGCTCGTGCGGGCGCATCCGATCTTCGAAGCGGCGCCCGACGTCCAGAGCCTCGCGGCGATCCTCGGCACGGTGACGCTCCTGATAGCCGGACTCGTCGCGCTCGTGCAGTGGGACATCAAGCGCGTCATCGCGTATTCGACGATGTCCCAGATCGGCTACATGTTCCTCGGCGCCGGTATCGGAGCCTACGGGTTCGCGATCTTCCTCCTCATGACGCACGCCTTCTTCAAGGCGTTGCTCTTCCTCGCAGCGGGAGTCGTGATCCACCACCTGGGCGGCGAGCAGGACATGCGCAGGATGGGTGGGCTGAAAACAGCGCTCCCGCGGACGCACGTCGCCTTCCTGATCGGAACGGTCGCGCTCGTCGGATTGCCTCCGTTCGCGGGCTTCTGGTCGAAGGACGCGATCCTCGCCTCGGCGCTCGCCGAAGGAGGAGGTCTTGGGTGGACGCTCTTCGTCGCGGGCCTGATCGGCACGCTTCTGACCGGCGCCTACTCGTTCCGGCTCTACTTCACGGTGTTCCAGGGCCCGCAGCAGGAGCCGGCCCACGACACCGCTCGTGCGCACGAGACGCACGGAGAGGGCCCGCTCTCGATGCTCGTGCCGGTCGCCGTCCTCGCCGTGCTCTCGACGATCGGCGGCCTCCTTTCGATCCCGGGTGTCTGGCATCCGTTCACGCACTGGGTCGAGCAGGCGGGAGAGCCGCTGGTCGAGGCGACGGCCGCGCAGGACTACCTGACGAGCGCCATCACGGTGACGCTCGGGATCGTCGGACTGCTCCTCGCACGCCGCGCCTTCCTGCGCGGCAGTCAGCTCGTGACGCAGCCGGGCGCCTGGCGCGTCTTCGAGCACAAGTTCTACTTCGACGAGCTGTACGACGCGCTCTTCTATCGTCCCGCGGCCGCACTCGCGAACGCGCTCAGGCGAAACGTGGAAGAGCCCGTGATCGAACGCTCGCTGAACGAGATCGGCTCGGGGACGGTCCTGGCGAGCGGAGGGCTCGCACGGTTCCAGACCGGGCTCCTGCGCACGTACGCACTCGCCATCGCCTTCGCCGTCTGCGTCCTCATCGTCGTCTTCGTGGCGGTGCGCTAGCGATGCTCACCACGGCGCTGATCCTGCTCCCGCTCGCGGGGGCCCTCGCGATCGCGGTGCTGCCGGTGCCTCGCGAGACGACCGCAGGGCTCGCATTCCTCGTCGCGCTGATGGAGGTCGGGCTCTGGATCGCCGCTGCAACGCGCTTCGACTTCGACGCCGACGGCCTGCAGCTCGGGACGACCGAGGAGTGGGTCGAGAGCCTGGGGATCTCGTACTCGGTCGGGTTCTACGGCTTCTCGCTCTGGCTCGCCGGGGTGACGGTTGTCGTCTCGGCCGCGGCGATCGGCTACGCGCTCTGGGTGGGACGCGACCGGCCGCGGGCCTACCACGCGCTCATGCTCTTCCTGACCGGCGCGGTGGTCGCGACGTTCGCCTCGCAGGATCTCCTTCTCTTCTACGTCTCCTTCGAGGCGATGCTCATCCCGCTGTACGTGCTCGTCGGTGTCTGGGGCGGTGCCAGGCGCATGGCGGCGACGTTCACCTTCGTCGTCTACACGATGGCGGGGTCGCTCCTCATGCTCGCGTCCGTCGTCGCGTTCGGCGTGACGCAGGGGACGTTCAGCCTGCTCGAGTCGGGAACGAGCGACAACACGTGGATCTTCCTCGGCTTCGCAGTGGCCTTCGCGGTGAAGGCTCCGCTCTTCCCCTTCCACGGCTGGCTGCCGCTCGCATATCGGGAAGCGCCGGTCGAGGTCGCCGCGGTTCTGTCCGCGATCGTCTCGAAGACCGCGGTGTACGGGTTCCTCGTCATCGTGCTCGCGAAGTTCCCGGAGCCCGTGGAGGACTTCACCGGCGTGATCCTCGTGCTCGCGGGCGCGGGGCTCGTGTACGGGTCGCTGCTCGCGTTCCGCGCCCCCGACCTGCGCGGGATCGTCGCCTACTCGTCGCTCGCGCAGATGGGGCTCATCACCCTCGGTCTCTTCGCCTTGAACGACCTCGGGCTCGACGGCGCAGTGCTCCTGTCCGTTGCCCATGCGCTCATCTCTGCGTCGATGTTCCTGCTCGTCGGCATGGTCGAGCGACGCTGCGGAACCGGCGACCTCGACGCGCTCGGCGGAATGGCGCGCGGGCGGCCCGCCCTCGCGACCGTGCTGCTCGTCGCCGGGATGGTCGCGCTTGCCGTTCCCGGCTCCGTCACGTTCGCCGGTGAGTTCCTGATCATGGCCGGCGCGTACGAGAACGGCTGGGGGTACGCGGCAGTCGTTGCGCTCGGAATCGTGCTGGCGGCGATGTACGTGCTGCGGCTGATCTCCGCCGTCCTGCACGTGCGACCCGGGACTGCAGTGCGAGACGAAGCACTCGACCTGCGGCTCGGCGAGCTGGCGCTCGTGCTCCCGCTCGTCGCCTGCCTTCTCGCGCTCTCGGTCTGGCCCGCTCTCGTCAGTCAGAGCTCGTTCCCGGGCGATGAGCCGACTCGAGTGGTGGCGGAGGGCTTCGAGTGATCGACAGTCCGAGCGTCGACTGGCTCGCGCTTTCGCCGACGTTGGCGCTCCTCGGCGCCTCGGTGATCGCGCTGCTCGCCGCGGTCCTCCTGCCGCCGTGGCTGCGAAAGACGATCGCCGCGGTCGCCGTCTTCGCGGGATTCGTAGTCGCCGCCGTCTTCGCAGGGATCCTGTTCGACGAGACGCCGCAACCGGAGACCCTCCTCTCGGAGTCGATGATCCGCGACCAGCTCGGCGCATTCGCGCAGCTCATCCTCGCGATCACCGGTGCCGTCGATCGTCTTCGCGTCCTGGGGCGAGAAGCGCCGCGACAACGGCGAGTACTACGCGCTCCTCGCGGCCGCCGGAGCGGGGATGCTCTTCTTCGTCCAGGCCGAGAACCTGATGACGCTCTTCCTGGGGCTCGAGTGGTTCTCGCTCTGCCTCTACATCCTCGTCGCCTTCGACACCGACCGGGAGACATCTCTCGAGGCGGGGCTCAAGTACGTGATCGTGGGCGGGTTCGGCTCGGCGGTGCTGCTCTTCGGCTCCGCGCTCGTCTTCGGCGCGACCGAGGAGCTCGGCTTCGCGCAGATCGCAGCGGCGCAGGCGGGCGACGACGCCTTCCTGGTCGCGGGCCTCGCGATGATCCTCGCCGGCCTCGCCTTCAAGGTCTCGGCGGCGCCGTTCCACATGTGGACTCCCGACGTGTACCAGGGCGCGCCGACCTCGGTGACCGCGTTCATGTCGGCGGCGACGAAGACCGCCGCGCTCGTCGTCACCCTGCGCATCCTCGTCACCGCGTTCCCGGACGAGAGCGAGATCTGGACGATCGCCGTCGCAGTCATCGCGTGCATCTCCCTCGCGTGGGGGAACCTGGCGGCGCTCGCGCAGCGAGACGTGAAGCGGATCCTCGCGTTCTCGTCGATCTCGCACGCAGGCTTCATGCTGATCGCGATCGCCGCCGGGAGCGAGCGCGGCGCCGAGGCGCTCCTCTACTACCTCGTCCCCTACTCCGCAATGTCCGTCGGCGCCTTCGCGGTCGTCGCGGCGCGCGAACGGGAGCTCGGCGTCCCGCTGAACCTCGAAGGGCTCGCCGGCCTCGGCTGGGAGCGGCCCTTCTACGGCGCCTCTCTGTGGATCTTCATGCTCGGCATGGCGGGCTTCCCGCTCACCGGCGGCTTCTTCGGGAAGCTCTTCGTGTTCTCCGCGGCGTACGAGGCAGGGGACTGGTGGCTCGTGCTCGTCGGCGTCGCTGCGACCGCACTCTCGCTCGCGTACTACCTGAACATCGTCCGCTGGCTGTACATGCGCTCGGGCGCCGAGCTGCGGCTCGCTCCCGCGGGCGGATCCCCGCCGCGAGAGATCGCGCTCGGGCTCGCCGTCGCCGCGGCCGTCGTCGTCACCGTCGGCTCGTTCGTCGCCGTCGAGCCGATCCTCGATCTCGCTTCCGACGCCGCGTCGTCGCTCTCCTTCTGATCTACACGACCAGGTGATTTGAGTCGGGCGCACATTCGGCGCATGATTTCGCCGTGCGAGGCGATCTCCCAGCGGGCACTGTCCCTTCCGCTTCACCGATGTCGAAGGCTCGATCACGCCGACCATCTAGATTTGCGAGATGGCGACGGAACTGACCTGGCTCGGGCACTCGGCGTTTCGCGTCGACACTCCCGGCGGCAAGCGCGTCTACGTCGATCCCTTTCTCACGGGCAACCCGAGGACGCCCGACTCGGAGCGCACGCCCGAACGCTGCGACCTCGTCCTCGTCACACACGGGCACGGCGACCACTCGGGAGACGTGGCTGCGATCCACAATCGGTTCGAATGCGCCGTCGTCGCCCAGGTCGAGCTGCGGCAGTGGCTGACAGCCCAAGGCGTAGCGGACGACGGCGGCAGCCACTCCATCAACAAGGGCGGCACAATCTCCGTCGAGGGTGTCCGGGTAACGCTCACGCACGCACAGCATTCGTCGAGCGCGCCGGACGGGACCTACACGGGCGAGTCCTGCGGGATGGTGCTCGAGCTCGAGGACGGCTTCAAGCTCTACTTTGCCGGCGACACCAACGTCTTCGGGGACATGTCCCTCATCGGACGCATCTACTCGCCGGATGTCGCGATCCTTCCGATCGGCGATCACTTCACGATGGGACCGCAGGAGGCAGCCGTCGCGATCGAGCTGCTCGGCGTCATTCGCTGCGTTCCGTGCCACTACGGGACGTTCGGACTCCTGACCGGCACCCCGGACGAGCTCCGGAAGCTCGCGCCCGACGGCGTGGAGATCCTGGCGCCCGAGCCCGGGGAGACGCTCACCTTCTGATGCGCGAACGCTGGTTCGGCTCGACCGGACGCAAGGTGCCTTCAGTCGGTCTTGGAGGGGACGATGGACCTCGAGGGTGCGCTCGTGCTCGACAACGTCTCCGACCTCGAGCGCATTCGCGCTGCACATCTCGAGGGAACTCCGGTCGTCGTCCGGGCGACAACCTCCGAAGAGGTCGTGGACGCACTCTCCCGCGGCGAGGTCGCCTGCGTGCTCGTTCGGGACGAAGCGCTTCTCGCACTCGACCTTGCGGAGCTGACCTACGGCTAGCAGCCCCTCTCTCGTCTCGACCTACTCCATCTGCGCCTGCGCCCTCGATGTGCGCCAGTGGGGAGTCGCCGTCCAGTCGAAGTTCCTCGCCGTCGGGTGCATCGTCCCGTGGGCGAAGCCGCTCGTCGGCGCAATCGCGACGCAGTCCTGGGCGAACCCGCGCTACGGGCCGGATGGGCTCGAGCTGCTCGAAGCGGGTCACTCCGCCCAGGAAACAGCCGACCGCCTGACCGCGGCGGACGAGGAGCGCGCGAAACGGCAGCTCGGGATCGTGGACGGAGAGGGACGCGCCGTGACGTACACCGGCGCCGACTGCCAGGACTGGGCCGGCGGGCGCGTGGGCGACGGCTATGCCGCGCAGGGCAACATCCTCGTCTCCGGGGAAACCGTGGACGCGCTGGCCGAGACGTTCGAGTCGAGCGCCGGCCGGCCTCTCGCCGAGCGCCTGCTCGACTGCCTCGACGCGGCGCAGGCAGCGGGAGGTGACCGGCGCGGCCAGCAGTCGGCCGCGCTTCTCGTCGTCGGCCCCGAGCAAGGCTTCGCGGGCCTCTCCGACGTCTTCGTCGACCTGCGCGTGGACGACCACGTGCGGCCGCTCGAGGAACTGCGACGCATCTTCGCCATCCACCAGGAGCTCTTTCCGACGCCGGCCGAGCGGTCTCGACAGGCATGAAGATCACGAACCTCGAGGTGCCCGGCTACGAACGGGTCGCGCGGGCCGAGGACGAGGCGAGCGGCCTACGCGCCTTCATCAGCGTGCACTCCACCCGTCTCGGCCCCTCGCTCGGCGGCATGCGCCTGTGGCCGTATGCGACGCATGACGCTGCGCTCGAAGACGTGCTCCGGCTCTCGCGCGCGATGACGTACAAGTCCGCGGTCGCGCAGACGGGACTCGGCGGCGGCAAGTCCGTCGTCGTCGCCGACCCGAGCCAGAAGACCGACGAGCTCTTCGAGGCGATGGGTCGATTCGTCGACGACTTCGGCGGAACGTACATCACTGCCGAGGACGTGAACGTGGGCATCCCCGATCTCCGCTCGGTTCAGCGAACGACCTCGCACGTAACCGGCCTCACGGTCGAGGAGGGGGGCGGAGGGAACCCGCGGGCGGCAACTGCGCTCGGCTGCTTCCTCGGGGTCGGCGCCGCGTTGCTCGAGGCCTCGGGTAACTCCGACGTCGCCGGCAGGACCGTCGCCGTACAAGGTCTCGGCAGCGTGGGCTTCGGGCTCGCGAAGCATCTCGCCGAAGCGGAGGCACGCGTTCTTGCAACCGATGTCAACCCCGAGCGCATGGAGCACGCCGTCAGCGAGCTCGGGGTCGAGGTCGTCGACTCCGACGAGATCTACGGCGTCGAGTGCGACGTCTTCGCGCCGTGCGCCCTCGGCGGCGTCCTCAACGACGACACGATCGCTCGGCTCCGCTGCGCCGTGATCGCGGGAGCGGCGAACAACCAGCTCCTCGACGAGGTTCGGCACGGCGAGATGCTGCGTGAGCGCGGAATCGTCTACGCGCCCGACTACGTGATCAACGCCGGCGGCGTCATCAACATCAGCTGCGAGCTGCGGCCCGGCGGGTACGACGCCGACGCAGCGGTGCGGAAGGTGCATGCCATCCCGCGGACGCTCGCGGAAGTCTTCGCGCGTGCGCGCGAGCGAGGGATAACGACACACGCTGCCGCTCAGGAGCTCGCGGAAGCCGCGCTCGCGGCCGGACCCTCAGCCGCCGGGTAGGCGACGCTCGGCCGCAAGAGCGCGAAACGCCGGCACCGGATCGTGCTCGGGCCGCGCGACGACGAGAACGGCGCCGTGCTCCGCGCCGGCTAGCGCCCCGACGAGGAGCTCGAGCCCGACCGCGAGCGCGAACGCCTTGTGGGCGAGTTCCCCGCCGAACGGCACCAGCTCCTCGGGCGACGCCAGCCCTGCGAGCACGTCCCCGTACGTCACCGCGCCCATCGACACATCCGAGACGAGCACGCGGCCGTCGCTCGAGGGGATCGCAATTGCGAGCGGGTTTGTCCCCGTCAGCGGAGGGCCTCCCGCCGGATGCGGAAGCCGCCGAGGCGACGTCGCCGTCAGCGCCGCAACGAGGCCTCCCTCGGCGAGGCGGCGAACCCAGTAGCCGAGCGCGCCGCTTGGAAAGCAACGCTGGGCGACGACGAGCCGCGCGTGCACGGCGGCGACGCAAGGGTCTCCCGCACGATCTCCTCGAGGACGAGGTAGCCGAGCGCGCCGCCTCCGTCCCAACGCTCGAAGCCGTCCTCGCGAACCATTCGCGAAGGCCGAGCGAGAGGTTCGACGTCGAGCGTCTCGAGCCACGGGACTCGCGAAAGACCGTGACCCGTCTTCCCGCGCCGGTCGGCATCCTCGAAGTGGGCGAGCAGAGCATTGACCGCGGCGTCCTCGAGCCCGAGGGCCGCGAGCCGGCCGCGTGCCTCGTCGCTCGTCAGAGAACCGTCAGAGGCTTGCGGATCGTCCCGGCGCGTGACGCCGCGACGGACTTCGCGAGCGCGAGGATCGACTGTGCGGCCTCCGAGTCGGGCGCCACCTCGAGCACGGGGTTGCCCTCGTCAGCGGCCTCGCGCAGAACCGGGTCGAGCGGAATCCGCGCGAGCAGGGGAACGCCGATCTCGTCGGCAAGCGCCTGTCCGCCACCCGAACCGAAGAGCTCCTGGCCGGTGTCCGCGAGGTAGGACATGTTCTCGACCGCGCCGACGACCCGCATCCCCGTCTTGACCGCCATCTGCGCCGCCCGCACCGCAACCAGCTGGGCGGCGGGCTGCGGGGTCGTCACCACGAGGGCCTCCGCGCGGGGAAGGAGCTGACCGAGCGACATCGCGACGTCGCCCGTTCCCGGGGGCATGTCCACGAGGAGCGTGTCGAGGTCACCCCAGTGGACGTCCGAGAGGAACTGCTCCAGCGCCTTGTGCAGCATCGGCCCGCGCCACATGACAGGCGCGTTCTCGTCGAGGAAGAACCCGATCGACATCAGCTTCAAGTCGCCGCGGACTGGCGGAACCATCATGTCGTCCACCGCAATCGGCTTCTGATGCACGCCGAGCATGTGCGGAATCGAGTGTCCGTACACGTCCCCGTCGAGCACCCCGACTTCCTCTCCGAGACTCGAGAGCGCGTAGGCGAGGTTGGCCGTGAGCGTCGACTTTCCGACTCCACCCTTGCCCGAAGCGACCGCGAGGACACGTGTGGACGGCGATAACGAGATCGTCTTCTCGGCCCGCCCGCCGCGCAACCTCGAGACGAGCGCCGCCTTCTCCTCCGCGGTCATCACCTCGAAACCGAGTCGCACGGAGGTGACACCCTCGATCGGCGAGACGGCCCGCGACACCTGCTCCTCGAACGAGTGCCGGAGCGGGCAGCCTGCGACGGTCAAGGCGATCGTCACGGACACCGCACCCGAGTCCTCGACGAGGACGTCGCGAACCATGTCGAGCTCGGTCACCGGCTTCCGGATCTCGGGGTCGATGACCTGCTCGAGCGCCTTCAGGATCGCGTCGCGGTCCGGTCTCATGCGTTCGAGGGTACACCAGCGCAGCGACCGCGAAGCCGACGCTAGCGAAGCGCGTCGGAGAGCGCTGCCGCGAGCTCGGGCGAACCGGCCGCCGCGAGCCGCGAGCGAGTGCCGAGATCGAGGAGCGCCGTTGCAAGAGGCGGATCGTCGAAGAGCTCGACCGCGAGGCCGCGCTCGGTGAGGAGTAGCTGGGCGGCTGCGATGTCGACCGCCCGGATCTCCTTCAAACAGCACGCTGCGTCCACGCGTCCGTCTGCGAGGTGGCAAAGCGACAGCGCAAGCGACCCCATGACGCGCACCCGGTCAGCAAGGCCGAGCACCCGCGGGACCTTCTCCGTGATGGCGGCAGTGGTCGTCCCCTCGAAGGAAAGGATCTCGATGCGATCCTTGGGCACGACCGGCCCGAGCGGCTTCCCCTGGAGAAACGCGCCCCTCCCCCGCTCGGCCGTCCACTCCTCACCGGTGCCGAAGTCGTAGACGTAGCCGAAGACGACGTCTCCCATGGTCGCACCCTCGGCGACCGCGAGCGAGAACGAGAAGAACGGGATCCCCCGCTTGGCATTGACCGAGCCGTCGATCGGGTCGACGACGACACGCCGCGCGCCACCCGCGCCGAATGTGCGCTCGCCGAGCTCCTCGGAGACGAGGACGAAGTCCTCCTCTAGCGCCCCGAGACGCGCGACGACGGCGTCCTCGGCGGCCTGGTCGATCGCAGTGGTGTCGTCTCCGCCGTGTCCGCGTCGCAGCACGGGCTCGCGCTCGACCCGCGTCGGAAGGCGCTCGAGAGTCTCACGGATGTCGGCGACGCACAGCCGGCAGGTGGCGAGCCAATCGGTCACGAGTCGAGAGGATGGAAGAGGAGCCCGGACAGCGGCTTCGGGAAGAAGTACGTGCTCTTGGGCGGCATCCGCTCCCCTAATCGCGCAGCCGCGAAGACGTCTTCGACACGCGGCGGCCGTAGCAGGAACGCGACGTCCGCATCCCCGCGATCGACGGCCGCGACGGCCTCGGCGCTCTGCGACGTGTACCCGATGCCGTCGAGCCCGTAACGGTCCACCAGCTCGACGTCGAGCTCGTCCTCGCGCCCGCGGATGATCGAGACCCGTCCACGCCGGTACGCGACGGCCACGGATCGTGTTCGAGGCTCGGTTCCGAGAAGTGCAAGTCCTTCGCAGACAGATCCTCGACGCCTTCGCCTTCCGCGTCCTCGGCGAGGTCGGGCCGGCCGGAGAACGTGCGGTGCGTCGGGAATACATGCACACCGGGATCCGACGTCGAGACCAGCAAAGCCATGATGCGCACGTCCGAGCCGAGCTGGAGCGCGCTCTCGTAGCGATGGTGGCCGTCTGCGATGAGAAGGCCGTCGCTCGCGGGCGAGCCCGGATCGAAGTCTTCGAGCCGCCACATCCGTGATCCGTCCGTCTGCAGATCTGGCGCACGCTCCGGATCCTCGAGCTCGAGCGGCCCGTCCTGCAGGACGAGGATCGGCTCGGGCTGCACGCGTACCGCGCGCAGCAACCGGAGCCTCTCGTCCCGGATGGGCGGATGGGTTCGCTCGTGGGGAAGTACGTGTCTCGTCTCGTACGGCTCGACCGCGAGCGAGACGACGACTCCGCGGCGCTCCCGAGCGATGCCGTCAGGACCGGTGAATCCCTCGGAGAGAAGCCAGGCTCCCGGCTCGCCCTCGTGCGCGAGGATCCCGCCTGCGAGCCATTCGCGGTACAGCTCCGCCGCCTGCTCGGGCGACTCGGGCAGGGTCAGATGGACGACGTTGTACGGGCTCCGCGATCGGAGGCGCTCGCGCTCCTCGGGGTCGACGGCGTCGTACGGCGGTGCGACGAGATCCGCCAGCGATCCGGCCGCGCCGGAATAGCGGACGGCGCGGAACGGCTCCACGGCGGCCATCCGGGCGAGCGTACCAACGGCCTAGATTCATAGACTCCTGACGTGACCACGATCGCCGAGCTCGCCGAGGACAGGACCGTGGAGGGCGTGTTCGCGGTCACCAAGAAAGAGCGGCGCCGCACTCGAGCGGGCGCGGCCTATCTCGCGCTCGAGCTCGCAGATGCGAGCGGTCGCATCGAGGCGCGCGTCTGGAGCGACGTCGACCTGCTCGACCAGCGCTTCGGCGAAGGTGAAGCGGTGCGCGTCCTCGGCCGTGTCGAGCGCTTCGGCGGGCGGCTGCAGTTGCAGGTGCGTGCGGTCGAGCCCGCCGACGACACGGATCCGTCCGAGCTCACTCCAACGCTCCGCCGCGACGCCGACGAGCTCGACGGGTTCTTCGAGTTTCTCGCCTCCGAGATCGCCCACCCGGGACTGGCTGCGGTCGTGAGCTCGTTCGTTCGCGACGAGGCGATCCGCGCTTCCCTCAGAGAGCTCCCTGCAGCCGGTGCCGACGGGCACCACGGATATGCCGGCGGGCTCCTCGAGCATACGGTCGGGGTAGCAACGCTTTGCCGCGAGACCGCGCAGCTTCACCCACGCTTGCGCGGCGATCTCCTGCTCGCCGGGGCGCTTCTGCACGACATCGGCCGGACTCGCGAGCTCGGACGAGGGCCCGCGTTTCGACAGACCGAGGAGGGTCGGCTCCTCGGCCATGTCCATCTGGGGATGCGCATGATCGAGGAACGGTCCGGGGATCTCGATCCAGCAGCCCTCGCCGAGCTTCTCCATGCGATAGCGACGCACCACGACCGTCCCGCTGCACGCACGGCGGAGGCGGCGGTTCTCTACCACGCGAACCAGCTCGACGCGCAAGCCGCAACGCGCCCCGTCGGCGACTGAGCATCCCGTAGTGGGGCTACTGGCGCTCGCCGGCGCTCTCTCGTGGGGCATCGGTGACTTCATCGCAGGTCTCGCCGCGCGGCGAACCGCCGTCCTCACCGTGCTCGCGGTCTCGCAGGCGATCGGGCTGCTCGGAGTGACACTCTGGGTGCTGATCGCACGCGATCCGTTCCCCGGAGTTCCCGAGCTGCTCCCGGCCGCGCTTGCCGGGCTGGCGGGTGCCATCGGGCTCGGCGCTCTGTACCGCGGTCTGGCCATGGGCGCGATGGGCATCGTCGCTCCGATCTCCGCGGCGTCACCGCTCGTTCCGCTCACCGTCGACGCGGCACGCGGAATCGTGCCCGGCGCACTCCAGGTCCTGGGTGTCGTGCTCGTGCTTGCAGGAATCGTGACGCTGTCGCGTGAGCCCGCCAGCGGTAGCCAGCGGATCGCTGCTGGTGCAGGGATGGCGATCGTTGCGGCTCTCGGCTTCGGCCTGTTCGTGGTCGGGCTCGACGCAGGAGCGGACGAAAGCGCGCCCTGGGCGGTGGTCGCAGCGCGTTCCGCCTCAGTGACGCTCGCGGTGACAGCCGCCCTCCTCGTCACGCGAACCTCGCTCCGCCCGCCCCGCGCCCTCCTACCAGCGCTCGTTGCCGTCGGCCTCTTCGACACCGGCGCGAACGTCCTCGTCGCGTTCGCGACCACGAAGGGCGCGGCCGGCATCGTCGCCGTCTTGAGCGCCCTCTATCCCGTCGTCACGGTGGTGCTCGCCCGGCTCCTGCTCGACGAACGGCTCGGCGCATCCCGACGAGCCGGTGGCGTCGTCGCACTCGCCGGTGCGGCACTCGTCGCGGCAGGATAGGGCGGAGCGTCGCCAACGTCACACGTTGAAGCGCACGTTGAGGACGTCTCCGTCCTCGACGACGTAGCTCTTTCCCTCCAGTCGCTGAAGCCCGCGACGCGCGGCTTCGGCGTGCGAGCCGCTCTCGACCAGGTCGTTCCACCGGATCACCTCGCAGCGAATGAAGCCCCGAGCGATGTCCGAATGGATGCCCTCGGCCGCGGCCAACGCGCTCTCGCCGGAGGCGAGAGTCCAGGCGCGAGCCTCGGTGTCGCCGACGGTGTAGAAGGTGATGAGGTTGAGCGCATTCTTCAGCCGGCTCACGACCTCGTCGAGCGCCGACGGGCCCGAGCGAAACTCCGCGGCCTCGGTGTCGGGAAGCTCGGCAAGCTCCATCTCCAGCTTGCAGTCGATTCCCCTCGGCCCGTTCTCGACCGGGAGGAGCGGCTTCGTCGTCAACGGCTCGAGCTCCGACGGCAGGCTGCCTTCCCAGGAAGCGAGCGGCATTCCCGACTCCAGGTGCACGAGGATCTCCTCGAGGACCGTCACCTCCTTTCGTCTCGACGGGTCGCCTGACTTCGCTTCCTTGCGAACCTTCTCGAGCCGCCGCTCGACGTGATCGCCATCGGCGACCATCATCTCGAGCTTCAGAGCCTCGAGATCGCGAGCGGGATCGGCGTCATCCGAGAACCCGTCCACGACCGCGAGCAGCGCGTCCACCCGCCGCAGGTCACCAGGGATCTCCGCGCTCGCGCCGGGGACATCGACGACGCGGATCGCGGCGGGAGTGACCTTCCTGGATCCGACGACGGCAGCGAGGCGCGCGACGTGGTCGTCGGGGATCACCGCGACGCCGAGGTTCGGCTTCTCGACAACGGATGCGTAGGCCGAAACCTCTGCTCCCGCGTGCGTGAGGGCGTTGAAGAGCGTGGTCTTGCCGGAGTTCGGCAGGCCGACGATTCCGACCTGTAACGCCAAGCGCTACCCGCCGAAGCCGACGCGCGACTCGCGCGCGAACCGCTTTGCGTACAGGACCCGCGGGAGCACGAGCATGATGTTCCCCTCCTGCGCCTCCAGCGCCAGTGATCCCGCCGCGCCAGCCTGCAGGGACTGCTCGAGCGCGTCGGCGCTCTTCGGCGTCACCAGGGTGCTCAGGATCTGGCCGCCGTCGAGCCCGATCTCGATCCGTACGAAGTCGTTCGCGCTAGTCAGTGGAAACCACCTCCGTGAGGACGCCGTGGACGGCGTCGGGATGGACGAATGCGACTTCGAGCCCGAAGAGGCCGGGGCGTGGGATCTTGTCGACCAGCTGGGCTCCCTGTGCCTCCAGGTGTCGAAGCGCCTCCCCCACGTCGGAGGTCTCGAGGGCGACGTGATGCATCGCCTCGCCTCTCCGTGCCAGGAAGCGCCCGACCGGGGTGTCCTCGCCCGTCGGCGCGAGGAGCTCGACACGGCCGTCGCCCACGAGGAGCGATGCCGCTTCGACCCCCTGCGACTCCAGCGAGTCACGAAGCTCGACGCGCGCGCCGAAGAGCCGCTGGTAGGTCGCAATCGCCTCGTCGAGATCTCGAACGGCCACGCCGACGTGGTGGATGCCCCGGGGTCGCACTAGTGCTTGCCGTCGCGAATACGGTCATGCCTCGCCGGCGAGAACCGAGCAGGCCTAGGACGCAGGGAGGGCCAATATTCGTGAATATTGGCCCGACTGAGGACGACGGCATGCGAAGTGTTCGCAGCCGCGCGAGGCGTGGGCGTATTCGCGGCGGGGAGCACTTCAGGCGATCGTACCCGCGGTGCTCAGTCGCGCATTGGAAGGACGCGCACGGTGCCGACGGTCTCGGAAGACTGCGACTCCGCCTTGATGTCCGCGAGCAGCGCCTGCAGCTCCGCGCGATCCAGCGTCTCCTTCTCGAGGAGCGCTTCTGCGACTCGATCGACTGCTGCGCGGTGCTTGCGGAGGAGACGCTGCGCCTCGGAATACGCCTGGTCGGTCAATCGCGCCTGCTCGGAGTCACGCAGCCGCTTCGTCTCCTCCGAGAGCGCGTAGTTGTCGGCACGCATCGTCCTCGCGGGTGCGACTTCGGACATGCCGTACTCGAACACCATCGAGCGCGCGATCTGCGTCACCCGCTCGAGATCGTTCGACGCGCCGTTGGTGATGCGCCCGAAGACGATCTGCTCGGCGGCACGGCCGGCGAGGAACACCATCATCAGGTCGACGAACTCCTCGCGCGTGTGCAGGTAGCGGTCCTCCGCAGGCATGTTCAGCGTGTAGCCGAGCGCCTCCCCGCGCGACACGATCGTCGCCTTCTGCGCCGGGAAGAGCTCGCCCACGAGATGCGACATGACCGCGTGGCCTGCCTCGTGGTAGGCGAGGATCCGCTTTTCCTTCTCGGACACGACCCGCCGCTGCTGGAGCCCCGCCACGATGCGTTCCATCGCAGCATCGAAGTCCGCTTGACGGATGTACTGGGCTGCGGTCCTTCCGGCGAGTATTGCTGCCTCGTTGCACAGGTTCGCCAGATCGGCTCCTGTCAATCCTGCCGTCTGCTTCGCGATGTGCGCCAGATCCACGTCGGCTGCGAGCGGCTTCGAACGGGTGTGGACGGCGAGGATCGACTCGCGGCCCGCGACGTCAGGCGGCGAGACGAGCACCTGTCGGTCGAAGCGACCGGGGCGAAGAAGCGCCGAGTCGAGATCCTGGAGCCGGTTGGAGGCGGCCATGACGACGACCTCGTCTCGGGGGTTGAAGCCGTCGAGCTCGACGAGGAGCTGGTTCAGAGTCTGGTCATGCTCCCGGTGGACGGAACCCCCGGACCGAGCGGTGCCGACGGCGTCGAGCTCGTCGATGAAAACGATGGCCGGCGCGTTCTTGCGGGCCTCTTCGAAGAGCTTGCGGATTCTGGCTGCGCCGAGCCCGGCGAACATCTCGACGAACGAAGAAGCGCTCTGCGAGTAGAAGTTCGCGCCGGAGGCGCTGGCGACGGCCTTCGCGAGCAACGTCTTCCCCGTCCCCGGGGGACCATGCAGCAGGATCCCGCGCGGGACGCGTGCCCCTAGCCGCTCGAAGCGGTTCCGGTCGCGGAGGAATTCGACGACCTCGTTGAGCTCCTCCTTCGCACCGTCGAGCCCGGCCACGTCGGCCCAGGACACCTCGACCTGAGACCCCTTGATGACGGGCGCCGGCTTGGCGCGCGGCATGAAACGGATCGTCCAGAGCAGAAGGCAGATGACCACCCCGAAGAAGATGATCGGAAGCCAGGTGAGCAGCGTGTTCTCGAGGTCCACCTCACCTCGTATCGGCACCCGGAAGCGCCCCCTCAAGCGTGCTCTTCTTCACTGTCTTGGCACGGTCCGTGACCCACTCGCGAGCTCTTCGGCGTTACGCTGAAAGCGGGTGGTGGACCGGGGTGGCCCCATGAAACCGCGGCGTTTGGCGATTCAGCGGAGCGAGCGCCGTAGCGCGTGCACGCGAGCTGCGGACTCTCGTACGCGCATGCGGAAAGCCGGATCGCGGCGCGCCTCGGCGAGGAGCCCGCGGTACACCTGGATGTAGGAACCCCTGCCGGTCGTCAGGACGATGTCGACGCCCGCACGCACGTTGCGCACTGCCGCCTCCGCTGGACGTGTCACCGCAAGGACCGCAGCGGCCTCCGTGGAGTCCGTGATGACGACGCCGCGGAAGCCGAGTTCGTCGCGCAGCAGCCCGTCGACCACCGCCCTCGACTGCGATGCGATGTGACTCCGATCGATCGCGGGATAGGTGGCGTGGCCCACCATGACGAGCGGCACGCCTGCTGCAATCGCCGAACGGAATGGGGCGAGATCCTGCCGGCGCAGCCGAGCAGCGCTCCGAGCGATCGTCACCGATCCGTCATCGGTGTTGAGGGCTGCGCCGCCGAGGCCGGGAAAGTGCTTGACGGTTGGTGCTACACCGCCCAGGCGCCAGCCGCGAACGGATTCGCTCACCGACTCTGCGACAGCGGCGAAGTCGGACGAGAAGGCGCGCGGCGCGAGTGCAGCTCGCGGGACGCTCGGCACGTCGGCTACCGGCGCCAGCACGACGTTGATCCCGATTGCTCGCAGCGCGCGAGCGGCCGCGACGGCGTCGCTCCCCTCGGCCCCCGCCGCACGTTGCTCGCGCGCCGATCTCGCCGGTCCGGCCCAGGAGACGATGCGTACGGTGCCGCCCTCCTGGTCGACGCAGATCAGCGGTCGCGGGTGCGCACGGCGGAGCTGAGTTACGACTGCCTTGGCCTGCGCAGGCCCGGCGAGGTTGTCGCGGAAGAGGATCACGCCCGCCGCGCGTCCGTCGCGCAGGGCGTCGCGCACGTATTCGGGAGCCGCCGTACCGGTGAAACGGAGCACGACCAGCTGCCCCACCTCGCGCGCGAGCCCTCGTTCGTCGACCACGTGTCGGTGTAGGACGACGCTCCCGTGCGCGCGGACACCGAGCAAACCCAGCAGGGCCGCCCCGACGCACGCCACGATCGAGACCCGTGCAAGCCTGGGCGAGCCCACTACACCGCAAGCTCGAGGCGTGGCTCGACGCGCAGAGCGCAACCAACCTTCGCCGAGGGAACACCGTCCGTCAGGACGAGTCGGCGGTGAAGTCGTACGCGCCCCGGATCAGCGTGTTACTGCTCGAGGGCGAGGCAGGCGTCTCGAGCCGCATCTGCGACCTCGACCTGTGCGTCCGACGGCTCCGCCGTGGAGAAGCGGCGTTGCAGCTCGAACCCGGGCCGAGCCAGAGCTCTCGCGAGGGGGTTCTCCGGATTCCGGGTCGTCCACGCGAAGACCTCGACGGAGGCTCCGATGGCGGCCGCGGTCCCGAGAAGGCGCGCGAAGCCTCGCGCGGCCGCCGGAGCCCGAGCAGCAGCGACATTCGCCGCGAGTGACGAGGCGAGCATCGGTGCGATGAGCTGCGAGCCGCAGCGCGGGTGCTCCTTCGGCGCGCGCGCGTCGTTCTCATAGGTCCCGATGGAGACATGCTCAGCGCCGTGATACTCGGCGAGGCCCGATCCCCGAAGAGCGAGCACTGCCGGCAGGAGCGAAACCGCGCCGGCAGCGACTTCCTTTCCTCCCGGCGAGAGCGTCGATCTGCGCAGCCCGCGTGCGACCAGCGACGAGGCGACGATCGAGCCGACTACCGCTGGGCGGGCGAAGGGGAAGCGCGCCTGTGGGAGGGCCCGTCGAACCATGGGAAGCAACGCGAACGCTTCAGCGAGACGAAGTGGCCCACGCAGCATCGGTGTGTCCACCGAGTCCCCGAAGCGCGGTTTCTTCCCGGACGCGACGTGCAGCTCGCCGTTCTCGTCCCGTACCGCCGCCGCCCACGACGTCGGGCCGTGGACGAGCACGCCGTTCTGGAGCGCCATGCCGCCAAGCCGGATCTTGCCCTGTGACACGCCGAGAGCGTACCGACGAGCCCGGCGGCAACCGCGTCGCGGACGCTAGAGCGCCTTCTACGGTGCCGCGGCGACGCGCAACGCCTCTTGGAGCTCGTCCGCGGCCGGCCCGCGCCCGAGAGCGACGCCGTCGACCTCGATGAGCGGCATGACCTCGCGAACGGACGATGACGTGAACGCTTCGTCCGCTCCGAGCACGTCTTCGAGATGGTAGGCGCCTTCCTCGACCTCATAGCCGCAAGCCGGGGCGAGCTCGAGCAGGGTGGCGCGCGTGACTCCGGCGAGGATGCCGAGGTCGAGTGCCGGCGTGAACAGCGTCCGATCGCTCCTCCACCACATGTTCGTGACGGTGCCCTCGAGCACGTAGTCGTCGGAGTCGACGAAGATCGCCTCGTCGGCGTCGCGCCGCTTGGCTTCCGCCTCTGCGGCCATGTTCACCGCGTAGCTCGTCGACTTGACGCCTGGCAGAAGCCAGGGCACGACGGCTCTGACTCCGAGCAGCGAGACGGCGCGGGCACCGCGAGGACGCATCTCCTCGATCCATGCGGGAACCGGGCTCAGGAGCGCGAGACCCGTCGGTGGACCTTCCGCAGGGCCAGCGGTCCAGACCAGGCGAAGCACGGTGTCCGAGCCGCCGGTAGCCGGCAGTACGGCGGCCGCCAGCTCGGCGATCTCCCCGCGGTCGACGGCCGGGAGGGCGATGCTCGCGGCCGATGCTTCCAGCCGGTCCACGTGTCGCTCGAGCCGAAAGGGGCGCCCTCCGTAGACCCGAAGCGTCTCGAAGGCGGCGCGACCGCGGAGCAGCGCCTCGTCGTCGGCACGGACGACCGGGTCACCGGGATCCACGAGGCCGCGGCCGGATACCGCAAGCGCGAGCAGGCTCATCGCGTGCCCGTCGACACGTCGACGCTCGGCCCGATCGCTTCGAGGAGAGGTCGCGCCTTCGTCCACGACTCCTCGATCTCTGCTTCCGGATCGGAGTCCCACACGATGCCTCCGCCGACCCAGAGGTGAATGCGACCCTCCGCGATCGCGAAGGTTCGAATCGTGAGCGCGAGATCGAAGTCCCCGTTCCCGTACACCCGGCCGAGCGCACCCATCGAAGCCCCACGTCCGACCGGCTCGAGCTCCGCGATGAGGTCCACCGCCGCGATCTTCGGCGCTCCGGTCACCGAGCCGCCGGGAAACGTCGCTTCGAGGATCTCGGCGAAGCCCACGCCGTCACGGAGCAATCCCTCGACCGTCGAGATCATGTGCTCGACGCCTGCGAGCTCGCGGGTCGCCATCAGCTCCGGCCAGCGAACGGTTCCGGCTTCGCACACTCGCGAGAGGTCGTTCCGCTCGAGATCGACGATCATCACGTGCTCTGCCGCGTCCTTCGCGGAGTCCCGGAGCTCGGCAGCTTCCCCGAGCGGCCGTGTCCCCTTGATCGGCATCGTCCAGACTCGTCTGCCACGTCTGGCGAGGAAGAGCTCGGGTGAGGCGGAGACGACTGCCCAACCCGGACCCACCAGCGGATCGACATGCAGAGGCGCCAGCGGAGCGAGCCTGGCTGCGAGCGCAGAGGGGGTCCCCGAGAACGACGCCGAGAGGTGCTGGACGAGGTTGACCTGATACACGTCCCCCCGGGCGATCGCAGCGCGTACGTCATCGACTGCTGCGCGATAGTCGAGATTGGTCCACTCACGATCCCACTCGCCCAGTCGTAGATCTCCGTTGTCATGATCGACAACGTAGCGATCCGGTCGGACGGCACAAGCAGCAAGCGGAAGCGTGGGGCAGGGCTCAGGCGGAGCTGTCGTGGCCCTGCGGCGAATCGCCCGTGAGAGGCCGTAGCCGAGGAAGAGATCCGCGACGAGCTCCTCGCCTCCCGGCGCGAAGAATCCTCGTTCGCCGAGCCATTCCTCGATCGCGCCGAAGGCGCCGTCGGGCTCACGGAGCTCCAGGAGCGGAGCGCTACCGCCCATCTCGCGTCATCCGGTAGCGGCGGATCAGGGTATTCGTCGACGAGTCGTGCAACAGCTCGTGCTTCCAGCTCGCCGCGAGCTCCGGAGCAATCCGCGACGCGAGCTCCTTTCCGAGCTCGACGCCCCACTGGTCGAAGGGGTTGATCTCCCAGATCGCCGCCTGAGTGAAGACGCTGTGCTCGTACAGCGCCACGAGCGCACCGAGAGTGGCCGGAGTGAGCCGCTCGGCGAGAACCACCGAGCGTCGGACGGTTCCCCGGCATCACCCGATGCGGGATCGTCTCCTCCGGTGCTCCAGCGTCTTCGAGCTCGTCTGCCGTGCGCCCGAAGGCGAGCGCCTCTGCCTGCGCGAAGAGGTTCGCCGCCAGCAGGTCGTGCCGCTCCGCCGCATCTCCCGACGAGCGGGCGAAACCGATCAGGTCGACGGGCACCAACACGGTCCCCTGATGGAGGAGCTGGAAGACCGCGTGCTGCGTGTTCGTTCCCGCACCGCCCCACAGGACCGATCCCGAGTCGACTGCGACCGGCTCGCCGGTGGTCGTGACCGACTTCCCGTTCGACTCCATCCAGAGCTGCTGGAGGTAGGCAGGAAGCAGCCGGAGAGCATGGCTGTACGGCACGACCGCGATGGTCTCCGCGCCCATGAAGTCCCGGTACCAGAGGGACAAGAGCCCGCAGATGACCGGGAGGTTCCCGCCGAGCGCGGCGGTGGCGAAGTGCTCGTCCATGGCGTGGAAGCCACCGAGGAGCGCGCGGAAGTCCTCGTCGCCGAGCGCGATCAGCAGGGAAAGCCCGACCGCCGAGCAGAGAGACGTCCGGCCGCCAACCCAGTCCCACATGCGAAACACGTTCTCCGGCGGAACCCCTATGCGCTCGCCGGCTTCGAGTCTTACCGCCACCCCTACGACATGACGTGTGAGGTCGGCGCCCGATCCGAGGGCCGCGACCAGCCATTCGCGCGCCGCATTTGCGTTCTCGATCGTCTCGAGCGTCGACATCGTCTTCGAGACGACGACGAAGAGCGTCTCGGCAGGATCGAGATCCTTCGTCGCCATCGCAAGATCGTCCGGGTCCACGTTCGAGACGAAACGCACGGTGAGCTCGGGCGTCGCATACGACTCGAGCGCTGCATACGCCATCGCCGGGCCGAGATCGCTTCCGCCGATACCGATGTTCACGACGGCTCGAATACGCCTGCCTGTCGCCCCCAACCACTCTCCCGACCGCACCTCCTCTGCGAACGCAGACATGCGATCGAGCTCGTCGTGGACCTCCGCTGACGACGTCTACGCCATCCACCACCAGCGACCGCGAGCGCGGCATCCGCAGGGCGACATGAAGCGCCGGACGGCCCTCGGAGACGTTCACCGGCTCACCGCGGAACATCGCCTGCACCTTCTCGGCGAGCTCTCGCTCCGCCGCCAGCTTCCTCAGAAGCTGGAGGGTGTCGTCGGTGACGCGATGCTTCGAGTAGTCGAGATAGAGGCCGGCCGCTTCGGCGGTCAACCGCTCGCCGCGCGTCGGATCGGAGTCGAAGAGATCCCGGAGATGCAAGCGCTCGACTTCTCCCCGATGCCACTGCAGGCGGCGCCAGACGGCAGTCTCTACGAGCGGCTCAGCCACGATGCTCGGCAATCGCTTCCGTAAGCGTCGTGTACGCGCCCGCGGGATCGTCGTGCCAGAAGATTGCGCTCCCCGCGACGAGCAGATCGGCTCCGGCCTGCCGCGCGGTCCCGATCGTCTCCGGATTGATGCCTCCGTCCACCTGGACGCGTGTTCCCTCGGGCAGGAGCCCCCGCAGACGCTCGATCCTCCCCGCGGCATCCGACATGAATGCCTGGCCCGAGTAGCCGGGGTGGATCGACATGCAGAGCACCAAGTCAGCGCCGCCGGCAGCCGCGACGGCTTCCTCGACCGGCGTGTCGGGGCTGAAGGCGATGCCCACGCCGAGCCCGAGCGAGCGTGCCTGAGCGATCGCGCCGGAAGGATCGGAACATGCTTCGACGTGGAATGTCACGCTGTCCCCACCTGCTTCGGCGACCGACTCGAAGTGCCGCTCCGGCCGCTCGACCATCAGATGGCAGTCGAGCACCGCTCCCCAGGCGTGCACCAGCGGCGAGATCGAGGCGAGGACGACCGGTCCGATCGTGATCTCGGGGATGAAGTGGCCGTCTCCCGCATCGAAATGGAATGCTCTCGCGCCCGCCTCGACCAGCGCGCCGAGCTGATCGCCGAGCCGCGAGAAGTCCGCCGCGTAGATCGAGGGCTCGACCTCGACGGCGCCTGCCCAGTCGCTCCATCCCATCCGGTGGAAGGTAGTCGACGTAGGGTTGCTCCAACGTGAGCACCGACATCGAGCGCGAGAAGCGGCTGGCCGCCGAGGCAGCCGCAGAGCTGGTCGAAAACGGGATGGCGGTCGGCCTCGGCACCGGATCGACCGTCGCGTACTTCCTTCCTGCGCTCGCTTCCCGCAACCTCGACCTGCGCTGCGTCGCCACGTCTCCGGAGACCGAGACTGCTGCGCGCGCCGTCGGGCTCGAGCTCGTCGCACTCGACGGCAGCCTCCGAGCTCTCGACGTCGCCGTCGACGGGGCCGACCAGCTCGCGCCCGACTCCTGGCTCGTGAAGGGTGGTGGCGGCGCCCACACGCGGGAGAAGATCGTCGCGGCGGCAGCCGATCGCTTCGTCGTGATCGTCTCCTCGGACAAGCTCGTCGACCGGCTGCGACCGCCGATCCCGCTCGAGCTCGTCTCCTTCGGGCTCGCCGCGACGCTCGAGAGGCTCGGCGAGGCCAGGCTTCGCGACGCTCCCTCGACGCCCGACGGAGGCGTCCTGGCGGACTGGGTCGGGCCGGTGGACGACCCCGCTGCGCTCGCTGACCGGCTGGCCCAGGTCCCCGGGGTCATCGAGCATGGGCTCTTCGCCCCGGAGCTCGTCTCCGAAGTGCTGGTCGGACGCGAGGAAACGGTCGAGCGGATCTAGGAGGGCTTGGTGGGGACGCGCCACCCGCCGTTCTGCGCGGCGAGGAGGTCGGCGCTCGCAGGGCCCCAGGTCCCCTTGGCGTAGCGCTCGATCGGCGGCGGGGAGTCGAGCAGCGGCTGCACGATGCGCCACGTCTCCTCGATGACGTCCCAGCGCGGGAAGAGCGTGCTGTCTCCGCGCAAGGCGTCCGCGAGCAGGCGTTCGTAGGGCTCCGGCGGCTCGCCGAGCTCGTCCTCGAACTCGAGATCGAGCGAGACCGGCTGTGAGACCTCCTTCCCCGGAGTCTTTGCGCGGATGCCGATCGTCACCCCGGCGTTTCGGCCGACGCGGAGGACGATGTCGTCAGTGCCGGGCGTTCGAAGCCGATACGAGCCCCAGCGGAGCTGCGGAACCCGCTGTAGGCGAACGACGACCTCGGTCGCATCCACCGGCAGCCCCTTCCCTGCGCGGATGAAGATCGGGATACCCGCCCAGCGCCAGTTCTCGATCTCGAGCCTGAGCGCGACGAACGTCTCCGTGTCGGACTTCGGCGACACGCCCTCGATCTCGCGATAGCCCTCGTACTGGCCGCGCACCGCATTGTCGGGATCCACGCCGGGCATTGCCCGGAAGACGTCGAGGCGTCGCCGTGGGATCGCGTCGTCACCACCCGACGGCGGCTCCATCGCGGCGAGCGCGAGCACCTGGAGCAGATGGTTCTGCACGACATCGCGGATCGCGCCGACCTTGTCGTAGAACGCGCCCCGCTCCTCGACGCCGAAGTCCTCGGCAAGGGTGATCTGGATCGAGTCGACGTCCTCGCGACTCCAGACGGGCTCGAAGAGCGCGTTGGCGAACCGCAGGTAGAGGATGTCCTGTACGGGTTCCTTCCCGAGGAAATGGTCGATCCGGTACAGGCGGTCTTCGGGAAAGATCGCGGTCAAGCGCTGGTTCAGCTCACGGGCGGAGGCGAGGTCGGAGCCGAACGGCTTCTCGACTACCAGCCGCGCGTTGTCGGCGAGCCCGGCGCCCGCGAGCTCTTCCGCGACCTCGAGAAACATCGACGGCGGTGTGGCGAGGTAGAAGACGGGTGCGACCGCGTCGCCGAGCGCCTTGCCGAGGCGCTCGTAGAGCGGGCCCTCCTCCGCCTCGCCGCCCACGTACTCGAGCCGCGAGAGGAGGTCGGAGAGCACCTTCTCGTCGACGTCGCCCACCGTCTCCATCACCGCCGCACGCGCCTGTTCCCTGAGCTCGTCGTCTCGGAGCGGGCGGCGCCCGACGCCGATGACCCGGCACGTGAGAAGACCCTCCTCGGTCAGGCGGTAGAGCGCGGGCATCGTCATCCTGCGCGCAAGATCGCCCGTGATCCCGAAGACGACGAGCGCGTCGGCCGTCTCGCTCACAGGAGTCCCCGCCGCGTAACCTCCGGGCGAAACACGCGCATGTCTCGTCGCACGGACAGGATGCTCGCGGAAAGGAGCGGGAGTGGCAACTCAGACACCGCTGCAGCTCGGGATGATCGGCCTCGGCCGCATGGGGGCGAACATGGCACGACGCCTCCTGAGCGACGGTCATCGGATCGTGGGGCACAACCGAGCGCCGGAGCCGGTCGCCGCGCTCGTTGCGAACGGCGGAACCGGCGCGAGCTCGGTCGAGGAGCTCGTCTCGCTGCTCGAGCCGCCGCGCGCAGTCTGGCTCATGCTCCCGGCCGGCGCGATCACCGAGAGCGTCCTTCAAGAGCTCGCGGAGCGGCTCGATCCCGGCGACACGATCGTCGACGGCGGAAACACGCACTTCCCCGACGACATCCGTCGGGGGCAGGAGCTCGCAGCGCGCGGAATCGCGTACCTCGACTGCGGGACGAGCGGCGGGATCTTCGGCCTGGAGCGCGGGTATTGCCTGATGATCGGCGGCGATAGGGCCGCGTTCGAGCGCCTGGAGCCGATCTTCGCGTCGCTTGCACCGGGCCACGAGGCCGCGCCGCGCTCGAGGTCGCGAACCGGGCCGCCCACGCCGGAGGAGCATGGATACCTCCACTGCGGTGGGAGCGGCGCGGGTCACTTCGTGAAGATGGTCCACAACGGGATCGAGTACGGCCTGATGGCAGCGTATGCGGAGGGCTTCAACCTGCTCCACCATGCCGATGCCGGGCTTGTGGGACAGGATCAGGACGCCGAGACGGCGCCCCTCGCGCACCCTGAGCACTACACGTACGACCTCGATGTGAGCGCGATCGCCGAGCTCTGGAGGAGAGGGAGCGTCGTCTCTTCCTGGCTGCTCGATCTCACCTCGGACGCGCTGCACGACTCGCCGGGGCTCGAGGGGTTCGCCGGCCGCGTGTCGGACTCCGGCGAGGGTCGGTGGACCTCGTTGGCCGCCATCGAGACAGGGGCTCCGACGCCAGTGCTCACGACCGCGCTCTACTCGCGCTTCACCTCGAGAGAGGAAGGCGACTTCGCGCATCGGCTTCTCTCGGCGTTGCGCGCCGAGTTCGGTGGGCACGCAGAGAAGCCCTCGTGACCGTTAGAACCCTGAAGGTCGAGGTCGCCGACGACGCAGCGGCAGCCGCGCGTTGCGTCACGCGCCTGATCGCCGACCGCGCACGTGTCGCGATAGAGGAGCGGGGCGCGTTCACGCTCGCACTCAGTCGCGGCGCGGAGCTCGCCGCGCGCGTGGGCGAGGAGGACCTGCCGTGGCCTCGCGTGAGCGTGTTTCAGGTCGACGAACGGATCGTGCCGCTGGGGAATGACGACCGGAACCTCGGGCAACTTCTCGCTGCGCTGCCCCACGACGCAGTCCGCCCGTTGCCGGTCGACGAAACCAACGTCGAAGCCGCGGCCGACAGGTACGCGGCGGAGCTTCCGGGGCGGCTAGACCTCGTTCACCTCGGCCTGGGCGCGGACGGGCACACGGCGTCGCTGATCCCGGGCGATCCCGTGCTCGACGTACGCGACCGCCTCGTTGCCGTCACCCGGGAGTACGAGGGCTACCGCCGGATGACGCTGACGTACCCGGCGCTCGAGAACGCGCGCGAGGTGGTGTGGCTGGTCACGGGGGAGAGCAAACGTGACCCGCTGTCTCGGTTGCTCGCGGGTGATCGGTCTTTGCCTGCCGCCCGAGTGGAGAACGATCGGCAGCGCGTCGTCAGCGACCGGGCCACCGCAGACCCGCGCTAGCCAGGGGGCCTGCCTCCAGCCGGTTTGCCGACAAGCGGGAGTTTCGACGCCGCGTGGCGGCGACGCTCGTCACCCGAGCAGTGTCCGCGCGGTCGCGCGCAGCATCTCGACGCCGAGCGCGAGGTCGTCCACGGCGATGCGCTCGTTCGCGGAGTGCACGAGCTTCGTCGCCTCCTCCGCGTCCATCTCCTTGATCGGGAAGAAGCCGTACGCGACCGTGCCGTAGGCCTCCCGGAGGTAGTGGCTGTCGGTGAAGCCGGCGCACGCAACGGGGGCCATCCGCGCTCCCGGCTCGATTCCGGCCACGAAGCTCTCGAGCGCGTCCCAGAGCGGCGTGGCCAAGTTCGAACGCGTACCGCCCGTCGCGCTGATCCACTCCAGCTCGTAGTCCCCGTCGCCGAGCGCCGCTCGAATGAGCGGCTCGGCGTCGGCGGGCGTCTGCTCCGGAAGCAGGCGGCAGTCGACCGTCACCTCGCACAGCGCCGGAATCACGTTCGCCTGGTGGGACGCGTCGATCATCGTGGGTGAGAGCGTCAGCGCCAGGAGCGGCTGGACGAGGGCCGGCAGCGACGGGTGCAGCTCGCTCGCCCGGAGCAGCGCTTCCTCGACGGGAGGCGTCTCGCCGAGCACGGCCTCGAGGAAGCCGCGGGCCTCTGGGATGAGCTCCGGCTCGGGCTCGTAGGCGCCGAGCGCCTCGACATAACGCGCGGCCTTGACGAGCGCGTTGTCGGCGATCCCCGGCATCGAGGCGTGGCCGCTCCGGCCGTGCACCCGCAGCGTGAAGGGCGCCGACATCTTCTCCGCAGTTGCGCACAGGTACACCGGTGTCCCGCCGAGCACCAGCCGCTCGCCTCCACCCTCGTTGATCGCGTAGTCGCAGCGAGCGGCCTCCGGATGGGCCTCGACGAGCCAGCGAAGGCCGTAACCCTCGTGCCCGCGAACCCCTCCGACCTCCTCGTCGGCCACCACGATCAGGACCAGGTCGCCGGACGGGACGAAGCCCTCCCGCTTCAGCGAAGCGAACGCGACGGTCGACGCCGCGACCTGGTCCTTCATGTCGAGTGCTCCCCGCCCCCACACCTCACCGTCGACGAGGTCGCCCGACCACGGGTCGCGATCCCACTCGGCGGGGTCGGCGAGCACCGTGTCCGTGTGCGAGAGGAATGCGAGGGAAGGACCGCCGCCGCCTGGAATCCGCGCGACGAGGTTGGCGCGGTGCGGCTCCAGGGCGAAGAGCTCGGAGTCGATTCCGTCCTGCGCGAGGTAGTCGCGCAGCAGCTCTGCCGCGACCGTTTCGTTCCCCGGCGGGTTCACGGTGTCGAGCCGGAGAAGCCTCTGCAGGAGCTCGGTGGCTTCCCGCCGCAGCTCGGCGTCAGGCTTCAGCCTGACCTCCCGCCTTCGAAAGCGCGGTCAGCTCGTTCCGAACCTCCCAGAGCTCCGGGAACGCCGTCTTCGACACGAGCCGGCCGAGCAGCTCTACGGGAGTCCCCTGGGTCCCGACAACCTTGTCGCCGATGACGCGGGCGACCACCTGGTAGTGGCGCAAGCGCCAGTGCTGAGCCTGCTCGTCGAGCTCGATCAGCGCTTCGGCGAGCTGGTAGAGATCCTCGTGCTCGCGGCCATGGACATACACGTCGGCGAGCGACAGACTCCGAGAGCGCCGGATCGCATGGAACGCCTGCCCGAGCCGCGGGAACTCGTGGCGGAGCGCGTTCCACCCGGGCGAGTCGAACCCGGAGCCGTGCCCGAGCACCTCGCGAATCTCCTGGTACTCCCACGGCGACATGTGCTCGAGCATGTCCAGCTGCTGGATGACGTAGCGGATGGAGAGGGAGCCGCGATCGGAGTAGGCGGAGGGCGGCCTCGAGGTCGCCTGCCTCGATCAGTCGCACCGCCTCGGTCGCGTCCGAGGCGCAGAGCTTGAGCCAGAGCTCCGATGCCTGGTGCGTGACCTGGAAGAGCAGCTCGTCTCGGTGCACCCACTCGTCGGGCCCTTTCTGAAGCGCTAGCAAGCCTTCCGTGTTCAGGTAGCGCTCGTAATCCGAAGGCGCTCCGCCGGGGAGAACTGGCTGCGAGTAGTCCTCGGGCTCCGGGCCCGGATCGGAGTGCGGGGCCACCGCCGGAGCATACTTCGCGGCATGGGAGACCTCTTCACGGAGGCGGCGCACGACCGGCAAGCGGAGAACGCGCCACTCGCAGTGCGCCTCCGGCCTCACACGCTCGACGAGCTCGTCGGGCAGCGCCACGTGCTCGGGCCGAGATCGGCCCTCCGGGTCGCGATCGAGCAGGACCGCCCGCCGTCGATGATCCTCTTCGGGCCGCCCGGGACGGGGAAGACCACGATCGCGCGGATCGTCGCGGAGCGCACCGGAGCCGCGTTCGAGGAGATCTCCGCTGTTTCCGCGCGTGTCGACGACGTGCGCGGAATCATCGCCCGCGCGCGAGAGCGCCTCGGCGCCAACGGCCTGCGGACGATCCTCTTCATCGACGAGATCCATCGCTTCAACAAGGCGCAGCAGGACTCGGTGCTCCATGCGGTCGAGGACGGTCTCGTCACGCTGATCGGAGCGACGACGGAGAACCCCTACTTCGAGGTGAACTCGGCGCTGCTCTCGCGCTGCACGGTGATCGAGCTCCTCGCCCTCTCCGACGAGGACCTGGTGGCCATCGTCGAGCGCGGTGCGGCCGCACTCGACACCACGGCGAGCGACGGGGTCAAGAGCCTGATCGTCGAGCGCGCCGGTGGCGACGCGCGGGCCGCGTTGCAGATCCTCGAGCTCGCGTACGAGACCGCTCGGGCCGAAGACATCCCGCTCGACGTGAGCCACGTCGCCGACGCCGCGCGCAAGCGTCCGCTCCTCTACGACCGCAAGGGCGACCAGCACTATGACTTCGCGTCGGCGTTCATCAAGTCGATGCGCGGAGGCGACCCGGACGCGGCCGTGTACTACCTCGCCGCGATGCTGGAGGCGGGCGAGGATCCGCGCTTCATCGCCCGGCGCATGGTCATCCTGGCCTCAGAGGACGTGGGCAACGCCGATCCGCGTGCGCTCGTCGTCGCGGTCGCCGCCGCGCAGGCGCTCGAGCACGTCGGGCTCCCAGAGGCTCAGCTCAATCTCGCGCAGGCAGCGATCTACCTCGCCCGCGCACCGAAGTCGAACGCGTCCGCCGTCGCGATCTGGGAAGCGCGCAAGGACGTCCGCACGCAGGGAAACGCGAGGCCACCGGCGATGCTCCGGTCCACGGGCCACAAGGGAGCGGCGAAGGCGCGCGGCCACGGAGAGGGATACGTCTATCCGCACGACGACCCTGCCGGGTTCGACGTGTCGCATCTCCCGGACGAGCTGCGAGGGCGCCGTTACTATCGCCCGACTGGCCGAGGCGAGGAGCGCGCGGATGAAGGTGACGACAGGTGAGAGGGCGCCCGAGTTCGATCTCGAGGTGACGCACCAGGAGCGCGTGCGCCTGTCCGACTTTCGCGGCCGCTCGAACGTCCTGCTCGTCTTCCACCCGTTCGCCTTCACGCCGGTGTGCGAGGACGAAGCGCGCGACCTGCAGGAGAACCTCGACTCCTTCCGGAACGCCCAGACCGAGATCGTCTTCGTCTCCTGCGACCCTTCGGCCGCCCGGCAGGCGTGGAAGAAGGAGCTCGGCGTCGAGTACACGTTCGCGTCGGACTTCTGGCCGCACGGCGCCGCGTCGAAGGCGTACGGCGTGTTCAACGAAGAGACCGGCGCTCCGCTCCGCGGGACGTTCCTTATCGACAAGGAAGGAAGCGTGATCTGGTCGCTCGTGAAGGTGAATGACGAGCGGAGGACCGAGCTCGTCCCGGAGTCGCTCGACGCGCTCCACGAGACCGTGTGACGCTCCATCTCGAACATTGGGGCCCGCCGGAAGCACAGCGGGTCGTCTGCCTGCACGGAGTGACGGGTCACGGTCGCCACTTCGCGAAGCTCGCCGAGGCACTCCCGGGCCACCACGTCCTCGCGCCCGACCTCCTCGGCCACGGCTCCTCGCCGTACGAGCCTCCGTGGGATCTCGAGACGCACCTGGACGCGATCGTCGAGACCGTCGGCGCTGCGGCCGCCATCCTCATTGGCCACTCGTTCGGAGGCCGGCTCGCACTCGAACTCGCGGCCCGCGCGCCGAAGCTCGTCCCGAAGCTCGTCCTCCTCGACCCCGCGCTCTGGGTGTTGCCGCACGTCGCGCTCTTCGCTGCGGAGAACGCGCGCAAGGAACGACGGTACGTCTCCTTCGAGGAAGGAGTCGACCGGCGCTACGACGAGAGCCAGCTCACGAGAGCGCCGAGGGAGCTCGTCGAGGAGGAGCTGCGCGGCCACCTGGTATGGGATGACGGAGGCGGCTACCGGTACCGCTACAGCCATGCTGCCGTGGTCGCCGCGTATGGCGTGATGGCATCGCAGCCTACGACCTTCGAGCGGGCACGCGTACCGACGCTCCTCGTGCTCGGCGAAAGCTCGTACCTGTCGCCCGACCCATGGTTGGAGGCCTACAGGGGAGCGCTCGGCGACCGTCTCGAGCTCGTCGTCGTTCCCGGCGGGCACACCGTGCTCTGGGACGCGTTCGAGGAGACGACCGCGGCGGTCGCGACGTTCCTCGGGCGATAGCCGACGCCCCACGCTGATCTTCCCCTCTTAGACTTGCGCCGTGGCGCCCGCGCTCTGGCCGCAACCGATGCTGGTCGTCCGCGACGTCCCCGCCTCCAGCCGCTTCTACCAGCAGGTGCTCGCTGCCGAGGGCGGCCATGGGGGAAGCGACTACGAGCAGATCGTCTCGAACGGCGAGATCGTGCTGCAGCTCCACGCCGCCGATGTCGAAGATCACCACGGCTTTCTGGCCGATCTCGACCAGCCACTCGGCAACGGCGTGCTGGTCTGGTTCGAGGTCAGCGACTTCGACACCACGGTGAAGCAGGTCCGCGGGACGGGCGTACCCGTCGTCCGTGATGTGCATGTCAATCCCAACGCTCTGCAACAGGAGATCTGGGTGCGCGATCCCGACGGCTATCTGGTCGTGATCGCCGGCCCGTCGGAGTACCGGCCGCGCGCCTAGCACGCCTTAGGTCACGTACTCGTCCGCTATCGCAAGCGCCTCGTCGAGAACCACAAGCCCGTCGTCGACCTCGTCTCGCGTGATCGTCAACGGCGGGACGACCATGATCACGTTCCAGTGCGTCATCAGGTAGAGGCCCCGCTCGAGCGCTGCCTTGGCCAGGCGCGCAACCGGAGCGGCGGCCTCGCCCGCTGCGTTGAACGGCACGAGCATCTCGCGCGTCTCGCGGCTCTTGACGAGCTCGACGCCCCAGAAGCAGCCGAGGCCGCGCACCTCGCCGATCGACGGGTGGCGCTCAGCGAGCCCGCGTAAGCCGGCTTCCAGGTACGAGCCGACCTCGGCGGCGTTCTCCACGACGCCTTCTTCCTGGTACGCCTCGATCGAGGCCACCGCGGAAGCACAGGCCAGCGGGTGTCCCGCGTACGTCAGCCCTCCGGGGAAGAACTTGTCGCGCACCCAGTCCGCGATGTGCTTCCGGAAGATCATCGCGCCGAGCGGGACGTAGCCCGAGTTGATGCCCTTGGCAACGGTGATGATGTCCGGGACGACGTCCCAGTTCTCGCACGCGAACCAGCGGCCGGTTCTCCCGAAGCCAGCCATCACTTCGTCGAAGACGAGCAGGATCCCGTGGCGATCGCACACCTCCCGGATCGCCTGCAGGTAGCCGTCCGGGGGCGGGATGACGCCGTTCGTCCCCGTCACGGTCTCCATGAACACCGCGGCGACGGTCTCCGGCCCCTCGTACTGGAGGATCTCCTCCAGGTGCGGCGCGCCCGTGCAGACAGGACAAGGGTCTGGATGCCCCGCCGGGCAGCGGTACGTGTACGGGTCGAACATGCGGACGACGCCTGGCATCCCGGGCTCGTTCGGCCACCGACGCGGGTCGCCCGTGAGCGAGATCCCGCCGAGCGAGGCGCCGTGGTACGAGCGATAGCGCGCGACGATCTTGTGTCGGCCGGTGTACATCCGCGCGAGCTTGATCGCGTTCTCGTTGGCCTCGGCACCCGAGTTCGTGAAGAACGACATCGAGAGGTCGCCGGGCGTGACCTCGGCCAACAGCCGCCCTAGCCGGGACCGCGACTCGTTCGCCATCGGCGGTCCGATCGTGCAGAGCCTGTCTGCCTGCTCCTTGATCGCCGCGACGATCTTCGGGTGCTGGTGACCGATGTTGACGTTGACGAGCTGTGACGCGAAATCGAGGTAGCGCTTCCCGTCGTAGTCCCAGAAGTAGCGCCCCTCCGCCCCGGCAACCGCGACCGGGTTGATGGCACTCTGCACCGACCAGGAGTAGAGAACGAACTCCTTCGCATCCTCGACGATCTCTGCGCCGAGGTTCGGGTTCGCTTCGACGATCGCCATCACACGGGATCGTAGTGCGCGAGAGTGCCGGCGCTAGGGGGAAGGAAGCGCCGGCATCTCTCGCGCATCTGCCGTCAGCGTGCCGCCGCGGGCAAGAGCTCCTGCCCGAACGCTGCTCGCTCGACGAACTGGCCGACTCCCGGCTCCGCGATGAGCTCGCCGTTCTCGACGAGCACGTTTCCGCGAAGGAGTACGACTTCCGGCGAGCCGGTTACCTCGGTTCCCTCGTACAGGTTGTAGTCGGACTTCGACTGCTGGGTCTCGGCGGTGATCAGATGGCGCTTCTCCGGGTCGAAGACGACGATGTCGGCGTCGGATCCAGGGGCGATCGTGCCCTTGCGCGGATACAGCCCGAAGAGCTTTGCCGGGTTCGTCGAAAGCAGCTCGACCATCCGGTTGAGACCGATCCTCCCGGTGCGAACGCCGAACTCGTGGATCATGTGCAGCCGGTTCTCGAGGCCCGGCGCCCCGTTCGGGATCTTCGAGAAGTCGTCCCTCCCCATCGACTTCTGGCCGTCCCAGAGGAACGCACAGTGGTCGGTCGAGACGACGGAGAGAATGTCCGAGCGGATCGCGTGCCAGAGGATCTCCTGGTTCTCCTGCGCCCTCGGCGGAGGCGTGTACACGTACTTGGCGCCCTCGAAGTCGGGCCGCTCGAGGTGCGTGTAGTCGACGAAGAAGTACTGCGTGCACGTCTCACCCCAGACATCCCAGCCCTGCTCCCGGGCGCGCGCGATGGGCTCCACCGCCTGGCGACAGGAGACGTGGACGACGTAGAGAGGCGAGCCCGCGATCCGCGCGAGCTGGATCGCACGGTTCGTGGCCTCACCCTCGAGCTCGGGCGGCCGCGTCAGCGCATGGTAGTGCGGCGCGGTGTTGCCGGCGGCCAGCGCCTGCTTCACCAGCACGTCGATCGCGTCCCCGTTCTCTGCGTGCACCATGACGAGCGCGCCGGTCTCGGCCGCGACCTCCATCGTTCGGAAGAGTGTCTCGTCGTCGACCATCAGCGCGCCCTTGTAGGCCATGAAGAGCTTGTAGGAGGTGACGCCCTGCTCGGGCAGCCGTGCGAGCTCCTCGAGCGACCCACCGTCGCGCAGGTCCGTGACGGCCATGTGGTAGCCGTTGTCGATGATCGCCTTGCCCTCGCGCTTCGAGTGCCAGGCGTCGAGTGCCTCCGCGAAGGACTGACCGGGTGACTGGATGACGAAGTCGACATGGCACGTCGTCCCGCCGAACGCCGCGGCGGTCTGGCCCGACGTGACGTCATCGATCGTCGTCGTCCCGCCGAACGGCATGTCCAGGTGCGTGTGCGGGTCGACGCACCCGGGAAGCACGTAGTGCCCCGACGCGTCGATGACCCTATCCGCGTCGACGTCGAGCGACTCCCCGACAAGGGTGATCCGCTCGCCTTCGACGTACACGTCGCCGACGTAGTCGTCGGCGGCGGTGATGATCCGGCCGCCCTTGATCAGAACCGACACGAGCCGCCTCCTCCCTTCCGGGCTTTAGGGGGACATCCGGGCCGCTGCCGCAGCGCGGCCCGGATCGCCATCTTCTCTCATTCGCCGCCCGGTGTCACCTGCACCTCGGGCTTCTCCCAGTCTTCCCCGTTCACGTCCTCGTCCTCGAGCTCCGCGAGCGCGCCGAGACGGCGTTGGACATCGCGCTATCCACCATAGCGAGATAGGACCGCGGCCCAGGCTCTATGCTCGCGCGGTGCCGCTCGACCCGAAGCGAACGGTTGCGGAGCTGAAGGAGCTCCGGGGACTGACCGGCGACGAGAACGGAGCTCAACGGGTCGCGTGGACCGAGACATGGCAGCAGGCCCGCGCGTGGCTGGGCCGAAAACTCGAGGTGACCGGCGCCGAGGAGGAGATCGACGAGGCCGGCAACCAGTGGTTCACGCTTCGCGGAGCTTCCGAGCGAGCGGTGCTCATCGGAGGACACATCGACTCCGTTCCCAACGGTGGCTGGCTGGACGGTGCCCTCAACCTGGTCGCCGGCGCCGAGGTGCTGCGTCGCATCGCCGAAGAGGGGACGCCGCCCGTCACGGTTCGGCTCGTGAACTGGGCAGACGAGGAGGGCGCACGCTTTGGGCGGAGCCTCTTCGGATCAAGTGCGGCCGCGGGCTCGATGACCGATCAGGACGAGCTCCGGGGGCTTCGGGACCAAGACGGCGTCACTCTCCCCGACGCTCTGCGCGAGTTCGACGTCGACCTCGATCGAGCCCTCGAAGCGCGCAGCCAGCTCGAGAACGCGTCGGCATATCTCGAGCTGCACATCGAGCAGGGCCCGGTCCTCGAGTCGCTCGACCTGGCGCTCGGAGTAGTGCTCGGCACGTTCGGGGTCGAGCGCCACCGGATCACGTGGCAGGGACAAGCCGCCCATGCCGGCTCGACCCCGATGGACAAGCGCCGCGACGCGCTTGCGGGGGCGGCCAAGCTGGCGCTCGAGATCCGCGAGATTGCAGCGGAGACCGGCAACGGCGCCGTTTGCACCTCGGGCGGAGTCGTGTGCAAGCCGGGCATCGTCACGTCCGTGGTCGAGACCGCCGAGCAGCTTCTCGACCAGAGGCACCTGGACGGGGAGAAGCTCGCGTCGATGCTCGAGCAGGCGAAGGAGGCAAGCATGCGCTTCGCGGCCGAGGAGCAGATCGAGGTGAAGTGGGAGCGAATCTGGTCGATCGAGCCCATCCTCTTCGACGAGACGCTCGTCGGTTTTTGCGACGAGGCCATCCAGGAGGTCACGGCCACGTCTCACAGACTCCCCTCGGGGCCACTCCACGATGCCGCCGAGGTCTCCCGCGCAGGTGTCCCGACGGTGATGATGTTCGTCCAGAGCCTGCACGGCCTCTCGCACACGAAGCTCGAGGACACCCGCGAGGAGCACTTGGAGCTCGCGGTGAGCGCGTTCGACCGACTCGCGTCGAAGGCAATCGGCTAGTTGGAACGGTTCAGCTTCAGTTCCGACGCGGCCTTCGCTCCCAGGGAGGAACTGCTCGACGGGGTGACGGTCGCGCCGCTGTCACGTTCGATCTCCCAACGAGCGCCCTTCCAGGCGGCGATCTTTCGCGTCGAGTCGGGGGGGCGAATCCTTCGCCACCCGGCGACCTACCCGCAGATCCTGGCCGTCCTCGACGGATCTGGCGTGGTCAGCGGGGCAGACGGAGTCGACGAGCCGATCGTGGCCGGCGAAGCCGTCTTCTGGCAGGCGGGCGAGGAGCACGAGACGACGTCCAAGGACGGACTGACGGCGCTGATCATCGAGGGTGGCGACCTCGACATGTTCCGGCCGGGCTAGGACAACCCGAGCATGGTCGGAAGCACGCGCACCCCAGGCGCAGACGCTCACGCTGCTCAGCGCGAGGTGCTACGAAGAGCCCACCTCCGCGGGAGTAGCCGCGGGGACGTCGATCTGCGCCGCCGGGTCCGCGGCCGGGACCTGGGTGGTCGCGAAGCCGAGCTCTTCCCGGACGATGTTCGCGCCCTGAGCGAGCGCCGCAGCCTTGTACAGGGCGATCGGGCGAGGCACGCCCTGGCGGCCGAACCCGCAATCGGAGGACAGCACGAGCTGCTCCGGCTCGATGTGCTCCAGCGCAAAGCGAATGTCTGTCGCGACCTCGTCCACCGTCTCGACCTGGAGTGCGCGATGACTGATCATCCCCACGGCGATCTTCTTGTTCAGCTTCCCCTTGTACGGCCCGAACCGCGGAAGCAGCGAATGCCCGTTGTGCTTCGACTCGATCGTCCATACGTCGGCGTTGATGCGCTCGAGGAAGATCTCGAGCGAGGCCTCGTAGGTGATGCTCGGCTGGAAGCAGTGCTGTGCGCCCGGGTTTCCCCAGCACGTGTGGACCCAGATCTCGGCATCGAGTCCCTCGACGGTGTAGTTGAAGAGATCGACGTAGAAGTCGAGCGTCGCCTCGTCGGCCCCCCAGGCAGCAGCGCTGTGGATCGCGGGCTCCTCGATCTGGACGACCTTGCAGCCCGCCGCGACGAGTTGTCGGAGCTCGGCGTTGAGGATCGTCGCGAGGTCCCACATGAGCTCGCGCTTGTCGTCGTCGTACACGTCCGTCTGGATCGTGAGAACGGTCGAGGCGAGATCCGACGCGATCGTGCCGAACTTCACCGGTTTCTCCGTTCGAGACTGCGCGACTCGCCAGATCTTCGCGAATTCGAGCGGCACGCGCGGGCCGATCTTGTCCACGATCGCGTGGTACTTCCAGCCACCGACGATCTCGTTGAGCCACGTGCCGATCGGATACGCCCAGCCCGCTGTGCTCTCAGTGTCGAACTCCGAGACGCCACTGAGCCGCTCGCTGGGGTACGCAAACCAGGAACGGCCCGCCAGATCGGTGTCGAGGTGGTAGTCGCCGTTCGTCAGGATGTCGAGCCCGGCGAACTCCTGGTCGCTGATCACCGTCGACACGGCGTCGAGATGCTGTTCGCGGAAGTCGACGTCGCCGAGCCCGGTCGAGTACGGCCGCTCCTGGAGGTTCCCGGTGTACCACCTCGGACGCGGCCACGACCCGGTCACGGTGGTCGGAAGCATCAGGTCCTTCGTGGCTGTGAGCATCGCGCCTGACTCCTTTCCGGCTGAACAATGAGAACGCTCCGTACAACCACACTGAACGTAACAGACGGACTCTTGCGGAACACCTATCTCCCCCCGCGCGTAATCATCCCTGGAATCGCCCTGCCGCAGACGGGATACTTCCGGGTTCTACGAGCGAATCCCGGGAGAGCCCAATGTCCATGAGCTTCGGCGTCACCGTCCTTCCCGATCCTCCGGCGAGCCGCCTGGTCGAGCTCCTGCAGCTCGCCGAGTCGCACGGCTTCGGATACGGCTGGACCTACGACTCGCACCTTCTCTGGCAGGAGTCGTTCCCGCTCCTCACGCTCGCCGCGCAGGCCACGAGCACGATGAAGCTCGGCCACTGCGTGACGAACCCCGGCACGCGCGAGCCGACGGTCCTCGCGAGCGGATACGCGACCCTGCACGACATCTCCGACGGGCGGATGGTCATGGGCATCGGCCGCGGGGACTCAGCGCGGCGCACGATCGGCCAGCAGCCGGTCAAGGTCGCAGAGTTCGAGCGCCGCCTCGCGATGATCAAGGACTTCATGAACGGCCGCGAGGTCAGCTGGAACGAGAAGGATCTCCAGTTGAAATGGGTGCGCCCCGAGCTACCGGAGATCCCGATGTTGGTTGCCGGGTACGGGCCGAAGGCGCTCGCCGTCGCCGGACGCGTCGGCGACGGGGTCATCATCCAGCTCGCGGATCCCGTGATCGTCGAGTGGATCATGGACACCGCCCGCAAGTCGGCCGAGGAAGCCGGCCGTGATCCTGACGCGCTCCAGTGCATCGTCTGCGCGCCGAGCCACATCTCCGACGACATGGCCGAGGCCCGCGACCAGGTGCGCTGGTTCCCCGCGATGGTCTCGAACCACGTGATGGACCTGATCGAGCGCTACGGCTTCGAATCGGAGATCCCGAAGGAGCTGACCGAGTTCGTCCGCGTGCGGAAGTTCTACGACTACGAGGAGCATTCGCGCGTCGGCGCCAAGCACGGTGAGTTCGTCACCGACGAGATCTGCGACCGCTTCTGCGTCCTCGGGACGCCCGAGCAGGCTGCCGAGAAGCTGAAGGAGCTCGAGGCGGTCGGTGTCGACCAGTTCAACATCTACCTCATGACCGAGGGCCAGGAAGAGGTGCTCGAAGCGTACGGGGGGGACGTCATTCCGCAATTCGCGCAGGTGACCACATAGCGACGCCTGAGCACGAGCAGGTCGAGGCCTGGCGCGCCGCCGCGGCAGGCTGGGAACGTCAAGCGGCACTGGGTCGTCGCGTGACCCGGGAGCTCGACGAGCGACTCGTCGCGCTGCTCGACTCTGCGCCGGGCGACACCGTGCTCGAGCTGGCGGCGGGGCCTGGGGACACGGGCTTCATCGCCGCGAAGCGGCTCGGGTCGGACGGGCTCCTCCTCTCGACCGACGTCGCTCCCGAGATGGTCGACGCTGCCCGCCGCCGCGCCGCAGAGCTCGGGGTCGCGAACGTCGAGTTCCGGGTCGAGGATGCCTCGGCGATCAGCCTTCTCGACGGCGCGGTCGACGGCGTCCTCTGCCGCTTCGGGATCATGCTCGTGCCGGATCCATCTCGTGCGCTCGCCGAGGTCGCCCGCGTATTGAAAGCCGGGGGGCGTGCCGCAATCGCGGTCTGGGCCTCCGCGGACGACAACGACTGGATGACGGCAGCTGGGCGGTCGGCGCTCGAGCTCGGGCTCATGGAACCGCCTGATCCTCACGCGCCCGGCCCGTTTCGCCTGTCCGATCCGGACGAGCTTCGGCGTCTCGTGACCGAGGCGGGTCTCCGCGTCGAGGTGCTCGAGGACGTGCCCCTCCTCTGGCGCGCGGACTCACTGGACACGTGGTGGGAAGCGGTCACGGACCTGTCGCGGATGCTCACGACTCTCCTCGAGCGCTCGACGCCGGAAGAGAGGCAGGCAATACGCGACGGCGCCGAACGGCGGCTGACTCACTACGTGGCGGAGGACGGGTCACTAGAAGTCCCCGGCCTCGCGCGGCTCGTGCTCGCCGTCCGCGACGGTTGAAGGAACACACCCGCGCTACCGAAACGCTAGAAGATCGTCTTCCCGAGCGCGCTCGCGACGAGCTCCACCGCGGTCAGCGCCGTCGTGTTCTCGCGGTCGAGGATCGGGTTCACCTCCACGACCTCGAGCGATCCCGCCAGCCCGGACTCGGCGACGAGCTCGAGTGCGAGATGGGCCTCTCGGTAGGTGAGCCCACCGCGGACCGGAGTTCCCACGCCGGGAGCGACCGCCGGGTCGAGGACGTCCATGTCGAAGGAGACGTGAACGAATCCTCCGCCTGCGACCCGGTCGAGCGACTCGCGCACCGCCCGCTCGATGCCGACGCGGTCGATCTCGCTCATCGTGTACACGCGTACACCCGCCTCCCGCAGCAACCGGCGCTCGCCGGCGTCGAGCTGGCGCGTGCCGATCAGCGAAACGCGGCTCGAATCCACCGCCGGGAGAGTCCACGCCTGACTCTCGAACTCGCTCGCGAGACCCAGGGCCGCCGCGAGTGGCATGCCGTGGACGTTGCCGCTCGGGCTCGTCTCGGGCGTGTTGATGTCGGAGTGCGCGTCGATCCAGAGCACACCGCCGGGTCCGTGCGCCGACGCGAGGCCCGCGAGTGTCCCCAGCGCGACGGAGTGGTCGCCGCCGAGGACGAGCGGTATCTCACCGGCGCCGGCCGCCTCGCCGACGAGTACGGCGATGCGGGCGCATGCCTCCTTGATCTCGGGTAGGAAGCGGGCCCGCTCGTCCTCGAGCGCAGTCTCCTCGGGCTCGGGGCTGTCGACGTTGCCGAGGTCGCGCACCTCGTACCCCAGGCTTCGCAGGCGATCCTCGAGCCCCGCAGCTCGCATCGCCGAGGGCCCCATGTCGACTCCGCGTCGTCGCTGGCCGAGGTCGAGCGCGGCGCCGATGATCGCCACGGTCCTCTGCGCAGTGTCGGCCACAACCGGGAACCTAACGCGAGCCGCGGCTACACGGACTTGCCGCGGCGAGGTAGCTCAGTTCACGCGGAGGAACCCATGGTTCCCCCGCGAGCCCCCTCCTTCTGGGCACGTCTCATCAAGCCGTAGTTGGCCTCCCGGCCGGCAAAGCCGGCCTCCGGCCGCGATCGTTGGTTCACGGAGAGCGCGGGTAGACTGAGCGTCCTGGCGAGGTAGCTCAGTTCACGCGGAGGAACCCATGGTTCCCCCGCGAGCCCCCTCCTTCTGGGCACGTCTCATCAAGCCGTAGTTGGCCTCCCGGCCGGCAAAGCCGGCCTCCGGCCGCGATCGTTGGTTCACGGAGAGCGCGGGTAGACTGAGCGTCCTGGCGAGGTAGCTCAGTCGGTAGAGCACACGGCTGAAAACCGTGGTGTCGCCGGTTCGATTCCGGCCCTCGCCACTCCTCTGGCATTCACCGGCAACCAGTCGTAGGATCGCGCTTTGAGCAGCTCCGTTCCCGAATCGGTCGCCGCGACGGAGCTCGCGTTCTTTCCCGCGACCAAGCAAGCAGGCCTCATCCGCGACGGGAAGGTTTCCTCGGTCGAGCTCACGGAGGTCTATCTGGAGCGGATCGCACGGATCGACCCCGAGGTGAACTCCTTCGTCACCGTTCGTGGCGAAGAGGCGATCGCCGACGCGAGAGCGGCCGATGCCTCCCGTGAAGCGGCTCCGTTCCGTGGCGTCCCGATCGCTGTGAAGGACCTCACGCCGACGGCCGGTATCCGCACGACGTACTCGAGCCGTGCGTTCGCCGACAACATCCCGGACTTCGACACCGCGGTCGTGCGACGGCTGCGCGAGGCCGGCTTCGTGATCCTCGGGAAGACGAACACGCCCGAGTTCGGGACGGTCGCCTTCACCGAGTCGGAGCTGAACGGCGCCACGCGGAACCCGTGGAACCTCGAGCGCACACCGGGCGGGTCGAGCGGCGGTGCCGCTGCGGCGCTCGCAGCCGGGCTCACTCCGCTCGCCCACGGCACCGATGGCGGCGGCTCGATCCGGATTCCCGCCTCGTGTTGCGGCCTCTTCGGTTTGAAGCCCTCACGAGGCCGCGTTTCCACAGCGCCCTTCCCGTCACTCGAGGGCCTCTCGACCTCTGGCCCGATCACACGCTCGGTCGCCGATGCCGCTGCGCTGCTCGACGTCCTCGCCGGGTACGAGCCGGGCGATCCCTGGTGGGCGCCTCCTCCCGAGCGGCCGTTCGCCGACGAGCCCGGAGCTCCGGTCGGGCGACTGCGAGTTGCGGTGACCGCCTCGCCGCCGATTGACGTGCCCGTTCATGCGGACTGCATTGCGGCGCTCGAGGCCGCGACGGCGCTTCTCGAGACTCTCGGCCACGACGCCTTCGAGTCGACTCCGCCGTGGAGCGGGACTGGGCTGCTCGACGCTTTCATCGTGGTCTGGCAGGTCGGCCCCACGCTCTATCCCGTCGATCCCGAGCTCCTCACGCCCCTCAATCGCGGCCTCGCCGAGTCGGCGCGCCGACGTCGGCGGCGGACTACGCGAACGCCGTCGCTCCGCTTGCACGACGGCGGCGCGGAGCATCGTCGCGTTCTGGGAGCACGCGTCGACATCGTCCTCACGCCGACGCTCGCGCTCCCGCCGGTCCCGATCGGCTGGCAGGAGGAAGGCGTCGGCGGAGCGATCGAGCAGCTTCGGCGGAACACGGACTTCACGCCGTTCACCGCGGTCGCGAACCTCACCGGGCTTCCCGCGATGTCGCTCCCGCTGCACTGGTCGGACGACGGCCTTCCGATCGGCGTGCAGGCAATCGGGCCTCCCGCGGGCGACGCGCTGCTCCTTCGCCTCGCCGCACAGGTCGAGGAAGCTCGACCTTGGACGGACCGGCGTCCGCCGATCTCGTAGGGCGCGGCCTGCCCCTCGCTATGCGCGCGGCGTGATCCGGATCCGCTGCCCGGGAGAGGCGTGGAGCATGCGACCGGCGCTCCCGCGGGAGATCGCGACCGACATGTTCCCGTAGCTGTCCTCGTACAGGATCACGTCCCCCGGCCGGGCGTCCGCGAAGGTCCTCGCCATGATCGCGTAGTAGCGCTCGCCGGCGAGCTCGAGCTCCAGCTTGCGCACCGGACACGATCCCCGATCCGCTCGACGTCGTCGCGGGTCAGGTTCAGTGCGATGTTCCCGAAGCTGTCGACGTACAGAAGCGTCGCGACGACGGCGCCGTCGGCCAGGACCGGCTCGGGGACGTCGAGGCTGACGAGCGCCTCGGGATCGAGCGGGGGGCCGAGCTCCTCGAGCGCGACTCCGTTCGCGAGATGCGCCGCGGCAGGGCTGAAGAGGTCCCGCCCGTGGAACGTCCGCGAGATCGTCTGCGAGCGCGTACTGCGGGTTCGCGAGCTCGTGCGCGTCCGCGATCCCGGCGCGGCCTCGCCGCCGGCAGCAGGAGCCCGTTGTCGGGCCCGACGAACAGCCGCCCGTCGCGGTCCCGGAGCGCCAGCGGCCGTCGAGGGCCCCCGACGCCGGGGTCCACGACGGCGAGGTGCACGCCGACCGGCATGTAGCCGATCGTGTTGGCGAGCACGAGCGCGCCCTCCAGCACCGCCTGCGGCGGAATCCCGTGCGTGATGTCGATGATCTGCGCGTCCGGTGCGATGCGTCTTCATCACGCCGTGGCACGTGCCCACGAAGTCGTCCTTGAGCCCGAAGTCGCTCAGAAACGTGATGAACACGGGTGGAGTCTAGCGACACGCCGGCGCTAGCGCAGCGTCTGCGTGCCGAGACGCTGCGGCACGCGCGATCTGACTCGCCGCAGAGCGATCCGCGCGGGCGAATGCGGACGAACGCGGTCGGCACCTGCACCGGCAGCGGCCTTCCGACGAGCAGCACGCCTCCGTCGAGCCCGACGCGCGCGACTCCGCACGCGCGCAGCATAGAGAGCACCGGCGGGTCAGCCTGGCGCCCTGCGTCTCCGCGGCGGCGAGCGAGCTCCAGAAGCTCCGCCGTCTCGCGCTGCAGGCGAACGAGCTTCGCCGCGATGATCGCGACGTACACGAGCACGAAGACGAACACGACCGCGTAGGCGAGCAGCGACGTACTCCCCGCCGCTCACTCCAGGGCCTCGCGCAGCTCCCGAAGATCCGTGTCGCAGCCGCTTGCCCACGAGCTCGACCCGGTACAGGACGTAGGCCAGGAGCGTCACGGCCGCCCACGAGACGCAGAACGCCGTGAACATCGTGCCGGTCATCTGCGGGCCCTCGCGCGTGAACGTCGTCGGGTGGATGAAGTCCTCCGCGAGCCGGATCGCGAGGAAGCTGATCGGGATCAGCACGACCCCGAACAAGGCGTACACGGCCGACGAGCCGAGCGCGGCGCGGACCTTCCGGAAGCGAGAAGCGGAGCATGAAGTACGCGCAGTAGAAGAGGAAGAGCGTCAGGAAGAGCACGAGCTGGTTCGAGTCCCAGGTCCACCACACGCCCCACGAGGCCTTGGCCCAGATCGCGCCGGTGATCAGCGTCAGCGAGCCGAAGATCGTCCCCTGGTGGATGGCCACGTAGCTCTCGAGGTCGTATCGCTCGTCCCCTCGCCAGAGGAGGAGCAGTGCCTTCCACGCGCCGAGGCCGAAGCAGAAGTACGCGGTCAAGGCGATCGGGACGTGGATGTAGAAGATCCGCTGCGAGATGCCCTGGTCGGCATCCTCGGGCGCGACGAAGAACGAGAGCACGAGCGCGAGCCCCATCAGGCCCGCTGCCAGCGCAGCGCAGCACGGGAAGGCTCGGATGTGCGGGAGACGACGCTCGGCATCACTCGGTGACGACGTACTCGAACGACGCCCACGAGAGTACCGCGAAGATCCCGTCGTACAGCGCGAGGAGCAGGAGGTAGCGCCCTGGCTCGGTCGAGATCGCGGCGCCGACGCCTCCGACGATCAAGCGGGATCGCGAGCGGAAGCAGGAGCAGCGGCAGGAGCAGCTCGCGAGCACGGCCGGCGGCCGCCATGGCAGCCAGCAGCGAGCCGACGGCGCAGATCCCGATGTCCGCGAGCAGCACGCCGACGAGAGCGTACCGCGTCGAGCGGCGCGAAGAAGAGCGCGAACGCCGGCAACGCGACGACCTGGGCGGCGAGCAGGAACGCGAGTGTCGCCAGCGTCTTCCCGACCCAGATGGCGCTGCGGTCGCAGGGGGCGAGCAGGAGGCCGTCGAGCACGCCGTGCTCCTGCTCCGGTACCCATGCGCGCGCGAGCCCGAGCAGCGCGGTGAAGACGATGGCGACCCAGAGGAGGCCGTAGGCAGCGTCGTCGCCGGTCCCCTCCGGCAACGCGAAGTGGAAGACGACGAGCGTCGAGAGCACGAAGAGCAGCATCGCGGGCAGCGTGTCCCGCGCTCGCAGCTCGACCCGCAGGTCCTTCCGCGTCAGCGCTACGACGTCGGAGAGGTACGTCACGCGAGCGCCAACCGCTGGGTCGCCTGTCGCTCGACTCGCGTGGGATCGTGCGTCGACACGACGAGCGTGCGGGACTCCGACGAGCTCCTCCAGCTCGCGGTCGAGCAGTGCGCCGCCCTGCTCGTCCAGGGAGGCGTAGGGCTCGTCGAGGACGAGCAGCTCGGGGTCGTGGAGCAAGGCGCGGCAGAGGGCGAGGCGCTGGCTCATGCCGCGCGAGTACGCCGCGACTCGCTCGGACCTCGCCTCCCAAAGACCGAAGCGCTCGAGCAGCATCCCGATGCGCTCCCGTCTCTCCGGCACCCGGTAGAGCCGGCCGAAGAGATCGAGATTCTCGAGCGCCGTCAGCTCCCGATACACCAGTGGCTCGTGGGCGGCGAAGCCCATACGCCCGCGATCGACGGCCACGTCGAGCGTTCCGCGTGTTGGAGCGACCAAGCCCGCAAGGACGCGGAGAAGCGTCGTCTTCCCGGACCCGTTCGGCCCGGTCACGACGAGAAACCCCTCCCGCGGGAGATCGACGTCGATCCCACGGAGGACGCGGCGCTGGCCGAACCGCTTCTCGAGTCTGCGCGCGCGGATCATCCGAGGAGGAAGTCCAGCGAGACGAAGCCGAGGAACACGACGCTGATCACGCCGTTCACCGTGAAGAACGCGGCGTCCAGCCGGCGAAGATCGCCCGGCCGCACGATCGCGTGCTCGTACGCGAGCAGATCCGGCGACGGCGGCGACTCCGGCCCAGTACGCACACGCCGACGTCGAGGCCGACGCCCGCGAGCGCGAGCAACACGACCGTCCCTGCGTGGAAGGCGCGAGCTCCGTAGAACACGCCGCGCTCGCCGAAGCGCACTGCCCACGAGTGCAGCCCCCGATCGCGATCGTGCTCGAGGTCGTACAGGGAGTAGAAGAGGTCGAATCCGGCGACCCAGAGCAGGACCGCCCCGCCGAGCGCCCAGGCTTCCCACGGCGCCGTCCCGGCGACCGCGAGCCACGCGCCGACGGGCGCCAGTCCGAGGCACGCGCCCAGCCACAGGTGGCTGAGCCAGGTGAATCGCTTCAGATACGGGTAGACGAAGAACATCGCCACCGGGATCGGCCAGAGCCAGCGCACGATCGGATCGAGCTGGAACACCGCGAAGAGAAACACCGCGAGGGCGGCCGCGCAGAGCGCGAGCACCTGAGAACGCGTGAGCAGGCCGCTCGGAAGCTCACGAGCCGCCGTGCGTGGATTTGCGGCGTCGAGCTCGGCGTCGACGAGCCGGTTGAGAGCCATCGCCAGCGTGCGCGCCCCGACCATGGCAACCGTCACCCAGAGCATGTCGCTCCAGCCGGGCCAGCCATCCGACCGCGAGGAGAGCTCCTACGTACGCGAACGGGAGCGCGAAAACCGTGTGCTCGATCCGAACGAGCGAGGCCAACCGGCGCGGGAGCGGGATCGCGGAGCTGGTCACGTCTGCCGGTGGGGGGTCGCGCGGTCGCCGGAGGCGAGCTCCAGCCCGTGCTCGAGAGCTGGACGGAGCACCGCGAACCCGTCCCGGCAACCCCCGGGTGACCCGGGGAGATTCACGATCAGCGCGTGCCCGCGAAGCCCTGCGACCCCTCGGGAGAGGAGCGCGTGCGGCGTACGCGCGCGCGCGTCGGCACGGATCGCCTCGGCGATCCCCGGAGCCTCACGATCGATGACAGCGCGGGTTGCCTCGGGCGTGACGTCACGAGGAGCGAACCCGGTCCCGCCTGTTGTCAGAACGAGCAACGCGTCGGACGCAAGCTCGACGACAGCCTCCGAGATCTTCCCGCGCTCGTCCGCGACGACGCAGCGAGCGACCTCGAAGCCCTCGGCCCGCAGAAGCTCCTCGAGGACGGCACCGCTCGTGTCCTCCCGCTCGCCCGCGTGCACGCCGTCCGACACCGTCAGGACGGCCGCCTTCAGACCGGCTCCTTCGTCTTCTCGACGAGCCGCACGTCGCCGATCTGCATCTCCTTGTCGATCGCCTTGGCCATGTCGTACACCGTTAGTGCGGCCATGGTCGCTGCGACGAGTGCCTCCATCTCGACTCCCGTCTGCGCAGTCGTCTCCGCAACGGCCTCGACGTCGACTGCCGACTCGGAGACTTCCAGCCGAACCTCCACGTGCGAGAGGGGGAGCGGGTGGCAGAGCGGAATGAGCTCGGCCGTTCGCTTCGCGGCCATGATCCCCGCCAGCTGCGCGGTCACGAGCGCGTCTCCCTTCGGCAGGTTGCGGATCGTCGCCGCGGTCGCAGACGCCATATGCACTCGTGCCCGCGCAATCGCGCGCCGCCGTGACAGCGGTTTCCCGCCCACGTCGACCATCCTCACGTCACCGCCTGTCGTCCGACGTGCGAAAGCCCGCTCACGCCAGCGATCGTAGACCGCTCGCCTGGAGTGGTGGCGCACTGGGGAACCACCCGGTTCCCCCAAGACCGCTTCCACTGGTCCGCTTCGCGGACAAGATGCTTCGCTTCGCTACGCGTTTTCACGTGAAAACGCTCCAACGACCGGCTCTGGTTCGGACGCTGAGCCGGGGAGATCGAGGGTGAACATCGTGCTCCCGGCTTCGACTCGAGCTGTACCGAACCGCGCATCAGCCGGGCAAGCTCCCGGGCGATCGCGAGACCGAGCCCGCTTCCGGAAGCCCTGCCGCCCTCGACGCGATAGAACCGCTCGAACACGGCCTCCTGCTGCGCGAGCGGGACGCCCGGACCGTCGTCCACGACCTCGAGTCGTGCGCGGGTTCCGCGGCGCTGCGCTCGCGCGACGATCCGCGTTCCCGGCGGCGTGTGAACCAGCGCATTGACGATCAGCGCGCGACCGATCTGCATCACGCGACCCTCGTCCGCCGTGCACCACACGTCCTCGCCCACCTCGGCGTCCAGATCGTGCTCTGCGGCGACGGAGACGTGCTCGAGCTCCGCGACGAGGGTGCGGACGACGAGTGAGAGATCGACGGGCTCCTGCTCGACCCTGAGCTGCCCCGCATCGACGCGCGAGAGGTCGAGGAGGTCGGCGGAGAGCTTCGTCAGCCGGTCCACCTGCCCGCGCATGGTCTGGAGGAACTCCTCGCGGGTCGTCTCGTCGAGATCCTCGTCCGCGAGCAGCTCGAGAAACCCGCCCAGCGAGAACAGCGGCGTGCGGAGCTCGTGTGAGGCGTTGGCGACGAACTCCTTCCGTGCGGTGTCGAGCTGCGCCAGCTGGACGCGCATACGGTCGAACGCGACCGCCAGCTGTCCGATCTCGTCGTCGGCGCGATCGACGATCGGCGCGCCGAAGTCGCCGCTCGCAATCCGTTCCGCGGCCGTCTCGAGGCGCTGCACGCGACGCGCCAGCATGCCGGCCGCCGTGAGCCCGAGAACGAGCGCGAGCAGGAGCGCGAAGGCGGTCGCGAGCAGCAAGCGGCGCTCCACCAGCCTGACCGTCGCCAACGAGTCCGCGAGCGAAGCGCGAAAGAGCACAACCGCTTCCGAGCCATGGGGGACGGCGACCTCTCCGAAGTCCCCGCTCGCATCGACCACCCGACCGCGCTCGACCTGACCGGTTTCGACCGCGCGCAGGGCCGTCGGGTCCTGCGCGACGTCACGCGAGGTCTTGCCGCCCTTGAGAGTCGGCTACGGCGGCGAGAGCAGGCGGCTCCGCTTTCAAGACGTCGAATGCGACGACTCGCGAGTTGGTCTGCACCGCGTAGTCCTCGACGGCGTCGTTCCACAGGAAAGTGTCGTCCGGAAGCTGCTCCGCCAGAGGCACCGCCTGCTCCTCGAGCTCGTCGAGCCGGGCGTCGACGAGCTGCTTCTCGAGCGACGGGATGACGATCAAGTACGCGGTACCGAGCGCACCGGCGACGATCGCGACGAGCGCAAGAACGAGCCGCGCTCTGATCCCGCCGGGGATCTTCACTCGGAGCGGAAGCGGTAGCCGGCCCCCCGGATGGTGAGGATCAGCTCCGGAGCACTGGGATCGCGCTCGATCTTCTCGCGCAGGTGGCGAACGTGGACGTCGATCGTGCGCGGTTCGCGGTAGTCGGCGCCGCCGCGCAGACGTTCGAGCAGCTCGCGGCGCGAGAACACGACGCCGGGGCTCGACGCGAGCAAGACGAGCATCTCGAACTCGATGAACGTCAGCTCGGCGATCGTCCCGCGAACCTCGACCGTGCGACGTGGGAGGTCGATCCTCAGGTCTCCGCGCTCGATGACCTCCATGCGCTCGCGCCCGACGTGCGGCGCGGCGGCTCGTCGCAGGAGAGCACGCACGCGGCTCCGGAACTCTCGGATGGAGAACGGCTTGGTGATGTAGTCGTCGGCGCCGAGCTCGAGCCCGAGGACCTTGTCGAGCTCCTCCCCCCGCGCGGTCAGCATGATGATCGGGACGCTGCTCTGGCTGCGAAGCCGCTTGCACACTTCGAGGCCGTCTATCCGTGGGAGCATCACGTCGAGAACCACGAGGTCGACGTCCTCCTCGCCGAAACGGCGCAGCGCCTCCTCGCCGTCGCGCGCCTGGACGACGCGGTAGCCGTCGCGCTCGAGCGGGAACGTGAGGAGGGTCTGGATCGATTCCTCGTCGTCGACGAGGAGAATGGTCGAGGCGTTCTGCATCGAAGCGGGGCCTGGCCCGGCGAGCGGCCTGCCCGCTTACTATAGCCCCGCGATGGAAGCGGCTCGCCCTCGAGGGCGAAGGCGGCGGGGTACCGTCGCGAGACCTCTCAACGCGCGCCTCGTCCGGGTCAGCTCGCTCGTCATCGCGCCGGCAGCACTGGCGCTCCTGTTCTCTATCTCGACAACGGGAACACTGCCGCGGCCGACCCTCGATCCGCTGTTCGACGCCTCCGTCGCGACCGCAGTCGCGACCGAGCTCTCGACCCAGTTCCCCTCGCGCGTGCCCGGCACCGACGAGGCCGCAGGCGCCGCGCGCTGGTACAGCGAGACGATCTCGGCGCTCGGGCTGACCGTCGAGGAGGATGTCTGGAGCGAGGATCTCGTCGACCTCGGCGAGGTGGAGCTTCGAAACATCGTGACGATCGTGCCGGGGCGGTCCGAGGAGGCGATCGTCCTCGTCGCCTATCGCGACAACGGCGGGGGTTCCGGAGACAACGCGTCGGGGACAGCTGCGCTCGTCGAGCTCGCGCGGGCCTTCGCGCGACAGGGAGACGTGCCCGCCCCGCTCCTCGAGCGGACGCTGATCTTCGTCTCGACCGACGCCGGCGCTTACGGTGGCGCTGGGGCCACGCGCTTCGCCGACACGTCCCCGCTCGCCGAGCACGCGATCGCCGCGATCGTCCTGGACGGAATAGGAGGTCGCGGGAGACCCGCGTCTCGTCATCTCCGGGGGCCGTTCGAGCTCCCCTGCGCGCACGCTGGTCAGCACGGCGTCGGCGCGGGTCACCGAGCAGGCCGGGCGGCCGCCGGTCATCCCCTCGGCGCTCTCGCAGCTCGTTGATCTCGGAATCCCGTACGCAGCGGGCGAGCAGGCGCCGTTTCTCGCCGATGGTGTCGCCGCGATCACGCTCACCACGCGAGATCCGGGGGAGCCGAGCATCCCCGTGGGAGATCCGTTGGGTCCAACGTCTGCGGAATCCCTCGGACGGCTCGGACGTGCGGCCGAGGCGATCGTCGGCTCGATCGACACGAGTGTTGGGGCCACCTTTCCCACCCGCGACAACCTCTTCTTGGGCGAGCGAGTGGCGAGTGGCTGGACGGTACGGCTCACGCTGGTCGTGGCGGTCGTGCCATTCGTGCTCGGCGTCCTCGATCTGCTGGTGAGGGGCAGGCGGCGGGGGCTGCCACTCCTCCCGGGAATTCGCGCCCTGCGGTCACGCCTCTTCCTGTGGCTGTACGGCGGTCTCCTCGTATGGGTCGGCGCTGTCGCGGGTGTCTTCCCGACAGGCGCCCCGCTCCCGCTACCGCCGAGCTCGTCGTTCGTCGCGGACTGGCACCTCTCCGGGCTGGCTGTACTCGCTGTTGCCTTCGCACTCGGCTGGCTGGTCGCCCGCCGGCCGCTCGTCCCGACCTCTCGGCCGACCCCGGAGCAGCGGCTCGCGGGCTATACCGCAGCGCTCGCGTGGCTCGGCGCGGTCGCCGTGGTGGTGGCGCTGCTGAAGCCCTACGCGCTCGTGTTCGTCTTGCCCTCGCTCTACGCGTGGCTATGGCTTCCGCTTCGCCAACGAATCTGGTCTCGCACAGGCGTCTACCTAGCCGGGTTGCTCGGTCCCGTCGCTGGGTCTCTTGCTGCTCGGCCATGAGGTCGGGCTCGGGCCGGCGGATAGCGCGCTCTACGTCGTCGGGCTCGCGACGGTCGGCTACGTCCCGCTCTCGAGCGTCCTCCTCGCGATCGCGTGGCTGGCCGCCGCCGCGCAGCTCGCTGCCCTCGCGTTCGGTCGCTATGCGCCGTACGCCGGAGGCGTCGAGCCCCCGCCCGCCGGGCCGTTTCGTAGCGCCCTGGTCGATCTTCGACGCAGGGTCGAGCGGCGGGATTACGCCAAGTCGAGGTAGCGCACCGCTGCTCCGGCCGGAATCTCACCGGCGCCGCGGGGGACGTGGACGAGCGCGTCCGCCGAAGCTGCACGCACGATCATGTGCGACTCCTGGCCCGTCACGGGCTCGAGAACGACGCCATGCCCGTCGAAGTGCCGCCGGGCGCGGAGGAACTCGTCACGCTGCTCGTTTCGGCGGAGAGGCGTATCGACTCGCCCCGCGTGAAAGCTGGGGGTGGGGTCGGGAAGGCCCTGCAGGGCGAGCAGCGCCGGACGAACGAACACGAGCGCTCCGACGAGCGACGAGACGGGGTTCCCGGGGAGGCCGAAGACGAGCGTTCGCCCGCGCACGCCGAACGACAGCGGCTTTCCCGGCTTGACCGCGACGCCCCAGAAGACCTCCTCCACTCCCAGCTCGGCCGCCACCCCCCTCACGAGATCGTGCGGCCCCATCGAGACTCCGCCCGACGACACGAGGACGTCGGCGGCAAGTCCGCGGTCGAGAGCAGCGCGGTGCTCGGGGCCCTCGTCACGAGCGACCGGAAGAAGCTCCAGCTCGGCGCCAGCCGGAGCGAGCGCGGCGGCGATCAGCGCGCGGTTCGACTCGTAGATCTGCCCCGGCTCGAGCTCGTCGCCCGGCGGCCGGAGCTCGCTGCCGGTGGCGAGGATGGCGACGCGCGGACGTCGTGAGCACTGGACTTCGGCGACGCCGGCCGCGGCAAGCGCGCCGATCTGCGCAGGCCCGAGCCGAACGCCCGCCGGGACGACCACCGAGCCCTCACGGACGTCACCGCCGCGGGGACGGATATGCGCCTCGGGCCTCGCCGACTCGGCGATCCGTACCTTGCCGTTCTCCTCGACCGTCTGCTCCACGGGGACGATCGCATCCGCGCCCTCTGGCACCGCTCCGCCCGTCGCGATCGTGGCGGCGGAGCCGACCGGGAGCTGCTCGGAGGAAGGCCGGCCCGCGGCGATGCTGAACGCGATCGGCAGCGTCGCCGGCGTCTCCTTCGCGCGGACGGCGAAGCCGTCCATCGCGGAGCTCGCGAATGGAGGAAGGTCGACGCGCGCAAGCGCCGGTTCGGCGACGACCCTGCCTGCAGCCCGCTCGACGGGAACGGTCTCGGCCGGGAGCGCTATCGCGCGCGCGAGGATCGCGGCTTGCGCCTCCTCGAGCGTCAGCAGGCTCTGCATCGAGCCTTAGGGGATCTCGGAGACCGGGGGCGGATTCTGGTCGAGTCGGTCTCCTCGGCCTCCGCGGTCTCGGTCTCCTCGGTCTCCGGCGTGTAGCTCGGGTCGTACGTGAGCGCGTACTGACCCCGCGTGAACGGCTGCCACTCCGGCCAGAAGTTGGGCTCGGGGAAGCTCCGCGGCTCGACGCCGTCGAGAGCAGGCTCCATGAACAGCCTCCAGATCTCGGCAGGGAAGCTGCCGCCACTCACGGAGATCCCGTGAACGTTCTCCATCGGGATCTCACCCCGCGTGTATCCGATCCAGACCGTCGTCGCGAGATCCGGCGTGTATCCGGCGAACCAGGCGTCCTTGTGCTCTTCGTTCGTCCCGGTCTTCCCAGCCGCGGGGCGGCCGAACGCGGCGCGGGTGCCGGTTCCCGACTGCATGTTCTGCTCGAGGATCCTCGTCACGACCGCAGCGGTTCCCTCCGAGATCGCGCGGCGCCGCTTGGGGACTCCCCAACCCGCGTCCGGGTCTTCCTTGCCGCTCGGGAGAACGACCCGCCTGATGGCCATCGGCTCCGCATGAACGCCACCGGCAGCGAGCGTCGCGTATGCCGACGCGAGGTCGAGCGGAGAGACCGCGACCGACCCGAGCCCGATCGCCGGCACATACGCGCCCTTGACGTCGAGCGTCGAGCGGACGCCCATCCTTCGCGCGGTTTCCGCGACCTTCTCGGGGGTGACATCGAGCGTGAGCTGTGCATACACGGAGTTGTCCGAGCGGATCGTGGCGCTGCGGATCGAGCTCCACCCGTAGTAGTCGTTCGCGTAGGTGTGAACGCACCACCAGCTCCCGTCGTCACAGTTGCCGGCTGGGTGCACCTTGTACGTGAACGGTGCGGAGACGTAGTAGGTCGAGTCCGGGTTGATTCCCTGTTCGACGGCCGCCGCGAGGACGAACGTCTTGAACGTCGAGCCGGGCTGGCGCCGCGCCTGGGAGACGAGGTTGAACTGATTCTTCGGCTGGTTGGGCGCTATCGCAGCCATCGCCCTGATCGCACCCGTGCGAGGGCTGATGGAGATGAGCGCAGCCGCGGGATCGTCCGGCTCGGTCATCGTGTCGCGGATCGCCTTCTCGGCGAGACGCTGGTAGCGCGGCTTGATCGTGGTGTACACCCGCAGGCCGCCGGAGCGAACCGTGCCGGCCCCGTACACCTCGATCAGGCGATCGCGGACGTAGCCGAAGAAGTACGGCTCGCGGATCTGTGCGTAGAGCCTGCCGGGGCGAAGCGCGAGATCGGACTTGACGGCTCGCGTATATCGGCGCTTGGTGATGACACCCGTCTCGAACATCGCACGGAGGACGGTTGCCCGACGCGCTTCGGCTCGCCCGGGCGCGGTGAACGGGTTGTAGATCGATGGCGCCTGCGTCAACCCGGCGAGCAGCGCGGACTCGGACAGCGTCAGCTCCACTGCCGGCTTGGAGAAGAAGGTCTGGGATGCGGCCTCGATGCCGTATGCCTGACTCCCGTAGTACACCTGGTTCAGGTAGGTCGTCAGGATCCGGTGCTTCGTCCATGCACGGTCGAGCTTCGTCGCCAGACAGGCCTCCTTGAGCTTCCGCTGCACCGTTCGCTCGCGCGAGATGTAGAGGTTCCGCACCAGCTGCTGCGTGATCGTCGAGCCGCCTTCCACGATGCGGCCCGCCTTGACATCGGCGACTGCGGCTCGTGCGATCCCTTCGATGTCGACGCCGTCGTGCTCGAAGAAGCGGTGATCCTCGACGGCGATCGTGGCCTTGCGAACCCACGGGGACATGCCGTCGGCCTGGACCGGCTGGCGGTTCCGCTCCGCCGGAATCGACCCCAGCAGGCTCCCGTCAGCTGCGAAGAGGAACGAGTTCTGGCCGATCCGCACCGAACGCAGCGAGCTCAAGTCGCACGACGACCCATAGGCGAAGACTGCCGCGCCTCCACCGATACCTGCAGCGACCCCGACGAGCGCGATGATCGCGAGGCCCACGATCGACACCTCGGCGACGGCGGCGTCGCCGAGCGACGCGCTGATGCCGTCGGCGCGGGCGCAGCGTCTCCGGATCGAGCGAGGGCCGGCCGCCACGGGTCGGGCTCATGAGCGGATGCTAGCCACGATCACCCCGAAAGTTCGACGTGCGCGCCGCAGCTTCCTGGAACCGCGACACTGCACTCGATGGAGAGCGCAGACGTCTCGATCGAGCGGCGGCGGCTCCCCGGGCGACTCGTCGCGTGGCTGATCTTCGTGGTGGCCCTGACGGGGCTCGCCTATGCGGGCCGGCTCGGTGACACGGAGCCGCCAGAGGACATCGCCTACCGCTATACGTACGCGCTCGCGGCAGCCGTCCAGTACGCGGTCATGCTCGGCATCCTCCTCTTGATCGCCCGCGGCTTGCCCGCTCGCGAGCTGTTCGCTCTGCGCCGTCCCCCGTCGTGGTGGAGAGCGCTAGGACTCACGGGGGTCGCCCTCGCCGCGATCTGGGTCGTGAGCGCCGCGCTTTCCCCATTCCTCGACGCGACCGAGGAGCAGGGCCTCGTGCCGGACGAATGGGATTCGAGCCGGGCAGGCGCGTTCGCCGCGTTCTTCGTCGTCGTAGCATTCGTCGCTCCTGCGGTCGAGGAGCTGACCTACCGGGGCCTCGGGTTCTCGTTGCTCGCGCCCTATGGGACAACGCTCGCGATTCTGGCCACAGGGGTGCTGTTCGGTCTCGCCCACGGCCTCCTCGTGGCGCTACCCGTGCTGACCTTCTTCGGGATCGCGATCGGGTGGCTGCGAGCGAGAACCGACAGCATCTACCCGCCGATGGCGCTCCACGCGACGTTCAACGCGACCGCTCTCATCGTGGCGGTCGCGGGCCTGGGCTGACGCGAGGTCTCGACCTAGACCGACTCTTCCTCTTCCTCGTCCTCCTCGTCGTCTTCGTCCTCCTCATCCGTCTCCTCGAGGCTGGAGAGGAAGTCCTCGACGGTGACCGTCTCGAGAAACTTCCGGAACTCGGCCGGGTCGAGGTCGGAGAGGCTCGAGACCGTGACCAGGCCGGACTGCTCTTCGTCCTCCCCCTGGAAGTCGATTCCGGACTCGTCGACGACGTCGTCGGTGGCGAAGATCTGGGCGTCGCAGCGCACAGCCAGCGCGATCGCGTCGGAAGGGCGCGAGTCGATCTCGACCTCGCGTCCGTTCTGGACGATCGTGATGCGCGCGTAGTACGTGTTCTCGCGGAGCTCGGTGACGGTCACGCGCACGACCTCGCCCTGGAGCTCGGCGACGAGCTCGGAGAGCAGGTCGTGCGTCATCGGCCGTGGCGGCGTCGCGCCTTGCAGGCGCATGAGGATCGCGGCGGCTTCGGCGTGCCCGATCCAGATCGGGAGGAACTTGTCGTCGTCGGCGGTCTTCAGGAGCACGATCGGCTGCTTACCGATCGGCTCGAAGCTCACGCCGTAGAGGGTCATCTCGCGCATGGCCGCCGGACCAATGGTAGTGACCGGTGCCGAACGAGGAGCCGCCCCGTCGGCTGGACGGCGACAACCTGCGCTACATTGCGATCCCGGTACCACATGGGCGATTAGCTCAGTCGGTTAGAGCGCCGCTCTGATAAGGCGGAGGTCCGTGGTTCGAGTCCACGATCGCCCATCGGCAGAACCGCTGGTCCGCGAAGCGGACCAGCGGAAGGGATCTGGGGAAACGGGGAGTTTCCCCAACATGTGCCGACCGGTCGAACCAGGGATGCCCAGCACCGAGATTCCGCTTCCGCCTTTCGAGCTGAACCGCTCGAGTCGGTAACGCCGCCGCGTTCGATGAGGTCGGGCGCCGAACGCGCGAGGAGATCCTCGCTCGGCTTCCGGCACGGCTGAGCTACGGCGCGGCGCCCTCAAGGGTCTCGACGAGCTCGGCGAGCGCCGTTTCGTCCCGGAACTTGATCTGGAGGGCGCCGTTCACGACCGTCGCCGAGAGGCCCGTCAAGCGCTCCGCGGCGGCTCGTGCTCGGTCCGCGAGCTCCGGATCGACCGCGAGAGCCCGGCGCGGGCGTCGCTTCGCACCGCCTTCCCGCGCTGCCCGCTCGGCACTGCGAACGGTCAGGCCTTCCTTGGCGATCCTGCGAGCGAGGCGACGGCGGGCCTCGTCGTCCGGGAGCGACAGCACTGCGCGAGCGTGACCTTCGGTCAGGTCCCCGCGAGCGAGCATCCAGAGCACCTCCTCCGGTAGCTCGAGTAGCCGCAGCCGGTTCGAGACCGCGGACTTCGAGCGACCGACGCGCTCGGAGACTTCGCCCAGAGAGAGCTCGAACTCGTCGACGAGCGACGCGTACGCGCGCGCCTCCTCGACCGGCGACAGTTGTTCGCGGGCGACGTTCTCGACCAAGCCGAGCAGAAGCGACTCACCGTCCTCGACGTCACGGACAACCGCGGGGAGGGTGGGCATGCCCGCGGCCCGTGCAGCACGCCAGCGGCGCTCGCCGGCGATGAGCTCGAAACCGCCGTCGAACCGTCTGCGGACGACGACGGGTTGCAGCACGCCCTGGAGCCGTATCGACGCTGCGAGACCCGAAGCGGCCTCGGGCTCGAACCGACGCCTGGGCTGCCGTGGGTTCGGGTGGATCGTCTCGACCGGAAGGTGGAGGAGTTCCGGCTGCCCGGCTTCGCCGAGCAATACCTCGAGCCCGCGCCCGAGGCCCCTTCGCTCTTTAGGAACGCTCGACAAGCTCCATCGCCACCTTCCAGTAGGCCTCGGCGCCGGCTGATCGCCGGTCGTAGGCGATTGCAGGGAGCCCGTGGCTCGGCGCCTCGGCCAGCCGGACCGAGCGAGGGACAGTCGCCCTGAACACGAGGCTTCCGAAATGCTTCCGAAGCTCGGACTCGACTTCGGCCGAGAGCCGCGTCCTCCGGTCGGCCATCGTCAGGAGGATCCCCGCGACCGCGAGCGCCGGGTTCAGCCGCGCCTTCACGAGATTGATCGTTCCGAGGAGTTGCGACAGGCCCTCGAGCGCGTAGTACTCGGCCTGAACCGGCACGATCGTCCGGCCGGCAGCCGCGAGTGCATTCACCGTGAGAGGCCCGAACGACGGCGGGCAGTCGAGGAACACGAACGAGTAGTCGTCGAGAGAGCCCCCGAGCGCATCGGCCAGATAGCGCTCGCCGCCCTCTCGGGCGGTGAGCTCGACCTGCGCCGTGGCGAGGCTGCTCTTCGCCATCACGACGTCGAGATTCGGAAACGGTGTCGGCCGTACGAGCGCGGCCAACGGCGTGCCGTCCAGCAGGTCGTGCGTCGACGCCCCGTTGGCTTGCATCCCGAGCCCCGAGGTCGCATTCGCCTGCGGGTCGAGGTCGACCAGGAGCACGCGCTCGCCGGCCTCCGCGAGGCACGCGCCGACGTTGACCGCTGTCGTCGTCTTGCCGACGCCGCCCTTCTGGTTCGCGACTGCGTAGACCCGGGCGGGCACGTGGGCAAGCCTAGAGAGGGGGGCGGCTAGAGCACCTCCGGATCGCGAGGCGGGCGGAGGACACAGACGCCGCGCCCGCCCGCGATGCGGGCGCGTCTTCAGCGATTCGCAGCCGGGAGTCCGCGTTAGCGGATTACGGGCTGCGACAATAGAGTCGGCTACGTGCGCGAGCCAGCGCCTCCGTACAAGGGTGAAGGAGGTCACGCGCTCTGGCATGTGAGCGAAGACGCGACGATCGAGCGCTTCGAGCCGCACGTGAGCGCAACAGCCGCGAGCGACGAGCCGCGGGTCTGGGCGGTCGACACGCGACACTTGCCGCTGTATTGGTTTCCACGCGACTGCCCGCGCGGGACGTTCTGGGCCGCACCGGAGACGGCGCCCGAAGACGCTGACCGCCTCCTGGCGGGCGCCTCACGCGTTCATGCACTCGAGGCCGCCTGGCTCGACCGCATGCGTGCGGCGCGGGTCCTCGCCTACCGCCTGCCGGAGGCGTCGTTCACCCCAGACGAGGAGGTGGGCGGCTATTGGCTCAGTCGTGCAGCCGTCGAGCCGGTCGAGGTCGTCGAGCTCGGTGACTTGCTCGGCCTCCACGCCGCTGCGGAGATCGAGCTTCGGCTCGTCGCGAGCCTGTGGGCACTCTGGGATCAGGTGATGTCGTCGACTCTCGAGTTCAGCGGGATGCGTCTGCGAAACGCCGCTCCGCGGAAGCGCGCCTAGGCGAGCGGTCGCTTCTTCGCCATCCCGGGGCGACGCGGAAACCCTGGCGGCGTCGGCCCGAGCTTTCGCAGGACGAGGAAGCCCGCCGGTCCCTCCTCCGGCGATGCCGCCAGCCGCTCGGCGACAGCTGCTACCCGCTCTGGCTCGGCGGTCTTTCCGGCCCATAGGATCGCGACGCCGCCAACGCGAACCAACGGAAGACACAGCTCCGCGGCGACCGGCGGCTTGGCCAGCGCCTTCGCGAGAGCGACTCCGAACGTCTCCGTCGGCTGCTCCTCCGCGCGACCCCAGATCACTTCGACGTTCGGGAGCTCGGCTGCGAAACCACTCAGGAACTGACACTTGCGCCGCTCGGCTTCGAGCAATGTGAAGTCGCGGTCGGGAAGCGTCACAGCGAGGGGGATTCCCGGGGAGCCCCCGCCGGAACCGATGTCGACAACGGGGCCTGGTGTCTCCCCGACGAGCGGCGCGGCGCGAAGAGCGTCGTCGAGCAAGACGCGGCGGGCTTCCCCTGGATCATCGAGCCCCGTCAGGCCAGGCGTTGCCAATACGCCCCCGAGCCAGCGCTCGAGGAAACCTTGGCCCATGTCAGTCGGCGGAGTGCCGCGGCAGGACGACGACGTAGCGATTCGGCTCGGAGCCCTCGCTCTGCGTCTCGACCTCGGGATCGTCCTTCAGCGCCTCGTGCACGATCTTTCGCTCGACGGGCGTCATCGGGTCGAGCTCGACCGCGGAGCCGGTGGCCGATGCCTGCCGTGCCGATCGGTTCGCCACCGCTTCGAGCGACGCAGCGCGGCGCGCCCGGTACCCGGCGGCGTCGACGACGACCGCGTGCTCCTCGCCTTCCGCCCGCACGACCGCGTTCGCGAGGTACTGAATGGCGTCGATCGTCTGGCCGTGCTTTCCGATGAAGAGTCCGAGATCCTCGCCCGAGCACGTCACCGTCACTACGCCCTCTCGCTCGCTGGCGGAGACGGTGACCGTCGCACCGATCGCCGTCGCGATGCGCTCGACGAACTCGCGGGCGTCGCTCGCAGGCCCGCTCGCCTCCGTGCGTGCGGCGTCGCCTCGAGGCGCCTTCGCGATGACGCGAGCCGGCGAGTAGCCGACGCCGAGAAGCCCGCGCTCTCCCTCGGCAAGGACCTCGAATTCGACCTGCTCGCGGTCGAGACCCGGGACGAGCCTCTCGAGCTCGCGGAGCGCTGACCACTTGGCCTCTCCGACGGTCTCGCCGGTCGCCTCGATGCGGACGTCAGTCGCATCGCTCACCGTTTCCGCCCTCCGCTGCCCTTCTTCTTCTTGACCCGACGGGGCGGACCTGTGCGGGCCGGAGCGGGCGCCTCGTCCGCTACGGAAACGGCGTCGGCTTCGACGGGCTGCGCCTCCTTCGGTGCAGTCCGGCTCGACCGCTTGGGAGGAGTCACCGGCCGCGGCATCTGGCGACGCGTGACGATCCCCTGTCCTGTCGTCCAGAGGTTCGTCGTCAGCCAGTAGATCATCAGCCCGGACGGGAAGTTGAGGATGAACGGGATGAAGACGATCGGCAGCACCATGATCATCCAGCGCTGAGCCGCGCTCTGCATCGACGTCGACATGAGCCACGTCGAGGTCAGCTGGCTCGCGACGTAGACGACGAGGAGCACCGGCCCGAAGCCGTCCTTCGTCGGCTCCGTGATGTCGATGAGGTTGAGCCAGCCGAGCGACGACTCGTCGAACTTCGGGAACACCTCTTTCTCGAAGCCTTTGAGGACGAAGAAGAGCGCGATGAAGATCGGGATCTGAAAGACGATCGGTAGGCAGGACGCGTACGGGTTGATCTTGTTCTCTTTGTAGAACTTCATCAGCTCTTCCGACTGCTTCTGGCGGTCGCTCTTGTAGCGCTGCTGGATCGCCTTCATCTCCGGGGCGTGGATCTGGAGGCTCTGCATCGAGTGGATCTGCCTGATCGCGACCGGGACCAGCAGCATCCGCACGATCACGGTCAGCGCCACGATCGACCACGCCCAGGACAGGCCTCCGGTCTCGTGAAGCCAGATCAGGACCTCCGTGAGGACGTTCTCGATCGGAGAGAGGATCCCGCCGACGATCATGTCTTCGTCCTTCGCGAGCGGAAGAGCGGAAAGAGCTGCTGGTCACGCACGTAGTCGACACCGCCGTCGCTCCACGGGTTGCAGCGCAGGAGTCGCCAGCCGGCGAGTACCGTGCCGCGGACGAGACCGACCTCGCGAAACGCGTCGAGCGCGTACTGCGAGCAGCTGGGGTGGTATTTGCACGTCCCGCTCGGCGTGAGGAGGCCGAAGGTCCACCGCCAGAGGTGCACGAGCGCGATCCCTGCGTACCTCACGATCCCACCCGCTCGAGCACGCCCGCGACCTCCGCGGTCAGCCATTCCGAGCCGCGAGCATTCGCCGGTTCGGCCAGCCCGGGGCGAGCGACGAGGACGTAGTCGTGCCCACGCGGTACCTCGTCAAGGAGCTCGCGCCACGACTCCCGCAGCAGCCGCTTCACGCGGTTGCGTTGAACCGCGGAGCCGACCGAGCGCGGAACGGCAAGGCCGAGGCGTGGCTCACCTTCCTCGTCCTCCTCGCGCGGGAACCAGTGCAGGACCAGGTATCGGGTCGAAGCCGACGTGCCGCGTCGGTACACGGCGTCGAAGTCGCGTGACCGCGACAGCCTGTGGCGGCGATGCACCTGCCGCGCCTTTACGCGGAAAGGCGCTTGCGCCCTCTCGCGCGGCGGCGCTTCAGGATCGCGCGGCCCGCGCGGGACGACATCCGCGCTCGAAACCCGTGCCGTCGCTTACGGCGGCGGACGTTCGGCTGGTAGGTGCGTTTCACGATTCTCGAGTGGTCGCAAAGAGGGCGAGCGGAGGCGAGAGCGGCAGTATAGCGACGTCCTCCGGCTCGACGTTTTCCACAGTCCCGACGGCCGGGCGCGCTTCGGAAATTGCTGCTCAGGCGATCCCTCAGTTGCCCAGTAAGAGAACGAGATTCCTGCTTTCCACACCTGTGGAAACCTGTGTGGGAACACTAAAAATCCCTGCAAAACAGCGTCTCTTCGTCCACATTGACCATCTTGGCGGTGGCCGTTGAGCCGGCTCGAAAACGCTGCTATGCTCGCCGCCTCCCTGCAACCCGACATACTCGAGGATGGGTGGAGCACGCGACGGAACTCACCGCCGAAGGCCTCTGGGACGCGATCTCCCGCAGCCTGAGAGAGGCCCTCAGCGAAACGACCTACGAGACGTGGTTCGGCAACGCCGAGCCGCGCTCCCTCGACGATGGGCGACTCGTCGTCGTCGTGCCGAACGACTTCACGCGCGACTGGATCGAGGGTCATTTCCAGGCCATTCATCGCCGGCGCGGTTCGGGAGGCGTCCGGACGCGAGGACCTAGCCGTGTCGATCGCCGTGGGGGAGAGCACGCGTCAGCCGGCGCGGCCCGCCCCGGTCGCGGTGGAAGGATTGACCCGTGAGCCCGAGCTCCAGTACCGCGACTCGGCGGAGCTCGAGCTCAACAAGAAGTACACCTTCGACCTGTTCATCATCGGTTCGTCCAACCGCTTCGCCCATGCAGCTGCCCTTGCAGTCGCGGAGGCGCCCGCGCAGGCCTACAACCCGCTCTTCATCTACGGCGGGACGGGACTCGGCAAGACCCACCTCCTGCAGGCGATCGGCCACTACGTCCGCCAACACTCGCGGAGGCTCACCCGCCGATACGTGACGAGCGAGACCTTCATGAACGACTTCATCGACTCGCTCCGGGACAAGCGCATCGAGGGGTTCAAGCGGCGGTATCGCAACTACGACGTCCTCCTGATCGACGACATCCAGTTCTTCGAGGGCAAGGAACGCATCCAGGAGGAGTTCTTCCACACGTTCAACTCGCTCTACGAGGGCGGTGCGCAGATCATCATCTCGTCCGATCGCCCACCGCGCGAGATCGCGACGCTCGAGGAGCGGCTGCGCTCCCGGTTCGAGTGGGGGCTCATCACCGACATCCAGCCTCCCGACCTCGAGACCCGCATCGCGATCCTGCGGAAGAAGGTGAACACCGAGCAGATCGCGGTCACGGATCCGGAAGTGCTTACCTTCATCGCAGGTCGCGTGTCGTCGAACATCCGCGAGCTCGAGGGCGCATTGACGCGTGTCGTCGCGTTCTCGTCGCTCACCGATCGAGCGATGACGGTCGAGCTCGCCGAGCACGTGCTCAAGGACGTCTTCCCCCAGGGGGATGCCGCGCCGGCAGTCACGATCCCGCGCATCCAGGAGGCGATCTCCGAGCGCTTCGGCGTCACGCTCGAGGAGCTCGTGAGCCCGCGCCGCTCTCAGTCCGTTGCGTACCCACGGCAAGTCGCGATGTACCTCTCGCGTGAGCTCACGGACTCGTCTCTCCCGAAGATCGGAAAGGAGTTCGGCGGGCGCGACCACACCACCGTGATGCACGCGAACTCGAAGATCACGCGTCTCATCCGCGAGGACCGCTCTGTGTACAACCTCGTGCAAGAGTTGACCGCGCGCATCAAGCAGGCCCGCTGAAGTTGGGGATTCCGCGAAGAGCCGGCTGGAACCCTGTGCGAAGTGTCAATGCGGACCCCCAGCCTGCTCCACCGGCGTTTTCCCCGCTCCTACGGCAGAATGCCCACGTCTTCCACGTGATTCACACTCCTACTAGTTCTACGAGCTCTTTTCTCTAAGTAATGAACACAGACCTAGCAGCGACCACGGAAATCCGCGCCACCTGCTCGAGGGAGGATCTCGCGACCGCGCTCGGCATCGTCGCGCGGGGCCTCTCGACGCGGGGCGCAGTGCAGGTCCTGAGTGGGATCCTCCTCCGAGGCGAGGAAGGCACGCTTTCGCTGTCGTCGACCGATATGGAGATCTCGTTGCGCGCGACGATCGTCGGTGACATCGTCGGAGACGGTGGCGTCGTGGTTCCGGGCCGGCTGCTGACCGACCTCTGCCGGCTGCTTCCCGACGACGTGGTGACGCTGACGTACGAGGAAGGCGAGGGTGTGCTCGGGGTTACCTCCGGGAGTCACTCGTCGCGACTGAACGTGTACAGCGCCGAGGACTTCCCGCGGCTTCCACCGACCGATATTCCACTGCATACGATCGCCGCTCCATCGCTGCTCGCGACCATCGAGAAAGTCGCGCGGGCAGCCTCTCGCGACGAGTCGCGGCCTGTCCTCACCGGGATCCTCGTGCAGTTCGAAGGCGACCGACTGACCATGGCGGCGACGGACTCGTATCGCCTGGCCGTGAAGGAGACCGGGCTCGAGGAAAGCGGACCCGAGCTCGACGCGATCATCCCCGCACGCGCGCTGCAGGAGCTCGCTCGCCTGGCGGGGGGCGCGGACGAGGTCCGGCTCGGCGTGCACGAGAACCACGTGGTCTTCGAAGCCGCCGGCGTGTGGCTGACGAGCCGCAGGATCGACGGTCAGTTCCCGAACTACAAGCAGCTGCTTCCGGAGACCTTCGAATCCGAGATCACGACCGTGCGCGAGCCACTCCTCGAAGTCATCCGCCGTGCAAGCGTGCTGGCGCAGAGGAACGCACCATTGCGGCTGCGCTTCGCGGAAGGCGAGCTGACGGTGTCCGCCCAGACCCAGGACATCGGCGAAGCACACGAGTCGCTTCCCATCGACTACACGGGCGACCCCCTCGAGATCGGATTCAACCCCGACTTCCTTCGCGACGGCCTCGAAGCCGTCGCCGACGAGACGGTCCGGATCAAGCTGATCAACCCGCTTCGCCCCGCGGTGCTCTCTGCCCCGGACGCGAGCTTCTGGTACCTGATCATGCCGATCCGGCTTCCTGACTGAGTACCGGCGGATTGGGCGGGCTGACCGTCCGAGAAGTGACGCTGAGGGACTTCCGTTCGTACGCCCGGCTCGAGCTCACGCTGGAGCCCGGCGTCGTGCTCGTCACCGGGCCGAACGGCGCGGGCAAGACGAACCTGCTCGAGGCGCTTCATCTCGGAACGCAGGGCTTCTCTCCGCGGGCTCGCAGCGACGCACAGCTGGTGCGCTTCGGCGAGGACGGCGGCCGCGTGCGCTTACGCGGTCGACACGGCGCAACGCCGTTCGAGTCGGAGGTCGCCTTGAGCCCACGCGACGCTCGCAGGGCCCGGCTGAACGGAGGGGCGCTCGGGTCGGCGGAGCAGCTCCGGCACGAGCTCCACGCGCTTGTCTTCACGCCGGACCGGCTCGCGGTCGTGAAGGGCGCCCCGGCGACTCGGCGGGCGTATCTGGATCGGGCCGTCGGACGGCTGTTTCCTGCCCGATCCACCATCTCGATCGATTACGCGGCGGCTGTCGGCCAGCGGAACGCGGCGCTCCGCCGGCTGGCTGCCGGGTCGTCGTCGGCGGAAGCCCTCACTCCGTGGACTGAGCGGGTCCTCGCCCTCGGCGAGACGCTCGTCGCAGCACGGACGGAGACGATCGGCCTCCTCACTCCCGCGTTCGCGCGCTGCGCAGAGAGTCTCGGCCTGGAGGGAGCGAGGCTGACGTATGAGGGGGAGCCGCCGACCGCAGCGGAGCTGGAGCAACGTTTGTCCCGCGACCTCGAGCGCGGTCTCACGGGGGCCGGTCCCCATCTCCACGAGATTCGCCTGGAGGCGGACGACCGCGACCTTCGGAGCTTCGGGTCACAAGGGGAGCAGCGCGTCGCCGTTCTCGCACTCGTTCTCGCCGAGGCGGAAGTCCTCACCGAAAGGAACAGCGTTCGACCGCTCGTTCTGCTCGACGACGTCCTCTCCGAGCTCGACGGAGACCGCCGGCTTGCTCTTGCCGGCCTCATCGCGGGCCCGGGGCAGACCGTGATCACCGCGACGGCGGCGGGCGCGCTCCCGGTGGAACCGGCGCAGACGCTCCTCGTGTCGCCCGGCGAGGTAAGAATCGCCCAGTAGATGGAGAGGATCGAGAAGTCGGTCGAGCACGTGCTCTCGCGTAGCGGTGGGGGAACAGCGCTCGCACTGGCCGAGATCACCGCGGCCTGGCCGGAGGCCGTGGGGAAGGCGGTCTCGCGAGAGGCATGGCCGCTTCGGGTGGCGCGTGACGGAACGCTCCACGTCGCCACCAGCTCGTCCACGTGGGCCTTCGAGCTCGACCGCCTTTCGCCGGAGATCGAGGAGCGGCTGCGGGCGCTCGTTGGGCCTGCCGCTCCGGGGAAGCTGCGCTTCCGCGTCGGCCCCGTACCGGAGCACGGACCGCCGAGCGAGGGCGAGCCGGCCAGCCCCGCGAGCCCGCTGCTCGTGACTCCGCAGGTCGACTCGGAGGCAGCGGCGGCGGCCTCGGAGATCGAGGATCCGGAGCTGCGCGAGCTCGTCGCCAGAGCCGCTCGAGCGAGCCTTGCTCGGGCCCGCTCCGGCCGCCATTTCTGATACACTTCCGGCAGCCCGCAAAAGCTCGATTTGCAGGGCTTTTTTGATGGCAGAAGCAGCCTACACCGCAAAGGACATCACTGTCCTCGAAGGCCTCGAGCCGGTCCGACTCCGCCCCGGGATGTACATCGGGTCGACGGGACCGCGAGGCCTCCACCACCTCGTCTACGAAGTGGTCGACAACGCGGTCGACGAGGCCCTCGCGGGCCGGAACGATCTCGTCGCGGTGACCATTCATCCCGACAACTCGGTGACGGTTCGAGACGCGGGCGCGGGGATTCCGGTCGACATCATCCCGGAGCAGGGCTTGCCGGCGCTCACGGTCGTTCTCACCAAGCTGCATGCTGGCGGGAAGTTCGGCGGCGACGGCTACAAGGTCTCGGGCGGGCTCCACGGCGTCGGCGTGTCCGTCGTCAACGCCCTCTCCGAGTGGCTCGTCGTGGAGGTTCGCCGCGACAAGAAGGTCTACCGCCAGGAGTTCGCGCGCGGCGAGCCGACGACGGAGATGCAGACGGTCGGCGTAGCGGGCAAGGACGAATCTGGGACGACCATCTCGTTCCTTCCCGACCCCGAGGTTTTCGAGGAGACCGAGCTCGACGCGGCGACGCTGTTGCAGCGCCTGCGTGAGACGGCATTCCTCACCCGCGGCCTTCGCATCGTGCTCGCCGACGAGCGCGCAGGCGGGAAGACCGAGGAGTTCTACTACGAGGGCGGGATCCGAGACTTCGTCGCGCACGTCAACGAGTCCAAGGACCCGGTGCACAAGCACATCGTCTACTTCGAGGGCGAGAGCGAGGAGGGCAACCTCGAGGTCGCGCTGCAGTGGAACAACTCGTACGTCGAGTCGGTGTTCTCCTTCGCCAACAACATCAACACCGCGGAGGGCGGAACGCACCTCCAGGGCTTCCGTAGCGCGCTCACCCGCACGCTCAACCAGTACGCGCGCAACGAGGGCCTGCTGAAGGAGAAGGACGACAACCTCGAGGGCGAGGACGCGCGCGAAGGCCTGGCTGCCGTCATCTCCGTCAAGCTCCGGAACCCGCAGTTCGAGGGTCAGACCAAGACGAAGCTCGGCAATCCCGGGATCGCCGGTCTCGTCGAGAAGATCGTCAACCAGAAGCTTGCGGAGTTCCTCGAGGAGAACCGCACCGAGGCGCGCCAGATCGTGCAGAAGGCGATCGCTGCGCGCAACGCGCGTCAGGCCGCTCGCAAAGCGCGTGAGCTCACGCGGCGAAAGAGCGCGCTCGAGAACTCGTCGCTCCCGGGAAAGCTCGCCGACTGCACGATCAAGGATCCGGAGTCGGCCGAGCTCTTCATCGTCGAGGGCGACTCAGCAGGGGGCTCGGCGAAGCAGGCCCGCGACCGGACGACCCAGGCGATCCTGCCGTTGCGCGGGAAGATCATCAACTCCGAGAAGAACCGCATCAACAAGGTCCTGTCGAACACGGAGATCCAGGCGATGATCACCGCGATCGGTACGGGCTTCGGCGACGAGTTCGACATCGCGAACCTGCGCTACGGGCGCGTGATCGTGATGACGGATGCGGACGTCGACGGCGCGCACATCCGGACGCTCGTCCTGACCTTCCTCTACCGGACGATGCCGGAGCTCTTCGAGCGCGGGCATGTCTACATCGCCGTCCCGCCGCTCTACCACGTGAAGCTCGGGAGCCGGGGGATGTACTTCGAGAAGGATGCTCAGCTGGAGGAGCTTCTCGTCCGCGAGCGGGTCAAGGACATGACGGTGACGGCACGCGACGACTCCGAGACCACGTTGACAGAGGCGCGCTGGACGAGACTCGTCCGCGAGCTCGGCCAGCTCGAGGCCTGGGCGTCGAAGCTCGAAGCCGAGTACGGGCCGGCCGCACGGTTCGCGATCTCGCACCGTCTCGTGGAAGCAGCGACGGACGAGACGCCGGACGCCGCCGCGCTGATCGCCTCGCTGCCGGCGAACGGCTACGAGCTGACGGTCGAGGAGGAGCTCGGCGAGCTGCTGCACGTCCGCGTTGTCGAGACCGAGACGAGTACCGCGCACCGCGTGGATCTGCCGACGGCGATGCTGGTCTCGCCCACCTACTCCGCGGTTCAGCGCGCGTACGCGAAGGTCGGAGACATCGTGGGCCTGCCACCGTTCACCGTCGTCTTCGGGAACAAGTCGTCGCGCGCGGATACCTTCGACGCGTTGCGGCTGAGCTCGCTCGACCTCGCGAAGGAGGGCATGCAGATCAGCCGCTTCAAGGGTCTCGGCGAGATGAATCCCGAGCAGCTCTGGGAGACGACGATGGACCCCGCCAAGCGCATGCTGATACGCGTCGAGGTCGAAGACGCGGCGGCTGCGGACAAGGTCTTCTCGACGTTGATGGGCGATCAGGTGGAGCCGCGGCGCCTCTTCATCGAGGAGAACGCGAAAGACGTGAGGTTCTTGGATGTCTGAGCGCGGAGGAACCCATGGTTCCCCCGCGAGCCCCGTCCTCCACCGCGGCGCACTGATCAGCGGCGCTTGGCCTCCCGGCCGGCGAAGCGGGCCTCCGGCCGCAGATCGAGTCGGCACGAATCAATCTGAAAGGGACGCGTAGCTTGTCTGATGTAGTAGAGCCGCTCGGCGCAGGGCGTATCGAGCCACGCGAGCTCGAGCAGGAGATGCGCTCGAGCTACCTCGACTACGCGATGAGCGTCATCGTCGGGCGGGCGCTCCCCGACGTGCGCGACGGCTTGAAGCCGGTGCATCGGCGCGTCATCTGGGCGATGCACGACGCGGGGCACCAGCCCAATCGGCCGTACGTGAAGTGCGCACGCGTCACGGGCGACGTCATGGGGAAGTACCACCCGCATGACTCGAGCTCGATCTACGACGCGATCGCACGCCTCGTCCAGCCGTTCTCGCTCCGCTACCCGCTGGTCGACGGGCAAGGGAACTTCGGCTCGATCGACGACGACCCGCCCGCAGCCGAGCGGTACACGGAGTGCCGCCTGGCGAAGCTCGCCACCGAGCTCTTGCGCGACATCGACTCGGATACCGTCGACTTCGGCCCGAACTACGACGAGTCGCGGCGAGAGCCGCAGGTCCTTCCGTCCCGCTTCCCCAACCTGCTCGTCAACGGATCGACCGGCATCGCGGTCGGTATGGCAACGAACATCCCGCCGCACAACCTCGCCGAGACGATCGCCGCGGTCGTCGCGCTCATCGAGAAGCCGTCGTCGAGCGTGGAGGACTTGATGAAGCACGTCAAGGGCCCCGACTTTCCGACCGGCGGCATCGTCGTCGGGCGATCGGGGATTCGCGACGCCTACCGGACCGGCCGAGGCCGGATCGTCATGCGGGCCCGCGCGCATATCGAGGAGCTGCGTGGCGGCAAGAACGCGATCATCGTCACCGAGCTGCCGTACGGCGTGAAGAAGGGCGGAGACGGTGGCGTGATCTCCAAGATCGCCGCCCTCGTTCGCGAGAAGGTGATCACGGAGGTCTCCGACCTCCAGGACTACTCCGACAAGACGGGCATGCGGATCCAGATCGAGCTGAAGCGCGAGGCGGTGCCGCAGGTCGCGCTCAACAAGCTCTTCAAGCACACCGCGCTCCAGACGACGTTCGGCTACAACGCCGTCGCCCTCGTCGACGGCGTGCCCCGGACGCTCTCCCTGCTCGAGTTCGTCCGGCACTACCTGGACTTCCAGCGCGAGGTCGTCACCCGCCGCTCGCAATTCGAGCTGCGAAAGGCGCTCGCTCGCGCTCACGTTCTCGAGGGCTATCTGATCGCGCTCGACAACCTCGACGAGGTCATCAAGCTGATCCGAGCTGCCGACGATGCCGACGAGGCGCGGGCCGGGCTCATGGAGCGCTTCGAGCTCAGCGAGCTGCAGGCGCAGGCGATCCTCGACCTTCGCCTGCGTGCGCTGACCGGGCTCGAGCGCAAGCGCGTCGAGGACGAGTACGCGGACCTGCAGGAGCGCATCTCGGAGCTCCGCGTGCTTCTCGGCGACGAAGGGAAGATCGCCGCGCTCATCAAGGAGGAGCTGCTCGAGATCAAGGAGATCTACGGGAAGTCGGATGACCGGCGCACGGAGATCGTCGCGGGCGAGACGGATCTCGAGCTCGAGGACATGATCGCCGAGGAGGACATGGTGATCGCAATCACCAAGTCCGGATACATCAAGCGGCTCCCGGTGACGAGCTACCGCGAGCAGCGGCGCGGAGGGATCGGCGTCATGGGGATGGACCTGAAGGACGAGGACTACATCGAGCACCTCTTCGTGGCCTCGACGCACGACTACATCCTGTTCTTCACCACCGTCGGCAAGGTCTACCGCCTGAAGGTGCACGAGCTTCCGCTCGGCTCTCGCCAGTCGAAGGGCCGCGCGATCGTGAACCTCCTCCCCTTCCGACAGGACGAGGACGTGCAGGCCGTCATCGCGACCAGGAACTTCGAGGAGGCCAAGTACCTCCTCTTCGCGACCCGGAAGGGCATGGTCAAGCGGACCGAGTTCGCCTCCTACAACACGCCGCTCAAGGCCGACGGGATCATCGCGATCAAGCTCCGTGACGACGACCAGCTGATCGGAGTCCGACTCGCGAGCGAGACGGACGACGTGCTCATGGTCTCCCGCCTCGGGCAGGCGGTGCGTTTTCACGGCAAGCAGGTGCGCGCGATGGGGCGGGATACCTCGGGTGTCGCGGGGATGAAGCTGCGCGCAGGGGACGAGGTGATCGAGGTCGACATCGCAGACGAGACCGCGGACCTCCTCGTCGTGACCGAGCAGGGTTACGGGAAGCGCACGAGGGTCGCCGACTACCCGGTGAAAGGCCGCGGCACGATGGGCGTGAAGACGGTTCAGCTGGTGGACCGCAAGGGGCGCCTGGCCGGCGCGCGCATCGTTCGCGACGGCTACCTGGTGATGCTGATCTCGGATGCCGGAACCGTCATCAAGATCCCGGTCGAAGGCATCAGGCGAGCCGGCCGCTCGACGCAGGGCGTGATCGTCATGCGTCTCCGCGAGGGCGAGAAGGTCGCCACGCTGGCCCCGGTCGTCTCGAGCGAGGACGATCCCGACCTCGCCGAGGCGACGACCATGAACGGCGACGAGCCGGATCTCCCCGAGCTCGCCGAAGCTCCCGAATAGCGACTCGCGGAGCCCGCGTTCGGGGGACGTGTAGCGGGCTCTACGCCTTGTCGGCTGTCCGCCAGGTTCGAAAGGGCGGTAAGGAGGTCGATCGGGATCGGGAAGACGATCGTCGAGTTGTTCGAGGCGCCGATCTCGAGCAGCGTCTGCAGGTAGCGCAGCTGCACGGTGATCGGCTCCTGGGACATGACCGCTGCGGCGTCCTTGAGCCGCTCGGACGCCTGGTACTCGCCCTCGGCGGAGATGACCTTCGCCCGCCGCTCGCGCTCGGCTTCCGCCTGGCGCGCCATAGCGCGTTGCATGCCGCTCGGAATCTCGACGTCCTTGACCTCGACCACCGAGACCTTGATGCCCCAGGGCGACGTCGCTTCGTCGATGATCCCCTGGAGGATCACGTTGATCTTGTCCCGCTCCGACAGGAGCTCGTCGAGCACGTGCTGGCCGAGGACGGAGCGGAGCGTCGTCTGGGCGATCTGCGACGTCGCGACCATGTAGTTCTCGACCTGCACGATCGAGGCGTTCGGCTCGACGATCCGGAAGTACGCCACCGCGTTGACGCGAACCGGGACGTTGTCCTTCGTGATCACTTCCTGCGGCGGGACGTTCAGCGTCACGGTGCGCAGGTCGACCTTGACCATGCGGTCGACGACCGGGATGAGCAGGAAAAGCCCGGGGCCTTTGGGCTCGGGAAGCAGCCGCCCGAGTCGGAAGATGACGCCGCGCTCGTACTCGCGGGCGATCTTGACCGCCGCGAAGAGGAACAGGACTACGACGATCAGCGCAGCAACGAGAACGATCAGCCCTACTTCCATCAGCTCTGCTCCTCCCCGGTGGGTGACGACATGGATCCTACGACGAGTCGCAGGTCGTCCTCGACCTTCTCCACGCGAACGCGCTCGCCCGGGACGAGCGGCGCGCCGTCGTCACTCGACGCGCGCCAGAGCTCGCCGTTCAGCGCGATGAGCCCGTCCCGGCGGACGACGCCCTCGCCACCCACTAGCCCGTGCACCCCGACCGCGGCTGGTCGCCGTGCGACGCGAACCACTCGGGTCAGGGCGAAGCCCATGAGAAGCGCAAGCGTGCCGGCGATGCCGATCGCCACGGGAAGCGACACCTGGTACGCGTCGCCCGCCGGGTCGAAGAGGATGAGAGCGCCGAGCACGAACATGACTCCTCCAGCGACGGTGAGCGCCCCGTGCGTGGGCACGAAGGCCTCGGCGACGAAGAACGCGGCTGCGAGCAGCATCAGGAACAGCCCCGCGAGCGATACCGGAAGCACCTGGAGGCCGTAGAGACCGAGAATGAGCGAGATCGCGCCGACGGTGCCGGGGAAGATCAGGCCGGGGTTCCAGAGCTCGACGACGATCCCGATCAGCCCGATCGAGAGCATGAGCGTGATCAGGTTGGGATCGACGAGCAAATCCCGAGCGCGTTGCCAGAAGCTCATCTCGATCTCCTCGACCTCCGCGCCGGCGGTCTTCAGGACGAGCCCCTTGGGCACGGTCTTCGTCCCGTCGACCTCGTTCAAGAGCGCGGTCAGGGTCGGTGAGACCACCTCGACCAGGCCGATCGCCTCGGCCTGACGAGCGCCGTAGTTCGACGCCTTGGTGACCATCCGCCGGGCGGCGGGGACGTTTCGCTCGTGCTCTCGGGCGAGCTCTCCCACGTACGCGGCCGCGTCGTTGACGATCTTGCGCCGCAGGTCCGCGGAGATGTCCTCGCCTTGCAGGGAGATCGGTGTCGACGAGCCGATGTTCGTCTGCGGCGCCATCGCGGCGATGTCCGAGGCCATTGCGATGACCGCGCCTGCGGAGTCGGCGCTCGAGCCAGGCGGGGCCACATACAGGATCACCGGAACCGTCGAAGCCAGGAACCTCTTGACGATCCCACGCATCGAGGACGAAAGCCCTCCCGGTGTGTCGAGGATCACCACGACAGCGTCGAACTGCTCGTCCTCGGCTCGATCGATCGCGCCTTCGACGTACTCCTGCGTGACGGGGTTGATGTCGTTGTCGAGATGAGCGGCGAGGACGCGCGGGCGATCGTCCTGTCCAAGCGCAAGACCCGGCACGAAGAGCGCAAGAATGCAAAAGGCGAGAAGAACTCCCCGCAAAGGGCGGATCCGCACCGGTGTAAGGATTCTATCAACGCAGGTCTTTCGCTCTTGCCCGCGAAGCCTGGTCCCGCGAGCCTTGTCCGATGCGCCGCCTCCTCGCCATCGCCCCTCTCCTCCTGCTCGCGGCTCTAGCGGCACCGGCAGCGCTGGGAGCGCCCGCTCAGGTGACCGCGGTCGACCTCGTGCCTGCCACCGATCGGCAACCGGCGAGCTCTTCGGCCCGGACACGCTTCACGCTTGCAGGCATCCATTGGCGCGGCTCCGGAAGCGTCACGTTCCGCACGCGCTCGCTCGCGGGGCGTTGGCGCGAATGGCGGCCGGCAGCGCCGGAGGACGAGGACGGCCCGGACCTCGACTCTCGTGAGAGCCGGATACGGAGCGGTTGGCGGCTCGGAAGCCCGTGGTGGGTCGGGCCGTCCGACCGGATCGAGGTGCGTACGAGGGGGCGGGTAGCTCGAGTTCGCGCGCAGCTCGTATGGAGCCCAGAGCTCCGCGTCCCCTTCCGGACTCCGGCTGCGACGGTGACCCCGGAGATCGTGCCGCGCGCTTCCTGGGGAGCGGACGAGTCGATCAGGCGCGCGCCTCCGCAGTTCGCGCCACAGGTGCGCTTCTCGGTCGTCCATCACACTGCTGGTGGGAACGACTACTCCCGCGCCGAGGCCGCGGCGATCGTGAAGGGCATCCAGCTCTACCACGTCCAGGGAAACGGCTGGAACGACATCGGCTACAACTTTCTCGTCGACCGCTTCGGCACGGTGTACGAAGGCCGGTTCGGCGGTGTCGAGCGCAACGTGATCGGCGCGCATGCGCAGGGGTTCAACACCGGGTCCGTCGGAGTCGCGCTCCTCGGGACGTACGGGAGCACTGCTCCTTCGAGCGCCGCGCAGGAGGCGATCGCCCGGTTACTCGCCTGGCGCCTCGATCTCGCTCATGCCGATCCGACTGCGGCGCTGACGTTCGTCTCGGGAGGGAGCAATCGCTTCCCGAGCGGTGTGCCGGTGCTTCTGCGCGGGGTTTCCGGCCACAAGGACACCGGCTTCACCGAGTGCCCGGGAGACCAGCTGTACTCGCGCTTGAACACGTTGGCGGCCGCGGCCAGCCAGCTGGGACTCCCGAAGCTGTACGAGCCCCGCGTCGAGTCCGACGAGGGCCTCGTTCGGTTCCGCGCTCGGCTGTCGTCCAGCCTGCCGTGGGCGGTCTCGATTCAGGATGCCGGGAGGGTCGAGGTCGCGCGAGGAATCGGGACCGGCGCGAAGGTCGACTGGACGTGGGATTCCACCGTTGCCGAGCCGGGGAGATACACGTGGAGGATCAGTGCCGGCTCCGCACGCCCCGCCACCGGTCCATTGCGGATCGCCGGAAGCACCGTACCCTTCGCCATCCAGGATGTCGTGACCACGCCGCAATCGGTCACGCCGAACGGCGACGGACAAGGGGACTCGACCGTTGTCAGCTACCGGCTGACGGCCTCGGCGAACGTGACCGTCGAGGTCGTCGACGCGGCCGGTATCTCCGTTGCCACGATCGTCGATCGCGTCTGGACTCGTGCCGGCTCGCACGCGGCCACCATCGATGCGAGCTCCCTGCCCGACGGCGCGTACAACGTCGTCGTGAGCGCACGCTCGCCAGCCGGCCTCGAGCTCGAGACGATCGCGCCGCTCCTCGTGAGCCGCACGCTGGGGCTCGTCGCACTCACGCCGAGCCTCTTCTCACCGAACGGCGACGGTCGCAACGACCGCCTTGCTGTGAGCTTCTCGCTGACTCGAGCGGCGGACGTCACCGTCAGGATCGTCCGCGACGGCCGCTGGGTCGCGAGCCCGCACTCGGCCAGCTACGAGCCCGGTGCGCACACGTTCGAGTGGAACGGCGCCCGCGTCGCCGGTCCTCTGAGAGACGGATCGTACGCGGCTGTCCTCGAGGCGACGGATGCTGTCGTAGGCATGGTCTCGGCCGAAGTTCCGTTCACCTCGGACACGACGCCACCGCGCGCGCTGATCCTGCCGGCGCGAGGCATTCGCATCGAGGTGAGCGAGCCTGCGACGCTCTTCCTCACCATCGACGGGGCTCGCCGGGAGCGGGAGGTCAAGCGTGCAGGAGTCGTGCGGGTGCCATGGGAGGGAGCTGCGCGCCGTGTCCGTGTCGTCGCTCGCGATGCCGCCGGCAACACGAGTCGGCCGGTCGTTCGCGTGAAGAGGAACTCCGAGATCGCCGAGTAAACTCGCCCTCGTGACTCAGCCGCCTTCGGTCCCCTTCGGGCGCGACGTTATCGAGTCGATCCTCCCACACAGAGACCCGTTCCTGCTCCTCGACGAGGTGACCGAGCTCGAGCCGGGTCGGCGGGTGGTCGCGCGTCGCGAAGTGCTTGCGGACGATTGGTGGTTCCCCGGCCATTTCCCCGAGCGGCCCGTCATGCCGGGCGTCCTGATCGTCGAGGCGATGGCGCAGGCTGGCGCGGTGGCGGTCCTCGTCGAGGAGGAGAACCGCGGTCGGATCGCGTTCTTCGCCGGGATCGACGATTGCCGCTTCAAACGGATCGTCTCGCCGGGAGACACCCTGACCCTGACCTGCGAGATCGACGCCCTGCGCGGCCCGATCGGGCGCGGCAAGGCGACTGCGCACGTCGCGGGCGAGCTCGCAGCTCGCGGCACTCTGACCTTCGCGGTGGAACGATGATCGGCAAGGCAACCGGCCCGCGGATCGGGATCACCGGCCTCGGGACGCATGTTCCCGAGCGTGTACTGACAAACGACGAGCTCGCCAAGATCGTGGACACGTCCGACGAGTGGATCCTCGAGCGGACGGGCATTCGCGAGCGACGCATCGCCGCGAAGGAGGAGGCGCTCACCGACATCGCTCGTCCGGCCGCGCACGCGGCGCTTGCGGACGCCGGAGTGGAGGCGGGCGACATCGATCTCCTCATCTGCGCGACCGTGACGCCGGACATGATGTTCCCGACGTCCTCGGCCCTGCTCGCCGACGAGCTAGGGATGCCCAAAGCGGCCGCGTACGACCTCCTTGCCGGCTGCACCGGGTTCGTGTACGCGGTTGCCCAGGCGTACGGAATGCTCGCGTCGGGCCTCTCCCGGCGCAGCCTGGTCGTCGGCGGGGACGTGCTCTCGAAGATCCTCGACTGGGAGGATCGCTCGACCCTCGTGCTGTTCGGCGACGGCGCGGGCGCGGTCGTCATGGAACGCGTGGAGCACGGCGGGTTCCTCGGGTTCGAGCTCGGTGCGGATGGGGGAGGCGGCGAAAACCTCTGGCTCCCGGGCTCGGGCTCGCGCCACTTCGACGATCCCGGCGCTCATGTCAAAATGAACGGGCGCGAGGTGTACAAGTTCGCGACGCGAATCATGGTCTACTCCGCGGAGCAGATCCTCACCGAGTGCGGGAAGACCGTGGAGGACATCGACGTGTATATCCCCCACCAGGCGAACAAGCGGATCATCGACTACGCGGCCGATAAGCTCGGGATTCCTCCGGAGAAAACAGTGGTGAATGTGGATCGCTATGGGAATACCTCATCGGGCTCGATCCCGCTCGCGCTCACGGACGCGCGTGCGGAAGGCCGCCTCCGTGACGGCGCTCTCGTCCTGATGACAGGTATGGGCGCCGGGCTCACCTGGGGCTCTGCACTGATGGAATGGACGAACGGGAGGCTCCGATGAAGATCGCATTCTGCTTCCCCGGACAGGGGTCGCTCGAGACGGGTATGGGCCGTGACATCGCCGAGGCGTTCCCAGCGGCACGGGAGGTGTACCGCGTCGGCTCGGAGGCCTCGGGCCTCGATCTCGAGCAGTTGTGCTTCGAGACCCCGCTCGAGGATCTCGTCGACACCGAGGTGCAGCAGCCTGCCCTGGTTGCGACGAGCCTGGCGATCCTAGCCGCGATGCGTGAGCGCGGCCTCGAGCCCGACGTCGTGGTCGGTCACTCGGTGGGCGAGTTCGCTGCGCTGGCGGCGGCCGGCGCACTCGGCACCAGTGAGGCGATCGGTCTCGTCCGCGAGCGGGGGCTGGCGATGGCCGAGGCGGCTCGCCAGCGTCCAGGAACCATGGCGGCCATCCTCGGGCTCGAGGACGAGGAGGTCGAGAAGCTCTGCCGGAAGATCGTCGGCGTCTGGCCGGCGAACTACAACTGCCCGGGCCAGATAGTGATCTCGGGCGAGCACAAGGCGGTCGAGGAGTGCTGCGCCGAGGCCGAAAACCTCGGCGCTCGACGAGCGATCCAGCTCAGGGTGTCGGGCGCGTTCCACAGCCCGCTCGTCGCCCGCGCGGCCGATCGGCTGCGACCCGCGCTCGACAAGGTGCGCTTCACCGAGCCGCTTGCGCCCTTCATGTCCACCGTGACGGCGAAGGTCGAGCCTGCGCAGCGACTCGCGGCGCTTCTGGTCGACCAGCTCACGGCCCCCGTGCGCTTCACGCAGGCAGCCACCGAGCTCGTTCGCGGCGGGGCGACGACGTTCGTCGAGGTCGGGCCCGGCAACGTGCTCTCGGGCCTCGTGAGGCGGATCGACCGCGGCGTCAAGACGATCTCGGTGAACACGGTCGAGAGCCTCGACCGCGCGCAGGAAGCGCTCTCTCGGTGAGCTCCGCCGCGTTCTGCTCCCTCGAGGGCAAGAACGCGCTCGTGACGGGTGCCTCGCGTGGCATCGGTCGCGCGATCGCAGCCGAGCTCGCCCGCGCAGGAGCTTCCGTCGTCGTCTCCTACCGGACCGGGCGCGACGAGGCCGAGGGGCTTGCCTCCGAGATCGGCGGGCGAGCCGTGCAGGCCGATGTCGCCGACTCGGAGTCGGCGCGCTCGCTGGTCGAGGATGCGGGCGACCTAGATGTCCTCGTCAACAACGCGGGGGTGACGCGCGACGGGCTGCTCGTGCGCATGTCGGACGACGACTGGCAGACGGTCATCGACACCAACCTCGCCTCGTGCTTCTACACGTCGCGCGCAGCTGTTCGCGGGATGATGAAGAAGCGCGCTGGGGCGATCGTGAACATCTCCTCGATCGTCGGCCTGCGAGGAAACTGGGGGCAGACGAACTACGCGGCGTCCAAAGCCGGGATCATCGGGTTCACGAAATCGCTCGCCCGCGAGCTCGGCAGCCGAAACGTCCGCGCGAACGTCGTGGTGCCCGGGTACGTGAAATCGCGCTTGACGGACGTTCTTCCGGAGGAGGCGACCGGGGCGATGCTCGAGAACACCCCTCTCGGACGGCTCGGCGATCCCGAGGACGTGGCAGGCGCTGTACGGTTCCTCTGCTCCGAGGATGCCGCCTTCATCACGGGCGCAGTGCTCTTGGTGGACGGTGGGCTCGGGATGTAGGGGATGAGCGACTCGAACCAGAACGAAAGGCGCCGGGTCGTCGTTACGGGTCTCGGGATGGTGAGCCCACTCGGGAACACCGTCGAGGAAACATGGACGAGACTCGTCGCGGGAGAGTCAGGCGCCGCCGAGATCACCCAGTTCGACACGACCGATTTCCCGGTCGACTTCGCCTGCGAGGTCAAAGACCTCGAAGTGACGCAGTACGTCGACTTCAAGTCCGCGCGACGCATGGACCGCTTTACCCATCTCGCGTTGGCTGCCGCGAGGCAGGCCGAGGCGGACGCGGGGCTCGACATCGCCGCCGCTCCCGAGCGGGTAGGCGCCGCTGTCGCCACAGGAATCGGTGGCCTGAAGTCGTTCGAGGCCTGCATCAAGGTGCTCGATCAGCGGGGGCCCGACCGCGTCAATCCGTTCTCGATCGTCCAGATCATTCCCAATCTCGCCGCGGGTTGGGTCTCGATGGAGCTGGGTACGAAGGGGCCCTTGCTCTCGGAGTGCACCGCCTGCGCCGCGTCGAACATGGCGCTCGGCGACGGGCTCGATGCGATTCGGCTCGGCCGCGCGGACGTGATGATCTGCGGCGGTACGGAGGCGCCCGTAACGCGGGTTGGGATCGCCGGCTTCGCGGCCATGCGGGCGATCTCGCGTCGGAACGGCGATCCGAAGCGCGCCTCCCGCCCGTTCGACGCGGAGCGCGACGGCTTCGTCATGGGGGAGGCGGCGTCGATGGTCGTGATCGAGGAGCTCGAGCGGGCTCGTGCACGTGGGGCCAAGATCTACGCCGAGCTGCTCGGCTACGGCCTCTCGTCCGACGCGACGCATGTGTCGGATCCCGACCCGACGGGTCAGAGCCCGGCCCGGGCGCTGGCAATGGCGTTCGCTGACGCCGGGATCACTCCGGACGAGGTCGGCTACATCAACGCCCACGGCACCTCGACTCCGGTCGGCGACATCGCCGAGTCGAGGGTGATCAAGATCGCGCTTGGAGAGGAGAAGGCACACCGGACCCCGGTCTCCTCCACGAAGGGCGCGACCGGTCACTGCCTCGGGGCCGCGGGCGCGGTCGAGGCCACGTTCACGATCCTCGCGCTCCAGCGCGGCGTTCTCCCGCCGACCATCAATCAGGAGACGCCAGACCCCCAGTGCGATCTCGACTACGTCCCGAATGTCGCACGCGACGAACAGGTCGAGATCGGCGTGTCGAACTCGTTCGGCTTCGGCGGCCACAACGCGTGTGTCGTGTTCCGGCGTTGGGACGAGAACGGGGCCTAACAGCTCTCGCGCGATGACGGCGTACGGCGTCTTTGCGCAGTTCTACGACGAGGTGATGGGGGATCGCGGGCGTGAGGGCGCGTACGTCCGCAACCTGCTCGAGACGCACCAGCCCTCGGCGAGGAGAGTGCTCGAGCTCGCATGTGGCACAGGGGCAATCCTCGAGCAGCTCGATCCGCGCTACGAGCTCACGGGCCTCGATCTCTCGCAGGAGATGCTCGAGGTCGCACGGCAGAAGGTCCCGCAGGCGCGGCTCTTCTGCGACGACATGACGCGCTTCGATCTCGGCGAGCGCTTCGACGTCGTGCTCTGCGTCTTCGACTCGCTCAACCACCTCGTGAGCTTCGAGGACTGGGAGGCGGTGTTCGATCGCGCGCGCGAGCATCTCCTCGACGGAGGCATCTTCGTCTTCGACGTCAACACGGAACGGAAGCTCGCCTCGTTCGCCGAAGGGCCACCCTGGGTGCAATGGTTCGGGGAGGACAGCCTGCTCCTGATCGACGTGCGGGACGGTGAGGACGGGATCTACGACTGGAAGCTCCGGGTCTTCGAGCACGCCCGCGGCTCCTCGTACCGGCTCCACGCCGAGGACATTCGCGAGGCGGCGTTTCCCGCCGAGCAGATCAAGGCAGCGCTGAGCGAGCGCTTTGCGCGCGTATCGATCTTCGACGCCGAGCGTGCACGGCCGACGACGCGATCGCAGCGCCTGTACTTCGTCTGCGGCTAGAGCCTCAGCTCGAGCAGAACGGTGTCCCGCCAGGCACCGTGGAGCTCGGCGATTCGCTCTCGGCGACCGACGATGCGGAAACCGAGACGTTCGTGGAGCGCCAGGCTCGCAGCGTTCTCGGGGAAGACGCTCGTCTGGATCGTCCAGATCCCGTGCTCGGCCGCGCTCACGACCAGTGCTTCCATGAGCGCGCGTCCGACTCCACTCCCGCGCGCGTGCTCGGACACGTAGATCGAGTGCTCGACGACACCTGAGTAGCACGCGCGCTCTGACGTCGGTGACAACGCGGCCCAGCCGACGACTGCGCCGTTCTCGACGGCGACGAGCCGGGAGTGCGCAAGCCGCCCGCGGTCGAACTCCTCCCAGCTCGGCGGCTCGGTCTCGAACGTCGCATTGCCGGTCGCGATGCCGGCCGCGTAAATCGCCTCCGCTTCCGGCCAGTCCTCAGTCGCCATCGCTCGAATCTCGGGCACCGCCCAGAGACTAGGCTTGCCTCGTGGCTGGGCGCTGGGCGACGTTCGACTGCTACGGGACGCTCGTCGACTGGAACGGCGGGATTCGCGCCGAGCTCGAGCACGTGTTCGGAGTCGAGCACGCCGACAACCTCCTCGCGCGCTACCACGAGCTCGAGCCCGAGATCCAGGCTGCAGAGCCGCGTTCTTCGTATCGCGGCGTGCTCACGCTTGCGCTCGAGCGCCTCGCCCGCGAGGAGGGCCTTGCCGTTCCCGAGGGAGAGGCGAGCGCGCTCGCCCGGTCGCTGCCTTCGTGGCCGGTGTTCGACGACGTGCGGCCGGCGCTTGCCGAGGCGAGAGACCGCGGCTGGAAGCTCGGAATCCTCTCGAACACCGACCGCGACCTGCTCGACGCCTCCATGAAGGTGATCGGTGTCCCATTCGATGAGTCGATCGTGGCCGGCGAGATTCGCTCGTACAAACCCGCAAAGCGGCACTGGGAGGTGTTCCGCGAAAAGACGGGCGCCTCGGCCGAAGATCATGTGCACGTCGCTCAGAGCCTGTATCACGACATCGAGCCCGCGACGGAGCTCGGCATACCGACGATCTGGATCAACCGACTTGACGAGCCGAAGGACGAGAGGCCGCGTGCAACGCTGCCCTCGCTGGCGGGGCTCGCAGACGCTCTCGACGCGGCTCTGCGCGAGGTCTCGTGAGCGCACTCCGAGCGCGATGCCCCGACTGCCGCACGTTCACCGCAGTCGCGATGGGGCCGGGCTACGAGTGCCACGCGTGCGGGCGGGAGTTCGCGGCCGGGCTCGTCCGCGTGCCGCGGGCCTGGGGCGCAGGAGGCGAGGCGATGGCAGAAGGCGCCGCCCTCGAGGTTCCCTATCCGGACACGGGCGTTGTGGAGAAGGACTCGCTGGAGGAACAGACCACCGAGCTCGCGGCGATGCTGCCCGAGCGACCACTCGTCCTCGGAGGTTGCTGTTGCGCGCACATCGGCGCGGTACGCGGGCTGGCGGGCCGCGTCAGCCGGCTCGGGGTCGTCTGGATCGACGCGCACGGCGACCTCAACACGATCGAGACGTCTCCCTCCGGGAACCAGTGGGGCATGCCGCTGCGGATGCTCCTGGACGACGGTGTCGTGGCTCCTGCGAACGTGGCGCTCGTCGGCGCCAGAAACCTCGATCCGCCGGAGCAGGACTACGTGAAGGAGAACGGGATCGACGACTCGCTCGAGCGGGCGCTCACGGGTGTTGACGCCGTGTACGCCGCGCTCGATCTGGACTCGCTCGATCCACCTCTCGTCGACGTGCTCGTGCCTGAGCCGAACGGTCCGAGCGTCGAGCAGATCGCTGCGATCCTGCAAGAGACAAGTGCCCGCGCCCAGCTTGCAGGGATGGGCGTCACAGGCCATTTCCGAACCGAGAAGAACGCTGACGTCGCCACGCGGCTTCTCGTGTCGGCCGGCCTCTGACTCGTGAGATTGGACCGCACGTAGGATCCAGCGCATGTCCTCCTCGGACTCAGGAAAGGTCGACGTGTCCGTCGAGACCAAGCGAGCGCCTGAGTCAGGGCCCGAGAAGTCCCATCCCAACACGTGCCCGGGCTGCGGTTCGCACTACCGCGACGACGAGCTGGCCGAGAACCTTCGCGTCTGCCCGCAGTGCGGACACCACTTCCCCGTGCGTGCCCGCGAGCGGATCGAGCAGCTCGCCGATCACGGCTCGTTCGCGGAGGAGGACGCGGACCTTCGCTCCGCCGACCCGCTCAGTTTCTTCGACCTGCGACCCTACGCGGAGCGGCTCGTAGAAGCCGAGATCGAGACCGGACTCGGCGATGCGATCGTCTGCGGGAGCGCGACGATCGAGGAGGAGGAGTGTCGGCTCGCGGTCATGGACTTCGCGTTCATGGGCGGCTCGATGGGCAGCGTCGTCGGGGAGAAGTTCGCGCGTGCCTGCGACAGCGCGGGAGAGGCAGGCGTGCCCCTCGTCTCCGTCTCGGCGTCGGGAGGCGCTCGCATGCAGGAGGGAATCCTCGCGCTGATGCAGCTTCCGAAGACCGTGTGCGCGATCGAGGAGCTGCACGAGTCGGGAGGCGCGCTTCTCTCCGTGCTGACGCACCCGACTACGGGTGGCGTGCTGGCGAGCTTCGCGAGCCTCGGGGACGTGGTCGTGGCGGAGCCCGGTGCGCTGATGTCCTTCGCCGGCCCGCGGGTCGTCGCCCAGACGACTCGAGAGAAGCTGCCGGACGACTTCGGGCTCGCCGAGTCGAACTACCGCTTCGGCCACGTGGACGGGATCGTGCCCCGCGCCGAGCTCCGCCCGACCCTCTCTCGCCTGCTCCGCCTCTTCAACGGAAATCGCGGTTGATGCAAGCGGAAACGCAGCGGCCGCGAAGCGGCCGCCTTCAGGGATCTGCGCGCAAGGACTAATGCCGAGCGAAGCTGAGATGCGGCTGCGCGAGCGGCTAAGTAAGCTCGCCGGCATGAAGCTCCTCCGTGGGACGAAGTTGAGCGGCGAGCTCGAGCGGCTCCAGGACCAGCTCGACCGTCTTCAGCAGGAGCCGAGCGCGGAGGAGATCTGGAAGTCGGTCGAGCTCGCGCGGCACCAGGAGCGCCCGTACACGCTCGACTACGTCGAGCGGATCCTCGAGGACTTCTTCGAGCTCCACGGCGATCGCGCGCGGGCGGACGACCAGGCGATCGTGACCGGGCTCGGCAAGCTCGCCGGGCGGACCATCGTCATCGTCGGTCATCAGAAGGGTCGCGATCTGAAGGAGCGCACCAAGCGCAACTTCGGGATGGCGTACCCGGAGGGCTACCGGAAGGCGATGCGGGCGATGGCACTCGCCGACCGGCACGGATTCCCGCTCGTCACCATGGTCGACACGCCAGGTGCGTATCCCGGAGTCGCTGCGGAACAGCATGGTCAGGGCGGCGCGATCGCGCGTTCACAGGCCGCGATGGTGCGACTTTCCGTCCCGACCGTGGCTTGCGTCATCGGTGAAGGCGGATCGGGCGGCGCAGTCGCGATCGCGGTCGCGGACCGGGTGCTCATGCAGGAGCACGCGATCTACTCGGTGATCTCGCCGGAAGGCTGTGCCGCGATCCTGTGGAGAGACGCGGGCGAGGCGCACAAGGCCGCGGCGGCCTTCAAGCCGGACGCTGCGCACTGTCTCGAGCTCGGGGTCGTCGACGCGATCGTCGCGGAGCCCGTGGGCGGCGCGCAGACGGACGCGGACGCGGCTGCGGAGCTTCTGGCCAGCGGCATTCTGGAGGCACTGGAGGACATCGAGTCCCTCGAGCCCGACGAGCGGCGCAGGCGGCGCCGGCAGAAGTACCGCGTCATGGGCGTCCTCGCGTCCGCGTGAGGACTATCCACACTCTCCACAGGCTTATCCCCGTATTCGAAACAGGCCAGGAGCAGGGATTTTTCCGAATCAGCGGCCAGTTCGTGAAGAAACTGTTGCGTTGATGGCGACAATCCACAGGTGACGCTCGACGAATACACGAGAAAACGCCGTCCAGACAGGACGCCAGAGCCGTTCGGTACGAAGAAGCGGCGCTCCAAGGAGCCGCGTTTCGTCATTCAGCGGCACGACGCGCGGCGGCTGCACTACGACTTCCGCCTCGAGCGGAACGGAGCGCTGGCGAGCTGGGCTGTGCCGAAGGGCGTTCCGCTCCGGCGCGGCGAGCGCCATCTGGCGGTTCACGTCGAGGATCATCCCCTCGAGTACGGCGACTTCGAGGGCACGATCCCGGCCGGCGAATACGGCGCGGGAACCGTCGAGATCTGGGATCGCGGCACCTACGAGTTGCTCGAGGAGAAGCGAGACGGTGGGCTGACCGTCCGGCTCGACGGAGAGCGACTCGAAGGCGTCTGGACGCTCGTACCGGCCAGGCTCGACGGCGACCCGCGGAACTGGCTCCTCTTGCGAAAGGACGGCGCGACGGGGGCGACGAGCAGGTACGCGCCGATGCTCTCGACGTCGTCGGAGAGCCTGCCTCGTGGAGAGAGTTGGGTGTATGAGCCCAAGTGGGACGGCTTCCGGGCGCTCGTGACGATCTCGGGAGGCCAGGCGACGCTGACGAGCCGGAACGGAAACGATCTCACCGAACGCTTCCGTCCGGCTGCCCGGGCTGCGGAGCTCGGAACCCGCTCCGCCGACGCCGTGCTCGACGCGGAGATCTGTGCGCTCGACAACACTGGGAGCTCGAGGTTCTCACTCCTCCAGGAGGGCTCAGGCACGCTCGTCCTCGTCGTCTTCGACCTCCTGGAGCTCGACTCCGAGGCGCTGACAGGGCTTCCACTCGTCGAGCGGCGGAAGCGGCTCGAGGAACTGATCGACCCTTCGCGCGGAGGCATCGTCGTGTCGCCGCAGTTCGACGACGGGGACGCGCTGCTTGCTGCCGCGGAGCAGCAGGGCCTCGAGGGCGTGGTCGCAAAGCGTGTCGACTCGCGCTACCAGCCCGGCACGCGGAGCGCGGACTGGCACAAGGTGAAGGTGCGCAAGGACCAGGAAGTCGTGATCGCGGGGTACACGAAGGGGCAAGGCCGGAGGTCAGCGGGATTCGGCGCGCTCGTCGTCGGCGTGTACGAGGCGGGCGGGCTGCGCTGGGCCGGGAACGTCGGCACGGGGTTCAACGAGTCCGAGATCACTCGGCTCCTCGGACTGCTGAAGCCACTCGTCCGCGCGGAGTCGCCCTTCCGGGAGACGCCGAAAATGCCGCGCGTCCGCCGGTCCGACGTCGTCTGGGTCGAACCGCGGCTCGTCGCCCAGGTCGCGTTCGCGGAGTGGACACGGGAAGGACGCCTCCGCGCCCCTGTCTACTTGGGCCTGAGGGAGGACAAGCCGGCCTCCGAGGTGCGAAAGGAGAAGACCTCGCTGCCGGCGGTGCTGAAGAAAGGACGTCGTGAGCTCCGACTGAGCAACCTCGAGAAGGCCTTCTGGCCGGACGAGGGGATTACGAAAGGCGACCTGATCTCCTACTACCGAGATGTGGCCGAAGTTCTCGTGCCTCATCTCCGCGGCCGCCCGTTCACGATGAAGCGCTATCCCGACGGGTGGCAGGGGAACCACTTCTTCCAGAAGCAGGCGCCTTCTCACATGCCCGCGTGGATCAAGCGCGCTCCCTTCCCGGCATCGACGCGGGAGGGAGAGAAAAAGGTCATCGACTACGCGCTCGTCGACGACGAGCTGGCGCTCCTCTGGATGGCGAACATGGGCTGCATCGACATGCACGCCTGGTCGTCGCGGGCGGACAAGCCCGAGCGGCCCGACTGGGTCATGTTCGATCTCGACCCGGCCGAGGGAGCGTCGTTCGAGGATGTCGTGACCGTCGCGAAGCTCGTCAAGGACACGCTCGACCTGCTCGAGCTCGAGGGCTACCCCAAGACGTCGGGCTCGCGTGGAATCCACATCCTGGTACCGATCGCGAGGCGCCACACCTTCGCCGAGGCGCGCGAGTTCGCCTCGATCGTGGCAGGAGCGCTCGCTCGCGCGCACTCGGGGCTGGTCACGACGGAGTGGGCGAAGAAGAAACGTCGCGGTGTCCTCGTCGACGCGAACCAGAACAGACACGGCGCCACCAACGCCAGCGTCTACTCGGTGCGGCCGCGAGCCGGCGCTCCGGTCTCCACGCCTCTCCGCTGGGAGGAGGTTGCGCCAGGGCTCGATCTCGCCGCATTCACCATGGACGCGGTGCTCGATCGCGTTGCGCGAGACGGCGACCTCTTCGCAGGCGTGCTGGAAGGAAAACAGTCGCTGACGACGGCGCTGCGCGCGCTCCGCTGATGGCCCGCCAGGTGTCGGTTGTCGGAAGCGGGTCGCAGTGGGAGGCCGCCGCCGAGGAGGTCGGAAGGCTTCTCGCCGAGCGCGGGTGCACGGTGGTCACCGGCGGGCTCGGTGGAGTGATGGCAGCTGCGCATCGGGGCGCGAAGGCCGCGGGAGGCGTCACGATCGCGATCCTTCCGGGCGAACGGCGCGAGGATGCGAACCAGTGGGCCGACCACGTCGTCGTAACCGGGATCGGCCACGCGCGCAATCTCGCCGTCGCAGCTTCCGGGGAGGTGGTGATCGCGATCGGAGGCGAGTGGGGGACGCTCGCGGAGATGGCCTTCGCCCGCCGGCTCGGTCGGCCGGTCGTGGCTCTCGCAGGAGCTCCCGAGGTCGAGGGGATCGAGCTGGCGTCGTCCCCAGCAGAGGTGGTCGCCGCAGCGCTACGACACTTCGAGTAGCCGGCGCTCGAGGTAACGGCTTTCGGGTTCGTTCGCGGTCAGCTCGAGCGCTCGTCGATACGACTCGGCCGCTTCATCAGGCCGCTCGAGACGGCGGAGCAAGTCGGCGCGCGCGGCATGGAGGAGGTGGTAACCCTCGAGATCTCGCAGGCCGTTCACGAGCGCGAGCCCCTCGTCGAGGCGACCCGAGAGCGCGACCGCGACTGCTCGGTTGAGCTCGACGATGGGGGACGGGTCGAGCTCGACGAGGCGGTCGTAGAGGACGACGATCTCGCTCCAGGGCCGGTTCTCCGCATGCGCCGCAGCGATCCCCGCCTGCAGCTGGTAGCGGCCGACGCGTCGGAGCGACGCGGCGCGCCCGAGCACGCGCAGGCCCTCGTCGATGCGATCCCGGTCCCAGAGCGATCGATCCTGATCCTCGAGCAGCACGAGCTCGCCGGCGGGGCCAGTTCGCGCGGCGCGGCGCGAGTCCTGGAGCAGCATGAGCGAGACCAATCCCAGCACCTCTGCCTCGTCCGGCATGAGAACGGCGAGGAGCTTGCCGAGCCGGATTGCCTCGTCGCACAGGTCTCCCCGAACATGATCGGAGCCCGCGGTGGCGGCGTAGCCCTCATTGAAGACGAGGTAGAGCACGGCGAGCACCGAGCGGAGCCGTTCCGGCAGCAGGTGGTCCGGCGGGACGCGAAACGGAATCCCTGCGGCGCGGATCTTGCGCTTCGCGCGGACGAGCCGCTGCGCCATCGCGGGCTCCGTGACGAGGAAGGCGTGGGCGATCTCTCGCGTCGTCAGGCCTCCGACCTCGCGCAGCGTGAGCGCCACCCGGCTCTCGGCGGCGAGCGCCGGGTGGCAGCAGGTGAAGACGAGCGCGAGCCGGTCGTCGGGAATCGCGCTCACGTCGTCGTCCTCCGCCGGAAGCTCCTCGAGGCGAGCGAGGAGCGCGGCCTTCTCGCGAAAGACCTTGTCGCGGCGGATTCGGTCGATCGCGCGGTTGCGCGCGGTGGTGACGATCCAGGCTCCCGGTGTCCGAGGCGTGCCGTCTCGCGGCCAGCGCTCGAGCGCGCTCGCGAACGCGTCCTGGACGGCGTCCTCGGCCAGCTCGAGGTCGCCGAGGACACGTGTGAGGATTGCGACCGCACGGCCCCACTCCTCCCGGAAGACTTGCTCGACCGTCACTCGATCAACGGCCGGATCTCCAGCGAGCCATGTTCGGCGGTCGGGATCGTCGCTGCGAGCCGGATCGCCTCGTCGAGGTCGGGCAGGTCGACGGCGAAAACGCCGCCGATGATCTCCTTCGTCTCGGCGAACGGTCCGTCCGTGACGATCCGCTCGCCGTCACGAACGCGGACGACCTTCGCCGTGCGGCGTCCGTCGAGCTCGTACCCCGCCAGGTTGGGGTCCGCCTTCTGCAGCTCGTCCATGAGCGCCAGCCAGCGTGGCATCTCCTGGGCGCGAAGCTCGGCCTTCTCGTCGTCCGAGAGATCGATCCACCCGGAGTCGTCGCCGTAGATGAGCAGCGCGTACTTCATGCCGCCGCTCCTTCCGCGCTCGGGTCGACGAAGACGGGCCGAACTTCGACCGCTCCGTGCTCGGCCCCCGGGATCCTCGCCGCGTACTCGACCGCTTCGTCCATCGACTCGCACTCGAAGAGGTAGTAGCCACCGAGCGCCTCCTTCACCTCGGCGTACGGGCCGTCGGTAACGAGCGCCTCGCCGTCGCGCACGCGAACCGTCGTCGCATCGCGTGTCGACGCGAGCTCCGCGCCCCCGACCATCACGCCGGCTTCCCGCGCATCGTTCGAGAACGCGCGGTACTTCGCGTACACCGCTTCGCGCTCTTCGGCCGAGAACGCGTCCCAGCGTGACGCATCACCGTAGATCAGAGCCATCACCTGCATCGCGATCCTCCTTTACGTGGATTCCATCACGACGACGATCGAGCGCGGGCGGAATCGACAGCGTCGGCCGAAAGCATCCGCTCGAGCAGCGTTCGCGCGCCTGCCTTGTCGAGCGGCTCGTTCAGGTTCCCGCACTTCGGACTCTGCACGCAGGAGGGGCACCCGCCCGTGCACGGGCAGCGCTGGAGCAGTCGCGTGGTGTCCTCGACCCAGCCCTCGAAGCTCGCGAACCCGCGCGCAGTGAGGCCCATCCCTCCAGAGTGGCCGTCGTAGACGAAGATCGTCGGTCGCCCAGTCTGGTAGTGGACGTTCGTCGAGAGCCCGCCGATGTCCCAGCGGTCGCACATCGCCCACAGCGGAAGGAGGGCAATGAGCGTGTGCTCGGCGGCGTGCAGCGTCCCGAGGAGGACGGGCATCTGCTCGAGTCCTTCGAGCTGCGCGGGCTCGGGCGAGAACCAGATCGCTTCGGTCTCGAACGTCGTTTCGGGCATCAGCATCGGAACGACGTCGATCGTCGAGCCGTCGCGCACGGCCTTCCGCGAATAGCCGACGACCTGCTCTGAAACGGACACGCGCCCGAAGCTGAGCTCGAGGCCGAGGCGCCGCTCGACGCGCTCCGCCTCCTCGATCGTCGTCTCCGTCTCCTTCTTGACCTGCGTGTACCAGTCGACGCTCGCAGGAACGACGACCGCGACCCGGCCGTCGTGGTCGAGCTGCTCGACGAGATATTGCTCTCCGAGATGGAGGTAGACCGCTCCCTCGTGCACCGTCGAGTACGCGCGTTCGCGTTCGACGAGCCCGAGGAGCGAGCCTGTCATGCCGTCGACGACGGTGAATGCTTCACCGTCTCCCGATCGCAGCGAGATTCGCGCCGCCGGGTAGTCGCGGCCCTTCCAGACGAAGCCGGCGGGCGTGCGTTCGAGCTCGGGGAGCTCCGCAGCTCGGCGAATGGCGTCCTCACCGAGGGTCGCCGCGTCATCATCGTCGAGCGGCGCCTCGAACGCGGCCGAGAGCACGTGGGGGTCGAGGATCCGGGGATTCGTGTGGTCGACGATCGCCGCTTCCACCCGACGCGAGAGCAGCGCGTCCGGCTCTCGAGCGAAGAACTGGTCGAGCGCGTCCTCGCCCGCGACGAGCACCGCGAGGCCTCGTCCGCGACGACCTGCACGTCCCCACTGCTGCCGCAGCGACGCCACTGTGCCCGGGAATCCGACCGAGATCGCGCAGTCGAGGAGGCCGATGTCGATCCCTAGCTCGAGCGCGTCCGTCGCGGTCACGCCGAGCAGGTCACCCTCGACGAGGCGGCGCTCGATCTCGCGCCGCTGCTCGGGGGTGTAGCCGGCCCGGTAGGGAGCGAGACGACCGGCGGTTGCGATGTCCACGCGCTCGACCGTGAAGCGGTGGATCAGCTCGGCCGCTTTACGGCTCTTCGCGAAACAGATCGTCCTGAGCCCGCGCGACGTGAGCTGCGCCAGGAGCCGAGAAGCATCTCCGAGCGCGCTCGCACGCAGGCCGAGCTCCGGATCGAGGAGCGGAGGGTTCCAGATGACGATCTCGCGCTCGGCCTTCGGAGAGGTGTCGCTCTCGACGACCGATGCAGGCTCTCCCGTCAGGGCCTCGGCGAGCTCGCCTGCGTTTGCGATCGTCGCCGACGCGAGGAGGAACTGGGGGTCGGCGTCGTAGATCTGCGCGAGGCGCCTGAGCCGACGGAGGACGTTGGCGACGTGCGATCCGAACACCCCGCGGTAGACGTGGGCCTCGTCGACGACCACGTAGCGCAGGTTGTGGAGGACATCGCCCCAGCGGTCGTGGTGCGGAAGAACGCCGACGTGGAGCATGTCGGGGTTCGTAAGGATCAGGTTCGACCACTTGCGGATCTGCCAGCGCTGCTCGCCCGGCGTGTCCCCATCGTAGATCGCGGGCTTGAGCCCCTTCAGCCGGAGCTCGGAGAGCGCACGCGCCTGGTCTTGGGCGAGCGCTTTCGTCGGGTAGAGATAGAGCGCGCGCGTCTTCGGATCGCGCGCGATCGCGTCGAGCACCGGAAGGTTGAACGCGAGCGACTTCCCGGATGCGGTTCCGGTCGTGACGACGACGTTCTCGCTGCGCCCGGCCGCTTCCCATGTCTCCGCCTGGTGGCGATAGAGCGACGTGACGCCGTTCGCGACGAGCGCGGACGCGACACGCGGGTCGAGGTCGTCGGGAAGCGGCTCAGTGCGTCCGTCGCGAGCGGCCTCGATGCCCGTGTACGCGATCTCCTCTCCCTCGAGCAGATCGACCCAGGTAGCCGCGACGTCGGTGGCCACGGGCCCAGTGTCGCAGCAGTGTCGCCTAGTCGAGGAGCTGCGCTATCGCGCGCTCATAGTGCGTGCGCGGCTGTGCGCCGAAGATGGTCGTGCGAGCCTCGCCTCGCGAAAACACCATCACCGTGGGCAGCGAGAGGACGTCGTAGCGACCCGACACGGCGAGGTTCTCGTCCACGTTCAGGCGGACCAGCCTGACGCGGCCCTCGTGCTCCCCGGCGATCGCGACGAGGTGCGGCTCGATCGCCTCGCAGGGCTTGCACCACGGCGCCCAGAAGTCGACGATCACGGGCACGGGCGAGGCGAGCACGACCTCGGCGAAGGTGGCGTCGGTGACCTCGTCCATCACAGTCGCCCGCCGAGTGCACGCAGCCGTAGCAGGGGCACCTTCCAGATCGCCTCGGCCACGATTGCGCCCGTCATCTTGGACGCGCCCGCCCGCCGCTCCGTGAAGCGGATCGGGATCTCCTGGATTCGCAGGCCGGCGCGAAGTACGCGGTACGTCGTCTCGATCTGGAACGCGTACCCGTGCGCCGAGAGCGCGTCGAGGTCGATCGCCTCGAGCGTCGATCGCCGAAAGCACTTGAAGCCGCCCGTCAAGTCTCGTACGCGCACGCCCAGGAGCACCTGCGCATAGATGCACCCGCTGCGGGAGATGAAACGCCGCAGCAGTCCCCAGTTCTCGGTTCCGCCGCCGCGCACGTAGCGGGAGCCGAGCACGAGGTCCGCGTCACTCGCGGCCGCGATCAGCCGTGGCACGTCCCTCGGGTCATGGGAGAAGTCGCAGTCCATTTCGAGGACGAGCTCGGTATCGCCCACGACGAGATGTCGGAACCCTGCGATGTACGCAGGCCCGATCCCTTCCTTCCGCGCACGGTGCAGCACGGAGACCCACGAGAGCTCGTCCGCGAGGCGATCGGCGATCTCTCCAGTTCCGTCGGGCGAGCCGTCGTCGATCACGAGGATGCCGTCGCGTCCAGTGTCCAGGACCTCACCGAGGGCACGCACCATCGCCTCCAGGTTCTCGCGCTCGTTGTAGGTGGGCAGGCAGACGACGGCTCGAGGCACGTCCGTATCATCGCCGCATGGCGAAGGCTCTGCCCCGAAACGCCGAGATCGCCGACCAGCTCGACCTCCTCGCGGACATCTCGGAGATCCTGGCCGAGGAGTCGTTCAAGGTCATCGCTTACCGCCGTGCTGCGACGCGCATCCGCGAGACGCCCGGGCCCGTCGCGGAGCTCGCCCTCGCGGGGAGAGCAACCGATCTCCCGGGGATCGGCAAGACGATCGAGCAGAAGGTCGTCGAGATCGCCACGGACGGGGAGATGCACGCGCTCACGCGCCGCCGAGAGAAAGTGCCCGCGGGCGTTGTCGACTTCCTGCGCCTTCCGGGCGTGGGGCCGAAGACGGCCGCCCGGATCTGGACCGAGCTCGGCATCACGACGCTCGACGGGCTGAAGACGGCCGCCCAGGACGGGCGGTTGCGCGGCCTCTCCGGTATGGGCCAGAAGAGCGAGGAGAAGATCCTCGTGGCCCTCGCAGCCGGTGCGGGGCGGAAGGCCCCGAGGGATGACCGAGGCCTGCTGGGTCGCGCGCTCCCTGCAGTCCACGACATCGTGGAACAGCTGTCCGCGCACAGCGCGGCCATCGCGGTGTCGGAGGCGGGAAGCGTCCGGCGACGCCGGGAGACGGTTCGCGATCTCGACTTCATCGCCACGTCGTCCGAGCCGCGGTCACTCATCGCGGCGTTCTGCGAAGCCGACTGGGTCTCGGAGGTCGTGGCACGCGGGGCCACGAAGGCGACGGTGGTGGGGCACCAGGGTCTTCGTTTCGATCTCCGGGTCGTGCCGCCGGAGTGCTTCGGAAACGTCCTGCAGCACTTCACCGGCTCGAAGGACCACAACGTCGCCTTGCGCGAGGACGCCCAGCGTCGAGGTCTCTCGATCTCCGAGTACGGAGTCGCGACCGTCGAGACGGGCGAGGTCGTGACGCATGCGAGCGAGGAGGAGCTCTACGAGTACCTCGGGTACGACTGGATCCCGCCGGAGCTGCGCGAGTCGGACGGTGAGCTGGCGGCTGCCCGCGACCACGCGCTCCCCGCGCTCGTCGAGCTCTCGGACCTTCGCGGCGAGATGCATTGCCACTCGACGTGGTCCTCCGACGGCAAGGGCTCGGTCGAGGAGATGGCGCTCGAGTCGAAGCGCCGGGGCTACAAGTACCTGTGCCTCACTGATCACTCCCACTACCTGCGAGACAGGCGGCTCGAGGCTCAGTGGAAGGAGATCGACGCGGTGAACCAGCGCGTCAAGCCGTTCCGCATCCTGCGCGGGATCGAGGTCAACATCCGGGCGGACGGTTCTCTCGACGTCGACGACGACGTTCTCGCGCAGCTCGACTGGGTCGTCGCGTCGGTGCACACGGCGTTCGACCGCAGTCCGACCGAGCGAATCCTGGGGGCGATCGACAATCCGCAGGTCGACTGCATCGGACATCTCACCGGCCGCAGGATCCTGACTCGGTCCGGCGCCGACGTGGACATCGAGCGGATCGTCGAGCGGGCCGCGGAGACGCGAACCGCGCTCGAGATCAACTCGCAGCCGGACCGGCTCGACATGCGAGATACGCACGCGCGGCTCGCGGGCGAGGCGGGAGTCCTTATCCCGATTACGACCGATGCCCATTCGACGAGTGCGCTCGGCCACGCGGAGCTCGGAGTCGGGCTGGCGCGGCGGGCATGGCTGACGAAGGAACAGGTGCTGAACACGCGGACGTGGGCCCAGATCGAGAAGCTCCGGAAGTGAGCGACCTTCCGGCAGGACGGCGCGGCCGCGCTTGAGTGGGTCGCGTCCTACCTCGAGCGTGCCGACGAGCTGCCCGTCCTCTCGCAGGTCGAGCCGGGAGAGATCCGCGCAGCGCTTCCGCCCTTGCCCCCGGACGATCCGGAGCCGTTCTCGGCCGTGCTGCGCGACCTCGACGCGGTGCTCATGCCCGGGCTCACGCACTGGCAGAGTCCCCGCTTCTTCGCGTACTTCGCGACGACGGCCTCGGAGCCCGGCGTCCTCGCCGAGCTCCTGATCGCCGCGCTCAACCAGGTGGGAATCCTCTGGCGCACGTCTCCCGCGCTCCAGGAGCTCGAGGAAGTGTCGCTCGAGTGGCTCGCGCAGCTCCTGGGGCTGCCGGCGGAGCTCCACGGCCACATCGAGGACACCGCCTCGACCGGAGTGCTGTCCGCGCTCGCGGTCGCGCGGGCGGCTCGTCCCGGTCGGCGCGTCGTCCTCTGCTCCGAGCACGCGCACTCGGCGGCCGACAAGGCCGCGAAGCTGCTCGAGCTCGAACTGCGCAAGGTTCCGGTCGACAACGAGTTCCGGATGCGGCCGGAGCTGCTCGCGCTCGAGGACGCATGTGCCGTCGTCGCGACGATCGGGACGACGGGTGCGGCTGCGATCGACCCGATCCCTGCGATCGCCGACGCGTGCGAACGCGCAAGCGTTTGGCTCCATGTAGACGCCGCCTACGCGGGCTCGGCCGCTGTGTGCCCTGAGCTTCGCCCGCTCTTCGAGGGCTGGGAGCGAGCCGACTCGATCGGCGTGAACCCGCACAAGTGGCTCGGCGTGCCGATGGACTGCTCGGCGCTCTGGACACGTCGCCCGGAGGACTTTCGGCGCACGTTCAGCCTGGTTCCGGAGTTCCTCCAGTCGCCCGATGACGCCGTGAATCTCAGCGAGCTGTCGATCCCGCTCGGGCGCCGTTTCCGGGCGCTCAAGCTCTGGGCGGTGCTCCGTTGCTTCGGGCGCTCCGGGCTCGAGGAGCGGATTCGGGAGCACATACGGCTCGCGACGGTGTTCGAGGGGTGGGTGCGCGACGAGCCCGGGTGGGAGGTCGTCGCGCCCAGGCACTTCTCGCTCGTGTGCTTCCGCCTGGAGGGAGCTGACGAGGCCAACGAGCGCCTGCTGGAGCGGGTGAACGCCTCAGGCGAAGCCTTTCTCTCGCACGCGCGCCTCGGAGACCGCTACGCGCTCCGGCTCGCGATCGGAAACTTCCGTACGACCGAGGACGACGTCCGAGCTGCCTGGGACGTTGTCAGGCGCGAGGCTTCGGCGCTCTGAGGTAGATCCGCGACGCGCGGAACACGCGACCGCCCTCGTCCGTCGAGACGATCCGACCGGCGGCGAAGAGCCCGTCGCCGAACAACGCCAACGTCGCGTCTTGCTCCTTCGGCAGCTTCGTCTCGCTCAGGTCGATTCCGGAGAGCATCGCAGTGAGACGGCCGTTGAGCCGCCAGGCGCGTATCGAGAAGCACGGCTCGCGAATGCAGCGCACTCCGACGTCGCGGAGCCGGAAGAACGAGCCGGACGCGGACGGGCCTACCGGGTTGCGCACGTCGGTCGCAACGAGCAGGCCGAGGCGTCCGAATCCCTGAACGGTCTGAGCGGCGATTCCGCCCTGCACGAGCGCACCGTCGTGGATCGAGCGACTGGTGGGCCACGCCGAGGCGACGTAGCAGCGTGCCCGCTGGAAACCGTCGTGACAACGCGTTCGCGAGTGGTTCGCGAGCGACACCCAGTAGCCGCCGCAGAGAGGCGAAGGGCAGAGACGGGGATCGACCTGGACGACGTAGTGCGCAGCCGGCTTCGCCGATGCATCTCCCGCCGAGAGCGCGACGATGCCGAGCGCGCACACGACGAGCGCGATCGCCGTACCGAGACGGCGGAGGACGATCCTCACGTCTCCATACGATACGACTCGTGCGTTTGGTCGTCATCGGCCTCGTGGCCGGCGTGTTCTCCGCGCTCTTCGGGGTCGGTGGCGGCCTCATCGCCGTCCCGTTGCTCATCGTCCTCGGCCACCTGCCGGAACGCGTCGCGACGGCGACGTCGCTCGGGGCCATCGGGATCACCGCGCTCGCGGGAGTGGTCGTATACGCGTTTCGCGGCGAGGTCGACGTCGGCTATGCGGCGCTCGTCGGGCTCCCGGCCGCTGCTGGCGCGTTCCTCGGGACGTCGCTGCAGCAGCGAATCACGGCTCGGAGCCTGACGTATGGTTTCGCGGCTCTCCTCGTCGGCGTCGGCGCCTGGCTCCTCGCCGCGTGACGACCTCCACGATCGTGCTCGGGATCGTCCTCGGTCTCGCTGCCGGGGTGATGTCCGGGCTGTTCGGCGTCGGCGGTGGGATCCTCTTCGTGCCCACGCTCGTCGCGCTCGGGCTCGGCCAGATCGAGGCTCAGGCGACGTCGCTGCTCGCGATCCTCCCGACGGTCGCCGTCGGAGCAGCGAACCAGCGCCGCTACGGCAACCTGCGGGTGCGAACGGCGGTGTTCGTCGGAGTCGCCTCGCTGGCCGGGGTGGAGGTCGGAGCACGGATCGCGACGTCGTTGCCGGAGGCGACCCTGCGCAGGCTGTTCGCCGTTCTCCTGTTCGCGGTCGCAGCGCAGCTCGTGTGGCGCGCGACTCGCGAGCGGGCGCGCTACGCTGATTTAGATGCTTGATCGGGAGTTCGCGGCGGGCCGGATGACGGCCACGACACGGCGCCGGATCGCCACCCTCCCTCGCCGCACAGGCTTACCAGCCTGCGCGACGAGTGAGTGCGTCGCCCGGCTTGGTCGTGACCGCCCTCGGCGGCGCGTCAACTCCCGACCAAGCATCTCGTCGTGATCCGTGCCGTCGTGCTCGCGGGCGCGGCGGTGGCCGTGTGCGCGACCCTCGCCGCTGCCGCGCCACCGCCGCGGAGCGCTGTCACCGGCGCGAGCGCCGTGCTGGTGCAAGTCACGATTCCCGGCCAGGAGACGGTGTCGCTCGGCGATCTGACATGGCCCACGAACCTGAGCGCGGACGTGCAGTCGTTCCAGTACCCGGACGACGGCTCCATCGTGAGCCTCGGCCGGTCTCGTGCGACGGTCTCGGCGCAGCCCGGCGAGGCGGCGACCGCGCAGTCCTCCGCCGAGGCGGTCGCGCTCTCGCTGTTCGCCGGCGAGATCGTTGCCGCCCAGGTCACAGCCTCGATCACGGCGGGTGCGAGCCAGCGTTCCGCAGGGGCGGACATCTCGGCGTCCGCAGTGCGGGGGCTGCGGGCACTCGGACAGGACGTCTCGGCGTCCCCCGACGCAACTGCCCCGCTCGCGGACTGGGGCGTCCTCTCCGTTCTTTCCCAGGACAGTGGCAGCCGTCGAGCGAATCCGCCCGGCGCGCAGGGCTCCACCGTCGCCCTTCGCGTGACGCTCACCGTCGCGCATGGCGGGCTTCCGGCCGGCAGCGAGATCGTCATCGGTCGGGCGGAGGCGGTCGCCGTAGCCCAGGTGCCGGCTCGGCCTCGGCCGCCCGGAGAACCGACGCAACGGCCCTCGCCGACGCCGCCGACACTCCCCACTGCGCCGGAGCCCGATACTGCGGGAGCCGTTCCGGGCGGTCCCGTTCTCGCCTCGCCGGAGGTCTCGGCTCGGCTCTCGGCCGGCGGCTACGTGTTCCCGGTGTACGGGACGGCCTCGTTCGGGGACAGCTTCGGCGCTCCACGACCGGGGATTCCCGGCGGGTGGCACCACGGCGAGGACATCTTCGCCGAGGCGGGCTCCCCTCTGCTCGCCGTTGCCGACGGCACGATCCACACGGTCGGCTTCATCAAGCTCGGCGGCTTCCGGCTCTGGCTCCGCGACGACTCCGGGAACGAGTTCTACTACGCGCACCTCTCCGCGTACTCGCCGCTCGCGATCGAGGGCAAGCGCGTGAAAGCAGGTGACGTGATCGGCTTCGTCGGCGACACCGGTGACGCCGAGGGCGGCTCACCTCATGTCCACTTCGAGATCCATCCCGCGACGATGAGCGGGCTCGGCTACGACGGCGTGGTCGCTCCGTACCCCATCCTCATCGCCTGGCGCCGCGCGGAGGACATCGCCTTCGCGGCAGGACGGATCTATGTGCCCGTCGGTCCCGGAGGTACCGCGCTCCCGCCGCCGGGAGCGGTGCTGCTCCAATCGGAGGACATCGCGTCCACCAGTGGACTCGTTCCGGGTGCGCTCGAAAGAGCGCTGACGAACCAGCGCCCGACCGGAATCCGCTAGCGCCGATCGGAGGTTGCGCGACCGGAATTCGCGTCAGCGAATTGACTAACGACCTGCTCTAGGCAGGCGGAGCGCGCGACCGCGAAGCGGGCGCCTTCAGGGGTTGCGCGACCGGAATTCGCGTTAGCGAATTCCGGTCTGCGCACTATTCAGGCTCGCTGCCGTTGCCCGGGATCTCGGTCGACTCGCTCGTGATCGGTGTCGCCGAAGTCCTCGTACCCGTCCGCCGTTGCCACCTGCGACGCGATCCATGATCCAGTCGCGCGTGGCCTGGCCGGTCCACGGGTTGTACAGGACACCGATCGTCACGCCCGTCAGAAGGACGACGTTGCGAGCCTTGTGGCTCTTCTTGTCGCCCTCGCGGATGCGGTCGGAGGCGTTCGAGATGTCGGAGACGAGCCGCTGGAGCTCCTTCTGGAAATCCTTTCCGGAGACCTTCTCGGCCTTCCCCTTGACGCCGTCGCCCTTCGAGACCTGCTCGTAGAGCTCGCGCGCCGCTGCGAACGCGGCCACGAGGTCCTCCCGGATGTCCGGGTCCTCGATCGCGCGCTTCACGTACGGGCGCATCGCCTCGGCCTTGTCCTTCGTCTTGGCCATGTGCTGTCCCACCTTTCTTCGATTCGGCTTCGAAGTATGTCGGCTACGATCGCGCGGGTGCGCGGGGTCCTCTTCTTTGTTCTCCACCCGAGGCGATTGCTAACCCTCGTTGCGGGGTTTTTCGCTGCCATTGTCTACGTGTGGATCGCCGCCGTGCGTGCTGTACCCGGCGTTCGGAGGCGAAAGGAAGCGGCTCGCGCGGAGTGGCGGGCAAGGCGAGAGCGCACGCGCATCTAGCCCGATGGAGGGGCTGACGCGCCTCGTCCTCCGGCACCGCTGGCTGGTGCTCGGGGCCTGGATCGTGGTGTTCGGCCTCTGTGGTCTCGCCTCGACGCAGCTCTCCGGGCTCCTGACCAACCGCTTCACGCTCCCCGGCACCGACACGCGCCGGGCAGAGCGAATCCTCGAAGACCACTTCCGGCAGCGCTCGACGGGCACGTTCACGGTCGTTGCCAGGACCGACGGGCCCGCCACGGCGCTGGTGTCCGCAGGTGCGGGCGGCCGCCGAGAGAGCCGCCGCGGAGCTGCCGACCGGCCGTCTCGTCTCGGTCGCGGCGGTCTCCGACGACGTCGTCGTCGCGCAGATCGTCTCGAATCTCGAGCCCGCCGACTCGAAGGGGCGCACCGACGAGATGCGCGAGGCCGTGGCCGGGCTCTCCGGGAGCGGAGGTCTACGTCACCGGCCAGGCGGCGATCGAGCACGACCTCGACCCGGTGTTGGCCGACGACCTCGCCAGAGGCGAGCTGATCGCGGTTCCGATCGCTCTTCTCATCCTCATCTTCACCTTCGGCACGCTCGCGTTCCTCCTCCCGTTCGCATTCACGGTCGTGACGATCCCGACGACGCTCGGGATCGTCTGGGTCTTCGCCAACTTCATGGAGCTGACGACGTACCTCGACGAACCTGGTCACGCTGATCGGGCTCGGGATCGCGATCGACTACTCGCTGCTCGTCGTCTACCGTTACCGCGAGGAGCTGCGGCGAGGGTCGTCGCGGGACGAGGCGATCGTGACGACGATGGCGACGGCGGGCCGCGCGGTCGTCTTCAGCGGGACCGCGGTCGCGATCGGGCTTGCGCTGCTGCTCTTCATGCCGCTCCCGTTCATCCGCGGGTTCGGGATCGGCGGCCTGATCATTCCCGCGGTCTCCGTCGCCGCGGCCGTGACGTTTCTCCCGGTGCTCCTGTCGCTGGTCGGGAGGCCGCTCGACCGCGTCCGGCTCCTGCCGGCGAGCTGGCTCGACCACCGAGCGGATCACGAGCGTGGGTTCTGGGCTCGCCTCGCGCGCTTCATCATGCGCTACCCCAAGCTCGTCGCGGGGCTCGACGTCCGCGCTACTGATCCTGCTCACGCTCCCGGTGCTGACGCTCGAGCTCGGGCCGGGCTCGAACGAGGGAATCCCGCGCGATCTCGAAGCCATCCAGGGGTACGAGATCCTCGGCGAGGCGGTCGGAGCGGGAGCAACCGCCCCTTCGGCGATCGTCGTCGACACGGGGCGAGCCGGAGGGGTGGGAGATCCGGAGGTCGTGCGCGCGCTGGCGGAGCTCGGCCGTGGGCTCGACGCCGATCCGGAAGTCGCGGCGATCCGCGTCGACCGCACACCGCAGCACGTGGACCCGACCGGCCGCTACCTGAACGTCGAGGTCGTCGGTGCACACGACTACGGCGACCCGGCGAGCCTCGCGTTCGTCGACCGGCTGCGCGACGAGATCATTCCCGCCGCGGGCTTCCCGGAGGGCGCAGTCGTGTACGCCGGTGGCGGACCACCAGGAGGCAAGGACTTCATCGACCTCACGTACAGCTGGTTCCCCTGGCTCGTCCTCGCGGTGCTCCTCGCGACGTTCTTCCTGCTGATGAGGGCTTTCCGCTCGATCGTGCTGCCGCTGAAGGCGATCACCCTGAACCTGCTCTCGATCGGGGCGGCCTACGGCCTGCTCGTGATCGTCTTCAAGTGGGGAGCCGGCGAGTGGATCGGTCTGATCGGCTTCGACCAGATCGAGGCCTGGATCCCGGTGATGCTCTTCGCCATGCTCTTCGGCCTCTCGATGGACTACGAGGTCTTCCTCGTCTCGCGCATGCGCGAGGAGTGGGACAACGGGGCGACCAACGAGCAGGCGGTCGTGCTCGGACTCACGAAGACCGGACGGCTCGTCACGGCGGCAGGATTGATCATGTTCGCCGCGTTCATGGGGCTGATCGCCGGCTCGGTCGTCGGTCTGCAGCAGTTCGGCTTCGGCCTCGCGGCCGCGATCCTGATCGACGTCACGATCATCCGCGCGCTGCTCGTCCCGAGCGCGATGACGCTCTTCGGGAAGTGGAACTGGTGGCTGCCCGAGGGCCTGGCGCGGATCGTTCGCGTCGAGCCGTCACCGCTCGGCGAGCACCGCCGGTCGGCTCCTGCGGCGGCGAGCGGCGACTGACACTTGCGCGTCGGGGTCTGGCTTCAGCCAGACCCCGGTTCCACGCCGTTAGCATCCCCGCGTGCAGCCGAAGGGCCTGATCTGCGCGGGCGGCGAGGCGACGCGCCTCGGCGAGCTCACGCGCGTATCCAACAAGCACCTGCTCCCGGTCGGGAGCTGGCCGATGATCTACTACCCGCTCCAGCTGCTCCAGCTCGCCGGCATCCGGGACGTCCTCCTCGTCACGGGCAAGGGGCACGCCGGGCAGATGATCGATCTCCTCGGCGACGGACGGCTCGCGCCGCGGGGCGGCGGCGACCCGATCCTCGAAGTCGATCTCACCTACAAGGTGCAGACGGAGCCGGGCGGGATCGCCCAGGTCGTGGGCATGGCCCGCGACTTCGCGGCCGGCGCGCCGCTGGTCGTCGTGCTCGGCGACAACATCTTCGAGTTCGCGCAGTCGGCGGCGCTCGCAGAGTGGGCAGAGGACGGGAAGCGGGCGCGGATCTTCGTCAAGGAGGTGGGCGATCCCGAGAACTTCGGAGTCGTCCTCTACGGCGACGGCGGAGCGGTCACGGACATCGTCGAGAAGGCCGGGGTGGTGGACACGCGGTACGACGCGCCGCCCTCCGTCGCATGCGGTCGTCGGCCTCTACTGCTATCCGCCCGACGTCTTCGATGTGATCGCGCAGCTCGAGCCGTCCAGCCGGGGGGAGCTCGAGATCACCGACGTGAACCGGCACTACGCGGCCGAGGGTCGTCTCGAGGCGAGCGAGGTCGAGGGCTGGTGGGAAGACGCGGGGAAGCACTGGCAGCATCTCGCGGACATCGGCCGGCGGATCGACGAGACCGGAGCCAACAAGTGATCGAGGGCCTCGAGCGCGTCCCGCTCCGGTGTACGAGGACGAGCGGGGCTGGTTCTGCGAGCTTCGCCGGGACAGCGCGCTCCCTGTGCACATGACGCAGACGAACGTCTCCTTCTCGCGGGCCGGCGTCATCCGCGGCCTCCACTTCCACGAGCGCGGTCAGGACGACCTCTTCGCCTGCCTGCAGGGGATGGCGCGCGTCGTCGTGCTCGACCGCGCGAGCGGGGAGACGTACACGGAGGACATCGGCGAGGACAACCGGATCGCGCTCTACATCCCCGGCCGCCACGGCCACGGCTTCGAGGCGCTGACGGACATCCTCTTCTGCTACCACGTGACCGCCGAGTACGACCCCGCCGACCCCGACGAGCAGACGATTCCGTGGAACGACCCACGCGTCGCAGGCCTATGGAGCACGAGCACACCGATCCTGTCAGCGCGGGACTCCGCCGTCGCGTCCTGATCACGGGCGCCGGCGGCCAGCTCGGCCGAGCGCTCCAGGACGCGTTCGCGGACGACGACCTCGTGGCTCTGAGCCACGAGGATTGGGACGTCACGAGCGCGCCCAGTGACACAGTGTCGCAAGGTGCCGCTCGATCTCGTCCTGCACACGGCTGCGTGGACCGACGTCGACGGTGCGGAGGCCGACCCGCAGGGCGCGGCCGCGGTGAACGTCGGAGGCACGGCGAATGCCGCTGCGCTGGGAGCGCCGCTCGTCGCCTTCTCGACCGACTACGTGTTCGACGGCTCCGAAGGCGGAGCCGTACGTCGAGTCCGACGGCCCGAACCCGCTCTCCGCGTACGGGCGGACGAAGCTGCACGGAGAGGCCGCCGCGGGCTCGAACGCGTGGGTCGTCCGCACGTCCTGGCTCTTCGGTCCGACCGGCCACAACTTCGTGCGGACGATGCTTCGACTCGGCGCGGAGCGCGACGAGGTCGAAGTCGTCGACGACCAGCGCGGCTGCCCGACGTATGTCGGCCACCTGGCGCCGGCCGTGCGCGAGCTGGTCGACCGAGGATCCGAGCAGGGGATCTGGCACCTCGCGGCAGCCGGTGACTGCACGTGGGCCGACTTCGCGGAGGCGATCTTCGAGGAGGCGGGACTCGACTGCCGCGTGCGCCGGGTCTCGACGGCGGAGCTCGGACGACCCGCTCCGCGTCCCGCGCACGCGATCCTGCGGAGCGAGCGCGCCGGCGCGCCGGTGCTCCCGCACTGGCGCGACGGTCTGCGTGACTGCCTCGACCGGCTGCGACGATGGAGGGCGCCGCCAAGTAACAGACTGTTACTTGGCAGGGGTAGCCTTTCCGCGCGATGCGACTTCTCGTCACCGGCGGCGCCGGCTTCATCGGCTCGAACTTCGTCCACTACTGGCTCGAGCAGCATCCGGACGACCACGTGGTCGTCTACGACCTCCTGACCTACGCCGGCAACCGGCAGAACCTCGCGACGGTCGAGGACCGGATCGTGTTCGTGCAGGGGGACATCTGCGACCGCGAGCTGGCCGAGACCACCCTCCGCGAGGAGGAGATCGACACGGTCGTGAACTTCGCGGCCGAGTCGCACAACAGCCTGGCCGTCGTCGATCCGACGCGCTTCTTTCGGACGAACGTGCTCGGCACGCAGACGCTGCTCGAGGCCGCGCGCGCCGCGGGCGCCGAGCGCTTCCACCACGTTTCGACCTGCGAGGTCTACGGCGATCTCGCGCTCGACTCCGACGAGGTGTTCACGGAGGAGTCGCCGTACCGTCCCAGGACGCCGTACAACGCCTCGAAGGCCGGGGCGGATCACGCGGTTCGCGCGTACTTCGAGACCTACGGCCTCCCCGTCACGATCACCAACTGCTCGAACAACTACGGCGCCTATCAGTTCCCCGAAAAGGTGCTCCCGCTCTTCACGACGAACGCGCTCGACGACGAGCCGCTCCCCATGTACGCCTCGACGCAGAACAAGCGCGAGTGGCTGCACGTCCTCGACCACTGCTCGGCGATCGACCTCGTACTCCGCGAGGGCGTCGAGGGCGAGACGTACAACGTCGGCTCGGGCACCGAGGCGACGATCGAGGAGATCGCCGACCTCGTTCTGGAGCTGACGGAGAAGCCGGCGTCGCTGAAGACGATCGTCCCTGACCGCCCGGGTCACGATCGCCGCTACCTGCTCGACGCGACGAAGATCCGCGAAGAGCTCGGGTGGGAGCCGAAGCACGGCTGGCGGGACGGCCTGGCGGAGACGGTCGCGTGGTACGCGGAGAACCGGGAGTGGTGGGAGCCGCTCAAGAAGCGCGCTCCGGTCGAAGAGACCTCCTGGCGTCGTAGGGGCGAGGCTTGCCTCGCCCTTTGCGGGGAAATCCCCGTTTGCGGAATCTTGATCTTGCGCCGATAAAAAGACCTCAGATGTCGCTAGCCTGGTCCACCGCTGTGCGCTTCCTGACCGTGACTGCGGTTCTCGTCGCGCTGGCCGCAGCTGCGGTTTCGGCGTCGGCTCAGCCTCCCCAACCCACGTCGGTGCCGGGCGAGGCCCTCTTCGTGATCTCCGGCAGGGGCTGGGGGCACGGCGTCGGAATGAGCCAGTACGGCGCGTACGGCATGGCGAACGCCGGCCGCACCTACGACCAGATTCTCGCGCACTACTACACGGGAACCGAGCTCGGCCCCGCGCCGACGACGGACGTCAGGGTGCTCCTCGCCGAGAGTGCACCCGCGACGACGATCGCCTCGACCGTGCCCTTCACGGTCCTCGACCGCGCCGGCGTCGTGCACAAGGTCCAGGCCGGCCCGCTCGTGCTCCGACCGAAGCTGTCGCTGCCGACCGTCGACGGTCCCGTACGCGTTCCGGGCCCGCTCGTCGTTCGTCCGGGGAAGAAAGCCCCGCTCTCGCTCGACGGCCGCGCGTACCGGGGACGGCTCGAGATCACGGTCAAGGGCTCGTTCCTGCGAGTCGTCAACTTCGTCAAGCTCGAGGACTACCTGCAGGGCGTCATCGCGGGTGAGATGCCACACCGCTGGCCGCTCGAGGCGCTGAAGGCGCAGGCGGTCGCAGCGCGCTCGTACGCGCTTGCGAGCCTGGTCAAGGGCAAGCCGTTCGACCTCTATTCAGACGTCCGAAGTCAGGTCTATCGCGGGGTCGAAGGCGAGACTGCGAGAACCTCCGAGGCCGTGCGCGCGACGAGCGGCGAGGTCGTCCTCTACGGCGGCAGGGTCGCGACGACCTACTACTTCTCGACGTCGGGCGGAAGGACCGCGAGCGCCGCCGACGTCTTCGGAACGCCCGTGCCGTACCTCCTGTCCCGCCCGGACCCGTACGACGAGGCGTCGCCGCATCACCGCTGGGGACCCGTGCTGCTCGGCGCCCGCACCCTGCAGTCGAAGCTGGCGCTCGACGGCCGAGTCCTGGACGCCCTCGGCGTCCCCACGGCTTCGGGTCGCCTCCGCTCCCTCACCGTGCAGACCGACCAGGGCCCGGAGACGGTGACCGCGGGGCTGCTGCGGACGAGCCTCGGCCTACGCTCGACGTGGATCACGGTCGGCGTCCTGCGCCTCGATCAGCCGCGCGAGACGACCGTCTTCAGCGCGCCGCTGCGCCTCGGCGGCATCGCTCGCGCGCTCCCTGCTCCGATGCTCTTCTCGTCCCCCGACGGATCGAGCTGGACGGAGGTCGGCTGCGCTCCAGCGCGAGACGAGCGGGCTCGCGTCGGTGGTCGTCAAGCCCGAGCGAACGTTGCGGTATCGGATCGAGGTCGCCGGCGCGGCCTCTCCCGCGGTGCTCGTTCAGGTCGCTCCTCGGATCCTGCTCGCGCTGGGCGTGGAGCCGATGACGCTCTCGGGAACGGTCCGGCCGCGACTCTCGGGAGCGACGGTCGCGATCGAGCGGCGCGAGGGCACGACGTGGAAGCGGATCGTCAGGTCGACCGTGGATCAGGCCGGCGCGTTCCGGGCCAAGCTCCGCTTGGTGCCAGGCGAGTATCGCGCACGGATTCCTGCGACCGGCGGCTACGCCGAAGGTGTGACCGCCGTGCTGGACGTCGTCGGGTGAGCCCATGAGAGCCCGCGCCGCCCTCTTCGTCCTGACCCTGGTCGGAGCCGTTCTCGCGGCGCCCGGCGTCGCCGACGCCGCCCGGGTCGCGGTCGGCCTGAAACGCGGAGCCGACGCCGCGACCATTGCGGCCGCCGTCGAACGCAGGACGGGGTCGCGCCCGGAGCGGCTCGGGCCGATCCCGGCTCTCGTCACGGAGCTCCCGGAGGGCGTGTCGCTCAGCGGTATCGAAGGGATTCGCTACGTCGAGCGCCGTCGTGTCCAGGCAGCTCGCCTTCACCCCGACGGATCCGCTCGTGACGCGCCAGTGGTACCTCACGCAGAGCCGCTTCTACGAGCCGTGGCTGACCCTGCCGTCGCTCGAGCGAGTACCCGTCGCGGTGATCGACTCCGGCGTGGATGCGACGCATCCGGAGCTTGCCGGGAAGATCCTCGGTGCGCGGAGCTTCGTCGGCGGTTCCCCGCGCGTCGACGCGCTGGGACACGGGACCTTCGTCGCCGGGCTCATCGCGGCCGGCGTCGACAACGGCATCGGCATCGCCGGCCTCGCGCCTTCGGCCGAGCTCCTCGTCGCGAAGGTCGTCACCCCGTCACGCTCGATCCCGATCGAGGCGGAGGCAAAGGCGATTCGCTGGGCTGTCGAGAACGGCGCGAGGGTCATCAACATGAGCCTCGGCGGCATCCGCGATCCACTGGACCCGGACCGCGACAGCTTCTCGCAGCTCGAGGCCGATGCCGTGGCGTACGCCGTGTCGAACGGCGCGGTCGTCGTCGCAGCCGTCGGCAACCACGACCTCGCGCCCACGAGTCCGTGGCACTACGCCAGCTATCCGGCGGCGCTGCCCCACGTCCTCGGGGTCAGCGCGATCTCGGAGAGCGGCGGCGTCCCCAAGTTCTCGAACCGCGACAAGGTGTACAACGACGTCGCGGCGCCGGGCGAGAGGATCCTCTCCATCTTTCCGCGCGCCGCTCACGGCGCGCTTCCCCGCCTGCTCGGAGCAGGGCTACTCGAGCTGCGGCCCCGAGGACTACCGTGAGGCGCAGGGCACCTCGTTCGCCGTCCCGCAGGTGTCCGCCGCTGCCGCGCTGCTCCTCGGCCTCCGCCCGCTCCTGCGACCCGAGCAGGTGACAGCACTGCTCCAGCGCACCGCAGTCGACGTCGTCCCTGCGACGGGCTGCCTCCCTTGTCTCCCTGGGCGGGACGAGCACTCGGGTTGGGGCCGCCTCGATGTCGCAGCGGCAATCGCCGCGCTTGACCAGCCGCTGCCGCTGGGAGATCGCTACGAGGCGAACGACGACGCCGGCTCACGTGCGTACGAGGTGTCGGGATCGAACCGACGCGTCTATGCCGCGGTCGACTTCTGGGACGATCAGGACGACGTCTACGCGATCAGGCTGCGGAAGGGCCAGCGGGTGTACGTCGGTCTGACGGGTGACGAGGTCAGCGCTGACCTCAGCCTCGCTCTCTGGCTCCCGAAGACACGATCGATCTCCGACGTACGCGATCTCCGCTTCCGCGCCCGCATCTCCGCACGTCCCGCGGCCCGCGAGTACTTCTCGCATCGCGCGGCCAAGGCGGGGACGTACTACGTGCAGGTGAAGATGTCGAGCCCCGGCATCACGCGCTACCGCCTGACGATCGTCAAGGGCTGATCTGTGCGCAAGACCGGAATCCGCTAGCGCGAATTCCCGTCGTGCGAGAACCCCTGAAGGCGTCCGCTTCGCGGCCGCTGCGCGTGCGATCCGTCTGCCGCTACAGCAGCTCGTCTTCAGGGACCTCGCGCAGCACGCGCGCCGGGTTCCCGACGACGATCGTCCGAGGAGGAACGTCCTTCGTCACGACGGCCCCCGCTCCGACGAACGCCTCCTCGCCGATCTCGACACCGGGACAGAGGACCGCGCCGCCGCCGACCCGGGCGCCGCGCCTGATCGTCGGCCCCTTCGTCAGCTCGTGGCGCTGCTCGGTCCTGCCCATGTAGTTGTCGTTCGTGGTAACCACGCACGGAGCGACGAAGACGTGCTCTTCGAGCGTCGAGTATGCAGTGATGTAGGCCTCTGCCTGGATCCGCGTCATCGCGCCGATGGTCGTGTCGTTCTCCACCAGCGAGCCTCGTCCGAGGACGACGTCGTCCCCGATCGTTACCCGCTCGCGCACGCACGACTGGTCCCCGAGGATGACTCGGGCTCCGACCCGAGAGCCCGCCGAACACGATCGCCCCGGTCGAGACGACCGTCCCCTCGCCGATCTCGGTCGGAGGGAGTGGCTCGCGCTTCGTCGTCGAGCGCGGTGAGAGTGACGGCTGCTTGCCGACGACGGCGTTCTCGAGCACCTTCACGCCCGCCCCGAGAACGGTCCCGGGGTACACGGTCGCGGTGGGGTGAACTTCAGCTTCCATGCAGCGAGGTCGTCAGCAGGTCGAGCGCGCGGACGACGCGCGCGCCGTCCTCGGCGACCTTGCGGCGGTCGCCTTCGCCCTCGAACGAGGCGCAGGAACTCCTGGCATTCGAGCTTCAGCGGCTCGTCACTCGCGATGCGGGGGCTGAAGATGTCGCCGGTCCGCGTCTGCCACTCCCCATACCGGTCGGAGGGTCTCCACGGAGCCTTCTCGTACACGGTGACCTTCCGCTCGAGCTCCATGTCGTCGAACACGACCATCTTCTCCGTGCCGACGACGGTGATCTTCCGCATCTTGTGGGGGTCGAGCCACGACAGGTGCATGTGCGCGATCTTCCCTGACGGGAAGCGGAGGTAGCAGAAGACGACGTCCTCGACACCGTCGGTCAGGAAGTCGCGCCCGAGGGCGATGGCCTGCTCCGGTTCCTCGTCCAGGAGATGCAGGATCACGGAGAGGTCGTGGACGCCGAGCGACCAGAGCGCGTTCTCGTTCGACCTGATGATCCCGAGGTTCTGGCGGTTGCCGTAGACGCAGAGCACCTCGCCGAGCTCACCCGCGCCGATCATCTCCTTCAAGCGCCGGACGCCCGGGTGGTAGAGGAGCAGGTGCCCCGGCATCAGTACGAGGTCGCGCTCGTCGGCGAGCTGCGACCAGCTCGTCCATCTCAGCCCCCACCATCGCGGGTGGCTTCTCCACGAGCACGTGCTTGCCGGTAGCGAGCGCGCGGCGGGCGAGCTCGAAGTGTGTCGGGACCGGTGTCGCGACGACGACCGCGTCGAGAGCGTCGTCGGCGAGCATGTCGTCGTAGCTCGCGGTCCAGTGCGCCTGCGGGTAGCGAGCTGCCGCGGCCTCGCGTGTTGCCGGATCCGAGTCGCAGAGCCAGGTGAGCTCCGCCAGCTCCGCGAAGTTGCGCGCGAGGTTCGGTCCCCAATGCCCCAAGCCGGCCACGCCGACCCGGACGGTCACAGCTTCCAGACCTTGTCGGAGCCCTTCCCGTTCGAGCCGGTGGCGTTCCGTAGGTCGACCACGAGCGCTGCCTCGTCCACGACTCGCTCGTAGTCGATCCCGGAGTGGTCGGTGACGATCACGACGCAGTCGTACGCTCCGGGCTCGAGCTGCGAGCTGCTCATTGCGACGCCGTTCTCACGTAGCGAGGGCACGTGCGGGTCGTGGTACGAGACCTCGGAGCCCGCCGCCTGGAGGAGCCCGATGAGCTTGACCGCGGGTGACTCGCGCGTGTCGGAGATGTTCGGCTTGTAGGCGACGCCGAGCACGAGGATGCGCGAGCCCTTGAGCGAGCGCTGGAGCGAGTGGTTCAGCGCCTGCGAGACGACCGAGCGGCAGAAGTACGGCATCGACTCGTTCACCTTCCCGGCAAGCTCGATGAACTCGGTGTAGAAGCCGTACTCCCGGGCCTTCCACGTCAGGTAGAAGGGGTCGACCGGGATGCAGTGCCCACCGAGCCCGGGGCCGGGCTTGAAGGACATGAACCCGAACGGCTTGGTCGCGGCCGCTTCGATCACCTCCCAGACGTCGATGTTCATCCGGTCGCAAAGCTGCGCGAGCTCGTTGACGAGGGCGATGTTGACCGAGCGGAAGATGTTCTCGAGGAGCTTCGTGAGCTCGGCGGCCTCCGGCGAGGACACGCGGTGCACCTCGTCGATGGCTCCTGCGTAGAAGCTCGCGGCAGCCTCCGTGGAGGCATCGTCGATGCCTCCCACGACCTTCGGCACCGTCTTCGTCGTCCAGTCCTCCCGGCCGGGGTCGACGCGCTCAGGCGAGAAGGCGAGGTGGAAGTCCGTTCCCGCTCGAAGCCCGCTGCCGGCCTCGAGCACCGGGAGCACCTGCTCACGGGTCGTGCCGGGGTACGTCGTCGACTCGAGCACGACGAGGTGTCCCGAGTGAAGGCGCGTTGCGATCTCCTGCGCGGCCGACACGAGAATCCTGAGATCGGGCTCGCGCTGCCTGGAGAGCGGAGTCGGAAGCGCGATCAGGATCGTGTCCGCTTCCCGCAGCTCGTCGTAGTCGGTCGTCGCCGCGATCCGCCCGCTTTCGACGAGTGGCGCGAGCGCTTCTGACGGGACGTCCTCGATGTAGCTCTCGCCCCGGTTCAGCTGATCGACCCTCTGCGGGTCGACGTCGATGAGCACGACGTTCTTTCCCGCCTCGGCGAAGGTGTGGGCGAGCGGCACGCCGACGTATCCGGCGCCCACGATGGCGACGTCCCGCTTCATCGGCCGGGCATCGTAGCCATCAGCACGCTGACGATTCGAGCCGACGCGTGGCCGTCTCCGTAGAGCTGCGGGCGCCGCTCCGGCATCGCCGCGTTCGGCCACGGCGGCCTCGATCGCATCCGGGTCGTCGTCGACGAGGACGTTGGCGCCCACTTCGACCGTCCCGACCCACTCGGTCGAAGGGCGTAGCGTCACGCAGGGAACGCCATGCCAGTACGCCTCCTTCTGGAGGCCTCCGGAGTCTGTCGCGATCACCCGTGCCTGCGAAGCGAGTGAGGCGAGCTCGAGGTAGCTCAAGGGATCGGTCATGTGGACGTGCGGCGCAAGCTCGATGTTCTCGCGCTCGATCTGCGCCCGCGTACGCGGGTGGGCCGGGAAGACGACACGCCCGCTCACGCGATTGAGGCCCTCGACGATGCGACCGAGCCGCGGCTGGAAGATGTTGGCCTCACGGTGGACGGTAGCGACGACGTACGTGCCGGGCTCGAACGGGATGGGAAAGCGCTCGCGAGCGATGGGAGTGAAGCGGGCGCTCGCCTCGGCCATGGGATCGCCGACGACGTGCGCTTGCCCGAGGACGCCCTCCGCGGCAAGGGTGGCGCGGGAGTGGTCGTCCGGGCAGAAGAGCAGCCAGGACAGCTGATCGACCTCGATGCGTGCCCGTTCCTCGGGCATCTCCAGGTCACCGCTTCTGAGCCCCGCTTCGACGTGCGCGAGCGGGACCGTCGCCTCGGCCGATGCACGGGCTCCGGCGAGCGTCGTGTTCGTGTCGCCGTATACGAGCACGAGGTCCGGCCCCTCACGACGTACGACCTCGGCGATGCGGGGTTGCATGACGTCCGGATCGGCAGTCCTCGAGTCGAGCCGGTACCGCGGCTCGTGAAGCCCGAGCTCCTCGACGAACACGTCCGACAGCTCCCGGTCGTAGTGCTGCCCCGTATGGACGACGACCTCGTCGATGCCGGCGACCAGGAAGGCGAGGGAGAGCGGCCCGCTCTTGACGAACTGCGGGCGGTTCCCGACGACGGAGAGGACCTTCACAGCGACGGCAGACTACTGGCCCGCGTCGGCGGGCCAGTGTGCGGCTGCTCCTGCCCCTGAGCTCCAGGCTGGCGCTAGCGCATCAGCATGCCGCCGTTGACGTCGAACGTCGCCCCCGTCGTGAATCCCGCCTCGTCGGAAAGCAGGAACGCGACAAGCGCGGCGACCTCGTCCGAGCGGCCGAGGCGACCCATGGGAATCGTCTTCAGCATCGCCTCGATCCGCTCGGGCGCGACGGAGGCGACCATCGGCCCGTCGATAGCGGCGGGCGCGGCTGCGTTCACCAGGAAGCGAACGCTCCCTGGCCGAGCCCATGCGCGACTCGATCGGCGCCTACGCCGTCGATATCAGCGAGCGCGACGCTGTATCCGTCGCCGTGGAGCCGCCTCGCGATCGCTTCTCCGAGGCCACGGCCAGCACGTGACGATCGCGACGCGCGTCACTCGACTTCGACGTGGATGCGCTTCTTTGCGTCTTTGAGGAACCCACCCTCGCGCTGCGCACGCACCGCCAGGATCTCCGAGAGGATCGAGAGTGCGGTCTCCTCTTGCGTGTCCGCGCCGATGTCGAGCCCGCATGGCCCCATGATCCGGTCGAGAGCCTCCTCGGCGACCCCGGCCTCGAGCAGCCGCTCGCGCCGTCGCTCCTGGTTCCGCCGTGAGCCGAGCGCGCCGATGTAGAACGCCTCCGTCTCGAGCGCCCCTGCGAGCGCCGGTTCGTCGAACTTGTCGTCGTGGGTCAGCACGACGATGGCCGTCTGGTGGTCGGGCTGCACCTGCGTCAAGGCGTCGTCGGGCCAGGCGACGATCAGCTCGTCGGCCGAGGGGATGCGCTCGTCGGTCGCGAACTTCGCTCTCGCGTCCGCGACGATGACGCTCCAGCCGAGGAGCTTCGCGGCACGACAGAGCGCCTCCGCCGTGTCGACCGCGCCGTACACGAAGAGCCGCGGTGGCGGCCCGTACCACTCCACGAACACCTTCGAGCCGTTCTCGAGCGCGAGCAGCTGGTTGCGTCCGCGGCGGATGAGCTCGTCGAACTGCGCGGACGCCTCGTCGGGGCCTTCGCCGAGCCGTTCGCCGGACTCGAGGACGAGCAGCTTGGAGCCGACCCCGTCGCCCTCGACGACGGTGAAGAGGAGGCCGCGCTCTCCCGATTCGGTCAGCGCGGCCAGTCGCTCGATCAACGTCACTCCAGGCGCTCCACGAACACGTCGATCTCACCTCCGCAGGGCAGGCCGACGCTCCACGCGAGATCGTCATCGATCCCGTACGTGAGGAATTTCGGCTCCCCGGACTCGAAGACCGCCTGGGCGTTCTCGAAGACGTCGCTCTCGACGCATCCGCCGGAGACGGATCCGCACATCTTCCCCGACTCGGAGATGGCCAGGCTGGCGCCGAGCGGCCGCGGCGCCGAGCGGCGAGTGCCGACGACCGTGGCGACCACGACCTTCTCGCCGGCCTCGAGCCAGCGCTCCATCTCGGGCAGGATCTCCTTCACGCGGCATGCCTCCTTTCGATGCCGGCGAGCACTGTCGCCAGCTCTTCGAGACTTCGCAGATTATGGCCGGGGAGGAATCGGTCGACGAAGGGCAGCGCGCAGCGCATCCCTCCGGCAAGCGGCTGGTACTCCGGGTTCCCCTTGAGCGGGTTGACCCATACGACGGCATAGGCCGCCCGCGCGAGCTTCGCCATCTCCCGCTCGAGGAGGTCCGGATCGTCGCGCTCCCAGCCGTCGGAGACGATCACGACGACCGCGCCCCTGGAGAGCGCACGTCGTCCGTAGACGGCGTTGAACTCCCCGAGTGAGCCGCCGATCCTCGTCCCGCTCCCCCAGTCGACCGCGGTGACGGTGGCGCGGGCCAGGGCCGCCTCCGGGTCACGGGTCGCGAGATCGGGCGTGAGCCGCGTCAATCGCGTTCCGAATCCGAACGCCTCCACACCCCGCCCGGACCCGACGACAGAGTGCAGGAAGAGCAGGAGCGCACGCGAGTATGCGTCCATCGAGCCGGAGACGTCGCAGAGGACGACGAGCTTTCGTGGGACGACCTTGCGTGCTCTCCATGCGGCCTCGACCGGATCCCCGCCGGTGCGCAGCGAGCGGCGGACGAGCCTACGCAGGTCGAGCCGGTCGCCTCGCGGATCAGGAGCACGACGGCGGGACGCACGACGCGGCCTCGTGCGCGCGATCGCGGCCATGAGGATCCGGCAGCGCTCGAACTCCTCGGGCGTCATCTCGGCGAAGTCCTTCTCGCGGAGCACTTCCTGCTCCGAGGCGCCGAGCTCGACGGGGTCGGCGCCAGGATCGGGCTCTGCGGTGTCGCGACCGCTCGTCAGAGAGCCCTGCACGAGCCGGTCGGCTTGCAGGCGCTGGTCCTTCTGGCGCACGAGCGGTGCTACAGGTCCGCGCAGGAACCACGCAGCAAACGCCCGGTCGAAGAGCTCCAGCTCGTCGTGCCGGGAGACGAGCGTCTGGCGGAGCGCGAAGTAGACGTCCTCCTGGCGCGTGAGGTCGACTGCGTCGAGGCTGCGGAGTGCGTCGAGCACACGCCCGGGCCCGACCTCGATCCCCGCCTCGCGGAGCACGCGGCCGAACGTGACCACGTGGCGGACGATCGCTGATCCTTGCACGCTGCTAGCCCTTCGCCGTGGCGCGGGCCTCTTCGATCAGGCCGACGAGCGTCTCGTCGCGCACGGCCTCGATGTCCTCCCGGTACTTGAGGACCGAGCCGAGTGTCTGCTCGACGACCTCCGCATCGATCTCCTCGCGGCCGAGCGCGGCGAGCGCCTGCCCCCAGTCGATCGTCTCGGCAACGCCCGGCGGCTTCGCCAGATCGAGGCCGCGGAGCCCGCGCACGAAAGCGGCCGCCTCCTGCGCGAGCCGCTGGGAGATGCCGGGGACGCGGAGCCGGACGATCTCGACCTCGCGCTCGAGTGAGGGATGCCCGATCCAGTGGAAGAGCGTCCGCCGCTTGAGCGCGTCGTGGAGTTCGCGGGTCCGGTTCGAGGTCAGCACGACCGCGGGCACGCGACGCGCGCGAATCGTCCCGAGCTCGGGAATGGTGACCTGGAAATCCGAGAGGATTTCCAGCAAGAACGCCTCGAACTCCTCGTCCGCGCGGTCGACCTCGTCGATCAGGAGCACGACCGGCTCGTCCGAGTCGATCGCCTCGAGCAGCGGGCGGCGGATCAGGAACTCCGGGCCGAACAGCTCGTCCTCGGAGACCGTTCCCTCCTGCGCGGCGCGGATGTGGAGGAGCTGGCGCGGGTAGTTCCACTCGTAAACGGCGTGCGAGACGTCGAGGCCCTCGTAGCACTGGAGCCGGATCAGTCGGGCGCGGAGTGACGTCGCGAGCGCCTTCGCGGCCTCGGTCTTCCCGACTCCCGCCTCGCCTTCGAGCAGGAGCGGCTTCTCGAGCGCGAGCGACAGGAACAGCGCCGTTGCGAGCCCGCGATCGGGCAGGTAGTCGGCATCTCGCAGTGCCGTCTCGAGGTCGTCGATCGTGCGGAAGCTCACGCTCGGAGCGTACACAGGCCCTTCCGCGCCGGGGTCGCGCGGAGGCGTGAGTCAGCCCGCGACGACCGGGTTCGTCAGCGAGCCGATCGCCTCGATCGTGATCGTCACCTCGTCGCCCGGCCGCAGCAGGCGTTGCGGGTCGCGGAAGACTCCGACACCTGCCGGTGTGCCGGTGAGGATGAGATCGCCCGGCTCGAGCGTCATCGTCTGGGACGCGTAGCTGATGATCTCGTCGACGCCGAAGATGAGATTGGCGGTCGACGAGTCCTGGAGTACCTCGCCGCTGACCGTTGCCTGGATGCGGAGGTCGTGCGGATTCGGGATGTCCGCAGCGGGCACAAGTGGTCCGACCGGACAGAACGTGTCGGGGGACTTGCCGCGTGACCACTGCCCGTCCGCGAACTGGAGATCGCGTGCGCTCACGTCGTTCGCGCAGACGTAGCCACGGACGGCAGCGCGCGCATCCTCCCGCGAGACGTTCTTGACCCGCTCTCCGATGACCACGCCGAGCTCCGCTTCGTAGTCGCACTTGGTGACGACGGGAGGGATCACGATGGGCTCACCGGGCCCGATCAGCGCATTCGGCCACTTCGCGAAGAGCAGTGGCGCACTCGGGAGCTCGACTCCCTGCTCCTCCGCATGGTCGCGGTAGTTGAGACCGACGCAGACGATCTTGCCCGGACGCTCGATGGGGAGCACGCGCGAACCCTACAAGCGCGGTCTCGAGGTTCCCGAAAGGTGCGGGAGATCGACCGATGGCAAAAGTAGACTGGCCGCCCGGAGACCGATGCACCGTCGTCTCGCCATCGCGCTCGTCGTGATCCTGGCGCTCGCCGCCGCTCCCGAGGCGTTGGCGACGATCGCAGGGCCCTGCGAGGCGACCGTCGCCGGAGAGGACGTCCTCGCACGGGACACGTTCGCGAAGAGCGATGCGATCAGCGTTCCCCAGACCGGCGGCGTCCCGGTGACCATCACAGCGGAGCGCCCGATCGACAACCTGAAGCTCGAGATCGAGTTCGCCGGCTTCAAGTACACCGTGCACGACGAGCCGACGACCGTCAGGCAGTCGACCGGGGTCGTCCCGGTCGACAACTACGCGAAATACGGCATCGGGCTGTACAAGATCGTCGGGACGGCGACCGGCGAAGGCTTCACGTGTGAAGCGACGGCTCTCGTCGACGTGCAGGGCAATCCGCTCGAAACGGCAGCGGGAGCGATCGCGGTGGGCATGGTCGTCGTCGGCGGGCTCGGCGTCTTCTCGTTCCTGTTGCGAGGAGGTCACCGAGGGCTCGCGATGCTCCTCGCCTCCTTCCTCGGGCTCATCCTCGCAAGCGGGATCGCGGTCCTCTTGCAGGAGTACGGCTTGTTCTACCCGACGCGCGTCGCATCGATCCTCGTTCTCGCAGGCGGTGTCGCGGTGGGGTTTCTTGCCGGTGTGTTCGGGTCGCGCGGCTACGTCTCGGGCTGAGTCGTGGGTACTCGCGGTGTATCGGCCGGGGCTATTCGCAGGCAGCGTTCGCGCTGAACTCGGCGCTCCCCCGGTACGGGCCGGAGATGCTCCATGTCCTTCCGTGCACGGCGTCCACGAGGCAGTACGTCCGGCGCCGTGCGGACGCGACCGCCAAGGTCGGCGACACGCGCGGGTCGATCATCCGCATGTCCAAGGCGTCCATGCCGAGATACGAGCCGTGGCTCGTCCGGTAGACCTCCGCCAATTGAACCGCCGCGAGGAGATTCGCCCGGGCCTGCTTGTCTGCCTTGCGATCCTGGAATCCGAGGTATCCGGGCACACCGACGGCGACCGCAGCGAGGAAGACGGCGAGCACGACCACGAGCTCCAACAGGCCTTGTCCACGTTGTGCTTCGAAAAGCCGCAGGATCCGCATTGGGGGACGTTCCTCCGTCGAGGGGCTCGATACCACACGTCGAATCGGCCGCGGTGGGCCTGAACTCGACCTCAATCCGGGTGATTCAGCGAGGCGGCACGAACATCGGCCGCCGAGGGGCTTAGCCCTGAGAAACCGACAGTCTCACCTCCGACCGGCCGCGTAGCCTGTCTTGGCGATGCTTGTCGAGGACACCGCGGCATTCATCGAGGAGCTCGAGGTCCTGAAGGACCATAAGCGGGCGGACAAGCATCGCCGCCGAGTAGCGCAGGCGGAGCTCGACATGCTCGAAGCGATGCGGGAGGTGCAACTCGCGGCTGACGCACTCCGGCAGATGGAGCTGACACTCGTTCGCGAAGTGGAGTCGTTGCCGGTCAGGACGGTTGGTGAGCTCTATCGCCGTCCGGGTGCCCGGTCGCTGGTGCGCGAGATCGGGCGGGTTGAAGCGCACCTGGAAGCGATGCGGGGAAGATTGACCGCGAAGCGGAGGCGCTTGGACGACGTCGAGAAGAGTGCTCGAGAGAGCGATGCGACTCGCCGGAGGGCGACGGTGTTTCGCCTGCACTCGGGACAACACCACCTGGATTTCTCAGCGGCGCGGTTCAAGCGCCTCTCGACGGCCCAGCTCGAGCAGCCCGCCCTGCTGGCGCGACAACGCGGCCAGCGCTGGTGGTGGTATCTCGATCGCTTCTGGTGGGCCAACGTCGAGCTCACCGCGACCGACGTCGAGAGGATGGTTCTCGAGTCCGACCTGGATCGGAAGCGGCGGTCCGATGCGATCGCCGAGGCGCGTTTGATACTGCTGGGCGACACGCGCGTGTCTCTCCTGCAGGAGCATGTCTCGGAAGCCGTCAGAATCGCGGTCTGGCGGCGCGATCGCGGCCGTTGCGTCGACTGTGGCTCCGGCAAGAGCGTGATCTTCGACCACATCGTCCCGATCGCTGCAGGCGGATCGGATACGGCCCTGAACGTCGAGTTGCGCTGCCACTCGTGCCGCGTACGGCTGGCCCGCAATGAGATGCGGACGCGAGTCAACAGGGCGCGGGCCGAAGTTTCACCGCACTATCGAGACGAGCGCGTATCTGCCTGAAGTCGCGTTCCGCAGAGTCGCCTTTCGCTCGCGGTCAGGGAGCGAGGAGGACGAGCACGACGGACGCGGCTCCTACCGCGATCCCGACTGCGGCGAGCGCCAGCATGAACCCCTCACCGGTGTGCGGTTCCCGGTCCTCCCGCAGCGCGGCCTGCAGCTCTCGGTAGTGCACGATCCCATACACCATTGCCGCGAGCCCGGAGGCCGCCAGCGCGGTTCCCAGTGCGATATACGGCCAGTTCGTGCCACCGACGACCTCGGGCAGGACACGCCCGACTGCGAATCCCGCGGCAATCCCTGCCAGACCGGTTCGCCACCACGCGAGATACGTGCGCTCGTGCGCGAGCTGCGTCCGGTGGACTTCGCCGCTCGCCATCTCAGATGACCGAGCCGAGCGTGTCCCAGAGCGACCTCTGGAGGCGCTTGCTCATGGCCGACGGCGGCTCGCTGGGCTCCGAGCAAGCGATGTCGGGCTCGAACAGCCGCGTGCGGCGCGTCTCCACGCTCTGCCCGTAGTAGGGTCGTCGTGCATCGTCGAGTGACGCTACCGGTCGGCGAGCTCAACTGCTCCGCTGGCCGACGTCGTCGCGTTCGCCACCGCGCAGAGGCGCCTGGTGGCCGTCGGAGCCGCAGCGCCGTGCCTAACTCGGCCGTGTGATCCGGCAGACGATCCCGGCGGGCAGCGAAGGCGCGAGTGCCGGGGCTTTGGGGGACTAGACCCTCCGCATCCCCCGAGCCGGGGCATGGCAGGCTCGAGCGAGTATCGAATACGCAGAGGCTTCCGTTAGAGACGGCTCGAGTAGGAAGCCTTCTCCAGAAGCTGGCTATTTCGGAAGACGCTTCCGCACCAGCGACATTCATCCCGGTTTCTTACTCGCGCGCGTGCCAGCTAACCCCCGCGGTTACTTTTCTCTCCCCCGCGCAGCTCGGCTACGTCACGCAGCTTTCTTCGTTGCGTCCTTGCCTGTGCCCTCGCACTCCGGGCACTCCTGCACGATGCGCTCCCCGTGGATGGGCGCGGGGACGTAGCACGATCCCTGGCACTCGGGGCACGCATCTTCCGTGAAGTCGTGTTGCCTTTTCCACGCGCTATACACAGTGGTTCTCCTCATCCTCGAGTGGTTGCCAGCTGTCCTCGTCCGCTCCCTTGATCAGGAACGAGCTTGCGGCCGTCGTTGGCTCGGGCGTTGGCTGGTTTTCTGCGATCGCTGCGCCAATGTCAGCGGTCGCTCGCAAGCGACCGTCGATCATCGCGGCGAGCTCCGCTCATGGTCCACAGAGCAATCAGCTTCGTCGTATTCATCCCAGCTGCGCCCCGCAGTGAGCGAGGCGGCGTCTCCTCCCCTTGTGTCCCAGCGTGTTCATCGCACGGTATCCCCCTCACGGGGCAGCGCAATCCCTCGAATGAGCCTTCTCAGCCGATGATCTACATCGGACGGTCGACGCACCGAGCGCGTGACGGTTGAAACTTTCCACCGCACTTCGGGCACAGTCAGGGTGTGGAGGCGCCGTCGGATGCGGAGTACCTGGCTCGTTCACTACATGAGCCGACAGCGTTCGAGCCGATCTTCGATCGTCACTTCGGTGCTGTACACAGGTACGACTTCGAGGTCTACGTGATGAACGCCGACGGGAGCGGGCAGCAGAACCTGACGCGCAACCCTGTGCCCGATCGCTCCCCTGTCTGGTCGCCCGGCAGGAAGGGGAGTTGAGCCACACCGAGCTCGAGGCTCGCCGGGCGGCCAGGCCGAGATCGCGACTCACTGACTCGCGCCGCGTATAGCTGCGTGCCTCCCGCGTGCCGCCGTTTTGGCCGCAGGTTCGAGCCTGCACCGCCCATAGAAGAAACCCGTGGTCGTGGTTTCATGCTGGCCAGCCCGCCGACGGGCGCCTCGGATCCCGCGACTGGAAACAGGGCGCATACTTCCTGGCGTGACCGATCAACCGGCAAGCGTCCGAACGTTCGTGATCGCCGACATCCGCGGCTACTCGCGCTACACGGACGAGTACGGAGACGAGGCCGCCGCACGCCTCTCGACGAAATTCGCATGCCTCGTCCGCGACGGTGCGGAGGCGCACGGCGGCGAGATGGTCGAGATCCGCGGCGATGAAGCCCTCGTCGTCTTCACCTCGGCGCGCCAGGCGATCCGCACTGCGGTCGACCTTCAAAAGCAGTTCGACGAGGAGACGGAGCTCGACGACGCGCTTCCGATGCGGGTCGGCATCGGGATCGACTCGGGAGAGGCCGCCCCGCTCGAGGACGGCACCTTCCGCGGGTCTGCGCTGAACGTCGCGGCGCGTCTCTGTGGACGGGCCCACGGGGGCGAGGTGCTCGTCAGCGAGGCGACGTCCCGGTTGGCGGGTCGCATGGCGGGCCTCACGTTCACGGACCGCGGGCGCGTGCGCCTCAAGAACATTCCGGAGCCGGTCCACATCCTGAGCGTCCGATCCGACGAGGTCGCGCCGACGACTGGCCGCTGGGTGTTCCAGTCCTTCGGAAGGCCGGGTCAGACGCTCGGGTGGAAGCTCGTCGCCGCGATTGTGGGGATCGCGGCGCTCACTGCGGCCGGCGTCGTCTACCTGACGACCAACGACCGCGGGGACTCGGGCACAGCCGCGCCGCTCACCCCGACGCCGGGAGGGGTCACGACTCTTCCGGCGGACGCCGGACTGGACGTGCTCGTTCCAACGAAGCTCTGGGCGGACTGTCGACTACAGACCGTCCCGGAGCCGACGGCCGTGGAGACCGCCGTCTGCCTACCGCCGGACGGCCTGCCCGACCGCTGGGAAATCTCCATGTACGCGGACGGCACGACGCTCCGGGCCGCGTACGACGGGAAGCTGCGCGTCCACGACATCGAGCGCAACTCGGGCAGGTGCACGGCGTTCTCGTGGGGCGGCGAGCTGCAGTGGCTGCACGGCCCAGGCAAGCCCGGCGGGAGGATCTTCTGCTACTTCGACGGCGACGACGCGGTCGCCGTCTGGACGCATGAGCGCCTCGGTCAGCCGACCCATCGGGACATCCTCGTCACGGCGCGCGAAAGCGGGAGCGACCACGCCGACCTGACACGCTGGTGGCGGCCCTGGCACCACGAGATCGGTAAGGCCGACTAACCACCACTCGCGCGGGCGCGATCTCGGCGCACCCGCTCGCGGCGTGCGCGCGGCGACGACAGCCCCCCACACCCTTGCGGTAGCAGTCGAGTTTCCAGCGCTCAACCCGGCCTCATGGACGAGGCCGATCGAGACGTCCTGTTGCCCGTGTGTCGCCCCAACCTCGACGGGGGGCCATCGCGGCCTACGAAAAAGCTTGTTTCCAGGGCTTTCGAGAGTGGGCCGTGAAGGATTCGAACCTTCGACCTTGGGATTAAGAGACCGGAGCGGCTCGTGCCGGTGAGTGCCAGTGGATGCCCTCCTGTAAGGATCCATCAGGGATTTTCGCGAACACGCGCGCTGGAGTGTTCCGCGTGGTTAGGACGCGTATCGTTGAGTTCGTGAGCTCGGTGTGAGCGCGGGTTCGAGTCCCGTCGCTCCCGTTAAGTCCCCGGCAGGACTACATCTCCCTCTAGCGCGGCCCGCAAAAGATTCGGCTCGACGTAGATCGGCTGGCGGCCGAGCCGCTCGACGATCCGGGGAGCAGCACTCTTCTGGGGATCCGCTCGCCTAGACTCCTTCGGGGGTGAACATGGATCGACCTCTGGATGCAGCTGAGGCGCGTCCGGAAGTGCCCGGGCGCGAGGGTGTTGCGGAGATCGTGGGCCGGGAGGCGGAGCTCGAGTCGATCGGACGTTTCCTTGACGACGTCGCACGGGCGCCAAGCGTCCTCGTGCTCGAGGGCGACGCCGGCATCGGGAAGACGACCCTCTGGACGGCCGGGGTGCGAGCAACCCGCGACCGGGGCTACGTCGTCCTGGCCTCTCGGCCGGCTGAGTCGGAGACCCAGCTCTCGTTCGCAGCGCTCGGCGATCTGCTCGCCGACGTTGCCGACGTTCTCACCGAGCTCCCCTCGCCGCAGCGGCACGCGCTCGAGGTGGCGCTGCTGCTCTCGGAGCCCGGAGGAGCTGCTCCCGACCAGCGAGCTGTCGCAGCCGGGTTGCTCAGTGCTCTGCGCGCGCTGAGCGGACGCGGCCCTTTCGTCGTCGCGATCGACGACGTGCAGTGGTTGGACGCGACCTCGGCGAAGCTGCTCGAGTTTGCGCTTCGCCGTGTCCAGACCGAGCAGATTGGGGCGCTTCTCTCCTGGCGGTCTGGAGGCGGCGATCCTCTCCCGCTCGGCCTCGGTAACACGTTGCGCGACCACGCCGTCCGGCGCGTAGAGGTCGGACCGCTCGGCCTCAGCGCGATCCACGAGATCGTCCTCGCGAGGGTCGGCGTCGCTTTCGCCCGGCCTGTCCTCCGCCGCATCGTCGAGACGTCCGGCGGCAATCCCTTCTTCGCGGTGGAACTCGCGCGCACGCTGGGAGTGCTGCGCACTCCGCTCGGACCGGGAGACGCGCTTCCGGTACCCGCCGAGTTGCGCGCGCTCGTCACGGACCGACTCGCGGCCCTCCCGGTGAGCGCACGCGACGCTCTCCTCGTCACGGCCGCGCTCTCCAAGCCCACGATCCCGCTGCTTCGGGCGGCGATCCAAGACGATCCCGAGCTGCTCCTTACGCCCGCGTTCGAGGCCAACCTCCTCGAGCGTGACGGCGGGGCAGTTGTCTTCGCGCATCCGCTCCTCGCGTCGGCCGCCTACTCGCAGGCGTCTCCCGCACGACGCCGCGACCTGCACCGCCGGCTTGCCGAGATCGTCGCCTACCCCGAGGAGCGCGCGCGGCACCTCGCTCTCGCGGCCGAAGGTCCAGACGAGGAGGTTGCCCTGGCGCTCGAAGAGGGCGCGCGGAGCGCGTACTCGCGCGGAGCGACTCATGCTGCGGTCGAGCTGTGTGCGCACGCACGACGGTTGACGCCGCCGAACCGACCGGACGACGACCGGCGACGGGGTACTGCCGAGGCCGAGTATCGGATCCTGACGGGTGACGCAGCGGGCGCCCGCGAGATCCTCGAGAAATTCGTCGCGACCTCCCCGACCGGGCCCACTCGGGCCGATCTACTGACGAGGCTCGGAGATGCATGCCTCTTCGGTCTCGACTGGCGCTCGTCGAGCGACCTCTACCGGCAGGCGCTTACCGAGACGGCGGACGACGCGGTTCGAGCGAAGTGCCAGGTGGGTCTCGCGGTCGCGTCGCAGGCGCTCCGAAGGCCAGTCTCAGTGATCGCTGCGCACGCACGCGCCGCCGTCGAGCTGGCTGAACGCTTGCACGACCGAAGCCTCCTCGCCGAGGCGCTCGCCGCGCTGGCGCTCTGCGAGCTCCTCCTCGCGCGATGGGTTTCCACGGACCCTGATCGAGCGCGCGTGCGCGCTCGAGCCCCGGCTGCCCAGAGGACCGATCGCTAACTCACCGAGCCAATACCTGGCCTACATGCTCGGCTTGGTCGACGACTTCGAGGGCGCGCTCGCGGGCTTCAAGGAGGGGCGCCGGCACGCTCTCGAGTACGGCGACGAGGTTTCCCACGCCTGGATACTCGCCCGAACGAGCCAGGTCGAATGCCTCACCGGAGCGTGGGACGATGCCGTCCGTCACGTCGAAGCGGGTGAGGAGATCGTCCTCCAGGCGGGACAACCCGCGAACACGGCGTTTCTCCTCGCCAGCCGGGCCCTGATCGAAGCCCACCTCGGGCGCGCCAGCGCGGCCCGCGAGGCCGGCGAGGCTGCGCTCGAGCTCGCCGACCGCGCGAACGCACCGCTCGTACAGAGCGTCGCCGCATGGGCGCTCGGGCTCCTCGCCGTCTCCCTCGAGCAGCCTCTCGAGGCCCACGCGTACCTCGAGCCGCTCGTCGCCGAGACGCGCACAGCGGCTATTCGGGAGCCCGGCGAGATGCGCTTCGTTCCCGACGACATCGAGGCTCTCGTCGCCCTCGGACGGCTCGAGGAGGCGAAGTCCGTGCTCGCGTGGTACGAGGACTTGTGCTGCCGCGCTCGATCGACCGTCCGCCCGGGCGGCCGCCGCTCGCTGTCGCGGCCTGATCGCATCCAAGCAAGCCGACCTCGACCGCGCCATTGTCTCCTTCCAGGAGGCGCTGCGCCAGCACGAGCGAGCTGCCATGCCGCTCGAGCGCGCGCGGACGTTGCTCGCGCTCGGCTCTGCGCAGCGGCGAGCAGGGAAGAGGCGCGCAGCCCGGGAGTCTCTCGGGCAGGCGCTCGCGATCTTCGAGCAGCTCGGCGCAGCCATCTGGATCGAAGCGAACGCGCACTGAGCTCGCGCGGATCGGCGGCCGCGCACGCCGGGTCGGGGACAGCTGACCCCGGCCGAACGCCGCGTCGCCGAGCTCGTAGCGCGATGGCCGCACCAACAAGGAGGTCGCGGCCGAGCTCGTCGTCACCGTGCGCACGGTCGAGTCGACGCTGACCAAGGTGTACGCGAAGCTCGGTGTTCGCTCGCGCACCGAGCTTGCGCGCCATCTGCACCGGGAGAGCTCCTCGAAACCCACGTAACCGCCCGGCTACAGAGCGTGGGTTTCCACGCTTCGCGCTTCCCGCCGCCGATGCAACCTCGGTGTCGATGGCGATCAACACGGTCAAGGCCTCCGTCGTGAGACTGCGGGGCGCCGGAGCTTCACGGGGCGTCGCTCTCGCCCTAGCGCTCCCGCTCACGCTTACGGTGGCTGCGACCGGCGCACAGGGAGACGTCGGCTCGGGTTGGCGAGGGACGATCCTCTGTACGACGAAGACGGAGTCCGGCAATCGCTCCCTCTGGGTGGACGAGCAGGGCCGCCTTGCTGAGTTGACGCTCAGCGCAGCCGTTGCCCCAGGGCAGAAGATTGAGCTCGAAGCGAGTCCGACCCTGTCGTCCCGTCGCGCCTACAGGGCGCACACGGCGAGCACCGTGCGAGTGCTCGGCCGGGCACGGAAGCCGTTGATCGTCCGAACCAGGCTGATCGAGGAGAGCTACGCGCGCTATGGCTTCTACTGGAACGGCCATCCTTGGGGGGGCTGTCGCGTGGCCTTCGACGACGCGGCCGCTGTCTCGATCGCCAAGCTCATCCTCTCCGGCCGACGCGCACGGCTCAGACTCGGACTGCGCACCGCCAAGCTCGTCCATCTCGGCCCGCGGGAAGCACCGCTGCCCGCTTCAGCCCGGGTGGCGAAAGCGAAAGAAGATCTCGAATACCTGCTCACGCTGATCGCCGGCGGCAAATCGATCGCAGCCTGTGCGACCGTGTCGATTGACATGCTTCTGTTCCACGGAGGGCGCCGCGGCTGCGTCATGGCCTTCGAGAGCGCCAAGTTTCTCTATCGCGAACGCTACGCGGGAGCCGTCGTCGAAAACGTCGATCTCTTCAAGCTCGCCGGCCGCTCCTACGCTCTGGGAACGATCAAGCGCCACGTCGGCAGCGCACGAGCCCTTCTCGTCTTCGAGGGCGGACAGTACCGGTACCGGGGCGATTTCGAGCTATCGCCAATCGAGCTGTGGTAAGCCCAGGATTCATGGAGCTGGTCCACCCCGACGTCGATAAGGATGGAGCGGTACAGCCTGGGCGAGGTCACCCATAGCCGTCCCAACCGGTGGCGTTGGCGAAAGAGGCACCACGTCGACCACACATCTGCCACACAGGCTGCTTGGGCCACAGCCGGTCGTAGCCGGTCATAGCCGGTTCGCTCGGTGGTGAAATGCCTGCTGGAGCAAGTGATTCCCGGTCGTAGCCGGTTGTAGCCGGCTGCGCCGAACCGGCCTGAGCATCCGCCGCTTGCTTCCCAGGCAGCGATCGAGTGTCGATCAATCGCACAACATCGAAGGCAAGATCGAGGCCATGATCCAGTCGGTCATCAACATCCAGACGGCGTACGCGAAAGCGCTCCTCGTCGACCGCGACGAACTACGCCGTAACGTGGAGATACCGGCGTTTGGGCACTAGATCGGTTCCAGTGCCCAAACAGGGGCCTAATCGACCGCAATCCACGACAATCCGCGTCGTGGCCAGGCGAGCGTTCCGCGGACGCCGCAAGCCCGTCACGCGCTAAGCGCCAAGAACCGGCGCCTTGGCGGCGGAGCAGGAGAGCTTCCTCTGGACAGCACGGTAAGTTGGGGTTCGAATCCCTGCCCCGGCCGCGGCGCGGCACACAACTGGTCCGGCACCACGGCGCGGCCGCCGATGGCACATCGTCTGAACGAGAGATGCTCGGATTCCGTAGCGACCTCGATCACTGCGACAATGTCGGCAGCCATACCGGTCGTTTGGGCACCAGATCGGTTCGAGCTGCCACGATAGATCCTGGCCGAAGTCAGACCGACCTCAGCCTCGTGGGTGTGCTCGTAGGCGATGACGTCTGCCCGGCAGCCATGTTCTCCGCGCTCAGGAACCGCCTGACCAGAAGCGCCCGGACGTTGTCTTGCACGGTTACGCTCGTAACATCCTTTCTTAGCCATTTGTAAGCGCTTCGGGCAAAGCTCGTGCCGGTTGATGTACCGTGCCTCCGTCGAGTGACACGAGCGGCTCTGTGGGAGCCGCGCCCCTGTCCCCGTTCAGGAGGTAATCGTTCTGAGAGCCCTACTCGTTGGCCTGTTCGCGTTCGTTCTCGTGACGCAGGCCGCTGCGGCAGCGATGCAGGAAAACTTGGCCACCGCTCCTCGCAAGCAGACGCAGGAGCGCGTCGCCACCACCCTCGACGAACGGCTGGAGCGCAAGCTCGCGGCCGCGCGTCGATACCGCAGCACCATTCTCTTCTTCAAGAACCATCGCTCGCTTCTGGGATCCGAGCAGCATCGCGATACAGCCGAGCTCGCGCTCGGTCGCGCGAAGCACCACCTCGCCCAGGTGACGAAGACGATCCGGGCACTGCGAGCGGCGATTCAGGCGCGCGACCCCCGCCGACGGGCAGCCGTGTCCCCGAAAGCGGCGATCTGCGACGTCTTCGGCCACTACTGCCGCCAGGCAGTCGCGGTGGCGTGGTGCGAGTCCGGCCTCACGACGACTGCACAGAACGGCCAGTACCTCGGCCTGTTCCAAATGGGCTCGTCCGAACGACGTCTGTTCGGCCATGGCCAGTCCGCCCGCGCGCAGGCCGCGGCAGCGCACGAGTACTTTGTCCGCTCCGGTCGAGACTGGAGCCCGTGGAGCTGCAAGCCGGGATACGCGATATGACGTCACCGCCCGACTCACGCGGCTTCGCCCGGGGCTCGTCGTTTTCGTCGCAAAGTGCGGTACGGCTCGGTCCCCGTGGGCTTTCCTTCGGGCTGTCCTTCTGGTAGGTGTCCGAATACGTGTGGGGACAGCGGAAGCGCGACCGCCTTCGGCCCATCGACGAGGCCACTGCATACGCTCGCTGCCATGGCGAACGTGACGAGAACGTGCGGCTCGTAAAGCTTCCTCCCCGCCGCGTGCGGTACGAGACCGTGCTCTCGAGCGGGGAGAGCATTCGCCGTGACTTCGAAGAGCGGCTCGACACGCGAGACCCCGAAGCAACGGTCTAATCCGCTCGAACGCGACCAGCGCGGGGCGCGGGTCGTCCCACCCCGGCCTGGCCTACGGCAACATTTCGCTACCCTTGCCCTTCGCAAGGCCCATTCGTCTAGTGGCCTAGGACACCGCCCTCTCACGGCGGCGGCACGGGTTCGAATCCCGTATGGGCCTTAGAGCGGCACACGCTGGAAGTTCTGCAAAGCCGCTCTCCGCCTCGCGATTCCGCACCGTTGAGCCAAAAAAGGGCGATTCGGTGTCGTGCTCGGGCGTGTCACGAAATACCGCGAAATCGCATGCGGTGCTGTCCCGGTGCTGTCCACGGCTTTTGTCAGTCTGGGCAACGCGGCTATCGCCAGCCGAGCTCGCGCCTGGCTTCCTTCAGGAGCAGCGCGTGGCGCGGATCCGTTCCAGGGGGCGAGTGAATCGTTCTCCCCTTGGACGTTGACCACTCCCATCTCGGTCAGGTAGGCAGCTGGAGATTGCGGTGCCGGAATGACGCTAAACCGACGGTGAGGAGGGCGGCCGCGATCGCGATCAGGCTGAAGACGGGGAGGGCGGCGAGATCCGCGGCCGGCAGCTTCGGAGTGTGGGTGAATGGCGAGATGTCTTGCGCCCAGGCCGGCAGCTGCAGAGTTGCGGCGCCGAACATCGGCCCGAGCAAGATCGCAACCAGCAGCACCGCCCAGGAGAGCGCGGCGGCTGCTCGAGGCAGCAACGCGGTGAGGGCGGTGACTACGCCCGCGACTAACAGGATGGCCGGGAGCTGGACGAGTGCGGCTCCGATTAGCGCACGCAACTCCGCGGGGAGATCGCCGAGTACTAATCCCGCAGCGACGCCCATGCTGACGGAAAGGACGAGCAGCAGCAGGAGTGCGCCGAGGACGGCGTTGAGAACGTGGCTCATCAGCCAGCGCTGTCGGCTCACCGATGCAGCGACAACGGACTCCAGCCGGCCGTCGGCCTCCTCGGCACGCATCCGGAGCAGGATCTGTATCGCGTAGATCGCGACGGCCATCCCGGCCATCTCGATGATCGAGGCACGGTAGGCGTCGAGAACATGCTCGGAGCCGCCCATCCGGGCGTACCAGTCGGCCGCCGAACCCGACAAGTCCTTCATCTCGTCGATGATCGCTCCGAAGATGAGGCCGAATCCGGCCATCGCGACCGTCCAGCCGAGCAGCGCGCTCCGTTGCAGGCGCCAGACGAGCCCGAACGGGCTCAGGAGCCTGAGCGAGGCCTCGGCATGCCCGCGCCGCTGGGCGAGGATGCCGCTGCCGACATCGCGCCGAGCCGAGAGCATCGCAGCCCCGCCGACGAGAACGACGAAGGCGAGGCCGTACAGCGCGAGCGGCCACCAGTTGTCGTCGCCGAAGGGTCGCATCTGCTGTCCCCAACCCAGCGGGGACAGCCATGCGGGCCAGGCGCTCACGAGACGCAGGCCGGTCGCATCGACGTGGCCGAGCATGTTCCCGACGCCGCTCACCACGAACGCGAGACCGAGGACTCCGGCGGCGAAGCCGCTGGCTCCGCGTGTGGTCGAGGAGAGCTGCACGGTGACCGCGGCCACCCCGGCGAACACGATCCCGAGTGCGCCTGTCGCCATCCCGGCGGTGAACGACCCGACCGCGGGCTGCCCCGCCATGATCCCGGCCAGCCCGATCGCGGCGCCGAGAGCGATGTTCGCGCCAACAGTGATACCGAGGGCGGCCGCCAGGCTGGCGTGACGACCGACGACAGCGGCGCCGACGAGCTCGGCGCGCCCGGTCTCCTCGTTCTGGCGCGTGTGCCGGACGACCGAGAGCGCGCTCATCAGTGCGGCGAGCACCGCGAGCAGGAGATAGCCTCGGATCATCGTCGTCGCGCCCTCACTCGCGCCGGAGGCGACGCCGAAGATCCGAAGCGCGGGAGTGCTCGCAAAGAGCTCCGCCTCGTCGACGAGCGCCGTGCGGTCCCGTCCGCCGATCCCGGCCAGCATCCCGGCCATCAGCAGGGCAAGTCCGAGCACGTATGCGGGGACCTTGAACCGGTCACGCCGCAGCGCGAGCCACGTGAGCGAGCCCGTGCCCGTGAGCGCGCTCATCGTGCGCCCGCAAGCTCGCGGCCGCCGTTCCGCGTCGCGAGGTCGTCTCGATAGTGGCGCAGGAAGAGCTCCTCGAGCGTGGGTGGGGAGCTCGTCAACGAGCGCACGTCGAACTCGACGAGGTGCCCGAGGATCCGATTCAGCTCGCCTGTGTCAATGCTGAACTGCGCACGCGTGCCGTCGAGGCTCAGGTCGTGCACGCCGGGCAGGTCGCTCAAAGTGCCGATCGGTCGGGCCGTCTCGACGACCACGGTCGTGCGGGTCAAGTGGCGAAGCTCGCCGAATGTTCCCGACTCGGTGGCTCGGCCGGCGCGGATGATCGTAACGCGATCGCACAGCGCCTCGACCTCCGCGAGGATGTGGCTGGACAAGAGGACGGTGCGGCCCGCATCACGCAGCTCACGGACGACGTCCTGGAAGACGATCTCCATCAACGGGTCGAGACCCGAGGTCGGTTCGTCAAAGAGGTACAGCTCGACATCGGACGCGATGGCCGCCACCAGGGCGACCTTCTGCCGGTTGCCCTTCGAATAGGCGCGAATCTTCTTCATTGGGTCGAGCTGGAACCGGTCGAGCAAGTCGGCACGTCGTTTTCGATTGAGGCCACCGCGCAGCCTCCCGAGCAGGTCGATCACCTCGCCACCGGTGAGGTTCGGCCACAGGTTCACCTCGCCCGGCACGTACGCCAGGCGTCGGTGGAGTACGACGGCGTCGCGCCACGGATCGCCGCCGAGCAAAGTCGCCTCGCCGCCGTCCTTGCGCAGCAGCCCGAGCAGGACACGGATGGTTGTCGTCTTGCCGGCGCCGTTCGGCCCCAGAAAGCCGTGCACCTCCCCGCTCCGAACCGTTAGGTCGAGAGCGTCGAGCGCGCGCGTCGCCCCGAAACGCTTCACAAGGCCGGAGACGGAGATCGCAGCCGTAGCCTCTTCACTGGTGTGTGCCGTCGGCTCGAGCGAGGACATCGGCGCCGACCGGCGGCCGTTCGTCGTGAGCGTCTCCGTAGGCATGATCAACCACCTCCAGTCAGCGGTGGCTTCCTCGCGCGTGGCGCCACCACGCTACGAAGGAACCAACCGAGCGGTACGGATACGGCGGTCGCGTGCATCCCGCTTCCTCTCTCGGCCAGAAGCGTCGTCTGCACGAGAGGGGGAGGCATCGTGGACGAGGCTGAGCTGCAATGCGGTTTTCTACGCACCTCGTCGGGCCGCGACCCCTACAGCAGGACGAGCATGAAGACGGCCATCGCGATCGCCGATGCTGCGACGACGCCGGCGACGGCACTGGGCCTCGACGTCTCGAGCGCCTCCGGCACGAGATCGGCGGCGACGAGCCAGATCATCGCCCCTGCGGCGAACCCGAGCCCGATGGGGAGGAACTCGGAGAACTCCTCGACGAAGAGGAACGCGGGGACAGCCATCAGCGGCTGCGGGAGGCTCGAGAAGACGCTCCACTCGGCAGCCGTCCGTGGCGACGTCCCGCGGGGGACGAGGACGAGGCTGATCGCCAGTCCCTCCGGGATGTTGTGCACGGCGATCGCGAGCCCGATGACGATCCCGAGCGTCTCCTCGACGCCGAACGCCACGCCGACGCCGACGCCCTCGGCGAACGAGTGGAGGGTCATGATCCCAACGATCAGCAAGGCCTTCCGAGCGTCCGCTCCTTCCAGCGAGCCGAGGTGCAACGCCTCGTGGGAGTCGATGAGCTTCTGCGAGACGAAGATGAAGACGCCGCCCGCGAGTGCGCCGAGCGCGGTTTGCTCGGACCCGTACCTCGCCCCCTCGTAGAGGAGACCCGCGCTCGCGCCGAGCATGAGGCCCGCAGCGAGGCTGTTCGCGGTTCCCAGCCATGTGCGATCGGGTGGTCGCGCGAACACGAAGGGCAGCGCGCCCAGACCGGTGGCGAGTGCGGTTGCGAGCGCGACCACGAAGACGGTGAGCGCGTCCATCGTCGTTCGCAATGTGATCACGCGCGAGGACGTCGCGAAGGCGTAGTTCCCCGCACGTCGCGCCGGGGAGTCCGTGACGACCGAGCCGGGCGCCATCCTTCGCGCACATGGACGCGCCGTCGTCGAGCCAGGCGCAGTTCACGCGGACCGGACTGGATGCGCTCCCGCCGGCAGACGTGGCGCGCAAGGCTGCGACGGTCGGCGTCGCAAAGGCGGGCATGCCCGCGCTCGACGTCTTCGTCCTCGCCGTTCTCGCGGGCGCCTTCATCGCCCTCGGGGCGGCCTTCGCGACGACGGTCGGGAGTGGCGGCGCCGACGTCCCCTACGGCGTCCTGCGGCTGCTCGTCGGGCTCGCGTTCACGCTCGGCCTGATCCTCGTCGTCGTCGCTGGCGCGGAGCTCTTCACCGGGAACAACCTCATCGTCATGGCGTGGGCGGGCCGAACCGTGAGTAGCGCCAGCTTGCTCCGGAACTGGGGGCTCGTCTACGCCGGCAACTTCGTCGGCGCGTTCGCGACCGCGCTCCTCGTGTTCCTCTCCAAGCAGTACACGTTCGGGGGCGGGCAGGTCGGCGTCACCGCGCTAACCATCGCGTCGACGAAGACGGGTCTCGGCTTCGGGCAGGCGATCGTGCTCGGCCTCCTCTGCAACGCGCTCGTGTGCCTGGCCGTGTGGCTAACGTACGGCGCCCATACGACGGCGGACAAGATCCTGGCGATCATCTCTCCGATCGCGGCGTTCGTCGCTCTCGGCTTCGAGCACTCGGTCGCGAACATGTACTTCATCCCGGTCGCGCTGCTGATCAAGACGAACGACTCTTGGATGGACACAACGACCGGCGTCCCGGACGTGAGCGGGCTGACGTGGACAAGCTTCCTCTTCGAGAACCTACTGCCGGTGACCATCGGGAACATCATCGGCGGGGCGATCATGGTCGGAGCCGTGTACTGGTTCGTGTACCTCCGGGGACGGAACGCGACCTCTTGAAGGCAGCCGCACTCCGCGGGTAAGCCGCAGGGTCCTCCGCGCGGCTACGGACTCGCGCGTTTCAGGCCTCGGTGAGAATCCGCCTGATGACCGTGAGTCAGAGGAAGCGGTCGACGTCATCCTCCGCGACGGGAGCACGCTTCGCCTGCGCGAACCGGGCGAGGCGGATCGCGACGGGCTTCTCCGCTTCTTCGAGTGCTGATCGTCCATTGATCCGAGCGGAGACGTGTCGCAGCGTAATTCTTCGCAACCGAACGCGTGGTCGCCGCCGATACCCGCAACGGTCCGGTGTCGCAATCCTCAGGTGGTGTCCGAGACCTCGCCGATCACATTGGACGCAACCGGTGCGAAGCCGACTAGTGGTGCAGCGCCCGCTCGGCGTCCTGTCGACCCTCGACGTCGCCGACGTCTTGGCTGAAAGGATTGGACCATGAGGCTGACGCGCTTCCTCCTGGTCGTCTCGGTGGCCGCGGCTGTGTACTTCCGCTTCCTGCGCTCGCGGATCCTCACGTGGGGAGCGACCGATTCCGAGGCCGGTGCGCGACTTGCTGGAGACGAGCTGCTCGAAGATGCGGACGGCGTCTCGACGCGGGCCATCGACATCGACGCGCCCGCCTCCACCGTTTGGCCCTGGCTCGCGCAGATGGGTCCTACGCCTCGCGGCGGGGCGTACACGTATGACTGGATCGAGAACCTCCTCGGCCTGGACATGCACAGCGTCGACCGGGTCCTTCCCGAGTTCCAACATCCGCAGATCGGCGACACGATCGGCTTCGGACCGAACCGAATGCGTCTGGAGCGAGTCGAGCCCGAGCGTGTCCTCGCCTGGCGCTCGGAGGACGGGAACTGGGTGTGGGTCTTCCTTCTCGATGAGCACGACGGCTCGACTCGACTCATCAGTCGCAATAGCTTTCGGCTTCCCACGCTCGCGTCTCGACTCGCCATGCTGCCGATGGAGGCGACGTCCCTCGTCATGGAGCGCAAGATGCTGCATGGCATCAAGCTGCGGGCCGAACAGCTCGCTGAGCAAGCTGGGTAGCCCGGGCGGCTCCCGCAGAGCCAAGGTTCGTACAAGCGACATCTACGATCGCCACGTGCCGGATGTGTCCGCGATTGAGACGAATGGTCTCTCCAAGACGTACTCGGGTGATGTTCGGGCACTCGAGGGCCTCGATCTCCGGGTCGACGCGGGCGAGGTGTTCGGCTACCTAGGCCCGAACGGCGCCGGCAAGAGCACGACGATCCGTCTCCTCCTCGGTCTGATCCGGCCAACCGAAGGTCGCGCTGCGATCTTCGGAGTCGACGCCCAGAAAGACGGCGTCCGCGCTCGACGACGGACGGGCTATCTGTCCGGCGAACTCAGGCTCAATGATCGCCTCGACGGTCGTCAACAACTCGAGGCGCTCGCCCGCCTTCGCGGCGAAGTCGACGTCACATACCGAGACTCCCTCTGCGCGCGGTTCGATGTCGTGCTCGATCGGCCGATCCGGCAACTCTCGCGCGGTAACCGCCAGAAACTGGGTCTCGTCCAAGCGTTCATGCACCGGCCCGACGTCGTCGTCCTCGACGAGCCTTCGTCGGGGCTCGACCCGCTCCTACAGAACGAGTTCCGATCGCTCGTGCGCGAGACCGCTTCCGCTGGCGCCGCGGTGTTTCTGTCCTCGCATTCCCTCGACGAGGTACAGCACGTCGCGGACCGCGTCGGAATAATCCGCTCGGGCAAGCTCGTCGATGTCGATGCCGTGGAGAGCCTGCGCGAGCGAGCGCTTCGCCACGTCACCGTAACGTTCCATCAACCGGTCTCCGACGACCCCTTCGCTGGAATCGACGGTGTTCGCCTGGTGTCGCGTGAAGGGCAGGTCATCCAGCTCACGGCGCCAGAGGGCGCGATCGACGCAGTCGTCAAGCGGGCGGCTGCCTACCCGCTGCTTGACTTCGTCTCGCAGCCGGCGGACCTCGAGGAGATCTTCCTCGAGCTATACCGGGGGGCCGACGACGGCCGCTGAGGCATTCCGGCGTGAGTTACTCGACCACCGTCGCGCGCTCCTCGCATGGTGCATGGGCATCGCTGCATACGTGGCGCTGATCTCGGCGATCTTTCCTTCGATCCACGGTTCGATTCAGTTCGACCGCCTGGTCGAAAGCTACCCCGACGCACTGAAGGCGCTTTTCGGTCTCCAGGGAGGGAGCATTACGACTGGGGCCGGCTACCTAGACGTCGAACTTTTCAGCCTCATGCTGCCGCTCCTCGTCCTCGTCCTCGCAATCGGGGCGGGTGCACGGACGTTCGCGGGCGAAGAGGACGCGGGGCGGCTCGAGCTGCCACTCTCATATCCGGTGCGACGCTCCGCCGTGGTCGCCTGGAAGGGCCTGGCTGTGTCAGTGGAGATCGTTGCCGCGTCGCTCGCGGCCGGGGTCGCGATCGTCGCGCTCGATCCAGTGGTCGGCCTGGATCTCTCGATGCTCAACCTGGCCGAGGCCATCCTTGCACTGACCATCCTCGGGATTCTCTTCGGCTGGATCGCGATCGCCGTAGGAGCGGCGTTCCCTAGCCGGGCCCTCGCAATCGGGGTGCCCGCCGGAATCGGGGCTGCGGGCTATCTCGTGGGCGGCCTGCATTCGCTTGCAACATGGCTCGACCCATTCCGTTTCGTTTCTCCGTTCTGGCTCGTAGGCATAGGCCCACTCCGAAACGGTGCCGATCTAATCGGAGTCATGGTCGTGGCCGTGGTCGCGACGTGTGTCCTTCTTATCGGTGCCTGGCGAGCGGAACGGCGCGACCTACAGACGCCGTAGAACGCATCAGGCGAACCGAGCCCCGCTCCCATCGGCGAGAGTCGTGGCGTCAGAGTCTGCGGTCAGGCGTGCCGAGGACGTACCGGATCCACGACCAGATATAGGACCAGAAGCCATCTGCTTTGCCGCGTGGGGGTCGAGAGATGAAGCCTTGCTTGTCGTTTGGCACGACGTCGAGGTTAGTGCTTCCGAATCGCCGTGCCCATCGGGTAGCCACCCAGCCCTAGCGCTTAGCCGACACGGCGTCCGTAGTGTGAAGCCCCGAGCACTCGACGCGCGCCCACGTCAGGTCGTTGACCAGTGTCGTGCCGCCGATGTCGATAGGCGGCGTGCGTAGCAGCAATTCGTCGCCATTCACCTCGAACTACCGCACCTGATCCGTTTCGACCCAGTTTTGGGCATCAGACACATTTCGACCTTATGAACGATGGTGTCGCCGCTATCGCATACGTGCCGCAGTACGCGAAGTAGGACGCGCTGCCGGTCGGGTTCGGGGCTAGCGGTTTAGGCGACGGACCATCTTCTGCCCGCGCGACGTAGGACACCAGCCGCCAGCGCCCTACGACCGGATCACCAGCCATCCCGCGAGTCTATGACGGAGGCGGCATTCGGGTAGCCGACCAGCCCCGCGCCATCCCGCCCTGTTAGCGTCAGCCATCACCCACGATGAAGCGACAGAGAGGGGCAGCTATGGCTGGGCCATTCATCTTCATCGGGACACACCGACTGAAGGAAGGCAAGTTTGAAGACTTCAAGGCGAACAGCGCCGCGCTTGTCGATGTTGTTGAGTCGAACGAACCGCGCATCATCGCGTTCAACATCTACGCAAACGAGGAACGCGATGAAGTGAGCGTCGTCCAGGTGCATCCCGACGCGGAGTCGATGACGCTGCACATGCAGGTCGTGCGGCAGCACATCAGCGATGCCTACGCAGATTCGCTGGATGCTACGACGAACATGATGGTCTACGGCGAACCGAACGACGACGTGCTAGCAGTCATGACACAGCTTGCTTCGCCCGGGGCGCCTGTCGCCGTGAAGCCGCACCACTTGGCAGGCTTCACACGGTCGGCGGCCGAGTAGCCGCGGTCCAACGTCCGGGTAGCCGACCCCGCCCCGGCCTGCGATCCTTCCGGGTCGAAGCGACAGCGACGGCGAAAGCGAAGTTGCAGCGTGGAGACAATCCACGTCGAGGGCCAGCGAATCACCTATGACCGCAAGGGCGAAGGTCCGCCTGTGGTTCTGCTTCACGGATATGTCGGCGACAGACGGACGTGGCAGCGCCAAATAGATGACCTGTCCGACGAGTTCACGGTCGTCGCCTGGGACGCACCCGGCTTTGGAGGTTCCTTCGATCCGCCCGAAACATTTCGCCTGGCCGACTTCGCTGACTGCCTGGCTGCGTTTATCGACGCCATCGGCCTGGGACGACCGCACGTCGCCGGCTTGTCGTTCGGTGGCGGACTGGCACTGGAGCTGTACCACCGGCATCGCGCAGTCCCGAAGGCCCTGGTGCTGGCGAGTGCGTATGCGGGCTGGGCCGGTTCGCTTCCGGCCGATGTTGTCGAACAACGCTTACAGCAAGCCCTGCGATTAGCTGATCTACCGCCCGAACAGCTTGTCGCTGAGCTGATCCCGACTCTCCTTCCAGAATCGGCACCCAGGGGGCTGGTGGACGAGTTCGCCGCGATCATGTCCGACTTTCACCCCGCCGGGCTTCGGGCAACGTCGCGGGCGTTCGCTGACGCAGACCTTCGCAGCATCCTTCCCCACATCGCTGTGCCGACGCTGCTGCTGTATGGGGACAGGGATGTGCGCGCCCCGCTGAACGTCGCCCAGGACCTGCACGCCAAGATTCCGGGATCAATGCTGGTCGTCTTGGAGGGTGTAGGGCACGCGTGCAACATCGAAGCCGCCGACCGCTTCAACGCCGACTTGCGCACCTTCCTTCGATCAGCCCAAGGCTGAAGTGGCCGAATGCGCGCGGCGCTGCGCTGGCTGGGGCGTTACCTGGATGAAGGTTCGCCCACCCTGCGCCAGTTCGCGGAAGTCACAGTGTCGCTGGGTGCGAAGGACCCGAGCAGAACTGTGATTTACGCCGGGGATTCAAACGCTACCGGTCCGCATGATCGTCGCGCACCGGGGTGGGCGGCCCGTTTCGAAGTGCCCACACCCTTGACGCCGCGGATCGTGGGAGCTCATCCATTCAATTGATGTCCGCGATTCCCCACATCACGGTAGAGCGCCTCGACGTTGTTGCCATCCGGGTCGAATAGGAACGCGGCGTAGTACCCAGGGCCGTAGTCGCGCAGACCTGGTGAACCGTTGGAGGTGAAGCCCGCGTCGACGCCAGCCTGGTGAAAGGCGTCGACCTCGTCGCGGGACTTGGCGACGAAGCAGAGATGCAATCCCGTGGTGGCAGGGCGACGGTCAACGACGGCGATCCGCGTGAAGCACATGAGACGTTCGGTCTCGCTGTCTTCCGACCAGTGCGGGATGCCGAGTGGCGTCAGGACGGTCGCGTAGAAGCGGACGCTCTGGTCGTAGTCGCTCGCATGGATCTCGACGTGGTCAACGACGTGCTGCAACCAGTCCCATCCATCGAAGGACACGGCAGCCAGTCTGCCACACGAGGTCCGGCGGTCCCATGGGGTTTACTCCCGTCCGTCTGTCGTTCATCGGGGTGTCCGAACTGGTCATCTCTCGCGGCCGACCGCGAGACGCGGCATCGTGCCCTGGGCCGAGCTCAGGAGAGATCCGGGGCGTCACGGATTTCGAGGGTCCGCTCGGCCCAATCCGCGGCTAGCAGATGCATCGTGTCGATGCGCAAGCGGTTCCTCAGAGCCGGAAGGCAGGCCAGCTTACGGCGCCCGACCTTACGGCCCGACGGTTCTCCCACGGCGCTCTCCACGCTGCAGGCACACTGGACAGATGCAAGGCCTCTGGCTCTCACTGCTCCTCGGCGCTCCTTGGCTCGCGGCAATCGCGTGGACCTGGTCCCGCGCACCTCGAACCGATGTCGTACCACCATCCATGGGCGAGCGGGCACTCCTGCGTCTCTCGACGACCAAGTAACCGCTGCGCTCGACCACCCGAAGTAGTCGCGTCACGGTAGGTCGGCGCATTTCGGGCCTCGGCGCCGTTCCGGAGACCGTCCCCCGACTGACTCGCTGAAAGACCGATTCCTACTCGACCGTAGCTTGCAGCCGTTCTGAGAAGAACTCCAGCGCCTTCTTCGTCTTCGTTTCCTGCTCGCCGGAGAGGTCGATGTCCCGTTGCGTCAGGAACGCTCTTGCCTCGGCGCCGACCTGGAACGCCTCGGAGGGCGCGCACTTCGTCGACAGCTCGAGGATCATCGAGTTGTCGGGATAGAGCCATAGTTCGGCTACGAGCTTGCGGTCATATCCCTCCGGCGAAAACTTCAGCTTGAGCACGAAGATCGGGCCAAGAATCGAAAGGTCGTTCAGCTCGAGCCCTTCGGGTGCGTTCGCCGCATACAGCAGCCGCTGCTCCTTGGAGAAGAGCTTGCGAATCGGCTGCTTCCCCGCCACCGCGTCCTTGACGTCCGTCGTTCCCAGCACGCGCTTCATCGATCCCGAGCAGACGTACCCGCCTGGCATCGCATCGACCTCGACGCCGAAGTTCGGCGAGAGGCGTAGCTTTGGCGACAACTCCTCGGGGACCACCGGGCGCAGCTTCACGACCGAGTCGTCGCCTTTCCGCTGCACGCGGCGAGCGCGAACGACGAGGCCGCTCTTGTTGAGCGCCAGGTCCGGCGTGTCGAAGAAGTAAACCTGCCGGATCTGGGCGTCGAGTGGATCCACCCCCAGTGCTGCCCCCGCCCGGCTTCGGTCGGACAGCGGCACTGTCAGCTTCAGCTCGATGCTGTCGGCGCCCTTGGTCAGTGCGAGGAGCTCAGCGCGCTCCGTGTCCGAGAGCGCGGGAGTCGCGGGGACGGAAGCCATGGTCGTTCCCTTCTCGGTCATGGGCGAGTCAGATTATCGTGAGCGGGTCGAGTGGGTCGCCTGGCCTTACGAGACGACGGTCAGCGCTACGTGGCCGCTTCTCTTCTGAACGCTCGGCCGAGCGTTCGCCGCAGCCGGCTAGGCGAGTACTTCGATGAGGAGTGTCTTCTTGGACGTCACCTTGAGGGCGTCCGTCGCTTCGAACGTCACGCGGTAGCGGCCCGGCCGTGTCGGCGTACCGCTCAGCAGGCCGAGCGTTCGATCGAAGCGAATCCCGCGCGGCAGCGGCCCGGTCTTGACCTTCCATTTCTTCGGAAGGACGCCTCCGGTCGCCGTGAGCTTCGCGCGATAGAGCCGACCAACCTTGCCGGATCGAAGCTTCGCCGTGCTGATCGCGAGTCGCGACGCGATACCGAAGGCTGCCGCATAGTCCGCGGTGCGACCCTCGGTGTCGGTGAGGCGCAGCGTTGCACGGAAGGAGCCCGCGGCGCTCGGCTTGCCGGCAACCGTGCCGTCGGCAGCGAGAGCAATTCCCGTGGGCAGCGCTCCGCCCGCGAGTGCCCAGGTGTAGGTGCCGGTACCGCCCGAGGCCGCAAGCTTTGCGATGAACGGAACTCCGACCTCCCAAAGCGTTGGCGCAGGTGTGGCGGCGAAGGGCTTCGGTGCCTGGATCGCGAGCGGCTGCCGGACCGTGATCTCGAGCCCTTTCGTATCCGCGCGACCGTCGACGAGCGCGGCGCGCACGACGAACGAGGATGAGCCCTCAGCAGTCGGCGTGCCCGAGATGACCCCGGTCGCCGAGTCGAGCACGAGACCTGCCGGGAGCTGACCTGGGCGACCGTCCGCGACTGCCAAGTCAGCGGGCTTGACGGCGGCGAAAGCTGCTCCGGTCCGGACATCATTGCGCGGCGAGAGGAAGTGCTGTAGGGCGCTCCGATCGTCCCGGGCCCGCGGCCTCGCGTTGTGACGATCACCCTCGAGTTCACGATGATCATGAACTCGCGGTCCGCCTCCTTCGGGAAGGTGCACCATACCGGCCCACCTTCTGCGGGGCCGACGTCGTGGATGCTCGGACCCAGAATCTCGACCCGCCCGCGTGGGTCGGCGTTCCGCTGATCAGACCGCTCGACGACATCGAAAGACCGGAAGGCATGGCTCCGTTCGTCACCGAGAAGATGAACGAAGGCTGTCGCAGCCACCCCGCGCCACGAGCTGGAGGGGGTAGGGCGCTCCCACCGTGCCGCTCGGGCATACGAGTAACGGTTGACCGTTGTCGATCGTCACAGGACATGGCGTTCCGTCGTCGAACGCGAGTGCGGCAGCGGTCGCGGCGACGACGCCGGCTAGTGCCGCAACCAGCGCGAGAGCCAGCGCAAGGCGAACCGATCGTGTACGACCCCGTCCCACCGGCGGCGCACGGTAGCAGACATGTCTGGCGGCGCCAGGACTTGTTAAGACACTGCAAGTGTCACGAGCTCGGCCACACAAGCCGGCTTGTCGGCACCCTCGCACTCGATGGTCGCCTCGATCGTCACACGCACGCCCATCGCGACCTCTTCCACGCCGACAGCCCGGAATCGGCCACGGATCCGGCTTCCCGCGGGGACCGGCGCCGGGAAGCGCACCTTGTTGACCCCGTAGTTCACGACCATCCCGTCGGTCGCTGGAAGGACCTCGCACAACATCGGCACGCAGAGCGAGAGCGTCAGGAAGCCGTGCGCGATGGTCGAGCCGAACGGCCCGGTCGCTGCCCGCTCCGGGTCGGTGTGGATCCACTGGAGATCATCGGTCGCCGTCGCAAACGCGTCGATCCGCTCCTGCGTCACGTCGAACCACGAGGTCGGCCCGAGCTCGACGCCGACGAGGTCGTCGAGCACGCTCACGCCGCCATCTGCCCGCCTGCCCGGATGCGCGCGAGCGACGTCTCCTTGCCGAGAAGCTCGAGGCTCTCGTACAGGCCTGGGGAGACCCGCGACCCGGTCACGGCGACCCGAATCGGGAGGTACACAGTCCGAGGCTTCTCGCCGAGCTCGTCGCAGAGCCGCTTCAGGGTCGTCTCGATCTCGGCGGCCGTCCACGGCTCCGTCTCGCCCAACGCCGTCTCGGCAGCGGCGAGGACACGCGCCGTCGAGGAGCGCCGAATCGGGCTCGACATCATGGAACAGGAACCCGGCGAAGGCCGGGAACTCGTCCAGTCGCGCGATCTTCTCTTGCACGAGTGGAGTGGCAGCCCGGACGAGAGCCTCGTCCCAGTCGATCCCCTGCTCACGAAGGTATCCGAGCAAACGCTCGGCGTACTCCTCGACGGGAAGCGCACGGAGGTAGACCCCGTTCATCCAGTCGAGCTTCGCGTAGTCGAAGGTCGCAGGGCTCGAGCCGACGCGCTCCAGCGTGAACCGCTCGACGAGCTCCTCCCTCGACATGATCGTCGTCTCGCCGTCGGGCGCCCAGCCGAGCAACGCCAGGAAGTTCATGAGGGCCTCCGGCAGGTAGCCGGAAGCGCGAAACTGGTCGACCGAGACGGCTCCGTGGCGCTTCGAGAGCTTGCGCCCGTCCTCGCCGAAGACGCTCGGCACGTGCGCATACACGGGCGGTTCTGTCCCGAGCGCGCGCAGTACGTGAATCTGCTTCGGCGTGTTCGAGACGTGGTCGTCGCCTCGGATCACGTGCGTGATCCCGTCGAGCCAGTCCTCGAGCGGAGACGCGAAGTTGTATGTCGGCCGCCCGTCGGAGCGGACGAGCACGAGGTCCTCGAGCTCGGCGCTCGGAAAGTCGATCCGTCCTTTGATCGCGTCGTCCCAGCCCGTCACGCCTTCGTCCGGCATCCGAATGCGAATTGCACCTTCGTCCTCGTACGCCGTGCCTTCGGCGACGAGCCTGCGGGCCTCGTCCTGCGCCCGCTCCATGCGATCGAGCTGGAACGTCGTCTCGGCGTCCCAGTCGATGCCGAGCCAAGCGAGCGAGCGCTCGATCTGTGAGACGGACTCCTCGACCTCGCGGCTCGTATCGGTGTTCTCGACTCGCAGGAGACACTCCCCGCCCTGGCCGCGGGCGAAGAGCCAGTTGAAGAGGAAGGTGCGGACGCCTCCGATGTGGAGCAATCCCGTGGGCGAGGGAGCCATGCGAACGCGGACGCTCATACGGAACTAGCCTAGCCGCGTGTATTTCGGCGCCCATGTCTCCGCAGCCGGCGGCATCTCGAAGGCGATCGACCGGATCGACGAGATCGGTGGCGACGCCGTGCAGGTCTTCACCCAGAGCCCGCGGATGTGGAAGCCGACCGAGCACTCACGGGAGGAGCTCGACCGGTTCCGTGAGCGGCGGCGAGAGGCCGGCGTCAAGAGCGTCTCGTGCCACGCGCTCTATCTCGTCAATCTCGCGAGCCGCGACGAGACAGTCCGGGCGAACTCGCTGGCGGCACTTTGCGCCACGATGGAGACGGCTCGCGGGATCGGGGCCGACGCGGTCGTCTTCCATGTGGGCTCGCACCTTGGTTACGGCTTCGACGAGGCGGTCGACATGGTCGTGCCCGCACTGCGCGAGCTCCTCGAGCTCACGACGGACGAGCTCTGGCTGTGCATGGAGAACGCCGCCGGCGCCGGAGGGACGATCGGTCGCTCCATCGCCGAGCTAGGGGTCTTGTGCGACGCGGCTGGGGCGCATCCGCGCCTCGGCCTCTGCCTCGACTCCTGCCACTGGTGGGCGTCGGGCGTCGACGTCTCTGAGCGGGCGCTGCTCGACGACGCACTCCGCGATGTCGACCGGCGAATGGGGCTTGGGCGGCTCCGCGTTCTGCACGTCAACGACTCGAAGACGCCACTCGACTCGAACCGGGACCGCCACGAGCTCGTCGGCAGGGGGCTCATCGGCGACGGCCTGGCGACGTTTCTCGGCCACCCCGATTTCCAGTCGCTTCCCGCGATCGTGGAGACGTGGGAAGACAAGGGAAGCGAGACAGAGGACCTGGATCGCATGCGAGCACTTCGCCGCAAGGGCCGGCGCCGCTGGGCCGGATGGGGTCAGACCCCGTAGGCCGCCTGATCCGATCAGCGACCGGACGGGTCAGTCAGCGACGACGGCGAACACGCGAAAATTGGCCCGCTCGCGCGGGAGCTCGTGGAACTCCGGGTTGCGGCAGCCGATTTCGTCCTCCCGGCTCACATAGGTCTCGACGACCTCGACCTCGCACATCGGGAGCGGCGCCCTGCAGGCGCGCACCGCGCCGAAGCCGCTGCGCGTCGATTCGGCCGACTCGAGGAGCTCGAGGTCGATCTCGACGTCGAAGACCTTCTGCAGACAACCCATGTACGTGTGGCCCCAGGCCTCGTACGCGTAGACGAACGGGCAGGCGATCCGGATACACGCGCCGGGATAGACGACCTTCTCGCAATGCACGGCGCAGTGGGTGCACGCCACCTCGTCCTGAACCCGCAGAGGGAGACCGAGCTCCGTCGCCGCGTTGTGCATGCACCGATTGTGTTCCTCTTGTGGGTCCGGCCGCAAGACTTGACAAACAGTCGGTTTTCAGGCAGTGGCGACAGCCGGATGCACAGCCGCCGATAGGGTTCCGCGCGCCGTGGTGAAAAGAGTCCTGTTCGGGTCGCTTGTGCTTGCGCCGATCGCGGTCGGGCTTCACTACTTTGCCGACCTTCCCGAGACGACCGAGTTCGTGATTTCGGCGCTTGCGCTGATTCCGCTCGCGTGGCTCATCGGCGAGGCGACGGAGCATGCCGCCGTGCACACCGGGCCCGGGATCGGCGGCTTCCTCAACGCGACCTTCGGGAACGCCCCGGAGCTGATCATCGCCCTGATCGCGGTCAACGAAGGGCTGACCGAGGTCGTCCGCGGATCGCTCACCGGCAGCGTCGTCTCGAATCTGCTGCTCGTCCTCGGTGCGGCGCTACTCGCCGGAGGACGGGGCAAGCTCGATCGATACTCGAGCTTCATCTCGTTCGGGTTGATCGCGCTGGCGACCGTCCTCTTCCTCATCCCCTCCGTCCCGGGGTGGGACGGCGAACCGGACACCCACTCGCTGGCGGTGGTATCGACGGTGATCTCGGTCGTCCTGCTGATCGTCTACATCGGCGTGACCTGGTACTCGCTCCGACGACACCGTTCACTCCATGTCGCGAGCGACGAGGAGATCGGAGCCTGGTCGCTTCGCCGCGCGCTCGACTGCACTCGCGTGTCGCCACGGTCGCGACCGCGCTCGTGGCCGAAGTCCTCGTCGGGTCGCTCGAGGTCTTTGCAGAGAAGGTCGGTCTCAGCGAGTTCTTCGTCGCCGCGGTGATCGTGGCCATCGTCGGCAATGCCGCCGAGCACGGCGGGGCTGTGATCGTCGCCTTCCGCGGGAAGATCGCGCTGGCGGGAGAGATCGCGCTCTCGTCGGCGGCGCAGGTCGCCGTCTTCCTGATTCCCGCGGTGGCGCTGCTCTCGTGGCTCATCGACCCACTCTCCCTCAGTTTCCGCCCCGTCGAGATCGCCGCTCTCGCAGGATCCGTCATCTTCACCGCGCTCGTCCTCTTCGACGGCACCTCGAGCAGGGTTCGCGGCGGCCTTCTGCTGGCCGGCTATGGGGCTGTGGTCGTCGCGTTCTTCCTCGCCGGCGATCGCTAGACCCGAACGCCCGCCAGAAGCGTGGCCGGAATCAGCTCGGCCGCTCGGTCGATGTCGTCGTCGGTGATCTCGAGGTGCGTCACGGCGCGAATCACCGTTGGGTGGATCGTCGCCGACAGGCCGACGCCGGCTTCTCGAAGTCGGGCGAGCGCATCGGCACGATCGATCGCCAGTGACCCGACATCGATCTGGACGAAATTCGTCTCCACGCGGTCGAGCTCAACGGGCACCCCGGCCACGGCAAGTGCCTCGGCAAGAAGCTTGGCACGGGCGTGGTCGCCTTTCAGCCGCTCGACGTGATGGTCCAGCGCATAAACGCCCGCCGCTGCCACGACCCCCGCCTGACGCATGGCACCACCGAAGAGGTGCTTCTCCCGCCATGCGGGGTCGATCAGCTCCTCGGAGCCGACGAGCAGGGCTCCGAGCGGGCAGCCGAGGCCTTTCGAGAGGCAGAGCGTGACCGTGTCGAAGCGCGAGGCGATCTCCGCGGGCTCGACACGTAGGGCCGTCGAGGCGTTCAGGAGGCGAGCGCCGTCGAGATGAACGGCGAGCCCGAGCTCGCGAGCCGTCCCGACGACGTCTTCGAGCTCGGTGAGCGGCCACACCCGCCCACCGGAGTTGTTGTGGGTGTTCTCGAGTGAGAGGACGGTCACGCGCTGATCCGCCGCCTTTGTGCTCGGAGCAGCGGCCACACGAAGCTGCTCCGAGGAGATCCTTCCGGCGTTCCCCGGAATGCCGAGTGTCACGAGTCCGGCGTGCGCCGCAGCTCCTCCGTACTCGTAGACGAGCACGTGCGAGGTCTCCTCCGCGACGAGGACGTCGCCGGGGCGACCGTGGAGCTTGAGGGCGATCTGGTTCGCCATCGTCGCCGTCGGCAAGAACAGCGCCGCCTCCTGGCCGAGCAACGTTGCGACGCGCTCTTGCAGCGCCGTGACAGTCGGGTCCTCGCGCTTCTGCTCGTCTCCGACCTCGGCGTCTGCAATCGCCTGTCGCATGCCGGGCGTGGGCTGCGTCACCGTGTCGGAGCGGAGGTCGATCACGCCGCGCACGCTACCGTCCGGCAATGGATCTCGCGCTCCTCGAACGCACGCTCGCCGAGAGCGGCGAGCCCGCGTACCGCGCACGCCAGGTGTGGGAGTGGACAGCGCGTGGCGTCTCCTCCTACGACGAGATGACGACACTGCCTAAGGCTCTCCGTGCGGGTCTCGAGGAGGTTGTGCCCTTTTCCACGCTCGAGCTCGTGACAGAGCAAGAGTCGCGGGACGGAACGGTCAAGGCTCTGTTTCGCACGGGCGACGGTCACCCGGTCGAGGCGGTGCTCATGCGCTATCGCGACGGGCGCCGATCCCTCTGTCTCTCTGCGCAATCCGGCTGCCCGCTCACCTGCACGTTCTGCGCGACGGGAGCCATGAAGTTCGGTCGGAATCTCACGGCCTTCGAGATCCTCGATCAGGCACTCCACTTCCGCCGCAAGGAGCCGGTGAACCACGTCGTCTACATGGGGATGGGCGAGCCGTTCCTGAACTTCGACGAGGTGCTCGCCTCGGCGCGCCGTCTGCCAGATCTCGGGATCACGCACCGGCGTACGACGATCTCCACGGTCGGCTGGATGCCAGGACTGCAGCGGTTCGTCGACGACGTGGACGTGCCGATCCGGCTCGCCCTCTCGATCCACGCCGCAGACCCCGCCCTTCGCTCGGAGCTGATGCCGGTCAACGACCGCTATCCGCTCGCGGAGGTCCTCGCCGAATGCCGCCGCTACGTCGCGTTACGAAGACGGAAGGTGTTCGTCGAGTACGTCATGCTCGCGGGCGTGAACGACTCTCCAGTGGCTGCTCGCGCTCTCGCGAGCGTCCTCGACCGCAGGGCTTTCAAGGTCAACCTCATTCCGTACAACCCGACGGGCCGCTACGAAAGCTCCTCGCGCCAGGCAATCGAGACGTTCAAGGCCGTCCTCGACCGCGCGCATATCCCCGTGACTGTCCGATTGACGCGAGGCCGTGACATCGCGGCCGCCTGCGGGCAGCTCGCGAGCGCCCGCTGATGGAACAAGTCACCGGCATCGGCGGCGTGTTCTTCCGGGCTCGGGATCCGACTCGGGCAGCTCGTCGTCGAGGTCGACGCAGAGTCGACCTCGGCGTCGGCCCGCGAACGGGTGGGCGACCGATCCCGAGGGCAACCGGTTCGAGCTCTGGTAGCCGCTCAGCTGACGAGCGCGGGGTGCTCGTCGAACAGGTAGCGCAGTACCGGCTGCTTCGCCGCGCGCACCTCGTCGAGGCGCTCGACCGGCCGGCCGTGAGGGGCTTCCTTCAACAGGTCGGGTGACTCGGCCGCTTCCTCCGCGATCCGCCGCATCGCGTCGACGAAGTCGTCGAGGCGCTCTTTCGGCTCCGTCTCCGTCGGCTCGATCATGAGCGCCTCGGGGACGACGAGCGGGAAGTAGATCGTCGGCGGGTGGATCCTGTAGTCCATCAGCCGCTTCGCGACGTCGAGCGCCGTGATCCCGTGCTCGCGCTTGAGGTTCCGCGCCGAGAGCACGAACTCGTGCATGCAGTGGCGGTCGTACGGGAGGTCGTAGACGTCACGCAGTTGGGCGAGGAGGTAGTTGGCGTTGAGCACGGCTACCTCCGACATCTCGCGCAAGCCAGGCCCATACGCGCGCATGTACGCGTACGAGCGAACGAAGACGCCGAACGGGCCAGCGAAACCGCGAACGCGCCCGATCGAGTTAGGCCGGTCGTGGTCGAGGCGATACGTCTCTTCGTCCCGAACGACGACGGGCGCCGGGAGGAAGGGCTCGATCGACTCGCGGACGGCGACCGGTCCGCCGCCCGGACCTCCGCCGCCGTGCGGCTGGGAGAAAGTCTTGTGCAGGTTGTAGTGGACGATGTCGAAGCCCATGTCGCCCGGTCGCGAGATTCCGACCACGGCATTCAGGTTCGCGCCGTCGTAATAGAGAAGGGCACCGGCGTCGTGGAAGATCCGCGACACCTCCTCGATGCCCTCGTCGAACAGGCCGAGCGTTGAAGGGTTCGTGAGCATCAGCCCAGCCGTCCGTTCGGTCACCTTCCCTCGGAGGTCCTCGAGGTCGAGGTTCCCACGCGCGTCGGTCTCGACGCGTTCGAGCTTGTAGCCGGCCATGGTGACGCTCGCAGGGTTCGTCCCGTGCGCGGTGTCAGCGGTGATGATCGTGTCGCGTTCCTCGTCCCGGTCGGCGAAGTAGGCACGCATGAGCATCAGCCCTGTCAGCTCTCCTTGGGATCCTGCGGCTGGCTGCAGCGTGACGGCTGGGAGACCTGCGATCTCGGCGAGCATCTCCTGGAGCCGCCACATGAGCTCGAGCGCTCCCTGCGCCGCCTCGTCCTCCTGGTACGGGTGGAGGTCGCGAAACCCGGGCAACCTTCCGACACGCTCGTTGACGCGTGGGTTGTGCTTCATCGTGCAGCTACCTAGCGGATAGAAGCCCGTGTCGATGCCGAAGGTGCGGTCGGCGAGCGCGGTGAGGTGACGCACGATCTCGGGCTCCGCGACCTCCGGAAGTCGCGGCGGAAGCGCACGGCGAAGCTCCTGCGGAAGCTCGGGCTTGGGAAGGCCGTAGTCGGGCACGCGGCCGGCACGGCGGCCGGCGCTGCTCTTCTCGAAGATGAGCTCCATCAGCACACCTCCTCGAGCACGGCGGCCAGCCGATCGACGTCCGCGGGCGTCCGCTTCTCCGTGAGAGCGACCAGCAGCACGTCGTCCATTCCCGGGTAGTCCCGGCCGAGCGCGTAGCCGGGATGAACGCCCCGGCTGCGGGCGTCGCGGATGACGTCTCTCGCCGGCCGCGGCAGCCGCACGGCAACCTCGGCGAACGTCGGCCGCTCGAACACGAGAGGAAGGTGGAGCCGCTCCTTCGCATACTCGGTGAGCGCGACGCAGGTCTCGCCCACCTCGCGCAGCCCCTGCGGGCCGAGCCACGTCAACGTCACCAACCCAGCAAGCGCGAGAAGCGTCTGGTTCGTGGTGATGTTCGAGGTGGCCTTCTCGCGGCGGATGTGCTGTTCTCGCGTCTGGAGGGTCAAAACGAACGCGCGCTGCCCGTCCAGGTCGACCGTCTCACCCACGATGCGACCGGGCATGCGTCTGACGAACTCCTGGCGAGCCGCGAAGAATCCGTAATGGGGACCGCCGTAGAGCGGCGGGCACCCGACGCTCTGTCCCTCTCCGATCGCCATCGCACACCCGTATTCGCCGGGCGCCTCGAGCAGCCCGAGCGACATGAGGTCGACATGCGCGATCGCGTGGGCGCCGGACTCCGCCGCCGCCGCGGCGAGATCGGGAGCCGGCTCGAGGCAGCCGAAGAAGTTCGGCTGCTGGAAGATCACCGCCGCAGCGTCTGACGACGCCGCGGCGAGCTCGTCAGGATCGATCGTGCCGCCCCGATGAGGAACTTCGGCGACCTCGAGGCCGAAACCGCGGGCATACGTCTTGACGACCTGGCGGACCTGAGGGTTCACGGTCTCCGCGAGGACGACCTTGGCGCGGTCGCTCGTGTGTTTTGCAACGAAGCACGCGTCGGCGGCAACGGAGCAGCCGTCGTATCCCGAGGCATTCGAAACGTCCATCCCGGTCAGTTCGCAGATCACCGTCTGGTACTCGAAGATCGCCTGCAGCACCCCCTGGCTCATCTCGGGCTGGTACGGCGTGTACGCAGTCAGGAATTCGCCTCGCGAGAGCAGGACATCGACGACTGCCGGAACGTAGTGGTCGTAGATCCCTGCACCGAGGAACGACAGCTCCACTCCGGTGTGAGCGTTGCGTTCGGCCAGCTCCGTCACGTGGCGAACGAGCTCCAGCTCTGAGAGCTCGGGTGGCACGTCGAGCTCTCGGCCGAGCCGAACACCGAGCGGGATCTGCTCGAAGAGCTCGTCGACAGAGGAGACTCCGATCGCCGCGAGCATCTCGTCGCGGTCGGCGTCTGTAATCGAGAGGTAGCTCACCGACCGGCCTCCGGCCGGTAAGTGTGTGGACGGGGCGCGGGCCGAAGGCGCGTGCCGTTCACTGCTCGGCGACGTGTGCGCGGTATGCCTCTGGATCCATCAGCGCATCGACCTCGGCAGCATCGGACATGCGAATCCGGATCAACCAACCCTCGCCGTATGGATCGTCGTTCACGATCTCCGGTTCGGCCATGGCCTTCTGATTCACCTCGAGGACCTCGCCGGACAGCGGCGAGATGACATCCGAGACCGCCTTGACCGACTCGACCTCGCCATAGGACGCGTCCTTTGCCACCTCCGAGCCCATCGTCGGAGCCTCGTAGTGCACGAGCTCGCCTAGCGCGTCCTGCGCGAACCAGGTGATTCCGAGCGTCGCCTCGTCACCCTCGATCCGCGCCCAGTCGTGCTCGGCGTGGTACTTGAGATCGTCGGGGTAGCTCTCGGCAGCGGGCACTAGTGGTCTCTCCAGGAAGTCCACGCCTGATTCGCCGGCGAAAACCGAGCAGGCCCAGGACGCAGGGAGGCCGCATACCAGAAGGTATGTGGCCGACTGAGGACGACGGCATGCGAAGCGTTTGCAGCCGCGCGAAGCAGGCGTGGACTTCCTGGAGCGACCACTTTAGGTCTCCTTCCGGTAGATCGGTTTCTTGACGACCCGCGCTCTTCGCCGCTTCCCGCGGACGTCGATCACGAGCTCGTTGTCCGGCGTCGCCGACGCGGTCGGCACATACCCCATCCCAATGCCACGGTCGAGCATCGGCGAGTGCGTTCCGGAGGTCACCTCGCCGCCACCCTCGATCGCCATCCCCTGGCGGGGGACGCCTCGCTCCTCCATCACGAATGGGACAAGCTTCCGGGCGGGACCGTCGTGACGGATCCGGCGTAGCTCCCCTGCGCCCGTGAACTCCGTGTCGAGAGCACACGCCCAGCCGAGACCTGCAGAGATCGCGTCCGTCTCGGCAGTGATGTCGTTTCCGTGCAGCGGATAGCAGACCTCGAGTCGCAGGGTGTCCCGCGCACCAAGGCCACACGGGACGGCGCCACGCGCGACGACGGCATCCCACAACGCCGGCGCGTCGTCCTCGGCACAGCAGAGCTCGACGCCTTTCTCCCCCGTGTAACCCGTGCGGCAGATCATCACCTCGATGCTGTCGATCACTCCCATCTCATGGGTGAACGACGGAGCGTCCGGAAGCCCGAGACGCTCGAGCGAGCGCGGTCCCTGGACGGCAAGGAGCCCGTAGTCGTCCGAGGCGTCTCGCACTTCGGTGCCGCGGGGCTCACGCTCCTTGAGCCACTCGTAGACGGCTTCGCGATTGGATGCGTTGACGACCAGGACGAACTGTCCGTGGGCGAGGCGGTATGCAATCAGGTCGTCGACGATCCCGCCCCGCTCGTTGGTCAGCAGCGTGTACTGGGCCTCACCGTCACCGATCCGGTCGATGTCGTTGGAGAGCATCGCCTGCAGAAAGGCCTGCGCCGTCGGCCCGTCGACGTGGAGCTCGCCCATGTGTGAAACGTCGAAGAGACCGCAGTCGGCCCGGACCGCCCGATGCTCGGGGATGACACCTTCGTACTGCACGGGCATCTCGTAGCCGGCGAAGGGCACCATGCGCGCCCCGAGGCCGACGTGGCGCTCGAACAGCGGCGTCCGCTTGAGCGTTGCTTCCACCGCCGCGACTCTAGATGCTCGAGCGCCGACGTACGACGCCTAGCCGTCCAAGGAACAGTGCGCCGCGAGCGACCACGCGAGACTCGTGGAGCTAGTCCTCCTTGAGGAAGCTCGGGATGTCGATCTCCACGTCCTGGACGCTGGGTGCGTGGAATGGCTGCCGCTCGTTGGACGATTCGGCTGGAGCCTCGACACGCCGGCGACGCGGACGGCCTCCGAACCCGGTTGCGATGGCCGTCACCCTGACATCGCCTCCCATCGACTCGTCGATCACGGCGCCGAAGATGACGTTGGCGTTCGAGTCGGCCGCGCTCGTCACGACCTGCGCAGCCTCGTCTACCTCGGCGAGACCGAGGTCGGAGCCCCCCGTGATGTTGAGAAGCACACCCGTAGCTCCGTCGAGGGAGGTCTCGAGAAGCGGAGAGGAGATCGCGGCGCGTGCTGCGTCGACCGCGCGATTGTCCCCACTTCCGACGCCGATGCCCATGAGCGCGGATCCGGCGTCTCGCATGATCGTTCGCACGTCTGCGAAGTCGAGGTTGATCAGGCCCGGCACCGTGATCAGGTCGGTGATGCCTTGCACGCCCTGGCGAAGGATGTCGTCCACCATCCGGAACGCTTCGGTGACCGGGGTCGAGCGCTCGACCACCTGCAGGAGGCGGTCGTTCTCGATCACGATGAGCGTGTCGACGTTCTCGCGAAGCGTCTGGATCCCTTGCTCGGCTTGATCGGACCGTAGTCGGCCTTCGAAGGCGAACGGCCTGGTCACGACACCGACCGTGAGCGCACCGAGTTCCTTGCCGATCTCGGCGACGATCGGTGCACCACCCGTACCGGTGCCGCCTCCTTCGCCGGCGGTGACAAAGATCATGTCCGCGCCCTTGAGCGCTTCCTTCAACTCGTCCCGGCTCTCCTGTGCCGCGGCGATTCCCACACGCGGGTCGGCTCCCGCGCCGAGACCGCGGGTCGCCTTCGAACCGATGTGGATCTTGACGTCGGCCTCCATCATCAGCAGCGCCTGGGCGTCGGTGTTCACGGCGACGAACTCCACGCCCGACATGCCTGCCTCGACCATTCGCGTCACCGCGTTGGACCCTCCGCCGCCGATGCCGACGACCTTGATCACCGCGAGATAGCTGCCTAGCTGATTGCTCATGTCTCAACCCACCTCAGGCTGAAGCTCCCATTGAACGTGCGACTAGAAAGCGAACCTTTCGCCTTCGAGCGTACGGCTCCTCCATGGCATTGTCAACGGACAGCAGAATCCCAAGATTAAACCTCAACCTGAGACTTTAACTAGGAGGATCCCGCGACGGGCCGCTCGGGCACGCTGACATCGATGTACCCCGCGTCGTCGTCGACGAGTCGAAACACCGCTTCTGCCACCGCCACCTTGAGACCGACATCGGTGGCCTCGCCGAGCCGAATCTCGGGCCCACGGCGCAGGACGAGCGTGAACTCCTCGCTGGTCGCACGGATTGCCTTGACACGTCGCGGGAGCTTCGCCTCGAGGACAGCCGACAGAGCTCTCGTCGCGGGTACGGAGCTCGCCGGGAGTGTTCCGCCAACCCGAACGGCGACTCCACGAGCTAGCCAGAGCCGAGGATAGATTCGCTCGGTGCCGGTTTCGATCTCACGTATCACCTTGCCGGATCCCGTCACGAGCCAGGAGGAGTGCCCTCGCCTGGCGACGGCAACCCCACGTTCCGGAGCAATCCTGACGACGAGCGTATGTGGGAAAGCTCGGTCGACCGAGACTCCTGCCACCGACGGTAGAGCCCGAAGCTCGCCCTCGATGTCGTCGGCGTCGACCGCGACCAGGCTCGTTCCGATCACGCCCTTGGTCGCAACCTCGACCTCTCGCACGATCTCGGGCGACGCTCCGAGCACCTGGACGCGGTCGACGGCGAAGACCGACGATGCGTACGCCCCCCAGTACACGGCCATGACGCCGCCGAGGACTACGAAGGCGAGAAGGAGCGAACGGCCGGAGGGGACGAACCGAGCGAGATCCAGGCGATCACCAGCCGCGCCGCGCGGAAACGGGACGACGACGCTTGCCGCTCGCGCATGCCGGCGCGATCCGCGCTCGGTTCGTCCCCCGGCCATGCGGCGAGGATTCGCCGCGTGACCCGTGCTTCCTACGTCAGGGCCGGCAGCTCGATCGCTCCGACGAGCTCCACCTCCCGCTCGAGCTCCACGCCGAACGTCTCGAGCGCGCGTCGCCGCGCCTCGACCATCAGTCCGATGCAGTCGGCGCTCGTGGCCTCGCCCGCGTTCTCGATGAAGTTGGCGTGCTTGGGCGAGATGGCAGCGCCGCCGATCCGGTGCCCCTTGAGGCCGCAGAGTTCGAGCATCTGACCTGCGCCGATGTCGCCGGGCGGGTTCTTGAACACGCTCCCGAACGTTCGCTTGTTGGTCGGCTGCGTGGCCTTCCGGCGTGCGACGAGCTTCGCAATGGTCTCCTTGATCGCCTCGGATGAGCTCGGTTCGAGCTGGAACTCGACTCGGGCGACCACGTCTCCGGGGGACAGCGACGAGTGCCTGTACGCCAGGCCGAGCTCCTTCGGGGTCAGCCAGCCCTCTCCGTCGGCCGTGACGACCAGGGCGCGGACGAGGACATCCGACCAGTCTCGCCCGTACGCCCCGGCGTTCATGCGCACACCACCTCCCGCCGTGCCCGGGATCGCGCAGACGAACTCGAGGCCCCCGAGACCAGCGGCGCGCGCCCGATGCAAGCAGACCGCGTTCGTCGCTCCTCCACCCGCCGAGAGCAGACCGTCCGCTGGTGTCCACGACGGCAAGCTCTCCGTCGAGCCTGAGTACCAGAGCATCGACGCCCTCGTCGGCCGCGAGCATGTTGGAACCGAGCCCGACGACGAGGACGTCAAGCCCCTCGCCCCTGGCGAAGCCAAGTGCTTCGGCAAGCTCCGCCACGGAGCCGGGTCGGGCGAATGCCCGAGCGCGACCGCCCGTTCCGATCGTGGTGAGCCGCGAGAGCGATACGTCGTGCTCGATCTTCATCGCTACCCGCGCAGCCCTTCGACAATTGCGCGCGCGATCCGCCACGGCTCTCCCACTCCAAGCGTCACGATGACGTCGCCTGGCTTCGCCCACGCGAGCGCGAGCGAGCTGGCGTCGTCGAGCGTCGGAGCCCAGCCACGCCGAACACCCACGGGAACGCTGTCCAGCACCGACTTGCCCGTGACGCCCGGAGAGGGTGCGTCTCGAGCTCCGATCACGTCCGTGACGACAGCTGCGTCCGCGAGCCCGAGCGCGGCCCCGAGCTCCTTGGCAAGCTGGCGAGTGCGCTCGTAGACGTGGGGCTGGTACACGGCGATGAGGTGCCCGTCGGTGACGTCGCGTGCCGTTCGAAGCGTTGCGGCGATCTCCGTGGGGTTGTGCGCATAGTCGTCGATCACGCGAATCCCGCCTTGCTCGCCCACGAGCTCGAACCTCCGCCCCACCCCGGTGAAGCCTGCGAGCACGCGTTCGGCGTCCGCCCGCGCGATCCCTGCGAGCTCGAGCGCGGCCAGCGCCGCGGCGGCGTTCCTGCGGTTGTGCTCACCGGGGACAGCGAGCTCGAGGTCAACGAGCTCGAGCTCCCAGCCACGCACGACGAGAGGTGTTCCCCCTACCCATTCGTCGAAGAAGGCCGCGAGCTCGGCCTCGGAGGCGTACGTCGCGTGGTGATCCAGCTCGATGTTCGTCACCACGGCGATCTCGGGACGAAGAAGCCCAATCGAGCGATCGGACTCGTCACCCTCGACTACGAGCCAGCCCTCGCCTGCTCCCGCGTTCCCGCCGAGCTGCGGGACGACGCCTCCGACGATCCACGACGGGTCCTGGTCGAGCTCGCGAAGGACGTACGCGATCATCGCTGCGGTCGTGGTCTTGCCATGCGCGCCGCCGACGACGATCGATCGGCGAAGCGCGACGAGCTCCGCGAGGAACTCCGCGCGAGAGCGTCCCTCGATTCGGCCCGTATGGGCGGTCGAGACGACGACCTCGAAACCCACAGGAGGCATCGGCTCGCCACCCAGGTCTACCTCGATCCCGTTCAGGGCCTCGAGGAAGATGGTGTCGCGCGCCTCCCAACCGCGCACCTCGGCTCCCCACGCCCGCGAGAAGTTGGCGTACGCAGAGAGCCCGGCGCCTCCGATCCCGACGAAGTAGATCCGTCTGCCGGACAACGGAGCGTCAGTGCCGGGCATGAACGCTCCTTACGCCAAGTGACACGTTGTCACCTGGCATCGTGGCTCCCGCGACGTGCGAGCTCGATGAGCTCGTCGGCGATCGCCTCGGCGGCGTGGGGCCTGGCGAGTGCGCGCATCGCCTCGCGCATGCGACGAAGGCGCTCGGCATCGCCGAGCAGCTCGGACACGAGGCCCGGGACCCGCGACAGCTCGCTCTGGTCGAGAGTGACCGCGCCGCCACCTCGCTCGAAGTGGCCTGCGTTGAGACTCTGGTGATCCGCTGTCGCATGCGGGTACGGAATGAGAATGGACGGCGTCCCGGCAGCGGCCAGCTCCCACACCGTGCCGCCCGCCCGCGAGATTGCGAGATCGGCAACGGCGAGCGCCTCGCCGAAGTGGTCGGTCGTCGGAATCAGGACGTAGTCCGAGCGCTTCACCTTCGGACGTAGCGCCTCATAGTCCCGTTCCCCCGAGACATGCAGCACAGCGGGGCCTCGGCTCGCCGAAGGCAGCGACGGCGAACTCGTTCAGCGCCTGCGCACCGGCGAGGCCCCCGAACACGGCGAGAACGGGGCCTTCGGCAGGTAGGCCGAACCGCGCCCGCCCCGCTTTGCGATCTCGACCGAGATGCGCACCGGGAATCGGGCGACCCGTCACGAGGTACTTCGCGCCATTTCGGCCAGGGATCGAGTAGGCGAGGAAGACCTTTTGCGCGAACGGCGACGCGAGCCGGTTCGCGAGGCCGAGGTGCGCGTCCGCCTCGGTCAGCGCTGCCGGAATCCCGCGCAGCCGGGCGGCGAGCACCATCGGTCCGGCTACGTAACCACCCGCGCCCAGCACGACGTCAGGGCTGCGACGGGCGAGGATGCGGCGGCAAGCGAATGGGGCACGCACGGCCTGCGCAACGGAGCGGACGAGGTCGAGACCGATCCTGCGCGGGAACCCCGAGACCTCGAACGTGTCGAGCTCGAAGCCCGCCTCAGGAACCAGACGCGACTCGACGCGTCCGCGCGACCCGGCGAACGTCACCGTCACCCCGCGCGCGCGCAGGGCTTCGGCGACCGCGAGCGCGGGCCGGATGTGCCCGGCTGTTCCGCCCGCCGCGATCAGGCACGCGAGCTTCGACGACCGTTCCATTCACCGCGATGTTAAGGAGAATCCCCACCCCGGCGAGAAGCACGACGAGGCTCGAGCCGCCGTAGGACACGAAGGGAAGTGGGATCCCGGTCAACGGGGCGATCCCGAGCACGGCCGCGAGGTTGAGCGCCGCCTGGCCGCAGATGAGCGCCGTGAGCCCGGCCGCGAGCAGCTTGCCGAAGGGATCCCGACAGCGAAGCGCGATGCGAAACCCGGCCACGGCGAAGACGCCGAACGCTGCGATCACGAGCGCGGATCCGAAGAGGCCGAGCTCCTCCCCGATGACAGCGAAGATCATGTCCGTGTGCGCCTCGGGAAGGTAGGAGATCTTGCCCACCCCCTCGCCGAGACCGGCGCCCGTGAAGCCTCCCGAGCCGATGCCGATCATCGCCTGGACGATCTGGAAGCCTGAGCCCTGAGCGTCACTCCACGGGTCGAGGAAGCTGAAGACCCGCGCCCGGCGATAAGGCTCGACCCAGATCGCGAGCAGCCCCATGGCTGTCGCGAGAAACGCTGCTACGACCAGAAGTCTCACCGGCACGCCTGCGACGAGGAAGACGGCGAGCATCATCCCGCAGAGAGAGATGGTCGTTCCAAGGTCGGGCTCGAGCAGGATGAGCCCGCAGAAGATCGCGGTGAGCAGTCCCAGGGGCTTGAAGAGCTCGCCGAACGTACGCGGAGGGCGACGCCGCGCGAGGTACACGGCGGCGAAGAGGCAGAGGGCGAGCTTGGCGAGCTCGGATGGCTGGAAGCTGGCAGGGCCGAGCAGGAACCAGCGTCGCGCACCGTTGATCTCGGGCCCGAGGACGAGCACGGCGGCGCACAGGCCGAGCGCGACGAGCAGCAGCGGTGGCGCAAGGTAACGGAGGCGGTGGTAGTCGACGCGGGCAGCCGCCGTCATCACGATGACGCCGACGAGCGCGTACACCGCCTGGCGCTTGAGGTAGCTCATGGGATCGCCGTCGCCGAGGGCAGCCGAGGCCGACGTCGCGCTGTAGACCATCACGAGCCCGAAAGCGACGAGGCCGAGCGTGACGAACGCAAGGAGCCGCTGGTCGAAGTGCCCGTCCCTCCTCACGTGAGATCCTCCACGAGGCGACGAAACGAATCCCCTCTCGCCTCGAAGTCGTCGAATTGATCGAAGCTGGCGCACGCGGGAGAGAGGAGGACGACGTCGCCGGCCGTCGCGTTGGACGCGGCCACCGTCACCGCCGATCGGAGGTCACCCGAAACGACGTAGGAGATGCCCGCGACTTCGAGCGCCGCGGCAATCTCCCGCGACGCCTCTCCGATGACGTAGGCGCGATCTCCGGAAGAGAACGCCGCGGCGAGCGGCGCGTACGACTCGGCTTTCCCTCGCCCGCCCAGGATCACGTGCAAGCGAGAGCCCGGGAACGACGCAAGCGCGCGCAGCGTCGCGCCGACATTCGTGGCCTTCGAGTCGTTGACGTAGCGCACGCCGCGAAGCTCGCGGACGAGCTCGATGCGGTGCTCCACCCCGGCGAAGGTGCGCAGCGCGTCGGCGATCGCATCGTCCTCGATCCCGGCCGCGCGGGCAGCCGCCGTTGCCGCGGCCGCGTTCTCGCGGTTGTGCGGCCCCGGAATTCTCGGCTCCGCGGGCAGCTCGTCGTGGGCGCCGAACTCCAGCCTGCGGCCGTGCCCCGGGACGGGCCCAAAACCCCGCGGCACGACCGCGGTGTCGTCCGTCGACTGCCGCTCGAACATGCGCAGCTTGATCGCGGCATACGACTCGAACGAGCCGTGGCGATCGAGGTGATCCGGCTCGAGGTTGAGGAGAACGGCAATGCGTGGCTTCAGCGTGTGGACGTCCTCGAGCTGGAAAACGCCAAGCTCGCAGACGATCCACGCGTCGCGAGGGACGGCACCGACGAGCGACGTGAGCGGGCGACCGATGTTTCCCGCAACCTCGACAGGTCTGTCCGCTGCGCGAAAGACGGCTCCCAGAAGCTCGCTCGTGGTCGTCTTGCCATTCGTGCCGGTGACGCCGAGAATCGGATTCGGAAGGAGTCTCGCGCCGAGCTCGATCTCGCTCCACACGGGGATCCCGCGCGCGTGGGCACCGGTGACGAGCAACCTCTCACCCGGGACGCCCGGGCTCTTCACGACGAGATCGATCCCCTGTAGCAGCGTCTCCTCCTCGGCTCCGAGGTGAACTTCGACGCCGAGCTCGACGAGCCTCCCCACCTCGACGGCCTCGTTCCAGTCGAACGCGACCACCGAAGCGCCCTGCGCGACGAGCACCTCCCCAGCCGCGTTCCCAGAGCGGGCGAGTCCTACGACGAGGACCCTCTTGCCGGACAGCTCCCCTCTGCTCAAGGCTCGACGAACTGCAGAAAGTCGCCGTAGAAGAGGGCGAACCCGGAGGCGCACAGAATCGCGCAGATGATCCAGAACCGGACCATCACTTTCGTTTCCGACCATGACTTCATCTCGAAGTGGTGGTGGATCGGAGCCATCAGGAACACGCGGCGGCCGGTTCTCTTGAAGCTGACGACCTGGATGATCAGCGACAGCACCTCGATCACGAAGATGCCCGCGATGAGGGGCAGCAGGATCTCGGTGCCAGTGACGATCGCGAATCCCGCGATCGCCCCTCCCAGAGCCATCGAGCCGGTATCGCCCATGAAGACCTCGGCGGGGAACGCGTTGTACCAGAGGAAGCCGATCGTTCCGCCGATCAACGCCGCCGCGAGCGTCGCGATGTCCAGGTAGACCTCGCTTCGGTCGCCTGGCACGCCCGAGCGAATCCAGGCGATTCCTGCGACGGCGAGAAAGGTCAGGAGCATGATCGTGGCGGTACCCGCGGCGAGTCCGTCGATGCCGTCCGTGAGATTCGCACCGTTCACGGTCCCCGCGATGACGAAGAAGAGAAACGGATAGAAGAGGATGCCGAGGTCGAGATCCCAGCCGACGACCGGCACGTACATCGACGTCGAGAAAGCATCGCTCGCCTGTAACAGCACCGCCGCTCCGACAGTGACGACCGCGAGCAAGATCATCTTCCAGCGCCCGGAGAGGCCAAGCGAGTGGCGCCGGCGCAGCTTGAGGTAGTCGTCGCCGAACCCGATGGCCGCACACCCGAGCGTGATGAAGAGCACGGTCAGCGCCTCGGCTGTGTACTGCGAGAGAGCGAGAAAGGGGAAGACCGCTGACGCGATGATGAGGAGACCGCCCATCGTCGGCGTTCCTTGCTTGACGACATGGGCCGCCGGCCCTTCGGCTCGGATCTGCTGTCCGAGGTTTCTCGCTCCGGAGCACCTCGATGAACTTCGGCCCGATGACGACGGCGGCGACCATCGCGAGCAGGCCGGCGATCAGTACTGGGACCATGCTCGAGCGAAGTTCGTGATCTCGTCGGCGATGCCTTCGAGCCCGACAGCTCGTGATGCCTTCACGAGGACGACGTCGCCGGGTCGGAGCGTCGAGCGAGCGGCGTCGACGGCTTCCTCGACTCCGACGGCCCACGCCACGGCGCCGTAGGCGCGCGCCGACTCCCCCACCCCGATGACCTCGATTCCGAGGTTCGACGCGAGCTCGCCGATCTGGCGGTGGTATCGGTCCGACTTCGAGCCGAGCTCCGCCATCTCTCCGAGGATTGCCACGCGCCGACGGTCTCCCGCCCGCTCGGCCAGGTGCTCGAGCGCGGCACGCATCGAGTCGGGGTTCGCGTTGTACGCGTCGTTGATCACCAGCCCGCCACCTGGGAGTGGCGACTCCTGCCCCCGCCAAGGCGAGAGTCGGATCGAGGCGGCTCCTTCATGGGCGCGCGCGAGGGGGAGCCCGAGCGCCGCATACGCGTGCAGCGCGGCGAGCGCGTTTACGGCGTGATGCCGCTGCGTGAACGGAAGCTCGAGCCCCAAGGACTCGCCATCGACGGTGAAGCGAGTCGTCCCGGCAGCGGATTGGATGTCGTCCGGGTCGAAGCGCCGAATCGTGATGTCGTCGCGTCCGAGATACGGCGCGAGCTCCGACGCGCGGGCGGGAACCACAGCCGTACCGTGGGGAGGGAGCGCAGCGATGGCTTCGGCATTTGCCTCTGCAACCCGCTCGACCGTCCCGAGAAGCTCGAGGTGCTCCGGGCCGATATGGGGTATCACGGCGATGTCCGGGCGCGCGATCTCGCACAGAGCTGCGATCTGCCCGAGGCCACGCATGCCCATCTCCGTGACGAGGACGGCGGTCTCGGGCTCGAGCCGGCACACCGTCAGCGGCAGGCCGATCTCGTTGTTGAGGCTCTTCTCGGCCCAGATCGTCGGTGTGTGAGCCGCGCACAGAGCGCCCAGGATGTCCTTGGTCGAGGTCTTTCCCGCCGACCCGACCACGGCGACCACGTGGGCGTCGCTCTTGGAGCGGACGAGTGTCGCCAGCGCGGCGAGGGCGGCGTCCTGGTCGTCGGGCACGAGCGTCGCCGCACCTCGCGCTCCGGCCTCGTCGACGTACCGAACTCCCGCGTTGAGTGCGACGAAGAGATCGCCGGGGCGCACCTCTCGCGAGTCGGCCTTGATGCCGACGATCGAGCCGTCTCGGATCGCTGCCCTCGAGCTGACCGAGTCGAAGACCTTCAACCTCGCGGAATGCGACCGGAATCACCCAGTGCCTCCAAACGACAGGCCCCAGTGCCCAGCACTCATGTGTCAGAAGAGTGTGTCAATTGCTCCACCGTGCGTCGTCTCACGAGGAAAGGCCGAGTGACACCAGCGCTTCGCGCGCGACCGATCGATCGTCGAAGGGATGGACGTCGCCGGCGATCTCCTGTCCCTGCTCATGGCCCTTTCCGGCAATCACGACGACGTCGCCAGGCTCGGCGAGCGACAGCGCACGCTGGATCGCGGTGCGCCGATCGGGATCCATCTCGACGTCCACGCCGGCTCCCTGCAACACCTCTGCGATGATCGCCACCGGCTCCTCAGAGCGCGGGTTGTCGGATGTGACGATGACGATGTCGGCCTGCTCGACTGCGACACGGCCCATGAGCGGGCGCTTTCCCCGGTCGCGGTCTCCCCCCGCTCCGAAGACGACGATGACTCGACCCTCTCCGAGCCCACGCGCGGCTCGAAGAACGGTCTCCAGCGAATCGGGAGTGTGCGCGTAGTCAACGAGGACGGCGAACGGCTGTCCCTCGTCGACGGCCTCGAATCGCCCCGGAACGCCGGACACGTGCGCGATCCCCGCCGCGATCGCGTCCTCGTCGAGGTCGAGAAGAAGGCCGGCAGCAACGGCGCCGAGAACGTTCTCGACGTTGAACGATCCGCGAAGCGCCGTCTCGATATCGATCCCGGCCGCGCGAAACGTGCTTCCCTGAGCCCCGAGCTCCAGGCGCTCGGGCCGAACCTCCGCGGCCGGGTCGTGCCCGAACGTCACGAGGGGTGCGCGGTGCACGTCGGCGAGCTCGCTCGCGAGCCGCCGGCCCCATCCGTCTCCAACGTTCACGGCGGCGGGAGGCGGTTGCGCCCCCGTGAACAGCCGCCGCTTCGACTGGAAGTACTCCTCCATCGTTCCGTGGAGATCGAGGTGATCCTGACTCAAGTTCGTGAATACGAGCGCATCGAACCTGACGCGGTCGAGCCGCTTGAAGGTGGAGCCGTGCGAGGACGCCTCGAGGGCGACACTCCGATCGCCCGCATCGACCATCTCTCGGAAGAGACGCTGGAGATCGATGGCCTCGGGTGTCGTGAATGGTGCGGGACGATGCGCGCCGCCGACAATCCACTCGATCGTTCCGATGAGCCCGGGCTTGTGGCCCGCCGATTCGAGCATCGCATGGAGGAGAAACGCGGTCGTCGTCTTGCCGTTCGTCCCCGTCACCCCGACGACCTCGAGCTCCTTCGTCGGCTCGCCGAAGAACGAGTCTGCCGCGACAGCCATCGCCGCCCTCGCGTCCGGGACGACAAGCTGCGGAACGTTCACGTCGAGGACCCGCTCGACCACGAGGGCGACTGCGCCGCGCTCGATCGCCTCCCACGCGAGATCGTGACCGTCGACCCGCTCGCCCGGAACGCAGAAGTACAGCGCACCCTGGCTCACGCGGCGGGTGTCGTACGCGAGGTCGCCGATCTCGACCGGCTGAGCTCCGGTCACTTCGCTCGGTGCGAGTGCCCGGATCAGGGCGTCCAGCTCCACCTCGGGACAGGCTAGTGCAAGGTCAGTGTCTGACACCGCCCGACGCAACCATGCTGCGGCCTCAGGTGCCAGACACTCACGCTCAGTGCTTCCCCGTACGTGGCGCGTCCGGCGGTACCTCCAGGTGCTGCAGGTTGAAGCGGGCGATCTCCCTGAACGCGGGTGCGGCCACGACACCTCCGTAGATGTTCCCCCGCGGCTCGTCCACCATCACCATGATCACGAGCCGTGGCTTCGTGGCGGGCACGAGGCCGACGAACGATGCGACGTAGCGAGACGTGGAGTAGCGACCGTTCGACTCGATCTTCGCCGCAGTACCCGTCTTGCCGGCCACGGTGTACCCGGGGATCGCCGCCTCGGTTCCCGTTCCCTCGAGCACGACGCCCCGGAGCATCGTCAACATCTGCCTCGAGACCGAGCGGGACACGACGCGGCGCTTTCTTCGTCGCCGCGACCGCCTGTCCGTCGACTCGGTCGACGAGGTGAGGCGTGACCAGGACGCCACCGTTCGCGATGACAGAGTAGGCGCGTGCCATCTGGATGGGCGTCACCGCGATCCCGTGCCCGATCGGAACGGTGCCGATGGTCGATCCAGACCACTCGTTCAGCGGAAGGGCAAAACCCGGGGATTCGCCGGGGAAGTCGATTCCGGTCGAAGCTCCGAATCCGAAGCGATCGATCCACGACGACAGACGCCCCTCGCCGAGGCGCTGAGCCATCGTGATCGTTCCGATGTTCGACGACTGCTCGACGATCTGCGTAACCGTCAGCCGTTGTGTCCCTCGCGAGTGAGATTCGTGGATCACGCGATCCGAGACCTTGATCGTCGGCGCGAGTCGGAACGACGTGGTCGGGCTGACGATCCCCTCCTGAAGCGCCGCGGCGACGGTGACGAGCTTGAAGGTCGACCCTGGCTCGTAGGTGTCGGTCACAGCGCGGTTTCGCCGTCGATCGGCACGCGTTGTCGGAAATCGGTTTGCGTTGAAGCGCGGCGCAACAGCCATCGCAAGCACGGCTCCCGTGTACGGATCCATCACGATCGCGGACGCGGCACGGGCGCCCCACCGGCGGACGGTCTCCTGCAGGACGGCCTCGGCGTTGGCCTGTATCTGATGGTCGATCGTCAGTCTCACGTTCTTCCCAGGCGTTTCCTGCTTCGTGGAGACGACATCGAGGGCTCGACCGAAGGGGTCCTTGACGATCGTCTCGCTCCCCGGCCGGCCCGCGAGAACCTTCTCGAGAGACCGCTCGAGACCCTCGAGCCCCTTGTTGTCGAGCCCGGCGAACCCCAGCACCTGAGCGGCGACAGGCCCCTGTGGGTACGTTCGCAGCTCTTCCGGGTAGAAGCCGAGCCCCGCAAAGCCGAGCTTCTCGAGCTCCTCGGCCCGGAGCGGATCCGCCTTTCGTGCGACGTACACGAACCCGCGCGAGCGATCGACGAGCAGCGGGTACACGATGCCGGGCTCGACGCCAAGCGCCTTGCCGGCTGCGAGAGTCAGGTCACGCGGACGGTCGACCTGCCGCGGGTTGGCATACACGGTCGTCGTCTGTTCGCCGATGGCGAGCGGCTCACCATTGCGATCGACGATCGTTCCGCGTGCCGCCGGCACGACCACCGTCTCCCGGTGCTGGCGGAGCGCCATCGCTGCCAGCTCCGGACCCTTGACGGCCTGGAGCCACACAGCGCGTCCGAGAGCTACGGCAAGGAGCGTGACGAAAACTCCTGCGAGGAGGACGATCCGCCGGTTCGTCGCGGCCGGCTTCACCGGTCCAGGTGAACGAAAGTCATCTCGTCGGGGTCAGCTTTCACGAGTCCCAGCTCCGTCTGAGCGAGGCGGTCGACGCGCGACGTGGCCGAGGCGGTCGAGAGCTCCGAGCGCAAGCGAGAGATGTCCGAGCGAAGCTCCGTCCGCTCGCGGCCGACCTGGTCGAGCTCGAGGTTGAGTCGCAGCACCGTGACGTTCACCGCGACGACGCCCGCGAGGAGCAGGGCAACGAGAACGATCCAGACGACGCCGCCCCCGAGAGCCCACCGCCGTCGCCGAGCGGCAGACCGCGTGCGGACGTGCCCGGCTCGTGCGTCCTGCGCGATCGCGGACATCAGACCTTGATCGCCGCCCTCAGTCGAGCGGAGCTCGCGCGCGGATTGAGCATCGACCTCACGCGCCGATGCGCGCACGAGCTTGCGCGTCAGGATCCGAAGCTCCGGTTCGTGCCCGCAGACGCAAATTGGGAACTCGGGCGGGCACGTGCAGCCGCGGGCGCGGTCTCGGAGGAACCGCTTGACGATGCGGTCCTCGAGAGAGTGGAAGCTGATCACTGCCAGTCGACCGCCCGGCCGTAGCATCTCGAACGCTGCAGGGAGGCCCGCCTCGAGGGATTCGAGCTCGTGGTTGACCTCGATGCGAAGTGCCTGGAACACGCGCTTTGCGGGATGCCCCTCGCCGAAGCGAGCCGGTGCGGGAATCGAGGCCCGGACGACGTCAACCAGCTGCCCGGTGCGCTCGATGGGGCTCTCGCTCCGACGCCGAACGATCCCGCGCGCGATCTGGCGCGCGTAGCGCTCCTCCCCGTACCTGCTGAAGATCGTCTCGAGCTCTCGCTCGTCCCAGGTGGCAAGAATGTCGGTCGCACTGACTTCGTCAGAGGGATCCATCCGCATGTCCAAGGGGGCGTCTGTCGCGTACGAGAACCCACGCTCGGGACGATCGACTTGCATCGAGCTCAGGCCGAGGTCGAGCAAGACGGCGTCGGCGCGCACGCCGTTCCCTGCGAGCTGCGAAAGGACGACTGCGTAGTCGCCGCGCAGGAAGCGCGTCTGGATGCCGCGCGTCGACGCCTTCACATGGTCGAAGTAGGCGCGCACGGTGGGGTCGCGGTCGATCGCCACGAGCTTCCCGCTCCCTTGGAGCTCGCCCGCGAGCAGTCGCGAGTGCCCGCCTGCCCCGAACGTCGCATCCACAATGGTTTCCCCAGGCTGCACGTCGAGGAGCTGGCGCACCTCGTCGGCGAGCACGGGGACGTGATCAGCCGCGTCTGTCCGCTGCACGTTCGGCAACATCTCCTACGCTCCCTTCGATCGCGCTCACGTGGGCCGCCCAGTGAGAGCGGTCCCAGATCTCGATGTGGTCGTGCACTCCCGCCACGACGACGTCTTTGCCGAGCGCCGCGTGCGTGACGAGGTCCGGTGGTACGAGAACCCGCCCTTGCTTGTCGAGCTCGGCGACTGCGGCGCCGGCGAAGACGTAGCGCTTCATCTCGCGAGCTTCCCGCGTGAGCGAGTCCAGCTCGGCGATCCGTGCCACGCTCGCGTCCCAGCTCTCCCGCGGATACACGTCGATGTTCCGATCGATCCCGCGGGCGAGAACGACGCCGGCAGATAGTGCATCGCGGAACTTCGCCGGCAGGGTGAGCCGGTTCTTCTCGTCGACCGTGTGCTCATGCTTTCCGTAGAACATCGGAGGGGCCGTGGTGTGTCTCCCACGGAGCCCCACCTTACTCCACTTTTCCCCACGACGCAACCCCTGCGCCCCACTTGAAACGCGGCCGCATTACAAGCGGCCTGGCACCCTAGTGACGCCGATTCGGCGCCAGTCCACCTCAGGACGCTACGGCTCGAGCGGAACGGGCTCCGCGTGCACACCTGGACCCGCTAGCGCCCCTGCGCCGCAGCGTGAAGCGAACTCGAGAGCCGGCAACCCTTCGAGCCCCGCTGCCAGGGCAAACGCAAGCCCCGCTGCGAAACAGTCGCCGGCTCCGTACGAGTCCACGACCGTGGGTGGAAGTGGAGCAGCAGAGTACGGCCCGCCGGGCTGCGCCCAACCCCCGAGGGCGCCAGAGGTCGTCACGACGAGCCGCGGCTCGGGATCGAGCTCACCTGTGCGATAAAGCTCTGCCTCGTCCTTTCCGCTCGACACGAGCGCGTCCAACTCGATCGCACCCTGCCGAAGTGTCACGAGCTCGCGGGCCGTTGCGACGAGAACGCGTGCGCGGCGAGCCAGCAGGAGCGCATCGGCGTCTCCCGCGCAGAAGTACACTGCGTCGCAGCGCGCAAGCTCGTGCCACGGGAGCGAGTCGTCATGGCCGCGCGGATGGAGCTTCCTGCCGATCGTCGTGATCGTTCGCTCCCCGGTCTCGTCGACGAAGATGAACCCGCTTCTCTGAGGGCCTGCGACGGCCGTGGCGTGCACCTCGACCCCGCGTGCTTCGATCTCGAGCTTCGCTCGGTGCCCGCGATCGTCTTCACCGAGAGCGGTGAAAAAGAGCACGGAGTCGGCGAGCTGGACGAGCTGAGCCGAGGCGACGGCCCCTCCGCCGGCGGCCTGCTCCCACGATTCGGAGGCATGGACGATCTCGCCGGGGCGCGGTACACGCTCGACAGGGACGAACTCCATCCACTCCACATGCCCGACGACAGCAGCTCGCATGACGGACATGCTCACAAATGCGCCCGGCAGCGCGTTGGATAACGATGATGCACGCCGTGTCGATCCCTCCGTTCGAGAGCTTCTACGAGCAGCATCGGGTCGAGGTGCTCCGATTGCTTCGACGGCGACTGGGAGCCGATCGAGCCGAGGATGCATTCCAGGAGACGTTCCTCCGGGCGCTCAAGGCGTATCGCCGCTTGGAGCACGGGGAGCACCTTCGTGCCTGGGTGCTGACGATCGCGCAGAACGTGGCGCTCGACACGCTTCGCCGGGCGAAGCCGAGATCCGAGCTCGTCGAGACCGCGACCGAGGACGCCCGTCCCGCGTACGAAGATCTTGGAGATCTGACCAACGGGCTCCCGCCCAAAGAGCGCGCTGCCGTCGTGCTCCGTTACGGCTACGACCTGACGTACGAGCAGATCGCGACCGCCCTCGGATCGAGCCCGGATGCCGCACGCCAGGCCACGTCCACAGGTGTCCGCCGACTCCGAAGGAGTACCGCCCGATGACAATCTCTCGCGATCTCGATCGACGATTCCGCGCCGCCGCGTTCGACCTCGACCTCATCGACATTGGCTTCGACGTCCTCGACTCGCCGATCGGCCCGCTCTTCATGGCCGCGTCGAGCCGCGGGCTCGCTTCGATCTCGTTCGACGTCGATCCCGAAGAGCAGTTGGAGCGGCTGGCGAGGATCGCCGGTCCCGCGGTTCTCCGCTCGCCGAAGTCGGTCGACGCGGCGCGCCGCGAGCTCGACGAGTACTTCGCCGGCCGGCGCCGCGTCTTCGACCTATCGCTGGATCTCCGCGCGCTCCCGCCGTTCACCGTCTCGGTGCTGGGGCAGCTCGCGCGGGTGCCCTACGGGGAGACGACGACCTACGGAGCCCTGGCCGCCCGCGTCGGGCGACCGCGGGCAGCTCGCGCGGTCGGAACGGTGATGAACAGAAACCGAATCCCGATCGTCCTGCCCTGCCATCGCGTGATCGGAGCGAGTGGCGACCTCGTGGGCTATGGAGGCGGGCTTGACAAGAAGGTCGCCTTGCTCGAGCTCGAGGGAGCGCGCTAGAAACGGACACCCGCGATACCGTCGATGCCTCCTCGCGCGTCGCTCGTCAGGGCTCGTCCTCGCGAGGCTGCTTTGGGCCACGCTCTACCCGATAGCCGAGGTTCGTGTGACTGCGGAAGTACGAGTGCCCTGAAGGGACCTACGTTGGCCAGGACGCCTCGCCGGAGTAGTCGTACCCAACCTTTAGGGCGTACACCACGAAGGGGAGCCAGTTGACGGTCGAGAGCGAATTTGTCCTGACAGCTGCGCTTACTCTGCCTTGAGCAAGACGACTTCTGGATCTGCCAGTCGATGCGCGAGCGCAAAGATGGGCACGCTGGGGTCGTACTGATCCCGCTTTGCACGGAGCGTTCGAAAGCGTGCTTCGAGCCGCTGGCGACGCGATGGGAGCTACGACTGGTGCGCCGCGCCTGCGCCCCGCGTACGGGTATGCCCGTCATACCTGTCGACTACTCCCCGGCTGTACAGCCCGTCCCCGGGGCATTGCGAGCCTCACGGTGAGAGTTCGCCCCCGCGGATGCGTGCGCATCGTCGCGCAAGCCACGGCTGCGCCGACCGCTATCTGACCTTCAGCGGGTTGTTGGGACCACCCAGTCGAAAACTTCGGCGACGCCGTCGTTCGCGTCGGCGACGTACCCGTCGAGCGACATCGACACGATTGCGACCACCTTGGTCATGGTTCAGCTCCTTTCGCGAGAAGTCGGGACTGACCGATCCGCATTACTGCGCGTCGTCCTTGCTGGTACCGGGTGGCCCAGCGAGAACCGTGGGGATGTACTCGAGGAGCTGTAGCCGACCGTCGAAGACGCGGCTGCTCACCATGTCGAGGGAGACGTCGGGGTAGCCGTCGTAGATCCGGTCCTTACCACTGCTTCCGGTGATGACTGGGAAGACGACTACGCGGAAACGATCCACGAGACCGGCCGTCAGAAGGGAGCGGCAGAGTGTGAGACTGCCCAGGGTGCGCATCGACTCGGTGCCCTTGTCCTTCATCTCGCGCACGGCCTCGACGGCATCCTGAGTGACCAGTTGTGTGTTCGGCCACGGCAGCGGCTCCGTCAAGGTGCTCGAGAAGACGATCTTCGGCAGGTCCGCCAAGGCCTCTGTGCCGGGCTCGCCGTCGCCGGCCAGATCCGACATGAGCCGATAGGTGTTCGCACCCATCAGGATCGTGTAGTCCGCCTCGGGCTGGTCTCCCAACCAGGCGAGGTACTCAGGCCCTTCCAGGCCCCAAAACCCAGGCCAACCGTCGGCTGCGCCATATCCCTCGAGCGAGGTGATGAAGTCGATCATGAGTTCTGGCATCTGCGACTCCTTTCCCGAATGTCCTATCCCCGGAGCCCTATCCCGGCGCCCCGAGATCTCTACCGAGGCGGTCAGACACCCGCACGGGTGAACGTCACATGCGTGACTCCGCTGGGCGAGGAGATGGCCTCGACCTGGTAGTCCTTCTCGATGCCCTCCAGTCCGTCCCAGAGGCGTACGCCTCGGCCGAGCAGGATCGGGACAACCACGATGTGCAAGTGGTCGATGAGCCCGGCGGCAAGGAAGTCGCGGATCACGGTAGGACCACCGCCGATGCGTACGTCCTGGCCATCCGCAGCCTCGCGGGCAGTCTCGAGTGCCTCGTCAGGCGGCACGTCGATGAAGTGGAACGTCGTGCCGCCCTCCATCTCGATGGACGGGCGCGGGTGATGGGTGAGGACGAAGACCGGGGTGTGGAACGGCGGGTTGGGACCCCACGCCCCCTTCCACTCCGGGTCCTCGTGCCATCCGGGGTGGCCGAACTTCCCGGCACCCATGATCTCGGCGCCGATCCCCGAACCGAACTGCTGGGCGAAGGCGTCGTCGACGCCGCTGCTACCGCTGGGCTCCCACCACCGGGTGGCGAACATCCATTGGTGCAGCCGATCCCCGGCGTGACCGAAATGTGCGTCGTGGCTCTGACCCTCGCCGGTGCCGAAGCCGTCGAGCGAGATGGAGAAGTTCTGGACGCGGGCAAGTGACGTCATGTGGACCTCCTTCCACTGAGTTGTTCTTATAGACCGTTCGGGGTGGCGTAAACTCATCGCCCGCGACCGTGAGGGTGATCGAACGCGAGGCGTCCCGCGATGCAAGGGTGGGGGTCCCCCCTCCGCACGAATATCGGACCCCGGCGGGGACTGTGGCTGTCGCACTCGGAGGCTGTGTACTCGCACCTACTTCTCGCGCGCACGCATAGTAGAAGAGGTGCTGAGGGCTACCACCCCCGTGACCGTGTTCGCCGGGGCGGGATCTGGGAGCCGTCGCGCCATCGGATAACGCTGGCGATTCTCGCCCGATTACGCGCGCGCACGCGAAATAGAGGTGTGACGGTACCCGACCCCCGGGACCGTGTCGGTCGGGTTGGGGCCTGGGACGCGGGACCTGGAAACGGGCACGGGGTAGCGTTGTCCCCGTGGCTGTCGAGGGGCACATCGAGGTGGTCAAGATCGTCGACGGAATTGAGCGAGTGATCGGCGAGCGGCGTCCGGCGACCTGATCGGGGAGATCTCGATCACGCTCGGAACGCCCCAACCCGCTGAGGACGAACGCGGCTACCTCGTCGTGGCCGCGATCGCAAGTGGACTTGCGCAGGTGTGATTATACTTGGTATACTACCCAGTATGATCACGAACAGGAGCCATTTATGAGCGTTCCCCATGCCCTCCTCGCCCTGCTGAGCGAAGGGCCGAAGTACGGCCTGCGGCTGCAGAACGAGTTCGAGGCGCGGACGGGCGAGGTCTGGCCGCTGAACGTCGGACAGGTGTACACGACCCTCCAGCGCCTCGAGCGGGACGGCCTCGTCGAGACCGACGACGGGGAAGGCGAGCGCTCGCAGAAGCGGTACCGGATCACGTCCAGCGGCGCTCGAGAGCTGGCGGAGTGGCTGCGCACGCCTCCTGAGCTCGTACCTCCTCCGCGCGACGAGCTCGTGATCAAGGTGCTCGTCGCCCTGCAGGTCCAGGGACCGACGTCCACGAGATCCTGCAGGTGCACCGCCGGCACGTGATCGAGGTCATGCAGGGCTACACCCAGATCAAGGCCGCTACCGGCGAGGACGACCTGGCGCTAGCGCTCGTCGCCGACGCCGAGCTCTTCCGACTGGAGGCGATCGTCCGCTGGCTGGACGTCGCCGACGTGCGCTTGAAGCAGCGGCCGCACCTGGCGCCGGCCGCCGTGGCCGAGATGCCGCTCGAACCGACTCACGAGATGGAGGTCCCGCAATGACGAGCGCACTCGAACTGCGCCAGGTATCGAAGGTCTACGGCTCCGGGCCGATCGAGGTGCGCGCCCTCCGTGAGGTCGACCTCGCCGTCGAGCGCGGCGAGCTGGTGGCGATCATGGGCCCGAGCGGCTCAGGCAAGAGCACGCTCCTGACGATCGCCGGCAGCCTCGAGCAGGCGACCAGCGGCCAGGTGCTCGTGGACGGGGTCGACCTCGCCAGCGTCTCGCGCTCGGATCAGGCGAAGATGCGCCGCCGGTCGATCGGCTATGTGTTCCAGGACTTCAACCTGCTTCCCGGGCTGACCGCCGTCGAGAACGTCACCCTGCCTTTGGAGCTCGACGGCGTCCGCGCGAAAACGGCACGCAAGTCGGGCGTCGAGGCACTCGAAGAGCTCGATGTCTCGGAGCACACGGATCGCTACCCCGACGAGCTCTCGGGCGGCGAGCGCCAGCGGGTCGCAATCGCCCGGGCGATCGTCGGCGAGCGTCGGTTGCTGCTCGCCGACGAGCCGACCGGCGCGCTCGACTCCGTGAACGGCGAGGCCGTCATGCGCCTGCTGCGCGCCGCCACACAGCGGGGTGTCGCAGGTGTGGTCGTCACCCACGAGGCGCACCTGGCCTCGTGGGCCGACCGCGTCGTGTTCCTGCGCGACGGCCAGGTCATCGACCAGACCGTCGCGCCGCCGGGCCCGGAATCGCTGCTCGCGGCTGGTGATCGGCGATGACGACGCTCGCTCACCGCTCAACGCTGCGCGGGCCGAGAAACGGCGGCGTTGCCGCCCGCCGCGCCCTTGTCCGCTGGGCGTGGCGCATGTTCCGCCGCGAGTGGCGCCAGCAGGTCCTGGTGATCGCTCTCCTCAGCGTCGCCGTTGCGGCTGCGATCGGCAGCATCACCCTCGTTTACAACACCAGTCCTACGTTCGACGGCGACTTCGGCTCGGCCAGCGGGCTGCTGACGTTCGACGGCTCCGACCCGCAGGCGCTCGAGGCAGCCCTGGCGACGGCCGAGGAGTCGTTCGGGACGACAGACGTCATCGGCCACCGCAAGGTGCCCGTGCCCGGCGGCGTCGAGAGGGTGGACTTCCGCTCGCAGGACCCGGATGGGCCCTACGGCGGCGATCTCCTCGCGCTCCGCCGTGGCGGCTATCCGGCCGGGCCCGGCCAGGTCGCCCTCACCGAGGGTGTGGCCGAGCTCCTCGACGTGGAGCTGGGGGCAACGCTCGATCTCGACGGGCGGCGGCGGACCGTCGTCGGCGTCGTCGAGAACCCGCTCGATCTCGGTGACGAGTTCGCTCTCGTGTCCCCTTCGTCAGCCGGGGCGCCCCAGAACGTCACGGTGCTGGTCAGCGCGAGTGAACAGGAGCTCCACGCCTTCGCAGACTCCTTGCCCGAGAACGGCCGTTCGGGCCTCACCGGATTGGGGAGCCGCGGCGAGATCGAGGCCGCAGACTCGTTCGCACTGTTCTCCGTCGCAACGGTCTTCCTGCTCCTGGCCTCGCTCGTTGCCGCCGCGGGCTTCGCCGTCGTCGCCCAGCGCCGGCTCCGCCAGCTCGGCATGCTCGCGGCAATCGGGGCTACTCAGAAGCATCTCCGGCTCGTGCTGCTGACGAACGGCGCCGTCGTCGGGGTGATCGCCGCGATCCTCGGTACGATCGCGGGCGGTGCGCTCTGGGTCGTCTTCGCGCCCACTCTCGAATCCGCGATGGGCCATCGCATCGACCGGCTCAGCCTCCCGTGGACGCTGCTCGCGATGGTCGTCCTCCTCGCAGTCCTCGGGGCGATCGCAGCCGCCTGGTGGCCAGGGCGAACAGTCGCCCGCCTCCCCACGCTGCTGGCACTTTCAGGGCGTCCGCCTCAGCCGAGGCCCGCACGCCACTCGGCGATCGCAGCCGCGGCGCTGATCACTGTCGGTGTCGGCTGCCTTGCGCTGTCCAACCGGGACAGAGTGCCGCTCATCATCGCCGGGATCGTGGCGACGATCCTCGGGATGTTGCTCCTGGGCCCTCTCGCGATCCGAATCTTCTCCGGAGCCGCCGGACATGCCCCGATCGGCACGCGCCTGGCGCTGCGTGACCTCGCCCGCTACCAGGCCCGGTCCGGCGCGGCACTCGCCGCGGTCACCCTCGCGCTCGGCATCGCCGCAGCGGTGACAGTCACCGCGGCAGCCGAGGAGAAGAAGGATGACGAGCGGATGGCCGCCAACCTCCCCAACCTGTCCGACCGCCAAATCCGCGTGTACACGGGCCCGACGCAAGAGCCGGAGCTCATCTCGCTCCCACTCCAAACGCCCGCCCAGCTCGCACGGTCCGCTGCGCGCGTCCGCGAGATCGCTGCAAGCCTCGGTCGGGCCGCGGTGATCCCGCTTCAGAAGGCCGTCCAGTCCGGCGATTCGCCGATCGTCACCTTCGAGGGTGACCGGGCCCTCGTCGCCGTCCGCTTTTCGAGGCAGGAGACCCCGAAGTCTTGGACCACGGGATCCGGTCTCTACGTCGCCACACCCGCCCTGCTCAGGTACCTCGGAATCGACCCCGCCACGGTCGATCCGAGCGCGGACTTCCTGGCAGACCCCTCCGTTCCGACGGACGAGTTCGTCATCTTGCGCATCCGTCAGAGGAGTGAATCCGGCATCACGAAATCCGCTGTCACGAACGTCCAGCGGATCGACAGCCTGGAGGTCCTCGGCGCCGCGGAAGGGGACTCTGGTCGCGTGCCGTCCTCGTTCGTCACCCTCGACGGTCTTCGCCGTCGCGGCTGGAAGCCGGTCCCGAACGGCTGGCTCATCGAGTCGACCGGCCCTCTGACGAGCGAGCAGATCGCCACCGCCCGCGAGCTCGCCGCGGCGGCCGGCCTCGAGATCCAGACACAGCACGAGCGCATGTCTCTCGCGACACCCATCGCGATCGCGACCGCGGCAGGCGCTCTTCTGGCGCTCGCCATCCTCGCCATGACTGTGGGGCTGATCCGCAGCGAGGCCGCCGGCGACCTGCGAACCCTTACCGCGACCGGAGCCACGGCAGGACCCGCCGGACCCTGACGGCCGCAACCGCCGGCGCGCTCGCCCTCCTCGGCGCGCTCCTCGGCGTCGCCGGCGCATATCTCGCACTCGCGGCGACGTACCACGACGACCTCGGCTATCTCGGCCGGATCCCGTTCGTCTCCCTCCTCGTCATCGTCGTGGGAATCCCTCTGACGGCTGCCGCCGCCGGCTGGCTCCTCGCCGGCCGCCAGCCACCCGCCATCGCCAGGCCGGCAATCGAATGACGGGCCGCCGCCCCGTCTCCTCGCGCTGCTCCTCCTAGCGGCTGCGCTGGCGGCCACGGTCGCGGCATGCGGCGGCGATGACGATAAACGCGCGGTCGAGACGACGGAGCCGACCACCGCGGCGTGGGAGAAGGTCGTTCCTGGCGGCGACTGCGAGTGTGCCGACGGCAGCAAGTTCGCCACGGTGACGGTCGAGCCGCGGGCTTGGGCCCCAAGGTAGCCGGACTCCGCGTGCGGGAGTTCCTGACGGCCCTCACGTTCTTCCCAATCTTGAACAGCTCTCCGATCCCGGAAGTATTGGTGCGGGGCGGGAGTTCCGGTCAAAGTGAAGGTCTTCGAAACGGCGCCGTTGTTCCAGACCTGATCAGGGATAAACGTGCAAGCCAGGAAGACGTCTAGTCCCCCGATCCCTTGAAGCCAAAGCGATCTCGGCATCGGGTCCCGTCCCCGCAAAACCAGACCAATCGTCACTCGAGCAACCGGTAGCCGACGCCCCCAGACATTCACGATGAAGCGATCGTCAGCGGCGGCACGCTAGCTCTGCGGACGCGGGATGCATGC
>CAVWWI010000005.1:0-52496 GCA_963758605.1 uncultured Actinomycetes bacterium | reverse complement strand
TCGGGCCGGCTTCTTCCGCCCACTCGCGAGCCTTCTCGTTGCCCGCCTGGCGTGAGCCCATCTTTACCTCGTGGCCGAGCCCGACCAGCCGGCTCGCGATCGCGCTCCCGACCATGCCTGTACCCAGGACTCCGACGTTCATCATGGCTCCCTCCGTCGATGCGGTGCGTCAGGGCACAGTTAACAGGCCGATCAGCCGCGTATCGGCGTCCGCTGAGCGCGTCGCTCGGGTCCCGCCTCCCGGCTGGGCGGAGTGCGGATCAGCCAGCGTCCGGGATAGATGACCGCCGGCTGCGCGAGTGTGCGGGAATGTCCCTTGACGACTTGGCGTGGGCGCGCACGACAGTGAGGATTCGTACTCACGTCGAGGAGGCGCGTGGCGAGAACCCCGAACGCAGAAGTCGCGATCGTCGGAGCGGGAGTCATCGGTCTCTCCTGCGCGTACTTCCTTGCGCGACGCGGCGCGAAGGTGGTCGTACTGGAGCGCACGCTGCCCGGAGCGGGGAGTTCGACCCGCAACGGTGGCGGCGTCCGGTCGCAGCTGGGAACAGCAACCAACGTCCAACTCTCGGTTCTCAGCGAGCCGTACTGGGCCGAGTTCGAGCAGCGCTTCGGCGTCGATCCGTGGCTACGGAGGATCGGCTACCTCTTCCTCGCTGCGGATGAAGCCCAGCTTCAAGTCCTGCGCCACCAGGTCGAGCTCCAGCACGAGCACGGCGTCCAGAGCGAGCTCCTCGTTGCGGAGGACCTGTCGGCGCGCTGGCCGATGCTCAACGAGCTCGGCTTCGCAGGAGGCAGCTACTGCCGGGCCGACGGCTACCTGAACCAGCATCGTGTCGTGCATGGGTTCGCGCGGGCGGCTGAAGCCGCAGGCGCCACGATCGAGTGCGGCGTCGAAGTAGTGGGGTTCGACCTCGAAGCTGATCGGATCGGGGCTGTTCTGACGACCAAGGGGACACTCCGCACCGACATCGTCGTCAACTGCGCCGGAGCATGGGCGCCGCATCTCGCCGAGCGAATCGGTCTCCAATTGCCCATCAGAAGCCGACGGGTGCAGCTCCTGCACGCGCATCCGAGCGTCCCGTTGCCGCCGGACCTGCCGTGGCTCATCGGCCCTCTTGGCCAAGTTCACGTCCGCCAGGAAGGACTCGGTCGGGTCCAGGTCGGCGGGTTCCTGGGCATGGACGAGACAGTCGACGCGCTCGCGTTCGACCACGATGCGGACCCATCCTGGATCGCAGGCGTTCTCGAGCAGACACGCGAGACGTTCGGCATCGAGATCGACACGATCATCGGTCATCGCAGAGTTGGGCCGGCCTCTATCCGAGCACACCCGACCAGCACCCGATCATCGATCGCACCGAGACGGGCATGGTCGTGGTTGGAGGCTTCGCCGGCCTCGGGCTCATGCACGCTCCCGCCGCGGGGCTGCTCGCCGCGGAGCTGATACTCGATGGCGAGATCCGCTCCGTGAACCCAGCCGATGTGAGCCTTGCTCGATTCTCCAGACCCATCGAGTCGGTCGAGCGCACCGGCTTCTAGTTCGTATCAGCGGAGAGCGCCGTGACCTGCGCAAGTGTGCGGGAATGTCTCTCGACGGATCGCACGCCTAAGCGCGCGCTCCCTTAACCGTCGGCGCCGTTGGGATGCTTCTTGGCGATGTCGCGCAGGGCGCGCCGAAGGGTCTGATATCGACGTCGTCCCATCTCTGCCTCCCAGTCTGCCTCGATCTCGGCGTGCAACTCCTTGATCGTGGTCATCAGCTCACGGCCGCGGTCGGTGAGCGACAGCACCCGGCCACGCTGATCGGTCGGATCTGGACGACGCTGGAGATATCCCCAGCGCTCGAGGTCGTTGATCAGCGGGTTCACGGCTTGCTTGCTCGTACCCAGCCTTTGAGCGAGCTCCGTGGGGCGAACGCCGTCGAGGCCCGGATAGCGCAGCAAGCGGAAGTGCGTCGGGCGTAGCTCCTTGTAACCAATAGCCTCAAGTCGCTCGTAAAGAGTCGACTGGCCAACCTCCGAAGCGAGACGCAGCAGCGCCACGATGCGTGGCTCAGGCGGCGAACCATCTCTGCTTGACAAGTTCGTCAAGGTGCGTTTACTATATATCGTAAATCTTCCTTTACGATATGGGTCAGCACTCCTGCAGGGGAGGAGGCACGATGATCGACGTGAGGGACGAAATGTCGAGCGCGAGAGCCGCCCCGTGCCTTCTCGAGCTGGCTCCGATCGCGTCCTTTCGTCGGAGCGGCCGATGAGCCTGCCCGAGCACGAGGTAATCATCGCCGGCGCCGGCCCCGTTGGCCTCTGGCTCGCGGCCGAGCTGAAGATCGCCGGTGTCGACGTTGTCGTGCTCGAGAAAGAGGCCGAGCGCGTTCCCCACTCCAAAGCGCTCGCGGTCTACCCACGCACGCTTGAGCTCTTCGCAATGCGCGGCCTCGTCGAGCGGTGGCTCGCTGAGGGTACGCCGGTGTCGTCGTCTCATTTCGCGCTGCTGCGCACCCGGCTGGACTTCTCGTCACTCGACTCGCGCTACCCGTTCACGCTGTTCTTCCCACAGCTCCGAACCGAGGAGCTGCTCGAGGAGCATGCGCTCTCCCTCGGAGTGCCCCTGCTGCGCGAGCACAGCGTGACCAGCGCCAGCCAAGACGACGAGGGCGTCACGGTCGCGGTTGAGACTCGAAGAGGCCCGGCAGCTTTCCGAGCCCAGTATGTGGTCGGCTGTGAGGGCGGCTCCAGCCCGGTCCGCAAGAGTGCAGGTATCGAGCTTGTCGGGAGTCCCGCGACGCTGCACTGCATCATGGGAGACGTCGAGGTGAGCGAGCCACCGGACGTCCCGACGATCACGCTGAACGGCGACACCGGGGCGATGTTCATGGTGCGGCTCGGCGAAAGCCTCTTTCGAGTAGCGCCGTTCGACCCCGTCGGCATGCAGCACGCACGCACGGAGGAGCCGACGCTCGCAGAGCTGCGGGCATGCGTGAGGCGAGTTGCCGGTACCGACTTCGGCATGCACACCGCGCGCTGGCTCACTCGCTACGGCAACGCGACCCTCCAGGCTTCCCGCTATCGATCCGGGCGACTGCTGCTGGCCGGGGACGCCGCGCATCTGTTCTTCCCATTGGGCGGACAGGGCCTCAACCTGGGACTGCAGGACGCGACGAATCTGGCCTGGAAGCTCGCCGCAACCGTGCGCGGCTGGGCACCACCTGGGCTGCTGGATAGCTACCACGACGAGCGACACCCTGTCGGCGCGGAGGTCGTCGGACGACACCCTCGCGCAAACGGCGCTGGTATCGAACTCGACGCGGGAAGCCCGGGCGCTGCGGAAGCGCTTCGACGGGATCCTCAGCCGGCATGCGTCGCTCAACCGAGAGCTCGCGATCCGACTGTCCGGACTTGCCGCTACGTACCCGACCGACGGCGGACATCCGCTCACCGGTCAGCGCGTACCCGATCTGGAGCTCGAGGGCGCACCGGCGCCAAGCGTGTTCGGGTTGCTGCGCACCGCCCGCTTCGTGCTCCTCGATCTCACAGGCGGCGAGCTGCAGCTAGCTCCCGCCGGTGCGCGCGCCGACCGACTCGAGGTGGCCGTCGGACGGCTCGCCGACGAACGCCCTGAATGGACAAGCGTCCAGGCCGTGTTGATCCGCCCCGACGGCCACGTCGCTTGGGCAGCCGACGAGCTGGACGACGACGGCGAGCAGGTGCGATCGGCGCTCGCCCGCTGGCTGGACCCCGAAGCAGCTCCGAGCCTTTCCGCGAGTCCAGCAGCGGTCACAGCACAGTCGCCGCATGCGACTTCATCGGGGAGGCCGTCTCCGACCGCCCGAGCGTCGCGCGGCTCCTCCGTCCCCACCTAGTGGGCGTGGTTCGTCGCGCTAAGGGGGCGCGTCCACCCATGTCGCCCGGCGCGAGCGACATAACACCGCTCTGCGCGAGTGTGCTCCCGCTGGAAGGCGACGTCTAAGGCTACGCCGTCTTCCAAAGAGTTCACCGAGCCGGTGGCGCTTTCGTCCACTCAGCCCACTGACTTTCCGCTTCCGCGTAGAGCCGTCAGGCAGAGCTTCGGTCTAGTCGCGCTCCGTGCTCGGTGCGTGGAGGAACCTATGGCCGAGAGTCGACCGGGTCAAGCCCGCTGGCGAGTGAATTGGCGCAGTTTGCGTCGTTCTTCTGTCAGGTCAGCGGTCAGGTTCCCGCCCTCCATCACAGGCCAGGTCTCGAACGGCGGCAGGCTCGCCATACGCCGGACGACACGATGGTGCGACGCGTCGGCGACCATGCACGCCGCGAACCCTAGAAATGGTTCGTGTACGAGAGAAAACGCCAGCCGTCGGGCGTCGCGAGCAGGTGGTAGGTCGTGCGGGTGTCCCGGAGTACCTCACCCTGTGCGTCCAGGGCGTTCCAGCGCACAGTTGCGAAGACGGCATGCTCGCCGAGTTCGCGGACATCGATCTCGACTCGTTTCCAGACCGCGACACCGCCTCCGCGATACGCGTCGATCATGGCTGCGAAGTGATCGCGCACGGCTTCGCGATCCGGCATGTGGATCGGGATGCCTTCCCTGATCGCGAGAAAGGGCGCCAGACAGAGTTCGGTCACGCCCTCCACATCGCGCTCCGAGTACCGACGGATGTACTCGTCGATGAACGCGGGAACTGCCTCCTGCACGGTCGGGACTCTCGCAGTTGCTGCAGGGACCGTCAACGGAGGCCGGGTCTCGGGGACTAGGAGATACGGTCGAGATAAGCAGAGAGTTCTCTCGGGCGGCTCAGCGCGACGCAATGCCCTCCGTCGATCTCGTCAGGCGTGATGCCCAGACGCTCGCGGACGACACGGCGCATGAAGTCCGCAGGCAATAAACGATCGTCGCGGCAGAGTATGAAGCGGGTTGGCACGTCTGGCCAGGCTGCGAGCGGCCACGGCTCCTCGGTCGGCGTGTCCGACTGCGCGCGTCCTCGCGCAAGCGCCTCGGTCGCGAGTTCGGGCGGAACGTCGTGGTAGAACGTCGCCACTTCGTCGCCCGACCACTCGCCACGAATCGGCTCGTAGCCGGTGTTCGCCCACCAGTCCCGAGCCGCCTCACCCGGAGCCGGGATCAACCCCGCGACGAGTACGAGCAACTCCACGGGTGCCCTGTCGCACACGAGCGGGGCTGTGAACGCTCCGGCCGACTGCGCTACGACCACGAGGTCGGCGCGGTCGCCGATCGCGTCAAGCACGGTGTCCCGGTACTCCGAGAGCCCGGCGGAGTCGTCGTCACAGGGAAGATCTGGCGCGACGGTCTCGTGACCCCGAGCGCGCAGCTCGGACGCTACGAGATGCCAGTACCAGCCGACGTCTCCGGCCCCGTGGATGAGGATGAACGTCGCCACCTGTTCGGGACGCGCCGCGGAGATTCCTCGGCGCCGATGCGGTCGCCTCCTGGTGCTGCGAGTGTAGGCGATTCCGAGCGGGAGGACCTGCCGGTCGTCGGTGCGTGTCAGATCTGTGTCAGATCTGTGTCAGATCAGGCTGATCGCAACACGGTCTTCGCAGAGGCGCATACTCCATGTCGAGGCCGGGCGTGCCCTGTCAGTAGTGGCGATCCCCGAGGGGGGGTATCGCCACGGCCCTCCCCGCGTCCGGCCTCTCTGACGGCACTCGGAGCGATTCAGCCCAGTCTCATGCCCGTGATCGTCTACGCCGTCGTGATGAGTCGGTTAGCGTCTTCGTCCGCCGCGAGGGGGCGGAGCGTTTCATCGAGGAGGTCCGCGACGACGACTCCGAGGTCGCGAGCCATCTGCGGATCGAGGAGCGCGGGCTTGATGCGGGGCGGAACTTCATTGGGCCGCGAACTGTTGACGCCGCGACCGCAAACAATCGACGCGGACCTGGAACTCCCTTGAGTTCGTATTCACCGCGGTCCTCGAACACGAGCCCAGATCCCGCGACGAGGTCAACGACCGTGTTCGAGACCAGTACCTCTCCGGCACCGGCAAGCGCTCCGACACGCGCGCCGATGTTGACCGCGATGCCTGTCAGCTTGTTATCCACCTTTTCGCACTCGCCGGTGTGCAGGCCAGCTCTGATCTCGAGCCCGAGCGATCGCACGGCGTCGCGGATCGCCAGTGCGCAGCGAATGCCTCGTGCGGGGCCGTCGAACGCGACGAAGAAACCGTCGCCTGTCGTGTCGATCTCCAATCCCTGGAACCGTTCGAGCTGACGGCGTACGGCCGCGTGGTGCGCTTCGAGCAGCGTGGCCCACGGACGGTCGCCAGCGGCGGCGGCGAGCTCCGTCGAGCCGACGATGTCCGTGAAGAGGATCGTTGCGAGGATCCGGTTCGGCTCGGGGCTGTGCCGGGCTCCCGTCACGAACTCCTCGATCTCATCAAGGAGCCCATCCGTGTCCCCTGCCACCCAAAGATGATCGTCACCCTCGAGCTCGACGAAACGCGCTCCGGGGATGTGCTCCGCTAGATACCGCCCGCATCCGACGGGCACGATCCGATCGCCAGTCCGATGCAGCACCAGCGTCTCGGCACGGATCGCCGGCAGGATGTCGCGTATGTCGAGGTCGCGATAGAGCCGGAAGAGGCTCCTCACCATCCCAGGGCTCGCAGCGGCGCGCTGGAACCGACCCCAGGCCTCACGGGCGCCAGGGACGGACGCGATGCTCGGCGCCCACGAGGACAGCCCGGCTCCCTCACCCCAACGATCGGTTAGTGCGATTAGCTTCTCCAGCTCCTCGAGCTCGACACCGAACGGGAAGTCGGGCGAGCGCACAACGCGAGGCCACGCGCCGTAGAGCACAAGCGAGGCAGTTCTCTCGGGGTGCATCGCCGCGAAGAGCGCGGCCATCGAGCCACCCTCCGAGAGCCCGAGGATTGCGGCGCGGTCGCTCTCCGCAGCGTCCATGACCGCGAGGAGATCGTCGGTTCGCTCCTCCAGAGTCGCCGGACCGGGAACGGGGTCGGATAACCCCGTCCCGCGCTTGTCGAAGAGCACGAGGCGGCTGAAGGATGCGAGCCGCTCGTAATACTGCGCCCCGGGCAGTTCCCAGACGAGCTCGACATGAGAGATGAACCCCGGGGCGAACACGAGGTCGATCGGTCCAGTGCCGACGACCTGGTAGGCGATGCTGACATCGCCGGAATGGGCGTATCGCGTGGTTGGTGCCACCGCAACAGAAGAGTCACGTACGACGACGGAGCGGGTCAACTCGGAGTGGAGGGTTGACGTCGTCGGAAGGCGACCAGGATTGCAGTCTGGGCCGCTGAGGGGCTCCGCTGCGAGCTGCGGAACCAGCAACTCGAGGACGCTCTGCAGCTCGTGCATCTCTACTTCGAGTGGGGGTCACCGAAGTACGAGAGGGCGGCGCTGCGCTGGCTTGAGCGGTATCTGAGTGAAGGTTCGCCACGGTTAGAGCACTTCGCGGAGATCACGGCGAGTCTGCCAAAGCGCGACCCGGCGCCCTGAGCGCATAGGCTTGGCTCCAATCCACAAGGAGGCTCGGATGCCTATCGCACGCGTTGTGTCCTTCGAAGGTGTCGGCAAGGATCGGATGGATGAGATGAAACGCGACATGGACGCCGGCGAGCGTCCCGAAGGAGTGTCGGCAACGGAGTTCCTGGTTCTTCACGACCCGGCGACCGAGAAGTCCCTTGCGATTCTTTTCTTCGATTCCGAGGATGACTACACGACTAGCGACGCAGCCCTCAACGCCATGCCCGCAGGGGACACGCCGGGGCAGCGCACGTCCGTCACGAAGTACGACGTGGTAGCACGCATGACGGTCTAGCGACCTGCGGTGCGCTACGCATTGCGTTCCTGGTGGCTGCGCCTCTTCTTCCGTGCAGCATCCCGGCGTGCGCGCTGCTCGGGAGTCGCTTTGCGATCAGTCGCCGCGGAATGCTCGTCCCAGCGCGCCCGCTCGGAATCCGTCATCTGACGAACGACGAGCTCTCCCGAGACGACCTGGTCGCGGAAGTGCTCGAGCCGCCCTTCGCGTGCATCTTCGTCCCGTTCGCGTGCTGTTTTCGCCATTGCCTATCCATCGTCCGAGGGCGAGGTTTCCTGTAGTCGTGCGCGGAAGCCAACGCTCAACCTCGCGTTCGTCGCCGCCACCTCCTCGATGAACCGCTCGGCGTCCTCGCGCCGGACGAATACGGATCGACGATTGCCCTCACGGACAACGAAAACGCGTTGAGAGCCTACCCATACCGGTGATCCTCTTCGTCGGCCCGTGCCTGGGTGGACGGGGCTGATCCACCCGTGAGCTGGTGCGCCGAGTCGGGTCAGCGATCGGGGTAGCGTTTGTCCCCGTGGCTGACAGGACGAAGTTGGAGAGAGCTCGGGTTAGGATGCCGGCCGTATCAAATGTCCCGATTTCGGACTGCTCGGGATGGCGGCGGTGTCTCGGATGGTGACTCCGGAGGAAATCGGGCGGTTCGAGGCTTTCGCGACTCTCGAAACCGCCGACCGCGAGCGGCTCTGTCGCGTTGCGGCCGACATCAGCCTCGGCCCCGGAGAAAACGCGGTACACGAGGGCGACGAGCCGGGGCTCCTCGGACTGCTCGAGGGGCACATCGAGGTGATCAAGATCGTCGATGGAGTCGAGCGGGTCATCGGCGAGCGGCGGCCCGGCGAACTGATCGGGGAGATCTCGATCACGCTTGGGACGCCACAGCCCGCTAGCTTCCGGGCCGTTGAGGCGTCGCGGGTCTTTCGGATCGAGCCGCACGACTACCACGCTGTCGCGGCTGTCGCGCCGGAGGTCGGGAAGCACGTGGGGCGCCTGGCGAGCAATCGGCTCAGCGGCCCGCGCGGTCTTCAGAGCGTCATCTCCGAGTCGGCTCCCTATCGCGCAGACGTCCTCGGCCACCGATGGGACGGCGCGTGCGCCGAACTGCGGCGCTTCCTCGATCGCAACCAGGTCCGGTTCAGGTGGCTGCAACCCGACGTGCACGACGACGCCGCGCAGTGGCCTGGAGCCTTGCCGGCCGAGGGCGATTACCCCGCCATTCGCCTGATCAACGGCGAGACCGTCCTCCGACCGACGCTACGCCGCGTAGCCGAGCTGCTCGGCATTGCGACCGAGCCGTCCGCGGCGGAGTACGACACGGTGATCGTCGGTGCCGGCCCTGCCGGCCTGGCAGCCGCCGTGTACGGCGCTTCGGAAGGCCTCCGGACGATCGTGGTTGAGCGGGAGGCGCCTGGTGGGCAGGCAGGCACGTCATCGCGGATCGAGAACTACCTCGGCTTCCCCTCAGGCGTGTCGGGCGACGAGCTCGCGAGCCGAGCGCTCCAGCAGGCGCGCAGACTGGGCGCCGAGATCGTCGTCACCCGGTCGATCGCGCGGATCGATGCCTCGACGCGTGAGATACACCTGGACGGCGGCGACGTCCTGAGTGCGCGGACGATCATCCTCGCCTGCGGCGTGTCCTGGCGGCAGCTCGAGATCGAGGGGGTCGACGCGCTCGCCGGCAAGGGAATCTCCTACGGTGCGGCACGCAGCGAGGCAGCCAACACCCACGGTCTGGACATCCACATCATTGGAGCCGGCAACTCGGCGGGGCAGGCCGCGATGTTCTTCTCGTCACATGCACGGACGGTGACAATCCTTCACCGCGGGGAGACGCTGGAGAAGAGCATGTCCCGCTACTTGGTGAACCAGCTCGGGACCCGGTCGAACATCCATGCGCGTTACCGCACGGAGGTCGTCTCCGCGCACGGCGACGCCTCTCTCGAGGCGCTCGACGTCGTCGACAACGCGACAGGCGAGAAGGCCCGCCTCGAGTCCGGCGGGCTCTTCATCTTCATCGGGGCGGACGCCGAGACGGGGTGGCTCCCGCCCGAGATCGCACTCGATCCGAAGGGTTACGTGTTGACCGGCTCAGAGGTCCGTGCCGCGGCGCGGTGGGACCTCGACCGCGACCCGTACCTGCTCGAGACGAGCGTCCCAGGCATCTTCGCTTGCGGTGACGTTCGCTTCAGTCCTGTGAAGCGCGTCGCGGCGGCCGTCGGCGAAGGCAGCATGGCAATCGCCTTCGTGCACGAGTACCTCAGGGACGCCGAAGCCCTTTCTGAACTGGCGTAGGGCCTCGTAGCGTCTGCGACTCGCTGAGGACAGGCGTGCCGGAGTGTGCGGGGATGTTGCTTGAGCAGTTGCCTCGCGCAGCGCGAACTATCTGACCGCGTGCGGGAAACTACGAGTGATGTTTCGCCGCAGTCGGGGTCGTGAGCCGATCGAGGGACTGTTCACCGACCACTTCGGTTCGATCTACCGCTTCGCCGCACCTTGACTTCGAGTAGTGCCGAGACCACGGTACGGTGCCATGCGGGTCCACCGGCCGCCCGGCTCAGCAAACCCGCATGGTTGCGTCCGATCGTAGTGGTCCGTCGACGCGTGTCTACACCTCGCACGACTTGCCATGCAGAAGGTCGAGGGTTCGAGTCCCTTCATGGTTTCAGAGAACCCGCTGGATACGGCGGTCTTTTCACGGCCACTTTCGGTAGCGCTAACTAGGGGAAGGCGGTGCCCTTCCGCATCATCCTGCTGACGGGGCGGGTCCCACTTGGCGAGTAGCCGGTACCACCCAAGGTCGTTCCTCCTTGGAGGGTCGTCGCGGACTTGCTTGACCGAGTGGCTTGCATTTAGCCGCTAGGCTAATTAGCATATGAGCTAAATGAAGATCGACCATCTAAGCGAGACCTTCGCCGCCCTCGCCGACCCCACTCGGCGCGCGATCCTGCAGCGTCTTGTGGATGGCGAGGCGACTGTCGGGGAACTCGCTGCACCGCACGCGATGAGCCCTGCCTTCGATCTCGCGACACCTCAAGGTCCTCGAGCGGGCCGGATTGGTCGTCAAGGGTCGGTCGGCCCAGTGGCGACCCTGTCGCCTGGATACTGCGCCACTCGAGGATGCGGATGAGTGGATGGCCCCGTACCGCGTCTTCTTCCAGGACCGCTTCGCCCGTCTCGAGCAGCAGCTCGCCAACGAACGACAACGGGAGGACTCATGAGCAATGTCGACAAGACGCGCCGGAACTTCACGCTGACCTGGACGCTCGATGCGCCTCCCGCGCAGGTGTTCCGGTCCTGGACGGATCCGGATCATCTCGACTGGTACTACAACGACGCCCAGCCCATCCCGGACGAGCCCATCGAAGTCGACCTGCGTGTCGGCGGTGTCTGGCGTCAACGCATGGTCATCGACGAGAGCACGAGCTTCGTGACGGGCGGTGTCTACCAGGAGATCGTTCCCGACGAGCGACTCGTCTTCGCCTGGGGTGCGACGGACGGCTGGCCCAAGCTCGACCGGGACAACCTCGCTGACAGCCCGCTCGTCACGGTGACTCTCAGCCAGTCCAACGGTCACACGGAGATGACCGTTCACGTCGAGCTTCCGGCGAGCCTCTCGGAACACGAGGTGCGGGAGCTATTCGCGATGGGTGTGCGTGAGGGCTGGCGCGATACGGTCGACCGCCTCGCGGCGAGTATCGAGCGTAGTCGGGCTGCAGTCTGACCGACGTCTCCGTTATTGCTCGGCGCGCTGCCAGAGCGCGAGCAGCGAGTTGGCCAAGTGCTCGGGCTCGACGCGGTGCGGAGGGTCGAAGTGGTGGCGTTCCGGGAACGTCTCGATCGTGAAGTCCGGGAACATCGCCGCCAGCCGCTCTGCCATACAGGCAAAGTAGTCGGGGTTGCTGCGGCCGCCGAGGGCGAAATAGGCCGGCCGGTCGAACGCCCGCAGCGCTCCGGCGTCGAGGTCGCCTTTGTCGAAAGCGTCGAGGATGGCTCGGATGCCCGCGGGCCGCTTGGCCATCCACGCTGGAGGCGGACCCTCGGGCGGCGGAGGTGGGTCGACGCCGGGCGCGAGTTGGAGGCGCTGAAACCCTGCCATGAACTGGTCGGGTGGGAGTGGCTCGAGCGCGCGAAAGCTCTGCGTCACCCTTTCCTCCTGCGGGGTTCTGTCGTTTCCGGCCCACGCCGGTTCAAGGAGCGCGAGGCTCAGGAGCCGGTCGCTGTGGACAGACGTGAATGCGAGCGAGGCCGCGCCGCCGGCCGAATAGCCGACGAGGTGGAACCGTCCGAAACCGTGCGCCTCCGCCACCCGTAGAACACCTTCGACCTCGGCGTCGAGGCCGTAGCCCGGTGGCGGCTGGTCAGCGGCGTACACCTCGAGATCTTTTGCGACCGCGTCGACTCGCTCCCCGAGCACCTGTAGCAACGCGGCATATGCCGGCTCGGCAGGCAACACAATGCCCGGCAGCAGCACGACGGCATGTCGAGTCGCCACACGCCGACCTTACTCTCTGACATAGCGCTCTCACCGAGCTTGGCGAAGTCGACGCGAGTGATGCACCGAGGCGACGTGTCCTTTACGTGTGCGAGTGAGCCGGGAAGGTCTCTTGAAATGTCGCGGTCGAGCGCCCCCGCGTTCGCAAGCGAGTGCCTTAGGGCCTCATTTGGTTCATCTGCGACATCGATCCGGCTTCCGGAATCGTCAGCGCCGGGATGACATCCGGAGCCACGAGCATGAGCACCCCGAGAACGAGGAGTACGAGATGGGTTCAGTCGAGGATGTCGTGGTGCGCGGCCGGCCTTCGCGGCACCGCTGAGCTCTCTTCATGGGCCGGACCCCAGCGCATCGGACTCGATGAGGCCCGTTTGGTACGCGAGCACGACTGCCTGCACGCGGTCGCGGACCTTCAGCTTCTGAAGAACATGAGTGACGTGAGTCTTGACAGTGGCCTCGCTGATGTAGAGCTCGTTGGCGATCTCCGCATTTGAGCGCCCGTCGACCATCAAGCGAAAGACATCTCGTTCACGCTCACTGAGCTCCTCGAATTCAGTCGGAGGATCGGGATGTGGTGTGCGGACGAACTTCTTGATTACGCGTGTCGTGACTGCCGGTGAGAGGAGCGCCTCGCCACTTGCGACCGTACGGATCGCGGCGATCAGCTGTTCGGGTGAGTCGTCCTTGAGGACGAACCCGCTCGCGCCCGCTCTCAACGCCTTGAAGACGTATTCGTCAAGGTCGAACGTCGTAAGAATCAGAATCCGCGCGGCGCTGTTGGCGGCCAGGATGCGTTCGGTCGCCTGCAGACCGTCCAGCTCGGGCATGCGGATGTCCATCAGCACGACGGAGGGATTGAACCGGGCGGCTTTCTGCACGGCCTCGAGCCCGTTGCTCGCCTCGGCGACCACTTCGATGTCCTCCTCGCGTCCGAGCAGTACGCGAAAGCCGGCCCGAACCATCGACTGGTCGTCAGCGACGAGGACACGGATCGTCATCTGTTCGTCCTCGGCGAGCGGGAGGCGTGTGGTGAGGACGAAGCCGCCGTCGACGGATGTTCCCGCGGTCATCTTGCCGCCGTAGATCATGACGCGCTCGCGGATGCCGATGAGCCCGTGACCAAGACCGCCGTTGGTCGCGCTGCCCTGGCCGTTGTCACGTACCTCGATCTCGAGCTCGTCTGGCCGATAGCGGACAGTCACGTCTGCGTCGCTGGCATGCGCGTGCTTGAGAGCATTCGTCAGGCCTTCTTGAACGATGCGGTAAGCAGAGAGGTCGATCCCTCTGGGAAGCGGGAAAGGCGTCCCGTCGACATGTAACTCGACCGGCAGACCAGCGCGGCTGACTTCGTCGAGCAACGAATCGAGGCCGTCGAGGCCAGGCTGGGGCGAGAGTTCAGCTTCGTCCCCTTCGCGGCGCATGGCAGCGAGCAGACGGCGCATCTCGGCAAGCGCAGTCCGACCGGCTCGCTCGACGCCTCTGAGTAGATCGTGGTCCTCGGACGCAGCAGTGAGATTGTGCCTGACGGTGCCGACCTGGAGGACCATGACGCTGACAGCGTGAGCGACGACGTCGTGGAGCTCGCGGGCGATTCGCACACGCTCCTCCGCCACCGCGACGCGTGCGGCTGACTCGCGTTCCCGCTCCGCGTGCGTCGCGCGCTCTTCCGCCGCTTCGGCCTGCTCGGCACGCTCTCGCAGCGCGTAGCCCGCGACCCAGGCGACTACGAAGCGGAGCGGGATGAAGACGAAGTCGCCGACGGTCTGTGGGCCGGGGATGTTGTAGACGACGATCACGATCCCGACGAGCACGATGATCAGGCCCGCGCCTGCCTTCAGCGGATTCCGCAGATTCCCGAGCAGGAACGCGCTTGCCAACCCGACGACGCCTAGGCTGCCGATGAACGCGAGCAGCAGTCCGTCGCCGAACGAGATCGCCGCGGCCAGTAGCCAATAGGCAGCCGGGGCGGCGAACGGAAAGCGCCGACGCGCCAAGAGCGGCAGTAGGAGAACCGCCACCGTAGGTATGGCGATCCAGAGCGTCGTGGTCGGTGCGCCCGGCGCGTCCCGTCCGACCACGAGCTCGAGCATGCCCGCGATCGCCAGGAACCCGATCAGGAGCTCGAACCAGTACTCGTGCGCTAGGTATCGGCTCCGGCTCACGCGTTGAACGTACCGCACCCTCCTCTGGGGCACCTCCGACCCGAGTCGGAATGTGAATCATCATGTCGGCGGAGTTCGATTCCGGCCTTCTGCCGAGGCGCTGTGAGTAACCGCCTCCTAGCGTCGAGCCCTGGAATCGACCCCAAAGGAGGACGCACATGAGCGTCTCATATCCACTCACCGTTACTGCTCGCTCTGACGCCGCCGTCTCGAGCGTCGAGATTCCGCAGCTGCGGATCCGCGGGATCTTTGCCGTCTGGGCGGCCGCCGCGCTGCCGATGGCAGTGCTCGCCTGGCTCGTCGCGCCCGTGCTCGCCGACCGGTTCGCCGGCGATGGCAACGTGCCGATGGCGAAGGCGCTGATCGTCTCCCTCGCGATCGGCATGGTCTGGCAGTTCGTCCTGCTTGCAATCCTCGTCGGTCGCGAGCAGCGGACCCTCCGCTGGTCGACGGTCCGTGAGGCGCTTTGGCTCCGCTCTCCGCGGAGCCCGCGCAGCGGCCGCGTCGGTGGTCGCCTGTGGCTCGTCGTGATCCCGCTCATCCTCGCGTTCACCTTCGCGCAGGAGCTGCTCGCGCTCGTGCCGGCGCCCGCCGACCGGGAATTCGCCACGCTTCTCGAGTCGGACGCCGGCAAGGCGTTCCTGGACGGGGCCTTCGGCTGGTACGGCCTCATCCTCGTGATGTTCCTGTTCAACACCATGCTCGGCGAGGAGCTCCTGTTCCGCGGGTATCTCCTTCCGCGCATGAACGGCGCCTTCGGGCGCGGCGACTGGGTGGCGAACGGCCTCCTCTTCGCCGGCTACCACCTGCACGTGCCGTGGGCGATCCCGGGGACGCTCCTCGACATGTTCACGATCGTGTACCCGACGAAGCGCTATCGGAGCGCCTGGATCGGGATCGCAGTGCACAGCGCGCAGAGCCTGTTCCTGGCGATATTCATCCTCACGCTCGTCGTCTGAGAAACGCACCGCTCCCTGACCACCAAAGCCCTGTGAACCCTCCGGGTTCGCAGGGCTTGGCGTTCGGCGGAAGTCCCGCCGTGTGCCTCCATCTCGAGTCGGACTCGAAATCGTCACGCGGTCTGAGCTCGGATCCGGCTTTCAGACGACGCCGTGACGCCGTGTCCCTCGTACCGTCGACGTACGCATTTCGACGAGACCGAAGGAGGAGCCATGAGTCCCACGACAGCCGAATTCCTCGAGCTCGCTGCCCGGGACAGCGACGGCATCCACGTCCTGTTGCTCTGGCATCCGGACGAGAACGGCCTCACCGTGACCGTCGAGGACTCCCGTGGCGGAGATCGCTTCCAACTCGACGTCGCGCCGGACCGTGCCCTAGATGCCTTCTACCACCCCTACGCGTACGCGGCCTGACGGTCAAACGGACGGGAGAGGAGCAGCCCCTGCGTCGGCGAAGTCGTGGTGCCGCCGTTCAAACTGAGCGACTGACTCAGAGCGCCGAGACATCAGGCAACACGAGTGTCCTCTGCGCGAGTGTGCGTGAATGTCGCTTGAGGCACGTTCCGGTCGCAGTCTTCGTGACTCGCCGAGCGGGAAGTCGGTCGCGGACAGCGGGATTGCACACGTGAGCTACGCTCGCCTGGTGAGCGACCACGAGGACGCGATCGAGGGGCTGCGTCTTGCTGCGCGGCCGGATAGGCCGGCACCGGCGGCGATGGAGCCGTACCTCGAGAAGGTGCGCCGTGGCGCCTATCGCGTCACCGATGGGGACGTCGACGAACTACGCGCGGCCGGGTTCTCGGAGGACGAGATCTTCGAGCAAACCGTCTCCGCAGCGGTCTCGGAAGGGCTCGTCCGCCTCAACGCAGCGCTGAGGGCCCTCGGGTGAGGCTCGAAGCCGTCGAGAGCGGACACGCGCCCGAGCAGGCTGCAGCGCTCGACGCCATGCGGCAACGATTCGGCACGGAGCCGATGGGCGTTCAGAAGACGCTGCGCTACCGGCCCGAGATCTTCGGCTTCCCGTTCTCGGACGCCCTCCAACTGGCGCTGCGCGGTCCGTCCGACTGGTCACCGGGCGAGCGGGAGCTGTTCGCGGGCTTCACGTCGCTCCTCAACAGCTGCCACTTCTGAACGAACGCCCACGGCGCGGTCGCGTCGTACGCGCTCGGCGAGGAGATCTGGAACGCTGTCGCCACCGACTGGCGCACGGCGCCGATCTCGCCGCAGCTGCGTGCGACGCTCGGGTTCCTCGAGAAGATGACGCTCGCGCCGCTCGAGCTCGCCCCTGGTGACGCCGACGCCGTGCTGGCGGCCGGCGTGACCCGCGAAGCGCTCATCGACGCAATCCGCGTCTGCGCGCTCTTCAACATGATCGTCCGGCTCGCCGACTCCTTCGGATGGGAGGTTCCGCCGCCGGAGGCATTCGCCACCCGCGGACGCGTGCTGCTCGAATCCGGCTACAGGCTGCGCACGGCCGACGAGATCCGCGCTCTCTAGCAGCGCCGCCGGCTCGGCGGCGGGGAGGGGCTTCTTCGATTACGCCGTGCGCGAAGCGACAGAGTGGCCTCTGGCACTGGGAGGTACTCCGCTGGCGCCTTGCAGCCCTTCCAGATAGGCCGACGCCGCTCCTTCCACGGCAAGCATGAAACAGCTCGCCGGTCTGCGCGAGTGTGGGGAATGTCCCTTGAGCGAGGGCCGCCCGTGCCGCGTGACTGGCCATTGCCTCGGCCTTAGGACTCGGTCGTGCCCAAGACGATCTCCCCGCCAGACGCGGATCTGAGGACGAGAGCCGTGATCGCCGACGGCCCTGGACGGATGTCGATCGGCACTTGGTGCGTGCCGAGCCAGCTCTTGATGTGGTGGGGATCGCCGCTCACGCGTACTTCCGCGATACTGACCTCGCCGGTGGCGTGGACGGTGCGGGCGCGGCCGGGGAGCCGCGTTCCTGGCGCCCACTCGATGAAGAACGGCAGCGCCGGGTCGGCGGCAGCCTCTTCGACGCCCGCCAGTCGCCATCGAACGAGCCCTCCGTCCCGGCCCTTACGAGAGCCTGCCTCGATGGCCAGGCCGAGCCGCGCAGCAACTTCGTCAAGCTCCTGTGTCCGTACCGCCCAGCCAAGCGGACGGAACATGTCGCTGTGCGAAGCAGCGATCCATCGCCCGAACACACTGTGAGCGGCCACTGTCGCATCAACGACCGTGACCAACTCGAGGTAAGCGTCACCGAGGGGAACGATGCGATTAGCCGTTCCCCAGTCCGGGTGTCGGCCACCCTCCGCGGCCCTCAACCCGTGTTCATTTTCGACGGCTCGCGCTGCTGCCGCGAGATCGGTCACGGCGACCAGGACGTGGTCAAGCTCGGCGGCGTGCCCTTGCGCGGCCACGGTCGCTGAGGATAGGGGTCGATGGCGTGCCCGAGTGTGCGGGAATGTCGCTCGAGGAGTGCCGGCCTCCTGCTTTGGCGCCTTCGAGTCCTGTGCACTCGTCACGCCGACGGAATCGTCTCGTAGCCTCCCGGTTAGATTGAGTTGCATGCAGGAGGCCGAGCTCGTCTCGCGGGGTCGTGAGGCCTTCGTACGGCGAGCGTGGCCGGATGCCTTCGAGTCCCTGTTGCGAGCCGACCAGGCAGCCCCTCTGGCGGCTGAGGAGCTCGAGCTGCTCGCGACATCTGCCTACATGCTGGGGCGTGACGAGGACTACGTCCGCGCCCTCGAGCGTGCGCATCACGCCTACCTCGACACCGGCCGGATCCCGCGCGCCGTGTACTGCGCGTGCTGGATCGGGCACAACATGATGCTGCGCGGGGAAGCCGGTCCCGCGACCGGATGGTTCAGTCGCGGGCAACGGCTACTCGAGCGCGACGGACTGGACTGCGTGGAGCGGGGCTACTTGCTCATCCCGGACCTCGTTGCCCACGCGATCGCCGGCGACCACAAGGCCGGATACGCAGCTGCGACCGAGGTTGCCGAGATCGGCATGCACTTCGGGGACCAGGATCTGATCGCGATCGGCGTGCACGAGCAGGGTCACGCCCTCGTCAGGCAGGGGCACTTCGAGGAAGGCCTCCGGCTGCTGGACGAGGTGATGGTGACCGTCACAACCGGGGAGTTGTCGCCGATCGTCGCCGGGATCGTCTACTGCAACACGATCGGGTTCTGGCAGAGCGTGTACGAGTTGCGCCGCGCTCGCGAGTGGACCGACGCCCTGACCCGCTGGTGCGAGGAGCAGCCGGACATGGTGGCCCACACCGGCGTCTGCCTCGTACATCGCGCCGAGATCATGCAGCTGCAGGGCGCCTGGGAGGCGGCCCTCGAGGAGGCGCGCCGAGCCGGCGAGCGTTTCGTCCAGGGAGTGCTCAACGAACGGGTCTGCGGGAAGGCGTTCTACCGGCAAGGAGAGGTCCACCGGCTTCGAGGCGAGCGGAGCGTCGCCGAGGAGTCGTATCGCGAGGCAAGTCGGCGTGGGTTCGAGCCGCAGCCGGGCCTGGCGCTGCTGCGCCTGGCGGAGGGAAAGCGGGATGCCGCGGCGTCGGCGATGCGGCGGGTGCTGAACGAGGCCTCGAGGGCGCACGCGCGTGCGGCGCTGCTTCCGGCCTACGTCGAGATCATGTTGGCCGCCGGCGACGTCGAGGAGGCGCGCGGCGCGTGCCGCGAGCTCGAGAACATCTCCCGTGCTCACCAGAGCGACATGCTCCGGGCGATGTCCGCGCAGGCGCAAGGAGCGCTGGCGTTGTTCGAAGGCGAGTCACACAGGGCTCTGGTGGCGTTTCGTGAGGCATTGCGCGCATGGCAGGAGCTCGAGGTGCCCTTCGAGGCAGCGCGCGTCCGAGTTCTCGTGGCGCTGGCTTGCCGGGTGACGGGCGACGAGGACACCGCCGCGTGGGAGTTGGACGCCGCCCGCAGCGTGTTCGACCGGCTGGGGGCTGTTCCGGACGTCGCGCGGGTGGACTCGCTTCGCGCAAGTCCGCTAGCGGCTGCTGCTCATGGACTCACGCAGCGCGAGCTGCAGGTGCTACGCCTCGTCGCCGGCGGCGCAACGAACAGGTCCATCGCCGCCGAGCTCGTGCTTAGCGAACGGACGATCGACCGGCACGTGAGCAACATCTTCGCGAAGCTGCGCGTTTCCTCGCGCGCCGCAGCCACTGCGTACGCCTACCAGCACGACCTCGTCTGATCCCTTCAGTGGGTGGAAGTGCCCAAGCCGCCTGCCGGGGGCAGGTTGGGTGGTTCAGCCGAAGCGGGGGCGACGCGCCAGGTGCAGATTGTCGTGACACCTGATCCCGTACCGGGATCGCGAATCGAAAGGAGTGCCGCCATGTACATCGTCGCTCAGCACCGGATCAAGGACCCGGCTCGCTTCTGGTCTCTCAGCCCGCAGGGGCCTGGAGCCCCAACACTCCACGCGGCCTATCCGAGCAACGACAGGACCAAGGGCGTCTGTCTCTGGGAGTCGGACTCGATCGACGCCCTCAGCGACTCCCTCGACACGCTGGTCGGAGACGCCGCCGAGAACACGTACTTCGAGGTCGACACGGGAGTCGCAGTCGGCCTTCCCGAGCGCGCGACGATGAGCGTCTAGCGGCAGTCTCGACGTTGGGCCGTAAGGCGATTGAGCCCTCCTCGGATGCGAGCTGTATGTGGCGATCCGAGAGGGCTCATCTGCCGACGAGCAGGCGGTGCGCACCAGGTTGAGCTCGGCGTGAGCAGTGAGGTCATGACTCGTGACGACGGTGTTCTCCGCCTCGACCACGACATCCCGAGACGCATCCACGAGGAGCGACCCGAACGGATGGTTGCCGTTCTCTCCGGATCGTCGCGCAAGCTCGATCACCTTCACCAGATGACCCTCGTCTACGGATCCCGGAGACATCGATCAGCTGCCGCCTAACCGGGATCCGCCTGGAGCGAGGCGGCGCTCAGGTGCGCGAGTGTGCTCTCGCTCGAGGGCGACACCTGAGGCTACCCCGTCGTTCCAAATGAATTCACCGAGCCGGTGGCGCTTTCGTCCACTCAACCCGATGATCTTCCGCTTCCGCGTAGAACCGTCGGGCTGAGCTTCGACCTACTCGCGCTCCGTGCTCGGTGCGTGGAGGAACCTATGGGCGAGAGCCGACTCCGTCAAGCCCACGGCTAATTGGATTAGCGCAGTTTGCGCTCTATCTTCTAGCCAGGGCGTCTGCGTACGGACGCGTCCCGAGTGACGAGAGCGGCGTCCGCGAGCTGTCGCGGGTGTCCGATTTGTGTCAGATCAGACTGAGGATCGTCGCCTGCGGGCAGAACGGGAAACGACGCTCTAGACCTACGAACTAGGGCAGGACGTGCCAAACATTGACCACGTACCTCCGAATGGTCGAGCTCCCCACGTTTCTCACCTGGAAGTGCAGCCTGTGTGTGGGGTCGCCCTTTCTATCGCGCGTAGTCTCGACCCGTATGTCCTCCACTCGGACCGTATCGGACTGTTGCGGACCGGTTGTGTGCAAGGCGAAAGCTGAGATCAGGAATGCGCCCTTCTCCGACTGAGGTCCAGCAAAGTCGACCCACTCTTGGACGTGGTTGGGTCTCAGCGGATCTCGGTTCTGCTTCTGCGTGACAAAGACAATGCTCGGCATCCCCGCCTCCTGACGATGTGTGGCCCCGGACTAGGATCACCGACCCTTACACAGCGCGTTAGGCGGCGCAAAGCCCCGCTTTTCTCTGCGGCAGCTTCTTGCTGACTAACTCGGCGGCTGCGATGCGGAGGACACTTGCCAACCCTGTGGAGTTCGGCACCGCCGGATGGCAGGTAGCGGTCTCGTTCCCCGGCCACTGCGAGGGGGGCGCAGTAACCGCGCTTAGGCGGCGAGCTTTTCGCGCACGAGGGGGACGACGTCGTCCGGATCGGGGTAGCGGCCGAGCATCGACTTCGTGAAAACGAGGTCGCCGTCGACGTGGACGTCGAAGATTCCGCCGACGCCGGTCACCACCTCGACCGCACTGAGGCTGTCTTCCCACTCCTCGAGAATCCGCGCCGCCAGACCGGCGGCGTTGGGGAGCGCCCCTCAGGGAACGCAGTACTCGATGCGGATGTGGTGGCGGTCGGCCATCGCGCTCATTCTCTCAAAAGTGCCGAGTCACGAGCGCCTCGTTGACGACGCTCGCCGCGGTCACAGCACTTCTCCGAAGTCACATCCGACCTCGCGAAGCTCGCGCGTCGACGAGAACAGCTCCGACCCTTTTACGCGGCCCGTTGGTACCGGACGCGTCTCCTTCGACCGTGACGAACACCGCCTACGACACCGCCCGGCAAGCCGCAGGTGCAGACCGCAGACCAGAAACGCCGGGCCGGCACAACCCATCCATCCCCGTCCTTGGGAAGGGGTCTTGGGGAGGACGCCAAGGCCGACCCGGCACGCATTGGTTTCGTCTTCCGCTTGCGGCATCCTCTCGGATCCTCCGTTTCGAGCTGATGGAGTCGCCCCGCACGTCGAAGACGACGAAGCCAAGTCTGATGCGTGCCCGAAGCCGTCCATCGGCCGACGACGAAGTCGTCACCGCCGACCACGAGATCGACGCTCACCCGGAGGTCGGGAAACGCCGCACACGGCCGTACCTGCTCACGCTCGACACCGTCGCTGACCCGGCCGTGATGCCTTCCTGGTTGCGTGGAAGATCGCCGTCGTTCTCGTCTATCGCGACGACCGAGTCTGGCGCGAGCCGGTCTTCGTTGCCGCATCGGTGATCAGTCGTGCGCCGCGGCCGTGCGTGGCGAAGCTGAATGACCAGCGGATGAGCACGAGGACCCGGTTCTGGAAGCCGATGAGATACCAGAGGTGGACGACGAGCCAGGTGATCCACGCAACCAACCCGCTGAGCCTGAGCCCTTTGATGTCGGCAACGGCGGCCGCGCGGCCGATGGTCGCGAGGTTCCCCTTGTCGCGGTAGCGGAAGAGGGGTGTGTCTGGCGGTCGCGTAGCCGAGCCCGCACAACCTTCGCTGCGTAGCGACCCTGCTGCATGGCGACCGGCGCCACTCCGGGAAGGGCCACCGACGCGCCGTCGGCCCCGCGCACCCGGACCATGTCGCCGAGCGCGAAGATCTCGGGGTGGCCAGGGAGCGTGAGATCGGGCTCGACGGTCACACGCCCCGCGTTGTCGCGCTCGGCTCCAGTCAGCTCGCCCAGCCTCGAGGCGAGGCCAGAGGCGGTGACACCCGCGGCCCAGACGACTGTGCGGCTGGGGATGCGCTCCGTCGAGCCGCTGCCGTCGTCGACCGTCACGCCGTCGCCGTCGACGCCGATCACCGAGCGGCTCGTGAGCACGGTCACGCCGAGCTTTTGCAGCGATCGTGCGGCCTTCGCCGAGAGCGAGGGCGGGAACCCCGTGAGCACGCGATCCGCCGCCTCGACGAGCAGGATGCGAGCTGTGCGCGGGTCGATCGTGCGGAAGTCGCGGCGCAGGGTGTCGCGGGCCAGTTCGGCGATCTGGCCGGCCATCTCCGCGCCGGTCGGCCCAGCGCCCACGACGACGAAGGTCAGCCAGCGCGCACGCAGCTTGAGATCTGGCTCCATCTCGGCTGCCTCGAATGCGCTCAGGAGGCGGCTGCGCACGACGAGTGCGCTCTCAAGGGATTTCACCTCAGCGGCGTACTCGCTCCAGTCGTCGTGGCCGAAGTATGAGTAGTGCGCGCCGCCGGCGACGATCAGGGTGTCGTAGTGGATTGCTCGAGGTGCCGGGATTCCAGCGACGGGGCGGAGATGTAGCTCGCGAGCCTCGAGATCGAAGTCGAAGACCTCAGCCATCAGGACGCGAACGTTGCGGTGCCGCTTGAAGATCGCCCGCAGTGGATAGGCGATCTCGCCGGGGGAGAGCGCGCCGGTCGCGACCTGGTAGGTGAGCGGCTGGAAGAGGTGGAAGTTCCGCCGATCGACGAGTGTGACCTCGACCGGGGTCCTGCGCAGTTTCAGCGCGGCCTGGAGCCCGCCAAAACCGCCACCGACGACAACCACGCGGTGCACGCTCTCCTCGGTCATCAGAGACCTGAACGTAGCGGCCTGACGAACTGAGCACGAGTGCGGTGCGTGCGGGCCGCCCTGCGCTCTGCGCGTACCAGCGTTCCGAGAACCCAATTGTGTAGAGAGGATGGCGGGCCTCAGCCTGGAGCGAGCCTGCGGGGCGACGCGAGACTCGTCCCGACTGCCCACGCCTGACACGACAGTGACGGCCCCGTCGGATAGGTAGACACCTTGCCGGTTCCAAAGTAGGTGACCCCGCGTCCGCACCTCGTGAAGGTTTTTCAGCGCACCGCGTGAAGTTGCAACCGTGTTCGACCCCGATCCCGCCTCGCGCGCGGTTCCAACGGACCCGGCCACGCCACAGGTGACCGCGGGCCCGCACACGCTCCAGATCCTGACGACCGAGCACTGGAGTCTGCTCGCCACGCGTAGCCTCGCCTACACGGAGGCAATGAGCCGGACGTCGATCTTCGTGGCTGCGCTCTCGGGCGCCGTGGTTGCACTCGCACTCGCCGCCCAGGCGACCGACTTCGGAACCGGCTTCGTCGCCTTCGCACTCGTGCTGCTGCCCGTCGTCTATTTCCTCGGTTGGGCGACGATCGTGCGCCTCTCTCAAGTGAATCTCGAAAACGCTCGCTGGGTGCAGGGAATGAATCGCATCCGCAACGCATACCTCCAGCTCGCGCCCGAGCTCGAGCCCTACTTCGTCACCAGTAGGTACGACGACGACGCGGGAGTCCTCGAGACCATCGCCCACGTCGGCCCGACACCCCGGTACCAGGCATTTGCCTCCGCGCCCGGGGTCGTCGGGGTGATCAACTCGGTCGTCGCGGGTGCCGCGGCCGGAATCGCCTGCATTGCCCTCGATCTCGGGATCGCCTGGTCGCTCGTCGCGGGTGGCGTGTTCTTCCTCGCGTCAATGGTCTTCTTCGTCGTCTGGGCGAGCGGCAAGGTCGGCGGGTTCCTCTCGGGCTCCGCGCCCCTCTTTCCCACCCCGGCTATCGAGGGCAGCGACCCCCCGGAATAGGTCTCGACGCGCGGACAACGAGATTCACCGTCGTGCAGGGTTGGCGTCGGCGCCGAGCGAAGGGCTCACGCTTGGCACGGGACTCGGCGGCTGCGATACGCGCGGCGAGTCGGCTCGAGCGAGCTCGAAAAGCTCGCGGCGAAGCTCGACGCTCCGATTGCGCACGCTCGACAACGGCCGTGGCGCGGTCGCCGGCGTCGACGCTGAGCAGCGCGTCGGCAACCCGCCGCCGCAAGGGCTCCCACGGGAAGTACGTCCCATGGTGCAGGTTCCCAATCCTCACGCCAGTCGCCTCGGTGACGGGCGCTCGTAACTGCCGAGTCCCTTCATGCGCTTCAAGAGCTCCGCTGACTAGGGCACCTCTCGTTGCTCGACATCGAAGCCGAACATCATTCCGCTCTCGTGATGCTCGGCAATGTGGCAATGCGCCATCCACCGGCCCGGATTGGTCACGTCGAGGAGGATGTCGACTGTCTCGCCCGTCCGCACGAGCACCGTGTCCTTCCATACGAGGTTCGGTTCCTGGAGGCCGTCGCGTGCGAGAACCAGGAAGCGCCCAGCGCCGTGGACGTGGAACGGGTGCGGCATGGGATGATCGGAGTCCATCTCGTTGACGAGGCGAATCTTGATCTCGTCGCCCACGCGGAACTTCCAGTCGATCGCCGCGTTGGCAGCGCCCGTGTCGCGGTCGACGAGCTTCCAGCGCATGTTGGCTGGTGTCGTCAGTCGGTTCACCTCGACCATGTCGTCCTCCCACTCGATTCCCTGAGCGTGCTCGTGCCGGCGATCCTCGGCGTGACCGTGGCCCTGGTGCTCCGCATGAGGCGGGTGGTCGTGATGCTCGACGTGTGCCGCATGCATGTCGTGCCCTCCGTGGTCGGAGGTGTCGACAAGATGTGCTGGAACGAGCTTCATGCCGCATTCCGGGCAACGATCGGGTGAGTCGCTTGTGACGTCGGGGTGCATCGGGCATACGTAGCTCGTCTGAGGTGACTCCATCGGGAGGAGCTTCATCCCGCACTGAGGACAGCGTCCCGGCTCCTCGCTGACGACATCTGGATGCATCGGACACGTGTAGACGGCTCCCTCGGGTACGTCGAAGTCCATCTCCGCGACGAAGGCAAGCGTCTTGTCAGGAGCGGCGTGGAGAAAATGGGCGACGCGCCTGCGCTCGGCTGAGAGGTCCTCGTTGGTTCGCAGAACGCCGAACTGGTCTCCGAGCGCAGGCTCGGCCGGCGCGTCCTCCACCGTGATCGACGCCAGCCGATACGAGCGGGCGGGCGTGCGGTGCTCGAGCACGTGCTCGCCCGGCTGCTCGAAGAGGACGTCGACTACGAACCGCTCGGACGGCGACAGGAGCACCTCCTCGACGAAGCTCTCGTGCTCGTAGTGTCCGCTGTCTCCGCCGACGAGCTTCATGCGAGCTCCGGGCAGCGTCACGTTGAACACGCGGGTGTTGGCGGTGTTGGTGAAGTAGAAGCGAACAACCTCACCGTGCTTCGCGGTGAGTTCGAGGTCCGGATCTCCCGAGACGAGCATGACGTTCCCGAAGCGGCCCATGGCGACGTGCGTCGTCTCTGACGAGCTGAAACCCGCGATCTTCCCGTCTTCGATGAGGATGTCGTCCAGCGTCAGGAACAGCTCGCGGTTGACCGGCGGCCAGTAGTCCGGCTCAGCCGGGACGACGTGGATGTTCCCGTACAGACCCATCTCCTGGCCGTAGTCCTCGCGGATGTGGGGGTGGTACCAGTACGCGCCCGGATCAGGGACGTGCACCTGGTAGGTGAACGTGTGGCCAACGGGGATCGGCGACTGTGTGTCATGCGTCCCGTCGAAGCGGTTCTCGAGTCGCAAGCCGTGCCAGTGCACGGTTGCCTCGAGGTCGCCCTCGTTCGTAACGTGGACGGTCACGGTCGCACCTTCGGGAACCTTGAACGTCGGCCCGGGAATCGAGTCGTTGTAGGCGAGCATTCGCACATCTGTATCGCCGATTCGCTTGACCACAGGCCCGATGCGAAGTTCGGCCGTGTCGCCATCGGCGAGCTCGACGACACGGGAGGGAACCGCACGCGGAAGTCCGCTCGTTTCGGTCGGGAAGTCGCCGTGCTGGGAGTCGGCGGTCTTCTGTACTTGCTCGTTCATCGACGTCACGCTCCTCGACGGGTTCCGGCCGCCGCAGCTTCGACCCCTGCGGGAAGCGTCGTGAGATCGTCGGCGTTGGCAGCGATTCGTCCAGCGATGAACTCGGCGTCGTCCTTGACCCAACCGATCAGCGCCGAGCCTCGAGTGTGTTGCCAGGTCAGCCCCAGGAAGAACAGACCGGGAGAGTCGGTCACGCCGCGTCGGTGGACCACGCGACCGTCATCGTCGAAGACGGGAAGGTCGATCCAGCCGTACTCGGAGCGGTAGCCCGTTGCCCACACGACGGCGTCGACGTCGAGCTGATTCCCATCCGCGAACGTCAGTGCGTGGTCTGAGGCGCCGACGACACGCGACTGAACGGTCACGCCGTGGCGCTTGACATCACGTGGACTCGAGCCGATGAGGGTGTCGCGATCCCGCGCACGACGTCCGATACGCGACTCGACGGTCTTCTCGATCAGCCCTGTCTTCGTCAGCCACCAGAAGAGATCTCGCCCAAGTAGCCGCTGCGGCAAGGGTGTCTGGCGAGACCCAACGGCCAGGTGAACCCTGTGCGTTCTCGACAGCTCTTTGGCGATCTGGAAGCCCGTGTTGCCTCCCCCGACGACGACGACGGTTCCTTCGGGAACGTCGCTCGGACGCTGGTAGCCAGTGCTGTGCACCTGCAAGACATCGGGTGCGAGATCTGACGCGAGCGCCGGCACCTTCGGGGTCTGAAAGGGACCTGTCGCAACCACGACCTGCTGCGCCTCGATGGTACGAGTTCCGAGGTCGAGCAAGAATCCGCCGGCTACGCGGGTGAGGGTTTGCACGGGGCTGTCGAGCTGCACTGGTAGCTCAAAGGTCGATGCGTACTCCTCGAGATACTCCAAGACCTCGTCGCGCTCGGGATAGCCCTCGGGATTGCCGGGAAACTGCAGCCCAGGAAGGCTGTTGTAGCGACGCGGCGTGAAGAGCACGAGCGAGTCCCAGCGAGTGCGCCACGCAGCGCCAATCGAATCGGCGGCTTCGAGGATCGTGAAGTGGCGGCCTTCTTTCGCCAGGAAGTACCCGATAGCGAGCCCCGCCTGGCCCGCACCTACGACGGCGACCTCGAATCGATCGTCGGAGCTCGTGTTCGATCTGGTCTGTCATATCGAAGCTTCACTCCCAACTAGCGTTGCCCACCCCGGCCGGATTGCCGGGTCTCAGACTCCCTCTCCCCAGAACACATGCCGCAAAACATCTCTGAGATTCGAGGTTCGGGAGCCGGTAGAGGCGGACGGAGAAATCGGAAGCAGAAAGCACCACGTGCCACCCGAAGCTGCGACAGGGCAGGCCCCACAAACGCGGTGTAAGGATCACGAATCACGTCCCTGTGCTGCCCGAGTGGCTCGATGTTGACCGCCAGGCGCTGAGGTCAACCGACGGCGACTGAAGTTGAACGCCCCCGGCGTGCGCCGGCCGTGATTGCGAGCGCCGCGAGGGCGGCGAGCAGCGCGCCCACCACGAGCACCACGATGCCGACCCAGAGCGCCGCATCGAGCTCGGCGCCGATGCTCAGCTCGGATGCAACTCCTCGCGATCCGTCGGAGTTCATGACAACGGCGCTCCAACTCCCGTCCTCCACCTCCCACTCGAGCGTCTGCTCACCAGTCCCGCTCGTGGATTCGACCCAGAAGTCCTGCTCGCCAGGAGGAGACCTCGGCGCGTCGCCCGGGCGGTGCGAGTAGTCCGGGTCCTCCCCGATGTCAGTCACGACGGAGTGCTCGACGCCGTTCAGGTACTCCTCGACGTCGGTGTCCCGGGCGATGCCGACGAAGACGTCGCGATCGCTCTCGCTGCGGATGCGGACGTCGCCGAGGACGGCCCGCGCGGCGCTCTCGGAGCCGCCGAAGTCCACGTCGGCACTGTCGGAGACGATGGCGTACGTCGCCGTCGAGAAGTCCTCGCTCGGCGACATCAGGAAGCCGTCCTCGTCGCGCTGAGTCTGATCGACCACGATGAGAGCGGTGCCACCGGCAAGCAGCGGGAGTGAGAGCAAGGCTGCGATGACCCCCACGACGATGAGGACGACGCGTCCAGCTCCGCCTCGCGGACGCGGCGCAGCCGCGGGCTGCGCCGCAGTGGTCTGGGCAGCGGTCGGCGGCTCTCCCGGAGCCGCGACCGCCTCGTGCGCCGCAGGTGCTTCTACTGCCACGGCCGTGCTTCCGGCCGGGTCGTCCCCGCCCTGGTCGAGCCGAAACGGCGGATAGGCGTCCGTCATCAGGCCGGCGTACGCCACGACCCGCACTACCCAGCGGTCGAGGCCGAGGACGAAGTCGAAGATGCCGCGCGGATATCGCGCCATGAACAGGAGCGCGATCCCTGCGAAGAGCACGAGGGTCAAGATGAGCCCACCTTCGTACCACCAGTGCCATCCGCCCCAGTCTTGAGCTCTGCCAGCCGCGGAGCCGGCGCCTCCGACGAAAATTCCGACCAGGATGTACTGCGGGATTGCGAGCAGCCACCACTTCACGAGAACGAGGCCCCGCGAGAGCCGCTCCGGGTAGGCGACGTCGAGCGTCGCAGGGTAGTCAGGTGCCTCGTCGAGCGTGAACGGCGGGTACCGGTCCGTGCCGAGCGCGCCGTACGAGTAGTACGCGACGCGCCAGGTCCAGCGCAGCACGCCGAGGTTGAAGTCGAAGATGCCCCGCGGGTAGCGCCCGGTGAAGAGGATCGCAAAGAAGGCGACGATCGTGAGGACGACGAAGGCGATCCAGAGGAAGAAGAGCACGATGTAGTGCGGGATCGCCAGCAGCCACTTCACGACCCAGAGCCAGCGGCTCAGTTGCGGATCCAGCCGGCCTTCGAGCCGGACCGGGTAGGCGGGGCGGCCTTCCATCCTCGAACCTCCTCGATACCTCCAGTCAGGACACTCTTGCACGACGGCAGGTTTCTATGCTGCAGGTCGACTCCGCAGGCGCCCGCTGCGCGCCGACGAGCGAGCGCATCGACGCCGCTGCGTCTCGCTCGATCAGAGCGAGTAGTCTCCTGAACGCGAACGCGTCGATACCTGTGCGGAAGTGACCCTCGATCGTCAGAAGCTCAAGGAGCGGATCCACGAGCTCTATCGCTCCGAGCACGACGAGATGGGAGAACGCGGAACGCTCGAGCAACTGGAGCGCGGGCGCGAGTGGGATCTCGCGCCGACGCTCGCTGACGGAGGTGTCGTCGTCTTCCCGCATGCGGGAGTACACGACTGCGGGCATCAGGTCGCGGCCGCGGTCCACGGGTGTCTCGACAGCGGCGCCGATCGGGTGATCGTGATCAGCGTCCTGCACGCCTTCACGGACGAGATGGAGAGAGCTCGCTCACGCGTCTCGGCCGGCGAAGATCCCTCGGAGTGGCCGTTCTGGGGAATTCAGGGGCCGGGTATCGAGGGGCGAGAGGAGTGGCGCGACGACCACGCGTTGATCAGTTTCCGCCACTTCTGGGCGGCGGAGACGAAGCGACGCGGAATACGCGGTCCAGAAGTCGTCGAGCGGTACCCGTACCTCGCAGGCGGGCACCCCGAGCGGCTGCCGGGTATCGAGGAGCTCGCCGTACGCGCCGAGGACGCCGTGGTCGTGTCCACCGCCGACCCGTTCCATCACGGGATCGGCTACGGGGATCCCGCGGAGCGCGCACTGGCTCCGGGCGAGGGTGGCCTCGAGCTCGCCCGCGCGACGATCGAGGAAGGGATCGCGCTACTCGGCAGCGGCGACTATGCCGGCTACGACGCGCACTGCGTCGAGGCGAAGAGCGACGCGCGCGACGCAGGTGTCGTCTTTCGCTACCTCCGCGGAGCGCTGCGCGGCTCGATCCTCGACCTGACCTACACCGACGCCGCAGCGCTGTACGAAGCGCCGGATCCCACGTGGGTCGCCGCTCCGCTCGTCGAATGGCGGACAGGGGTAGCAAACTCGTCGGGCCCGAAACGTGACCGCGGCCAGCTGTCCTGACGCGCCGCTCATGCGAGTTTCCTACGCGATGAGCACGTCGCCTAGAAGGACGCGCCCCATGGGCTGATCCTCCTCCGCTACGCAGTCGCCGTCAACGCTCGCTGTGCGACGGACGACCGCTAGGGTGCGCCGCATGGCAACGACCCCGTTTCCTCCCGTCGACGGTTCAGCACCCAAGCAGCAGCAGTTCCCGTCGGCGCCCGAGATGGGCATCGACCCCGACAAGCGTTACACGGCCACGATGGACACGTCGATGGGCGAGCTCGTGATCGCCCTCGATTCCGACCGGGCCCCGAAGACCGTCAACAACTTCGTGTTCCTGGCGCTGCACCACTACTTCGACGGGATCATCTTCCACCGCATCATCGACGGCTTCGTGTGCCAGGGCGGCGACCCCACGGGAACCGGCACAGGCGGACCCGGCTACCGCTTCGAGGATGAGCTCCCCAAGGCCGGCCAGTACGAGATCGGGTCGGTGGCGATGGCAAACGCGGGGCCGAGCACGAACGGCAGCCAGTTCTTCCTGATCTCCGGCCCGAACGGCGCAGGGCTCCCGCCGCTCTACAGCCTGTTCGGCAAGATCGTGAAGGGCCTCGACGTGCTCGACGCCATGCAACGCGTGCCGACCGGAAGCAACGATCGCCCGAACACCGACGTCGTCATCAACTCGGTCACCATCAACGTCGCCGACTGACCGATGGCGCGTCGCGCCGGCTCGACCATCTCGGTGTCCGAGGCGGAGGCGCGTCGCATCGCGCTCGGTGCCCAGGGATTCGCCGAGGGTCGTCCGACGGGGCGCATCGACCGCCGCCACCTGCGCCGCGTGCTCGACCGGATCGGGTTGATCCAGATCGACTCGGTCAACGTCCTCGTGCGCAGCCAGGAGCTGCCGCTGTTCGCGCGCCTCGGCCCGCACCCCCGCTCGCTGATCTGGGACGCAACTGCAGCGGGTGAGCTGTTCGAGTACTGGGTGCACGAGGCCTGCCACGTCCAGACCGCCCACCACCACCTGTTTCGCTGGAAGATGGGCAGTCCGTTCCCCTGGCCGTCCTTCCGGCGTCGCGTCGAATCGCGCCGGAAGTACATCGAGACCGTCTACGAGTACGTCGCCGAGCACGGGCCGCTGGTCGCCGGCGACCTCGCACAGGGAGACGGCAAGAAGGGCGCGTGGTGGGACTACGACGACGGAAAGCTCGCCCTCGCGGCGCTCTTCTACGAGGGGCGTCTAACGGCGACCCGCCGCCGAAGCGACTTCGCGCGCGTCTACGACCTCCCGGAGCGCGTGTTGCCGCCGGACGTCCTTGCCGTGCCGGCACTGCCGGAGCACGAGGCGCGCAAGGAGCTCCTCGTGCTGGCCGCCAGGTACCACGGGATCGGCACCGCCGGCGACCTCGCCGACTACCACCGGCAGGGGCGGTCGAAGTGCAAACTCCCGCTCGCCGAGCTCGTCGAAGAGGGTCGCCTGATCGCCGCCGACGTGCACGGGTGGAGTCGCCCCGCCTATATGCATCCTGACGTGACGATCCCGCGGCGGGTCGGAGCCCGCGCGCTGTTGAGCCCGTTCGACCCGGTCGTGTGGAACCGGGAGCGCGCCCTACGCGTGTTCGGGTTCCACTACCGGATCGAGATCTACGTCCCGGCGCCGAAGCGCCAGTACGGCTACTACGTGCTGCCGTTCCTGCTCGACGACGAGCTGGTGGGCCGGGTCGACCTCAAGGCCGATCGCACCAACGGCGCACTGCTGGTGCAGGCAGGCTGGGGCGAGCCGGGGGTGCCCGAGCGCGAGGTGGCCGCCGCGATGCTCGACGAGCTGCGGCTGATGGCGGAGTGGCTCGATCTCGAGCGAGTCGAAATCACAGGACGTGGGAATCTCGGGACGACGTTGCGGTCAGTCGGGTGATCCCTCCGTAGATGAGGACGAGATAGACGAGAAACAGTGGGATTCGGAAGAGCACGAGCCTCTCGGGGGCGTCGAGCGCGTCGGACACGTCGGCCACCCACGCTGGATTGCCGGCCGACTCGCTCGCATACGCGCCGAGCCACGGAATGAAGGCGTACTCGATCGCATACGTGAGCCCGGCGACGCCGTAGCCGACGAGCAGCAGCCGGCGCCAGGAGTCGTCGAGGAGCACATACGTCGCGACGAGCGCCGGGATGAACCAGTACACGTACTGAGGCCCGTAGCCGGGGCCGAACGCGACGACGGCCAGAAGCACGACGGCGACGAGCAGGAACAGCCTCTCCGGGGGCAACGGCGCCTCGCGCGACAGGCGGCGCCACAGCCACACGACCAGGACGAGGACAGCGATGGTGAAGACCCTCGAGTAGAACGAGCGATGGTCGAGTTGCATCAGCTCTTCGAGGATCCCCGAGAGCCCGAAGAAGCCGCGTGTCGACCGATACCGAATGACGTGCTCCATGACCGCGTCGGGAGCGAGCGCCAGGATCACGCTCAATCCGAGCGCTGCGGGGCCCAGGAAAAGCACGATCCCGAGCAGCTTTCCCGTACGGGGAGCGAGCTGTGCGCCGGGGGCGAGAATCGGAGCCAGCGCGAGGGGAACGGTCTTCGCGAGCACGCCCACCCCGAGCAGAAGGCATCCGCCGAGCCAGAGGACGACGTCTCGCGATCGCTCGTGGGCGAGAAGCGCGGCGGCGGCCAGGGTCACGAGGAAGCCGACGTTGACGTCGCTGTTTCCGTGCTGGCAGACGAGGATGATCGTCACGGGGTTGAGAGCGATGCCGAAGAGCAGTGCCCTGCGAACTACGTCGCGTGGCGCCCCGACCCGAACGAGGATGAGGTAGAGGGTCACCACGAGCGCCGACTCCACGAGCACGAGGTAGAGGCGGAGCGCGGAGAAGAACGACAACCAGGTGACGTCTGCGACGGCGTCGAGGCCAACGATGATCACGAGCCAGAGCGGGGGCCAGTTCAGAACTCCGGTCTCGTAGGGATTGCGACCCTCTTCGAGCGCGTCGAGCGCGCCGCGCCAGTAGTCGACGTCGAGGGAGTGTGCGTCGCCGATCGCAGCGATGAACAGCAGCCTCGCAAGCCAGGAGGCCGCAAGAACGATGGCGAGATCTCGTGCGCCGAGGCGGAAGAGATTGGCCATCGCGGCGCGAGCCTATAGCCGAAAACGGCGAAGAGGCCTTTCGGCCCCTTCGCCATTTCCCCCTCCACCGCACCCCGCCGCGGGGCGCCGGGAGTCGCACAAGAACTAAGCGGTTCGCGCCTTCTGCTTCGCAGCCTTGGACACGCACTTGCCGAAGGCGTTCCTCTTGTTCTTGTTCGTCCCGTACTTGTTGGCGAACGCAGCCATGCTCTCGGTGGTCGTGCCGCGCTCGGCCCGGCATGCTTTCTGGGCCGCGGGCTCGGCAGCCTGGTTCCCCGTAGCCGGCTTCTTCCCGTCGGGCGGCGCCGCAAGAGCCGTCGGCACGGCAAAGGTGAGCAGAGCGACGAGCACGAGGAGCTTCTTCTTCATGGCTGATGTCTGCACACGGTCGGATTCATGCCCTTACCGAGATAGATGCAGGGAACAAGAGGTTCTTGCACCGAGAGTGTTAGGAATTTGTGAGGAGGCTTGTGCGACGCAAGCCCCTCGGCCACGGTTTAGGAATGGCGGTCACCGAGACCGGTCATACCGCGTCGCTTGCGATCGACGATCTCTACCGCCGCCATGGGAGCGACGTGTACCGATACGCGCTTGCCGTGCTCGGGAACCACGCGGACGCGGAGGATGTCACGCAGACGACCTTCCTCAATGCCTACCGCTCGCTCGAGCAGGGCGTGCGCCCGCGAAAGCCGGCGAATTGGCTGCTCACGATCGCGTCGAACGCGATCAAGCAGCGGTTCCGGCACGACAGCGCGAGGCCGCGCCAGGTCGTGCTCGACGACCGGCTGCCGGACCGGGGCTCCGACGCCACGGAGAGTGCAGGTCCGACCGTCGGTGAGATTCTGACCGCGCTCTCGCACATCCCACCTCAGCAACGGCAGGCCATCGTCCTCCGGGAGTTCGAGGGTCGCTCGTACAACGAGATCGCCGAGATTCTCGGCGTGACGACCTCCGCGCTCGAGACGCTCCTCTTCCGTGCTCGCAGATCCCTCGCTGAGGAACTGGAGCACCAGCTCACGTGCACCGAGGCGCAGTTCGCCATCTCACAGGCGGCGGACGGGCGGCTCGGCCGCAAGGAGCGGAAGCGCCTGCGTTTCCACATGGACGAGTGCCCCGATTGCGCTCGGTTCGCGCAGGTCCAGCAGCGGCACCGAAAAGCGCTACGCGGCCTCGTCTTCGTCCCGATCCCGGTCTCGCTCACCCTGTTCAAGGGCCTGGAGGGGTCCGCCGGTGCGGCGACGCTCCCCGCGATGGGAGCAGGAACCGCCATTGCCGCGGGTTCCGGTGGCGCCGCGGGCGCGGGCGCAGTCGGCGGCGGTGTGTTCGCGGGCGGCGTTGCGCTCAAGGCCGCGGCGGTAGTTGCTGCGGCAGGCGTAGCGGGTGGGGTGGGTATGGTCGGTGCCGCCGAGGTCGAGCCGAAAGCCAAGAACAAGCCTCCCGCCCTCGTCCAGAAACCCGGTTTGCGGCTCGGGCAGACCGCCCCGCGGGGTGTCCTCGTGCCGGGTAACGGCGTTGCCCGCGGCAAGGCGAACGCGCCCGGTCAGGCGAAGCTTGACGAGACTCAGGGGGCGCGCGCGACCGAAGCCGAAGCCGAAGCCGACGCCGACGCCCCCTCGTCCCACTCGTGGTGCTCGAAGCGCCAAAGCCAAAGCCCCACCGCGTGGCCAAGGCGTTCGCGCGAACGCTCCTGCGAGACGAGGCAACTCGCAGGCCAACCGGCAGGACCGCGTGAAGCCCGAGCCGAAGGAGGCTCGCGTCGACCGCGCTCCGAAGGCTTCGGAGGACGGGGTCGTCAAGCCGCAGAAGTCGTCGCCCAAGGGGAAGGTCCGGTCGGCTGAGCGCCGGCCCGCGGGATTCTGACCGCTACGAGGTCCGGCAGTCTCCCGGCTCGCCTTTGCAGCAGCCGATCTTGAACCGGCACCTCGGGCACTGGAACGTCCCGTGCCGCCACTCCATTGCGGCGCCGGACCGCAGGCAGATCTCAACTTGGGCCGGGATCGGAGGCAGGCCCACAGGCTCACCGTCTCTCCCGAAGAGGACGGCTACGATTGGCGCGGCGCGGCGCCGTGGCCGAGTGGTTAGGCAGAGGCCTGCAAAGCCTCGTACAGCGGTTCGAGTCCGCTCGGCGCCTCTGCGCGTTTACTGTCCTCGCGGTAGACGATGCGCTCGTCCCTGACGCGCCGCTCCCATCGCGGATAGAGCAGACGCTCGCCCATGCCAAGAACTGAGCCGTCGATAGCTCGGTAGCTGTCGTGTTCAGACACCCGCACGGGTGAACGTCACATGCGTGACTCCGCTGGGCGAGGAGGTGGCCTCCACGTCGTAGTCCTTCTCGAGGCCCTCCAGTCCGTCCCAGAGGCGTACGCCTCGGCCGAGCAGGATCGGGACCACCACGATGTGCATGTGGTCGACGAGTCCGGCGGCAAAGAAGTCGCGGACCATGGTGGGACCTCCGCCGAGGCGCACGTCCTGGCCGTCCGCAGCCTCGCGGGCGGTCTCGAGCGCCTCGGCGGGCGAAGCGTCGATGAAGTGGAACGTCGTGCCGCCCTCCATCTCGATCGAGGGGCGCGGTTGGTGGGTGAGGATGAAGGTCGGTGTGTGGAACGGCGGGTTGGAACCCCACGCGCCCTTCCATTCGGGGTCCTCGTGCCATCCGGGATGGCCGAACTTGTTCGCACCCATGATCTCGGCGCCGATCCCGAGAGCGAACTGCTGCGAGAAGGCGTCGTCGGTGCCGCCGCTGCCGCCGGGCTTGCCAACCATCTCGTGCCACCACCGGGTTGCGAACATCCATTCGTGCAGCCGTTCGCCGGCGTGGCCGAACGGTGCGTCGCGCGTCTGACCTTCGCCGGTGCCGAAGCCGTCGAGCGAGATCGCGAAGTTATGGACGCGGGCGAGTGACATGACTGATCCTCTTTCGCTAGTTGAGTCGAGCGCCGCCGCTGGCGGACGGCGGCGGATCGTCGAACTCGTCGTGACGGCGGAACCAGAACGACTGCGGCGCTTGCGGCCAGCCCTCCGGCGCATCCTCGTCGTCGCCCTGCCCGCCGTAGGGCGTGAGGGACCACATGCTCCAGACGCTTCCGATCCACTGGACCATCGCCCCGTGCTGGAGGAAGTAGGTGCGGTAGACGTCGTTGCCGTCGCGCAGGAAGACGTTGAAGCCGAACCACTCGTCAACCCCGAAGTCAGCCGAGAAGCCCTCGGTGCAGATCGTGTACCAGGGCACATCCGTCCAACCCATGCGCTCGGCGTAGCGGCGTAGGTTCGCCTGAGGTGCCGGCGATGCCATGGCGAACGTGATGTCCCGAGCATGCAGGAGGCCGAGGTCGGGGATGCCGTCGGCGACGGATGAGCAGCCGACGCATCCGGCGTCGGGCCAGCCGTCGACACCCTCCTCGAAGAAGAACCGGTAGAGGATGAGCTGGCCGCGCCCGTCGAACAGCTCGGGCAGCGACCGCTGACCATCAGGACCATCGAAGCGGTAGTCGTGCTCAACCCGCACCATCGGCATGCGTTTCCGTGCGGCGGCGAGCTCGTGCATCGCGGCGGCGACGGCTTTTTCGCGTCCGGTCATGGCCGCCAGAGCGGTGTCCCAGTCGGTCTGGCTGACGACAGGCGGACGAGCGAGAGTCATGAACTGGCACCGGGTGGCCCAGCCAGAACCGTAGGGACGTACTCGAGGAGCTGCAGCCGATCGTCGAAGACGCGGCTACTCACCATGTCGAGGGAGACGTCGGGGTACCCGTCGTAGATCCGATCCTTCCCAGTGCTTCCCGTGATCACTGGGAACACGACCACGCGAAAACGATCGACGAGACCGGCACGCAGGAGGGAGCGGCACAGCATGAGGCTGCCGATCGTGCGCATCGACTCGGTGCCCGTGTCCTTCATCGAGCGCACGGTGTCGATGGGGTCCTGTGAGATCAGTCGGGTGTTGGGCCACGCCAGGGGCTCCGTCAACGTGGTCGAGAAGACGATCTTCGACAGGTCCGCGAGGGCATCTGTACCTGGTTCGCCGTCAGTGGCCAGCCCGGACATGAGCCGATAGGTGTTGGCGCCCATCAGGACGGTGTAGTTCGCCTCCGGTTGGTCTCCCAACCAGGCGAGGTACTCGGGTCCTTCCAGACCCCACCAGCCAGGCCAGCCGTCGGCCGCCCCGTATCCCTCAAGCGAAGTGATGAAGTCGATCATCAGTTCCGGCATCGCGGCCCCTTAGTTGGATTCGGCTCGTTCTTACTCCCCACGAGTTCGCAGCCACAAACCTGCCTCCTCAAACGACATCCCCGCACACTGGGGCATCCCGACGGGTCGTCGGGTCGCTCAAGAAACGCTCAAGTCACTCCGGCAGCGCGAGCGTGGGGATCGTTCGACCCACGAATTAGGATTCGGCCCCGCCCGTGCGCCTCCACCTCCGCCTTGCGGCCGTTCTCGGCGCGGCACTCGTCGCTTCCCTCCAGGGCGGTGCCGTGCACGCGTCTTCGGCCGACGACATGCGCGTGCCAGACGACGTGCGCTCGATCAGCTACTTCCCGGCGCGCGGTGGCTGGACGCTGATGTGGACGCGTTTCGACGCCGACGCGATCGACCGTGACCTAGCTCGGATCGCGTGGCTTCGCGCGAACACGGTGCGCGTGATCGTTCCCGCCCGTGTTTTCGGCTACCCGGAGCCCGAAGCGGTGATGACCGCGCGGCTCGAGAATGTCGTCGACCTCGCCGCACGCCACGGGCTACGGGTTGAGCTCACCCTCTTCGATTGGTGGCACGACTACGCGGACATCGCCGGATCACGTCGCTGGGCGGGCGCGCTGCTCTCCCCGTACACCGGCGATGCGCGGATCGCGTTCGTGGAGCTGAAGAACGAAGTCCGGCCGCAGGACGTGGGTGCCGCCGCATGGGCGGCAGCGCTGATCCCCTATGTGCGTGATGTCGCCCGTCGGCCCGTCGCCATCTCAGTACCCGCCTTGGACCCCGCGCGTGACCTGCAGCTGTTGCGCGCTGCGCTCGGGTCCGCGCAGCCCGACTTCTACTCGGCACACTTCTACTGGCGGCCGGAGCTTGCCGCCCACTACCTCGAGGCGGCGAGGGATGCCGTCGCGCCGCTGCCGCTGCGGCTGGGCGAGACCGGCTACTCGACGGCGATCCCGTACGACGTCCTTCGCGGCGTGCCAGCCTCGCAGTCCGCGCGGGAGGCGGAACAGGGGTACTACCTCCGCTCGCTCGCGCACGTGGTTCGCCGAATCGGCCTGCCTCCGATCGCGCCGTGGATCCTGTCCGACTTCGCGCCGGAGGCGATCCCGGCCGACGACCCCGCCGTCCAGGGCAACGCGCGGGAGTACCGCTTCGGCCTCTTCCGCGTCTCCGGCGCGGCGAAGCCCGCGGCCACCGAGCTGCGGACGATCTTCTCCGGCGGCCAAGCAGACGGCTTCAACGGCGGCTTCGAGGATGCCGTGCGCGACGGAGACGGTCACACGGTACCCGCGCTGTGGCGGATCCGGAGGGCGTTGAATGCGACGTTCGCGCGCGACAGGCAGATCGCGCGGACGGGCCGTGCCTCGGCTCGGATCGACGGGACCGTCACCGGGACAGGACCCGACGCCGCCTTCGCGATCGCCCCGCCCGATCCGGCCGTTCGCCAGGGAGATCAATCCACGGTGACGGCGTTCGCGCGCGCCGGCGCGAGGTGCGGCGAGGTGCGCCTCGCCCTCCGCTGGTTCTCGGCCGAGGGGCGCGCTGTCGGCGGCGTGCAGTCCGAGCCGGTCCCGTGCGGCACACGCGGCTGGCGCCGGCTGCGCGCGAACGGGGTCGCCCCCTCCGGCGCCGCCTACGTCGGCATCTATCTGCGCGCCGCACGCACTGTCGGACAAGCGTGGTTCGACGACGTCTCGTACTCGTGCGCACGAGGAAGGAGCGTGCGCCACGCTCATCGCGCGGCAGAGGCTCGCGGTTGAAGGCCGCTCGATGAGGCGAGCCGTTCTCGTAATGACGCAATTTGCGGAATTCGAGCGCGCACTGAATCACTACTTCAGCGGTTCGAGTCGGCGTCAGTGATTTCAGTGAAGGCCCGGTTCCCGTTGGAAAGTTCGGCGTCCGAACGGCGTAGAGCAGCCTGGCGTCGACTCGAGGCTGAGACCGACAGCCTCGAGCCGGCGAATGAACTCGCGAACGTCCGTCCTTTCTCACCCGCGCATAGGGGATCACAGAGGTGTTGCTCCGGCTCAGCTTGCGGCCCGCGCGACAAGGTCGGCGGCTTGTTCCACGCTCAATGTGTCCGTGTTCACGACGAGGTCGTAGTGCGTCGGCAGCTCGGCCTCGACGCCATAGAAGCGGCGTAGGTAATCCGCTCGCGCCGTGTCAGCGTCCGTGATCGCCTTCCGAGCATCCTTGAGATCGAGAGTCCTCGCTTCCGCGAGCCGCCGCGCTCGCGTCTCGGGGGATGCGGTCACGAGCACACGAAGCACGTTAGGCCTATCCGAGAGTGCGAGAGACGCAGCATGCGAGACGATCACCACGTTGCCTCGATTGGCCGTCTCCTCGATCGTGTCACGAATCAGGCCCCGAACGACTTCGGGGGTGATTCCCTCGATGGACGGGTCGGAGAGGCCTGCAAAGCCATAGCTGCCCGGACCGGCCGTACGGCCGAGCTCACGGACGAGGCGGCTCAACGCCGACTTGCGTTTCTCTGCATCGGCTACGTCGTCTGCTGAAATCCCTCCCTTCGCGGCCGCGCTGGAGACGATTGCCTCGTCGACGTAGTCGAAACCGAGCCGTTCAGCCGCGAGGTGCCCGATCGAGGCGCCTCCCGCGCCGTCGGGCCGCGAGATGCAGACGACGCTGCAGGGCACACCAGCAACGCTACGCCGGTCGACGGCGAAGCGTCAAGGGGGCGGAAATCGGCTGAGCGCAAACGGCCACCTGCGAGGCATCGCCCGGCTTTCCTCAAGACTGAGAGTCACCCTGAAATCACGCATTCAGCGCCTCGAGTGCAGTTTGCAATCGAGCCTGCGAGGTCTTGTGGGCCGAGACCTGCTCGGGCGGAGCGGTGGCGTTGCCACCGTCACCACTCCCGGCGCTCCTGGACGGCTCTATGCTCGCTCCGAGGCGGCGGAACGCCACAGGTCACTCCGATGGAGCGCATTCTCGACCCCGTCAGGCTTGGAGACCATCTGGACCGGCTCTACCGGGCTGCCTGGGCGCTCTCCGGCTCTCGCGAGGACGCCGAGGACCTCGTCCAGGAGACCTACGCGCGCGTGCTCAGCCGCCCACGCCTGCTCCGCAACGAGGACGACCTCGGCTACCTCCTGCGCGCGCTGCGCAACACCTTTCTGAACCAGAAGCGTGCCGAGCGCCGCCGGCTGCGTCCCGACGCGTTGCCCGAGCAGCTCGACCTGGTCGCCGACCCGCACGCACGCGAGCCGGAGGCCGCGCTCGAGGCGCGTGAGCTCTACGGGGCGATAGCCGCACTTCCGGATGACTTCCGCGACGTCCTCGTCGCGGTCGATGTCACCGGCCTCTCCTACAAGGAGGCCGCTCGTGCGCTGCGCATCCGCGAGGGCACGGTGATGAGCCGCCTCTACCGCGCCCGCCAACAGGTAGTGCGCCGAATCGAGGGCTACTCAGCTTGAGTCGCCGGTCTCGACCGTTCCGACGAGCACCTTCTCTCCCGACGAGGCCTGATCGCCGTCGGCCTGCTCGCGCGTGACGGTCAGGGTCCTGAAGTCATTCGGCGAGACGCCTGCCCAGAGCGTCACCTCGCGGCCCTCGTTGAAGGTGCCAATCGGCACCAGCACGTCGGCACTATCGCGGAGCCACGCCTGGTAGAAGCGCCCGTTCTCGAGGCGAGGTAGCCCCGTGGCGTCGAGCTCGATCCGCCAGCCGGACGACGTCTTGGTGAGTGTCGCCTCGCCGCTGGCGTCGGGGAAGAGCGTGGTCGGACCGAGGGCCGCGCGGAAGCGCTCAGGAGATGTTTCTGAGCTGAGCACGCTCAGCCCGACCGCGACCGCCAACACAGCGGTTGCAGCCGCGCCGATCAGGAGGAACCCACGAGGCCCCTCCCCGCGGCGAACTCGTCGTTGCGCCTCGATGCGCTCTCGCAAAGCCGCCGGCGCCTCGACCTCGTCCGCAGCACTCCGGGCAAACGCGATCGCTCGCTGTTGCTCGGCGAGCCGGTCGGCGAGCTCCGACGACGCGGCCACTCGAGCCTCGAGCTCCCCGCGACGCCCGGGCGCGAGCGACCCGTCCGCCAGCGCTGCCAGCTCGGCGATCTCCTGGTTGCCGTCCTCGTCTTCTCGACGACGTCTCATCGGTCTCACAGTCTGAATGACCCTCTTCGGGCGTGGCTATTCCCGCCGTGACGAGAGGACCGGGAATAGAGGCCGCTCGCCGGTGTCTCTAGCTCCACAAGGTCAACTCGAACGGAAGGGAGCAAACCATGAAGAGGATGACTCAAATCAGGAACATGCGCACCGCGAAGGCCCGGTTAGGGGTTGTGTCCCTGGCCATCGCCCTCACGGGCGCAGCTGGGATCGCGGCCGGTCAGGCCGAGGCCGCGGCGACCCAGATCAAGCACCCGAAGCTCAAGGACGGCGTGCTGTCGATCGAGGGCTCGAAGAGGAGCGACAGGATCGCGCTTCGCCTGCAGGCCGGCGACTCCGGCGTGCTCCAGCTCGACGTCGGTGACGACGGTTCGGCAGACCTCGACTTCGCACGCAAGGACATCGCACGAATCGAGCTCGATGCCGCTGAGGGCGACGATCTCGTCCGCATCGACGAAAGCAACGGGGTCTTCAGCGACATCCCGACGACGATCGACGGTGGAGCCGGAGCCGACAACCTGGCCGGAGGCTCTGGGGCAGAGCTGCTGCTCGGTGGCGACGGGGACGATTCCATCGACGGCAACCGGGGCAACGACGTTGCGTTCATGGGCGCCGGCGACGACACCTTCGTCTGGGATCCGGGCGACGGCAGCGACGTCGTCGAGGGCCAGGACGACGCCGACACGATGCTCTTCAACGGCGCAGGCGGCGCCGAGCAGGTCGATCTGTCGGCGAACGGCAATCGCCTCCGGTTCCTCCGCAACCCCGGCAACGTCACCATGGACACGCGCAGTGTCGAGCGGGTCGACTTCGTCGCCCTCGGCGGAGCCGACGTCGTCACCGTCAACGACCTGACCGGAACCGACGTCACCAGCGTGAACGTCGACCTGGCCGGCACCCTCGGCGGGGCCGCGGGCGACGGCCAGCCCGACCGCGTCGTCGTCAACGGCACCAACGGCAACGACGCGCTCGTCGCCAACGGGGACGCAGGTGGAGTGAAGGTGAGCGGTCTTGCCGCAACGGTCGGGATCCTGCACTCCGAGGCAGCGAACGACCGGCTCGAGATCAACACCCTCACGGGCACGGACGCCGTGGACTCCGGCGGATTGGCCGCCGGTGCGATCCAGCTCTTCGTGAACGGCGTTCTCGTCCCGTAACAGTCACATCGAGATGATTCGCGGGGCCCCCTCCTGGGGGCCCCGCAATCTTGCTTGCGTTGCGGCTCTCGGTTCAGACGATCATGGGCACTCGATTCAAAATCACTCATTCAGCGGTTCGAGTCCGCTCGGCGCCTTGTCCCCTGGCAGAAGTCCGCAACGCGGGCTACCCTCGTTCTTGCCCGGGCGCACGCGTAACCCGGTGCCTTGCCGCAGGGACACCCAGAGGTTGCCTGCGCCCGGGTATTGGCATCTGCCATGAGGCCGGAGCGCTCGGCGGTCACCGCCGCAGAGGTGACCGGCTCGCACGGCCCCGGCCTCGCGGTTATTCGCACGACTCGATTGAACGGTTCGACTCTGGTCGAGGAAGACTTCGCGAAGCTCGCGTTCGGAGATCGTGAAGACGGCTAGCCACGGCTCCGGCCCGTCGTCTGACGCTGTAGTGCTGGCGGTTCGCGGATCTCGCGGAGGGACCGAACCGCCAGCCGAATCCTCGGACGCCGGATCGCTGCAAGAATTGCCTTGGCAGCTGACCCGCGGTCGAGGAGGACACATGGCAGGCAAGGCGGACTTCACCGAAGACGAATGGAAGGCGCTCCAGCAGGGGGTCACGGGCGCCGGCATGCTCGTGTCTACGGCACATCGCGACTTCACCGACAGCTTTGGCGAGGCGAGTACCGTCGTGAAGCAACTCGCCGCGCATCGCGAGGACGAGAGTCAGCTCGTCCGCGAGCTCTCCGAGACCCGGGGAACCGGCTTCGGCGTGTTCTCGTCGCCGAAGGAGGTCGGGCAGGGAACCATGAACGCGCTGAGCGCCGCGGGCGCGGCGCTCCGCGAGAAGGCACCGGACGAGCTCGAGCCATATCGCGATCTCGTGCTGGACGTCGCGACGGCGGTCGCCGAGGCGAAGGGCGGCGTGCAAGACGAGGAGAAGGCGGCGATCGACAAGATCACCGCAGCGCTCGGAACCCCCTAGTTCGACCAGCGACCAGCGACCAGCGTTTAGCGTGGTCTTCCCGACGGGAAAGATGAGCATATGACTGCTTTCTCGATTGCCAATCTGCGTCGCGAGGTGGTGGACTCGGCCAAGGAGTTCGGCTTCTCGCCGGCACTCGAGGCGAGGTTCGGGAAGAAGGACCTCGAGTCCGAGCGGCTCAGCGTCAGCTTCCAGCGGGTCGCACCCAACGAGACCTCGCCGTTCTCGCACCGGCACAAGGAGCAGGCCGAGGAGATCTACGTCGTCGTCGAGGGGAGCGGCAAGGTCCACCTGGACGGGGAGGCCCGCGACGTCGGCGAGTGGGACGCGGTTCGCGTATCCGGTCCCGTTCTTCGGTCGTTCGAGGCAGGCCCGGACGGTCTGGCGATCCTCGCGTTCGGGGAGATCAACCCCGCGAACGACGCCGAGATCGTCATGCCGGATGCTTAGAACGGGGTCGGGCCGAAGTCAGACCCCTTGCGCTCCAGGTACGCGTACCCGCGATCGTCCGAGCTTGCGAACGGCTCCAGCGCATACGCCCCCGTAGCGGCGAGCTCGTCGACTGCGCGGACGATCTCCGGAAACTCGCTCGGCGTGTAGTCGTCGCAGACGATGACGTCGCCCGCCTCCTGGTGCGTCGCGACGAACGCGAGCTCGCGCTGCACGGCGTGGTAGGTGTGCTCGGCATCGAGGAACGCGAAGTGGATCCTCGGAACCCCGATCTGCTCGAGAGCGATCGCGACATCTCCACGAATGCACACGACGTGGTCCTCGACGAGATCGGACCACTGCTCGAGGAGCTGGAGACGGGTCTTCGGCCCCTCGGTGTCCGCGATGCTGTTCCAGAGGATGGGCCGCTCGGCGTGGAGCACGTCGACGGTCAGGATCGTCCCCGCGCTTTTCGCGTCTCGTAGTGCCTTCGCCATGCAGACCGCACTGAAGCCACGCGCCGTCCCCGTCTCGAGGATCGTCACCGGTCGATCCGACGCGTTCCGTGCGAGGTAGCTAGTGAGCGCGGCGTAGAGCAGGAAGCCGTGGCTCCAGTCGAGCTCCTCATCCTTCGGTACGACCTGCGTCGCGAGCGCGAGCTCGTCGACGAACACCGCCTCGGGAAGGGCTCCGAAGCGCTCGCGAAGCGCAGCGACGAGAGGCTCGTTCCGGCGCTCGCGGGCCCGATTCGCGAGATCCAGGAACCGCTCGCGGGAAACGCTCGCGGGATCCACATCGAAGGGGTTCTCGTCGTAGGAGCGGTACCAGCCACGCCAGACGTCGAGTCGCGGAGTGCGGAGAAGGCGCCGGAGGAAAGACTCGACCACGCCGGGCAACGCTACCGCCGAAGCGGTTGCGGGCGGTTCGGGAGCGGGAAGAGAAGCGCATAACGGGAGCCGGCGAGCTCCATCTCCGCAGTAGGCTTCAGCTCCATGACCGCGGTTCGCATGGACGGGAAAGTGCTCGCCGAGAAGCTCCGTAGCGAGATCGCCGGCGAGGTCGACGCGTTCGGGGGCTCCGTCTGCCTCGCGACGGTGCTCGTCGGGGACGATCCCGCGTCTCACATCTACGTGTCGAAGAAGCACGACGCGTGCGCCGAGGCCGGGATCGAATCGCGGGATCACCGCTTTCCCGCGGCGACTCCCGAGAGCGAGGTGCTGGATCTGCTCGACGAGCTGAACGCGGACGACGGTGTCGACGGGATCCTCGTGCAGTTACCGCTGCCCGAGCACATGGACGAGTCGAAGGTCACGCTCGCGGTCGACGCGACGAAGGACGTGGACGGGTTCCACCCGTTGAACGCGGGCCGGCTGTTCCTCGGCGAGCCGGTGCTCGTGCCGGCGACCCCGCTCGGGATCATGGCTCTCCTGGCCGAGTACGAGATCGAGCTCGAAGGGAAGGAAGCGGTTGTCGTGGGGCGCAGCGAGATCGTCGGGAAGCCCATCGCGATGCTTCTCCTCGCACAGCATGCGACCGTCACGATCTGTCACTCACGAACGCAAGACCTGCCCGAGCACACGCGCCGGGCGGACGTGCTCGTGGCCGCGGTAGGGAAGCCAGGCCTCATTTCTCGAGACATGGTCAAGCCCGGCGCCGTCGTCGTCGATGTCGCCGTGAACCGCACGGAAGACGGGCTCGTGGGCGACGTCGACAAGGATGTGGCCGACATCGCGGGGTTCCTGACTCCCGTGCCGGGCAGCGTCGGTCCGATGACGATTGCGATGCTCTTGCGCAATACCCTCACAGCCGCGCAACATCGGCGGTCTGGGGTTGCGTTGCCCGGTTCCTAGGCGCTACGGTTGGCCCGTTCAATCCATCGACGTCGGCTGCAACGCGGGCCGACGTCATCGCTGTAGGAGGACGTAAGTGGAGCAGGGCACCGTCAAGTGGTTTTCGAACGAGAAGGGCTACGGCTTCATCGAGCGCGAGGGAGGCGACGACGTGTTCGTCCACTTCTCCGCGATCACGATGGACGGCTTCAAGACCCTCACCGAAGGCCAACGTGTGGAGTTCGAGGTCGTCCAGGGGCCCAAGGGTGCCCAGGCCGCGAACGTCACGGCAGCGATGAGCTGACCGGACTGGTATCGAAGGTGCGGCGGGCTCCCGAAAGGGAGCCCGCCCTTTTTGGGAGGATCAGACGATGGCAATCACGAGAGAAGAGGTGCTCCACGTCGCGAAGCTGGCTCAGCTCGCGCTGACCGACGACGAGATCGAGCAGCTCACGAACGAGCTCGGGAAGATCCTCGACGCCGTCGGCATTGTCGCCGAACTCGACCTCGCGGACGTGGCGCCGACCGCGCACCCGCTCGATCTCGTCAACGTCTGGGACGACGACGTGCCTCGCGACTCGCTGCCTCTCGAGGACGTGCTCGCGAACGCGCCCGAAGCGGAGAAGGGGCTCTTCCGGGTCCCGGCATGGCGCCAGTAGTCGACACCCTGCGGCTGACTGCCGAGGGGGCGAAGGAGCTCCTCGAGCGGCGTGAGCTCACGAGCCCGGAGCTGCGGGCTGCGTACCTCGACGCAATCGAGGAACGCGACGGTGAGCTGCATTGCTTCCTGCGCACCTCGGAGAGCGAGGGCAGCGGCGTTCCGATCGCGCTCAAGGACGTCATCTCGACCAACGGCGTGGAAACGACAGCGGGCTCGCGCATCCTCGAGGGCTACGTCCCGGTCTTCGACGCCACCGTCGCCGCGCGCGTGAAGGAAGCCGGCCTACCGCTCCTCGGCAAGACGAACACGGACGAGTTCGCAATGGGCTCTTCGACCGAGAACTCGGCCTGGGGCCATTCGTGTAATCCGTGGGATCCCACGCGCGTTCCCGGAGGCTCTGGTGGTGGGTCGGCGGCTGCAGTCACGGCTGGACTCACACCCTGGGCGCTCGGCTCGGACACCGGCGGCTCGATAAAGCAGCCTTCGGCGCTGTGCGGAAATGTCGGCTTGCGGCCCACGTACGGGAGTGTCTCTCGCTACGGGGTCGTCGCATTCGCGTCCAGCCTCGATCAGATCGGCCCGGTCGCGAAGACCGTCCGCGACGTCGCGTTGCTGTACTCGATCATCTCCGGACGCGACCCGTGTGACTCGACGACAGCCGAGCTGCCACATGCCGTCGTGCTTCCCGAGGGCGACTCACTCGACGGGGTGCGCGTCGGCGTGCCGACGGAGCTGAACGAAGCGGAGGGCATCGAGCCGGGAGTAAAGGAGGCGGTCGACAAGACGATCGCGCTCGCCGAGGAACTCGGCGCGGAGGTGGGGGAGTGCTCGCTCCCGCGCTCCGTGCGCTACGGGATGCCGTGCTACTACCTGATCGCGCCCGCGGAGGCGTCATCGAACCTCGCGCGCTACGACGGCGTGCGCTACGGGCTGCGGGCAGAGGGGTCGAGCTACCAGGAGATGGTCGACCGGACGCGCGACGAGGGCTTCGGCGCCGAGCCGAAGCGCCGGATCATGCTCGGGACGTACGCACTCTCGGCGGGCTACTACGACGCCTTCTACGGGCAGGCGCAGAGGGTGCGAACGCTGATCATCCAGGAGCACCGAGAGGCGCTCGAGCAGTTCGACCTCCTCGTCTCCCCGACCTCACCCACCGTCGCGTTCGAGATCGGAGCGCGCGCGGCAGACCCGCTCGCGATGTACCTGAGCGACGTGCTCACGATTCCGTCCTGCTTGGCCGGGCTCCCGGGCCTCTCTATCCCCTGCGGGCTCTCGGAGGGCCTTCCGGTCGGGCTGCAGCTGATCGGCCCCCAGTTCGGCGAGAACCTGCTCTTTCGCGTCGGCCACGCACTCGAGCAGGCGCTCGGCTTCGACACGGTGCCCGAGAGATGGCGCTCGTGACCTGGGAACCGGTCATCGGGCTCGAGGTGCACGTCCACCTGAAGACGCGGACGAAGATGTTCTGCCGCTGCGCGGTCGGGTTCGGCGCGCCCGAGAACACGCAGACCTGCCCCGTCTGTCTCGCTTTCCCGGGGGCGTTGCCGGTCGTGAACCGCGAGGCGGTCGAGTGGACGATCAAGCTCGGGCTCGCGCTCGGCTGCGAGATCGCCGAGCACGCGGTCTTCTCCCGCAAGAACTACTTCTACTTCGACAATCCCAAGGGCTATCAGATCTCTCAGTACGATCTACCATTTTGCACAGACGGCAATGTACTAGTGCCGACGGCAGAGGGTGATCACGCAGTCGGGATCGTCCGCGCGCACCTCGAGGAAGATGCCGCCAAGACCGTGCACGTGGGCGGACGGACCGGGAGGATCCGAGGAGCCGACTACTCGCTCGTCGACTTCAACCGCGGAGGCACACCGCTCGTCGAGATCGTCACGGCGCCCGACATCCACTCCGCGGAGGAGGCGAAGCGGTTCCTGCAGCTTCTCCGCCAGACGATCGTCGAGCTGGGGATCTCGGACGCCGAGATGGAGAAGGGGACGCTGCGCGTCGATGCCAACGTTTCCGTTCGCCCGGACGGCTCGAGCGAGCTCAGGACGCGTACCGAGCTCAAGAACATGAACTCCTTCACCTTCGTTGCGCGCGGGATCGACGCTGAGATCGCGCGGCAGATCGAGGTCTGGGAGTCGGGCGGCGAGGTGCGGCAGGAGACATACGACTTCGACGCGGGGACGGGTGCGCTGACGCCGCACCGCGCGAAGGAGGAAGCCGACGACTACCGCTACTTCCCCGAGCCCGACCTCGTTCCGGTCGAGCCGCCAGCGGATCTCGTCGAGCGCCTACGAGCCGAGCTTCCGGAGCTTCCCGCCACGCGCATCCGCCGTCTCGAGACCACGCTTGATCTGGATCGCGCGACGGTGCTCGTCACGGGCGGGTTGGACCGGCTCTGGCAGGAGACCGTCGCCGCCGGCGCGGAGGAGGTCGCGTCCGCGAACGTGATCGCGAACGCCGTCGTCGGTGCGGGCGTCGATCCGGTCGCCGTGCCGGCGAAGGAGCTCGCACGGCTTGTCGAGGCCCGCGACCTGATCCCGCGTGCGGCCTTCGACGAGGCGATCGCCAAGCTCGGCGAGCCCGGCTTCTCCGCCGATCCCTATCTCGCGCAGGAGGCGGTGTCGGACGCAGACGAGCTCGAGCCGATCGTCGCCCGGATCCTGGAGGCGAGCCCCGACCAGGTCGACGCGTATCGCAGCGGCAAGGAGGGCCTGCTCGGCTTCTTCGTCGGACAGGTGATGAAGGAGACCGGCGGTAAGGCGAACGCCCGCGTTGTCTCCGAGCTCGTCCGCGAGCGCCTCAGAAGCTAGGGATCTTGAGCTCGCGGCCGCGGTAGAGGCCGGACGACTCCGACTCCACGAAGGGCGCCATCGCTTCGCGGCGGGCAGCCTCGACATCCGAGGTCCGATACCGCTCGCGCGACTCGAGCGAGTCCCACGTCGAGATCCCGACGATCTCGTTCGAGCCCTCCGAGAAGCATTCGTAGGCCCGCAGCATCCCGGCCGGAAAGTCCTTCGGCTGCCACGCCTGGCGAAACTCCTCGTAGGTGCCGGGCTTGATCCGGCGAGTCGTGATCCAGACGACGCTCTGATCGAGCTCCATGACGCCCTCCTCGCGTTGGCCTCCGTCCCGGGAACCTAACGAACCGGATCAGAACCCCCGCCGAACCAGGGCGTCTAGTTCCCTGGGAAAGGAGAACACATGAGGAGGGGAGTGCTGCTCCTCGCGCTCGCGGGGGTCGTCGTCGCCTCGATAGCGGCGGCCGCCTTCGTCGGCGGGGTCGGCCCTTCGGGCGCAACCGCGTCGAGCCACCGGGAAGCGCCGCTGATCGCGGACGACCCGGCGGTCGACAACACGGACCTGTATGCGTTCGTGAGCCCGGACAATCCGGACACCGTCACGATCATCGCGAACTTCATCCCGTTCGAGGATCCGGCAGGCGGGCCGAACTACAACCGGTTCGATCCGACAGCCAGGTACGAGATCCACATCGACAACGACGGGGATGCTCGCGACGACGTCACGTATCGCTTCAGGTTCAAGACGACCGTCTCGAACCCGAACACGTTCCTCTACAACACGGGTCCGGTCACGTTCCAGAACGACCCGGACCTGAACGTCAAGCAGACGTACACGATCGAGAAGGTCACCCGGATCGGCTCGACCGAGACGGCATCGAACCAGGTTCTGCGCGTTGCGCCGGCGAACATCGGCCCGCGCTCGAACCCGGTCTACAACACCACGATGGGCGTCACCAACCTCGGTGGCGATCGGTTGGTCTTCGCCGGCCCGCGCGACGATCCGTTCTTCGTCGACCTCGGGTCGATCTTCGACCTGGGCGGCCTCCGGCCGTTCAACCCGTTCCACGCCGTCAAGCCTCCGGCGGACTCAGAGGCTGGAGTGGACGGGGTCGTCAACTACAACGTCCACACGATTGCCCTGCAGGTGCCGAAGACCGACCTGCTCCAGGCACCGAACGCGGACGGGGTCATCGGAATCTACGCAAGCGCCAGCCGCCAGAAGATCCGCGTGCTCGGCGGTGACGGCACGGTGGATTCGAGTGGACCGTGGGTTCAGGTCTCGCGGCTCGGGAATCCGCTGATCAACGAGGTCATCATCCCCATCGGACAAAAGGACTTCTGGAACGCGTCCGCTCCGAAGGATGACAACCAGTTCCTCGCGCGCTATCGCTCGCCGGAGCTGGCCACGCTGATCAACGTTCTGTACGGGCCACCGGTGAACGACACGCTCACGGACAACCGTGACGATCTCGTTGCCGTGCTCCTCACGGGCGTGCCGAGCCTCAACTTCACGGGAGACGTGAAAGCGGATCTGCTGCGGTTGAACACCGCGATTCCCCCTACGGCGAATCCGGATCCGATGGGTGTCCTGGCGGGTGACTTCCAGGGCTTCCCGAACGGGCGGAGGCTCGCGGACGACGTGACGGACATCGAGCTTCGCGCGATCGCGTGCGGCTACGGTCCGGTCCTGAACGCGGCCCTCGGGCTCTGCAACCTCCCGCCGAACGACACCGTGTCGGACGGCGTGCAGACGAATGCCGACAACGTGTTCCTCTCGATGTTCCCGTACGCCGCGATCCCGAATCGCGGGTACGAGCACACGGGGCACAACTAGGGCGGACGTGGGCGGAGGCTCGGCATGAGACGCAGGACGACACTGCTCGTGGGAGGCGCGGTTGCGGTCGCGCTCGCCCTCGGCGGCTCGTCGGCGGCGTCTTCGCCGAGTCTCCGTCCGCAGGGCCCTCCACCGCTTCCACCTTGGAGCTCGGGCGATCGCCGATCAGGCGCTCGCCGGAGCGGGTGGTGTGACGGCGACCGGCATCGCCGGGCTCGAGGCGCAGGTTCGCGCTCGACCCGGCGACGCCGGTCTCCTCACCCAGCTCGGCTTCGCGTACCAGCTCCGCTGGCGCGAGACCGCGGATCCGTCGTATCTGCCGCGCTCGGAGGCGGCTCTCAAGAAGGCATTGCGTATGCAGCTCCGGGAGCCGAACGCGGTTCTCGGACTCGGCTCGCTCGCCCTCATCAGGCACGAGTTTCGGAAGGCTCTCGCCTACGGTCGCGAGGCGCGGCTCCTGTTGCCGGGGTCGGGGCGGCCCTACGGGGTCATCGGGGATGCGCTCGTAGAGCTGGGACGGTACGAGCAGGCGTTCGCGGCCTTCCAGCGGATGGTCGCGCTGCGGCCGGGTCTCTCCTCGTACGCCCGGCTCGCGTACGCGCGTGAGCTGACCGGAGATCCGGTCGGCGCACTGGCGGCGATGCGACTCGCGCTCGACACCGCCGCAGGCCAGCCCGAGCCGACGGCATTCACACTCGTGGAGACCGCCAGCTTGAGGCCGGGCTCGGACGGACGGAGGCGGCTCTCCGCCGTGCACGTGCCGCGCTTGGCGCGCTTCCCGGATATCCGGCCGCGCGACTGGAGGTCGCGCGGATCGAGGCGACGCGCGGGAGAATCGGGATGCGCGCTCGCCGAGGCTCGGCGAG
>CAVWWI010000004.1:0-60549 GCA_963758605.1 uncultured Actinomycetes bacterium | reverse complement strand
CGGGGAGGCGGCTGCGCTTCGCTGGGGCGACGTCGACGTTGCAGGCGGGCGGCTACGTCTCCCCCGCTCCGCGACCAAGACGAACACGTCGCGCTGGGTGCAGCTCCCGGCGTGGCTCATGGAGGCGATCGAGGACACCTGCCCGCTCGAGGATCGCGTCGATGACCGGCGCGTCTTCCAGGGGCTCAACGTCTCGACCGCACGGCAGGCGATGAGTCGGGCGTGTCGTCTCGCGAAGATCCCGCACTACTCGCCGCACGATCTACGGCACCGGCGACTCACCCTCTGGCATCAGTCAGGCGTCCCGGCGCGGGAACTCGCGGAGCGAGCTGGACACTCCAAGCCGTCGATGAGCCTGGACGTGTACACGCACGTCATGCCGGTCGCGGACGTGACGGACGAGAGGTTCCTGTCCCTGCTCACGTAGACAGCTAGGTCAACGTTGCCGAACGAAATGGGCAAGTCACGCAGCTCGGACACGTGATCCGCCGCGTGACCTCAGCCGTGGCCGACAGAGTCGGCCCTCGCAAAGGGATCGTGCCGTCCATTGACGCGATACGCTCGTTGGTCCACGAGTGAAAGGAGACACATGGCTGTCTGGGGTCAATCACTCATTGGACGCGGTGCCACGATTCTTCGGAACTGGGACCCCATACCGCTCATCGACCACAAGGTTGATCCGGGGTTCTACGCGGTCTTTGCGCGGGTGTTGCTGTCGGGCAGTGGCGGCACCGTCGAGTGGGAGCACGCCGGTTACCTGCAGCTCACGGTCGGTTCGCAGAAAGACCAGACGTATGGTCGGCTCCGAGTCGTGCAGAGCACAGGCGGAGATCCTGAACTCGTCAAGGGGAGCACACCCGTAACGCTCATGGTCGTCTCCGACCCGAGCGAGCGCGCTGACAGCATCAGCCTCATCGCGCGTGGTGCGGGCGCAACGGTGATCGAGAACCGAATCACGATCATCGCGCTCGACGAGACACGAGATCCTGTCTACTTCGGCGAGGAGCCTGATTCTCCGACCTTCCACGACAGGGTGTAACAACACGCCCGCTGCTCGGCCGCAGTAAAGAACGTCACCTTCGGGTGCCTTTTTCGTCGTGGCGGTGATGCCTCGGTGATGCCTCGACGCTCAGGATGCCCCGCAAACCCGCTCCGGTTCACGAATAGCGCATTTGCGGGAGGAATCTACCCGCACTAGGCAGGGAGCGGAAACCCGCATGGCTGCGTGGTCGTCCCTGCCGCGTAGGTCGCAGAATCGCGTGCTGGTGTGGTCTCGAAATTCTCGCCGGCCCGGCCAACGTGTCTGGCAGCGACGTCGCGCGCGCTCGGAAACGAAGCACGGCCTCGACCGGATTCGTTCCGGGGATAGCTCCCGTCACTGCAGTGGCCGCACTAGCTATTGACCGGCGTTGCCGTCGTCTAGAGTCGAGAGATGAACGTCCGGGGCGCGCCTCCTCCCGGCAGGACGATGCGCCTCGACGCCCGACCGTAGACTCCGCTCGACCTGTCGGCGTGGAGAGGAGACTGACATGCGCCTCGAGATCGGCAATCGCGTCCACTGCACCGACGGGGTGTACGGCGAGCTGGCGGACATCGTCATCGACCCGCTCGAGAAGCGCGTGACGCATCTCGTGGTCCGGCCGGAGCAAGGCGAGGGAGAGGCGCGGCTGGTGCCCATCCAGCTGGCGAAGGGCAGAGACGACGAGCAGCGCGAGATCGAGCTGGAGTGCACCCTGGACGAGGCGCAGGGGTTCGAGTCCGTGCACGAGCCCGCCTACCTCCGGCTCGGAGAGAGCCCCGCCGAGGACCCCGACTGGGACGTCGGCGTCGAGGACGTCCTCGCGATGCCGTACTACGCCGGTCTCGACGTAGGCTGCGTATCCGGGCGAGCTCGACTCCCACGTGACCATGTACTACGACCGCGTGCCGAAAGGCGAGGTCGAGGTCCGGCGGGCGAGCGCCGTCATCTCTGCGGACGGCCATTCACTGGGCGAGGTGGACGGCTTCGTGGTCGACGCGGACGAGCACATCACGCACTTCGTCCTCGAGCGCGGCCACCTCTGGGGACGGAAGGAGGTCACCATCCCGATCGGGGCCGTCGCCAGGGTCGAGAGCGACGCGGTGCACGTCGCCCTGTCCAAGGACGAGGTCGGCGCCCTCCCCGCCGTTCGCGTCGGCCGACACGGCTGACGCCCTCGAGCGACCTGCCTGCCCTTCGATCGTGATGGCGCGATCGAGTCACGGCGTCACGCGACATTCCCTAGCACTGGGCATGCATGTCGCCTCCTCGCGTGGTGGAAGCGCCCGCTCTCTCTTCGGAGCGCGGGCGCCGGGCTTCGGTGACGTCAGTGGCCTGGAGGCGGGCCAGGAGGACCGAGGATCTCGATCCCGTTACGCGAGCCGATGGGAATGAGTTGAGCCATGTCGGGCGGGGCCTCGAGGAGCGGCGGGAGCACCCGCTCGGCTGCGGGCTCGCCGACTTCGTGCAAGAAGCCCTCGAACAGGAAGGGCTGGAAGCCGATCAGGGCTTTCGCCCCGTCCGTCTCGGCGATGAAGGTGTGCGGCACACCTTTGGGGCCGAACGCGAACGAGCCCGCCGGAAGCGACAGGCGCTCGTCACCGACGTAGACCGTGAACTCCCCAGCGAGCACGTAGAACCACTCGTCCTCGTCGGGGTGGACGTGCCATGGCGAGCCCTCGCCGGCGCGCACTGTGACCTCGATCAACCCGTAGTCGCCGTTCGTGCTCGCACCGCTGATCTTGACGATCTCGAGCATTCCGAGCAGCCAGTAGGCCTCGCCCTCGTCAGGTCCCAACCGATAGCCGTGGGTCGTGGATTCCACTGAAACCGCCATCCTCACTCCCTTCCTCGGACTGATATGATTTGCAACTGTCCATGAGTGAACAGTTGCAAAGCGGACTATCTCACGAGGAACAATCCTTGTCAAGCCCTTCACCGGAGCGGCTTCGAGCTTGGCGGTTGTACTTCGAGAGCGCCCTCGCGCTTCTCGACGTGCTCGACGCCGAGATGGAGCGCGACGCCGGGATTCCGATCCGTTGGTACGACCTCCTCGTCCACCTGGAGGACGAGCCGACGCGGCTTGCGCATGAACGAGCTAGCCGAGCGAATCCTCTACAGCAAGAGCGGATTCACGCGCGTTGTCGATCGCATGGAGGAGGCCGGCCTCGTGCGCCGCGAGCGGCCCGAGAACGATCGTCGGTCGTTCCTCGTCGTCCTCACGGACCAGGGCCTGAAGACGATGGAGACGGCCCGCCGGCACCATCGCCATGCGATCGAGCAGCACTTTTCGCGTCATCTATCCGACGCCGATGTCAAGGCGCTGACCCGGGCATTCGAGAAGGTCAGCACTCACGCGCGACCTCTGCGCCCTGGGCGCATACGCGGCTAGCCCGATCGCCGCGGCCCGTGCTCAAGCGACATTCCCGCACACGCGGGCACCCGACGCTGACCTGCCATGAGGCACGCATCCGGCCGGGTCGCGGTTTTTCTCGTCACCGACCGGGTACACGGTTTGCAGGCTGGCCTCGCCCTCGCGTCGAGACAGGAGGTGGCACGTCATGACGAAGCACAGGATCGGAACGCAGGAGGAATGGGAGGCGGCGCGGGACGAACTGCTGAAGGACGAAAAGGAGCTCACACGCCGCGGCGACGACCTCGCACGGAGGCGGCGCGAGCTGCCCTGGGTCCCGGTCGAGAAGGTCTACCGCTTCGAGACCGAGGAGGGTACGAAGACCCTTGCCGACCTCTTCGAGGGCCGCTCTCAGTTGCTCGTCTACCACTTCATGTTCGGGCCGCCCTACGAGGCGGGCTGTCCGGTCTGCTCCTCGATCGCGGACACGCTCGCCCCCCAGGTGCCCCACCTCGAGGCGAGGGACGCCACCTTGCTGCTCGCTTCCCGTGGTCCGCTCGCGAAACTCCTTGCCTACAGGAAGCGGATGGGCTGGGGCGTCGAGTGGGTCTCGAGCGGCGGCAGCGACTTCAACCGCGACCTCGGTTTCCTGTACACCGAGGAGGAGCTGAAGCCCTTCCTCGAGGGCGAGATCCCGTCGACAGTCGAGCTGTACGCCCGTATGTGCGGGACGGATGTCGCGGGGTACGTCACCGAGGGGCCGGGCCTGAGCGCGTACACGCTTTCGGACGGGACCGTCTACCGGACCTACGTGACGACGGCCCGCGGCCTCGAGCCCGCGATGGCCTACTACGCCCTGCTCGACCGCACGTCAAGGGGTCGCGACGAGAGTGAGACGGAGCCGCTCTGGGTCCGACGCCACGACGAGTACGAGACGAGCTAGCAGGATCCTGCCTCCACTGGCTGCAGACCTTGCGCGGAAGCTCACTCCTCCTCAAGGGACAAGCTACAGACGCGCTCCAAACCCCGGGGGTCGAGGGACTGGCTCAGCGCCGCCTTTCGCTGCGAACTTCGTTGCGCAAGAGAGCCGCGATTGGGTCGGTCTCGGGGCTCGCCCAGCTGCCGCCGCGCCGGCGAGGGGTTCCGGTCACGCACCGCGCGCTAGTACTCCCAACCGCTCGTGGTCGATGGCATGTACCAGCGCGTCCGCGTGACGATGCACGAGCTCCCAGTCCGATTCAGCAGTGCGCCGGAAGATCCACGTCACGCGCAGCGACCAGTCCTGGTCCGGCAGATCCCCTATCGTCCCGTGCTGTCGCTCGATGACGACGAGCACCGCCAAGTCGCCGGACGTGTAGGTCTCCACGACCTCGACCTTCGCCTCCCCGCCGCGAAAGAACTGCGATAAAGCATCCAACGCCCCGTCTGAGTCGTCGAATCCTCGCACCGGGTCGCCACCGTACGGCGACATGAGCGTGTAGTCGTGCGCGTGCTTGATCCGGGCGGCATAGCCCTCGATATCGCCCGAAATCAGGGCTTGCGCCGCCTCAGTTATCCGTTGAACGAGGGCGGCTAGCTCTTCGTCGGTCACTGTGCGAGGCAAGGGCCCACACCTCCCTGGCGTCGGATGGTGCGCATGCTACGGACACGCGGGAGCGGCGACGGTCGCGAGAGTGGCGAGTTGAAGCTTGAGAGGTCCTTGCACCGCATCGCCGCCCTCTCGTACTTCACCGACCCGCGTTTCCTAGTATGGCTGCTCGGATTCAACGCGAACGACGTCATCAGTTCCCGGCTCGTAACGCAGGATCGGCTCGGAGGGCGCGCTTTCCCACGTGACCAGGACGGGCTTGTCGAGCGCTTGTCCGATCTCGCGCACGAATCCGCACACGGCATCGAGCTCCCTCTGGCCTACGACTTCACGCGGGTCGAGATCGAACTCGATCTGGTCGTGTTGGAAGAAGTAGCAGTGGATGGCGACCCCCTCCATCGGCCAGACCTGCAACAGCAGACTGTGCGTGCCCGCCTTCACGGCGTGCTCAAGAACGCCGAGCGCGAGACCTGAGCTCTGCGATCCACGCGGCGGCGCGCAGACCGAGCCAGATCGGCGTCAGCAAGACGTAGAAGACGATGTCGCCGAGGACGAGGAGAACCCACCAGAACGCCATCCGCGGCCACGGCACCCAGCCCTTCTCACGCAGGTCGCCACGCCCTCCCGGCGGTGGACGGAACGGATGTCGAAGAGGTGGCTCGCCCGGAGCTCCGTGCGGCTTCGGCTCGTCGCTCAAACTCGAGCCGCCCGCTTCCTCTTCTCGACCTGGCGGACGATCCGCATCGCCGTCTCCTCGACCGAGAGCTCGGACACGTCGATGACCGGGCACCCGAGGCGCCTGTGCACGGCCGCAGCTTCGTCGAGCTCGGCGTAGATGACCTCGAGCTCGGCATAGCGCTTCCGCGAGGCGCCCATGCTTCGCACGCGCGCGGTGCGGATGTCGAGGAGCCGTTCCGCCGCGATCGTGAGCCCGACGATCTTCGCCGGGTCGATCTCGAACAGCTCCTGCGGAAGCTCGATCCCGCGCACGACGGGGACGTTCGCCGCCTTGTGCCCGAGGTAGCCGAGGTAGATCGAGAGCGGCGTCTTCGACGTGCGGGAGACGCCGACGAGGACGACGTCGGCCTCGTCGAGCCCGCTCCCCACCCCGTCGTCGTACTTGACGGCGAACTCGATCGCCTCGATGCGCTTGAAATATGAGGAGTCGAGCGGCGCGCGTGCTCCCGGCTCCATGCGCGCGGCGACGCCCGCAACGCGCGAGATCGAGTCGATCGGGTGCCCGAGGAGGTCGCAGTAGTGGACGCGGGCGCGACGGCACAGCTGGCGCATCGCATCTCGCAGCTCGGAGCCGACGAGCGTGTACACCATGACCGCCGGCCGGCCGCGGGCCTGCTGCACCGCGATGTGCAGGTCCTCGACGTTCTCGACCCGCGGGTGCCTGATCTCCTCGAACGGCTGGTCGGGGAACTGGGCCTCGAGCGCGAGCACGAGCCGCTGCGCGGTCTCCCCCGTCGAGTCGGAGACGATGTGGAGCTCGACCGGGATGCGCTCGTCGACCATCAGCGGGAGGCTAGCGCCGGGGAGGTCGTAAGCTCCGCATGCCTACGACTCGAGGAGGGACATGGCATTCGAGGAGCTCAAGGCTCGACATAGCGTGGTGTGGGGCAACGGCCCGTACGAGCGCATCACGAACACGATCAGGGACATCCACGACCTCGTGATCGAGCGAGTCGAGCCGAAACCGGGCGAGCGAGTGCTCGACGCCGCCACCGGCACGGGCGCGGTCGCGATCCTCGCCGCCGCGCGCGGCGCCGACGTCGTCGGCCAGGACATCGCGCCCGTCCTGATCGACACAGCGCGTGAGCGAGCCGACCAGGAGGGCGTCACCGTCCAGTTCGAGGTCGGAGATGCGGAGGCGATGACGTACGACGACGCGAGCTTCGACGTCGTGACATCGACGTGCGGCGTGATGTTCGCGCCCGACCACGGGGCGGTCGCGAGCGAGCTGGCTCGCGTTATCCGGCCGGGAGGGCGGCTCGCCCTCGCCTGCTGGATGCCCGGGGTGGGCATGGCCGAGGTGTTCAAGATGATGGGACCGTTCCTGCCTCCGCCGGTACCCGGAGCGGGAAGCCCGTTCACCTGGGGCGACGAGGACCACGCGCGGGAGCTGCTCGGCGAGACGTTCGAGCTCGAGTTCGAGCAGCACGACTCGCCCCTGACCATCGCCTCCGGCGAGGAGTACTGGGAGCTCTTCTCGACCTCGTACGGACCGACGAAGACGGCCGTGGAGGCACTCGACGCGGAGCGGCGCGAGGAGTTCCACCAGACGTGGGTCGAGTTCTTCGACGAGGCACATCGCGAGGGCGACGAGGTGGTCCACCACCGCGAATATCTGCTCACGCTGGGCACGCGCAAGTAGCCGACTGCTCTCCGCGAGTAACGTCTTGGCCTATGTCGGACGCGGTCACGATGGACAAGATCGTCTCGCTCGCGCGCCGGCGCGGGTTCGTGTTCCCGTCCTCGGAGATCTACGGCGGGCTCGGGTCGTCGTACGACTACGGCCACTATGGCGTGCTGCTGAAGGAGAACGTGAAAGCACGCTGGCTGGAGGCGATGGTGCGCGAGCGGGACGACATCGTCGCCCTCGACTCCTCGATCATCCTGCACCCAGCCGTGTGGGAGGCGTCGGGGCACGTGACCGGCTTCGCGGATCCCCTCGTCGACTGCCGGTTCTGCAAACGGCGCTACCGCGCCGACCAGCTCGAAGAGGCCGAGTGCGGTGCTCGGCCGAGCAAGCACCCGGGAGAGACCGACAAGTGCGATCTCACCGAGCCGCGGCAGTTCAATCTCATGTTCCAGACCCGGATCGGCCCGGTCGAAGAGACCGGACAGGATGCGTACCTCCGCCCCGAGACCGCCCAGGGCATCTTCGTCAACTTCAAGAACGTGGCCCAGATCGCGCGCCGGAAACCGCCGTTCGGCATCGCGCAGATCGGGAAGGCGTTCCGCAACGAGATCACGCCTGGCAACTTCATCTTCCGCACGCTCGAGTTCGAGCAGATGGAGATGGAGTACTTCGTTCCGCCCGCAGAGGCCGAGGAGTGGTTCCGGTTCTGGGTCGAGGAGCGGCGTTCGTGGCATCTCCGGTACGGGATCCGCGAGAGCCACCTGCGTGTGCGCGAGCACGACGCGGAGGAGCTGTCGCATTACTCGAGCGCCACGTCGGACCTCGAGTACCTGTTCCCGATGGGGTGGTCCGAGCTCGAGGGAATCGCGCATCGCGGCGACTTCGACCTGCGCGCCCACACCGAAGCCTCTGGGACGAAGCTCGAGTGGGTCGACGGCCAGGAGCGCTACACGCCGCACGTCGTCGAGCCGGCGCTCGGGGTCAACCGGTCGATGCTCGCGTTCTTGGTGGACGCATATGACGAGGAGGTCGTGGCGGAGCGCGAGCGGACGGTGCTGCGGCTGCACCCGGCGCTGGCGCCCGTCAAGGTCGCGGTTCTGCCTCTGATCCCGCGGAACGAGGACATGGTCGCGAAGGCGCGATCCCTGTACGAGGAGCTTCGGCGCGTGGTGGTGGCCGAATACGACGACTCGGGTCAGATCGGCCGCCGCTATCGCCGTCAGGACGAGATCGGCACGCCGTACGCGCTCACGATCGACGACCAGACGCTCGAGGACGACACGGTCACGATTCGCGATCGCGACTCGCTCGAGCAGGAGCGGATTCCGATCTCAGGCGCCCCAGCCTTGGTGCAGGACCGGCTCGCCGAGGACTGGAGAACGCCGAAGGACTAGCGGCTCCACCGCTCTAGCGCCTTCTCGCCTGGCTCGGCGAACCCGAACTTGCGGTAGAGCTCGTGCGCGTCGGCGGTGTGGAGGAACCACTTCGTCTTCGCGAATGGCCCTTCGTCGACGGTGAAGCGGACGAGCTCGACGCCGAGGCCGCGCCCGCGGTGCTCCTCGAGCACGTAGACATCGGCGAGATAGGACTGAGCGTGGCCGTCCGAGAGCGTGCGCGTGAAGCCCACTTGACGACCTTCGTGGTAGAGGCCGACGACGCGGCTCGCGTTCTCGATCAGGTCGTCCTGAACGGCGCGAGGCCTCCCCTTGGCCCAGTAGGACTCGTCGCTCAGGTAGCGATGAACGGCCTCGCGGTCGATGCGCGACGGGTCGTCATCGAGCTCGTAGCCATCTCCGAGCGCGCGTTTCACGAAATTGGCGCAGCAACGGTGGAAGACTCCGCACACTCTTGTCGCATTTTCAGACGTCTGCTCGGGACACGACCAGGGTCTGACCCTGGTTTTTCGCGCTGCATCGACCTTGGCGCTCGACTCACGAAGAGGCCGCGAGCGTGCGGAGCCGGAAGCCGCCGTGGAACTCGTAGGTCGCGACGACGACGGCGAGGACATCTCGCACCGCCCGCTCTCCCAGACCCAGCCCGTGCGTCTCGGCGAGCGCTGTCCAGAGGAGTGCGAGGATGCCGCGGAAGCCCTCCGGCGAGAGCACGACCGTCTCGCTCGGCGCGCACGCCGCGCACACGGCACCGCCCGCGCGCGGGAGGTAGCCGACCAGCGCCTCCGCCCCGCCGCACTCGACACATCCCTCCAGATGGGGCACGTAGCCCGAGAGCCAGAGCAGCTTGAGCTGGAAGGCGAGCGCCAGCGGATCGAGAGACGCGCGATCTTTCAGACCGGCCGGGAGATCGTCGAGCGCCTCGAAGAAACGCGTCAGCGCCTCGAAGGCGCGCTCGTTCCGCTCCTCCTCGACGTACAGGCGCAGCATCGCCTCGGCGCCGACTAGGCCGACGGAAAGCCGGTACGGATCCTCTCTCGCGGGCCGGTGCGGGTCCACGAGCGATGCGCCGGTGACGGTGTGCAGCTCCCCGGAGCCCTGGTGCAGCATGAGCTCCACGTGCGAGAAGGGCTCGAGGCGGGCTCCGAAGCGCGACTTCGTCTTGCGAACCCCCTTCGCGACGGCACCCACCCGTCCGCGATCGAGCGTGTACAGGTGCAGGACTCGGTCGGCCTCCCCGAGCCGGAACGAGCGCAGCACGAACGCTTCCGTCTTGTACGTCCGCCCCATGCGGCCAAGTCTAGGTCGGGCAGGGGCTATTGCTCCTACGCAGCCCTGCCGAGTGAGACGTTCATCGACCTAACCCGACGGCTGGCAGCGAGGGCAGTACCACGTGCCCCTGCCGCCGACTCGAGTCTTCGTGATCGTCGTACCGCAACGACGACACGGCAGGCCGTCGCGGCCGTACACGCGGAACTCCTCCTGCATCGCGCCGCGTGAGCCGTCCGGCGTTCGATACTCGGACAGCGTCGATCCCTGGCGCTCGATCCCCGCCCGAAGCGCCGCTCGGATCGCGCGCTGCAGTCGTCGGACTTCGTCCGCGTCGAGGTCTTGTGCAGGGAGCAATGGACTTACACGCGCGCGCCACAGCGCCTCGTCGGCGTAGATGTTCCCCAGGCCGGCGACGACCCGCTGGTCGAGGAGAACCGCCTTCACCGCAGCCCTGCGCATGGCCAGGCGCGAGCCCAGCCACGCTGCTGTGAACCGCGCGCTCAGCGGCTCCGGCCCGTTCTTGCCGGCGAGGTACGGCTCGAGCTCCGCATCGTCGACGACGAGCCAGGTCCCGAATCGGCGGACGTCCCGGTACGCGAGCCTCGTCCCGTCGTCGAGTTCGAGCACCGCGCGCTCGTGCGTCGTCGGCTCGAAGCCGAAGCTCCCCGTCATGCGAAGGTGAACGAGGAGCGCGATCCCGCTCTCGAGCCGAAGCACGAGGTACTTCCCGCGCCGTCCGACTGACCGCACGGAATCGCCCTCGAGCTCCTCGGCGACCTCGAAGAGATCGATAGGCCGCGTGAGGCGCGGATCGAGGATCTCTACGCGTACCAGGGTTCTCCCCTCGAGCCGCGGCGCCAGCTGCGAGCGGATCGTCTCGACCTCCGGGAGCTCGGGCATGTATGCGCGCCGTGCTACTCGATGACGTCGAGGAGGATCCCGTGCGCGTGCGGCGGCGCCTCGCCGAGCTCGTACGCCGCCAGAACGGCCACGACCCCACGCGCCGCAGACTCCTCGTCGCTCGCATGGACGTCGGCGAGCAGATGGCCGCGGCGAACGGACTCTCCGCGCTTCACATGACACACGACCCCGACGGCGTGGTCGATCGCGTCGTCCTTCGTCCGGCGCCCGCCGCCGAGCTCGAGCGCCGCGACTCCCACGTCGAGGGCTCGAAGACGCGTCACGACACCGTCGCGCGGAGCGCTCACCTCGCGGACGACAGGCGCGCGTGGCAAGCGCGCGAGATCGGGATCCCCACCCTGCGCCCGAATCCAACGCTCGTACGCGCGTAACGCCGATCCGTCCACCAGCACGGCTTCGGCACGTCGCCGCCCCTCTTCGAGATCGACATCGAGATCCGAGAGCGCGAGCAGGCGCGCAGACGCGTCCAGCACGAGCTCCACGAGGTCGTCCGGCCCGTGCCCGGTGATCGTCTCGACGGCCTCGCGAATCTCGAGCGCGTTTCCGACAGTGCCGCCGAGCGGCTGATCCATGTCGGTCAGCAGACAGACGACCTGCTTCTCGGCCCGCCGGCCGAGATCGACCATCTGCTCGGCAAGGATACGGGCATCGTCTAGCGTCTTCATGAACGCGCCGTCGCCGACCTTGACGTCGAGCACGATCGCGTCGGCGCCGCCCGCGAGCTTCTTCGACATGATCGAAGAGGCGATCAGCGGGACGATGTCGACGGTCGCCGTCACGTCCCTGAGCGCGTAGAGCAGCTTGTCCGCGGGTACGAGATCTCCGGTCTGGCCGATGATCGCGAGGCCGATCTCCTTCACCTGCGCGACGAACTGGTCAATCGGCAGTTCGACGCGGTAGCCGGGGATCGACTCGAGCTTGTCCAGCGTTCCACCCGTGTGCCCGAGCCCGCGGCCGCTCATCTTCCCGAACGGGACGCCGCACGCGGCCACGATCGGGCCGACCGCGAGTGACGTCTTGTCCCCGACCCCTCCGGTCGAGTGCTTGTCGACCACGCGTCGGCCGAGCGCGCTCCCGAGATCGAGCGTCTCGCCGGAGCGGATCATCGCGTCCGTCAACGCATACGTCTCTTGGCCGTTCAGGCCTCTGAAATACACCGCCATGCACCAGGCCGCCATCTGGTAGTCCGGAACCTCGCCTCGCGCGTACCCGAGCACGAGCTCGGAGATCTCGGCTGCCGAGAGCTCCTCGCCGTTCCGCTTGCGCTCGATCAGGTCAGGAACGCGGATCACGCCGTCTTCTCCGCGACGAAGACCACCGGCCGCCGGCGGGCGGCGAGCCCCGCCTCGGTGACGTACTGCTCTCGAACGTACGTCGGGTCGCTGGTCAAAGCTCGATCTGCCGGCCGGGAAGCCGGCGCCCCGGCGTCTTGCCGCCGAGCCAGGCGTTGACGGTCGCTCCCACGTCCGCGAACTCTCCCTCCTCGTGGACCCTCCCCGCGGCGTTCCGGCCGGCCGCATATGCGAGCAAGAGCGCGTGCTCACGCGAGTGGTCGGTCGAGGGCGTCGTCGGATCGCAGCCGTGATCCGAGGTGAGGACGAGAAGATCGCCCGTGCGCAAGGCTTCGAGGATGTCCGGCAGGCGGCGGTCGAAGTCCTGGAGGCAGCGGTGGAAGTTGACCGGGTCGTTGCGGTGCCCCCAGAGCATGTCCGTCTCGACGAGGTTGACGAACACGAAGCCGCCGTCGATCGCCTCCAGCAGCTCGATCGTGGCGTTGATGCCGTCGACGTTCGACTTCGTCGGCCGCGACTCGTCGACGTCCTGCCCGGCGAAGATGTCGGAGATCTTGCCCACGCCGTACACCGTGTGCTCCGCCTCGCGGATCGTCGTCAGGTAGTTCGGGCGCGGAGGCTCGAGCGAGAAGTCGTGGCGATTCGGCGTCCTCGTGTAGTTACCCGGTTCGCCGACGAACGGCCGCGCGATCACGCGGCCAACCGCGTGCCGGCCCGTCAGGAGCTCTCGCGCGACCCGACAGGCCTCGTACAGCTCCTCGAGCGGGATCGTCTCCTCATGCGCCGCGATCTGGAAGACGGAGTCGGCAGACGTGTAGACGATCCACTTCCCCGTGCGCTGGTGCTCCTCCCCGAGCTCCTGGATGATCTCCGTGCCCGAGGCCGGCTTGTTCCCGATGACTCCCCGCCCCGTGCGGTTCATGAACGGGTCGATGACATCGTCCGGGAACCCGTGCGGGTAGGTCGGGAACGCCGTCGGCGTGACGATGCCCATGTGCTCCCAGTGGCCGGTCGTCGTGTCCTTGCCCTTCGAGCGCTCGAGCAGCCGGCCGGCGACGGCGGGCGCACCCGGCTGCGGGGGGCAGCCTTCGAGCGGCATCACGTTTCCGAGGCCGAGAGCCTCGAGGTTGGGCAGGTCGAGGCCGCCGACGGCGCGGGCGACGTTGCCGAGGGTGTTGGAGCCTGTGTCCCCGTACTCCTCCGCGTCCGGCAACTCGCCTGCACCGACGGCATCGAGCACGATCACGCACGCCCGCGGCACGCCGGTATTCTAGGACGGCTGTGGACAAGGCTCTCGGACTGCTCGCGCTCGCGGGCTACATCACCGCGATCGTCGGGCTCGCTGCCGCGGTCACGTTCGCGGTGATCAAGATCTTCCCGACCGAGCGGAACCCGAAGAAGGGCGACAAGCCCGAGAAGCCGGGAACGAACGGCGACGGGGAAGGTGGCGGGCGGCTCTTCCGCAGGGCCAAGCGCGGCGCCGCTTAGGCGTCCCTTGGCGCAGACCAGAATCCGCGAATGCGAATTCTGGTCGCGCGAAACACCTGAAGGCGTCCGCTATCGCGGCCGCTGCGCTCGTGGTCAGCTGTCGGCCGCGTCGGCCCCGCGACGGCGTAACGCCAGCACTCCGGCCGCTGCGACGACGATCGTCGCCAAGACCAGCCCGATCTCGATCACGTAGTCGTTGCGCTCGAAGAACGTGCGGGTATCGCCTGGCGGCTCGAAGAGCTCGTTCGCGGGTTCAGCTCCCAGTGTGCCTTCGCGCGCCCCGCCGATCCCGACGTCGAGGTCCACGACTGTCGCGCGCGGCCCGTCGCGCCGCGTCGAGCGCACGTCTACCTGCTCGATCTTGCGCAGAATCCGGTTAGGACACGGTTGCGCCGAGCGCGTCGTCGAGCGGCGTGTACTCGAGGCCGTGCGCCTCGGCGACCGCCTCGTACGTGATCCGGCCGCCGAGGATGTTCACGCCACGGGCAAGCTCGGGATCGCGCTCGATCGCATCGACGATGCCGTAGTCCGCGAGCGCCTCGACATACGGCAGCGTGACGTTGGTCAGCGCTCGGGTGGAGGTGATCGGCACCGCGCCAGGCATGTTCGCGACGCAGTAGTGGATGATCCCGTCGACGGTGTAGATCGGGTCGTCGTGGGTCGTCGGTCGGGATGTCTCGGCGCACCCGCCCTGGTCGATCGCGACGTCGACGAGTACGGACGCCTCCTTCATCCCACCGAGCATCTCGCGGGTGATGAGCTTCGGCGCTAGGGCGCCAGGGATGAGAACGGCCCCGATGACGAGATCGGCGTCCTTGATCGACTCCTCGATCTGGAGGCTCGACGACATGAGCAGCGTCACGCGGCCGCTCAGGATCTGCTCCAGGTAGCGCATCCGGTCGACCGAGCGCTCGAGGATCGTCACCTGCGCGCCGAGCCCGATCGCGATGATTGCGGCGTTGTAGCCGACCATCCCACCGCCGATGACGACGACCCGACCCGGCGCGACACCAGCGACGCCGCCGAGCAGGATCCCTCGCCCGCCCTTCGGCTTCTCGAGGTAATGCGCCCCGGCCTGCGGCGCGAGTCGGCCCGCGATCTCGCTCATCGGCGCGAGCAGCGGCAGTGCGCCGCTGTCCGTCTCGACCGTCTCGTATGCGATTCCGGTGATCCCGGAATCGACGAGCGCCCGCGTAAGCGGTTCGTCCGCGGCGATGTGCAGGTAGGTGAAGAGGGTCAGGCCGGGCCGCAGACGCGGATACTCGGGCGCGATCGGCTCCTTGACCTTGAGGAGGAGCTCCGACCGGCTCCAGACGTCGTCCACCGACACGATCGTCGCGCCCGCTCGCTCATACGCGTCGTCAGGAAACGCGCTGCCGAGGCCGGCCCCGCTCTCGACGATCACGTCGTGTCCGCGCTGTACGAGCTCGCGAGCTCCGGCGGGGGTGAGCGCGACGCGATGCTCCTGGAGCTTGATCTCCCTGGCGACCCCGATCCACATGGCGCGCGGACGATAGCGCCACCAAAGAGCCTGTCGCCGCGTGAGATGCGCCACACTGCGACCAGCGAAAGGAGGACGGATGCTCTGTACGTCAGGGATCTGGACCGTGAAGGCCGGGCGAGAGGACGATTTCGCGCGGCGCTGGGAGGAGAGCGCGAGCAACCTCTCGCTGGAGTTCCCGGATGTCACCTTCCGGCTGCTACGCGACCACGACGAACCGCGACGGTTCGTCAGCCTCGGTGAAGGCTGGCGGAATCTCGAGCAGATCGATGCAGCGCGAAACCTGCCGGCGTTTCAAGATGCAATGGCCTCCCTCTGGCGCCTCCTCGAAAAGGGCGACATGTCGACGCTCGAGCTGACAGTGGAGATCAGCTGATGGAGCAGCGCGTCAGCCTCGTCACGCTCGGCGTCGCCGATGTCGCGCGGGCGCGCGCGTTCTACGAGGCGCTCGGCTGGACGACCGGAGCGAAGCCGGAGGACGACGTCGTCTTCTTCCAGGCCGGGGGCATGATCGTCGGGCTCTGGAGCCGTGAGCAACTCGCCGAGGACTCCGCCGTGTCCGATGGAGGCGGCTGGGGTGGTGTCACGCTCGCCCACAACGTGCGCTCTCCGGCAGAGGTCGATGCGGTGCTCTCCGAAGCCGAGGCGGCAGGAGCCACGGTCGCGCGTGCGGGTGCAGAGACGTTCTGGGGTGGGTACTCCGGTGTCTTCGTCGACCCGGACGGCCATCCGTGGGAGGTCGCGCACAACCCCGGCTGGACGCTCGCCGGCGACGGCTCGATCGGTCTGTCCTAGCTCTCTCGCGCAGCGTCGACGAGCGCGAGCGTAACCTCGACCATCGCGTCCAGGTCCGCGACTGCGATGTGCTCGTCTGGCGTGTGGATCTCCATCATCCCGTTCGCGAGGTTCACGCACGAGAAGCCCCGCGCGTTGAAGACGTTCGCGTCCGCCCCGCCGCCCGAGAGCGCATACGTGGGCTCGAAGCCCGCTCTGCGTAGCGCCGTTGCTGCGAGGGCTACGGGCTTGTCGCTCTCGTGAAACCGATAGCCGGGGAAGCTCGGCCGTACTTCGCTTTCGACTTCACATTCGCCGAGGCTCGCAGCGAACGCCGCCGTCTCCAGCATCTCGCGCACGAGCTCGACCGCCTTGCGTTCGTCATGAGACCGCACCTCGGCGCTGAAGGAGCACCACTCGGGGACGACGTTGCGCGCGGTCCCGCCGGTGATCAGGCCGACGTTCGCGCTCGTCTCCTCGTCGATCCGCCCGAGCCGGAAGTCGGCGATCGCCCGCGAAGCAGCGGCGACCGCGGAGCGACCGTCCTCGGGAAACATTCCGGCGTGGGCTGACCTCCCGTGGAAGCGGAACTCGAGCACGCGCGCGTGTGGCGACCCGAGCACGATCTCCCCGATCGGCGCTCCCTGGTCATAGACGTACCCGACTTCGGCGCCGAGCCGAGTGTGATCGAAGGCGTCTGCTCCCCGGAGCGAGATCTCCTCCTGAGCGGTGAAGAGCAGCTCGATCCCCGCGTGTGGGCGGCGCTCGTCGAGGATGCGCTTGGTCGACTCGAGCAGGACGACGACGGCTGCCTTGTTGTCCGAGCCGAGGATCGTCCCCGCTGCGTTCCGGACGATGCCGTCCTCGCCGACCACCGGCTCGATGGCCCGCTCCGGAGGAACCGTGTCCGTGTGCGCGCAGAGGAAGATCGGCGTGCCGCCATCGTTCGTCGGCGGGATCCGGCAGTAGATGTTCCCCGTGTCCCCCTCGAGCCGCGTGGTCGCGTCGTCCTCGTCCCACTCGAGGCCGAGCTCGCTCAGGAACTCACCGACGCGGTCGGCAACTGCGCGCTCCCGTCCCGACGGGCTCGGGATTGCACAGAGCTCGAGGAAGAGGTCGACGAGCGGCGAGGTCAGCGGCTGTTGGGAGCCCGGTTCCACAGGCGCACCGTACAAAGTCCAGCTTCCTCCACGAAGCCGCCTTCCCTCGGTTGCACCTTCCCGGCTAGCGTGTCTTCAGGGACACGGGAGTGCCCTTGGGGGAGGTTGGTTCTTCGGATCTCGTTCCGGCAATACCGGCAAAGTCGCGCCCCGGCTCCGGCTCGATTCAGCTTCACTCTGCGCGTCTCCAGAGGCGTCGTGTGCACGCGGTACGCACACTTGCAAGGCGAAGGGCGAGCGACTCGAGATCGCGTTCGTCAGGCCGTGCGAAGTGCCGCGCCTGCTTCGGCTCGAGCCCGGGCACGTGCAAGCGCGGCTGCGACGAACTCGCGGAAAAGCGGAGCGGGACGCGTTGGTCGCGACTTGAACTCGGGATGGAACTGGCTTGCGACGAACCAGGGATGATCGGGAAGCTCGACGATCTCCACCAGACGTCCCTGCTGGAAGGTCCCGGAGACGACAAGGCCCGCATCGACGAGCTGCGGTCGCAGCTCGTTGTTGACCTCGTAGCGGTGACGGTGCCGCTCGTGGATCACGGGCTCGCCATAGGCCTCCCGAGCCCGCGTTTCCTCGGCGAGCTCGACGGCCTGCGCTCCGAGGCGCATCGTGCCGCCGAGATCCTCGATCTCCTTCTGCTCGGGGAGCAGGTCGATGACCGGGTACGGCGTCTCCGGGTCCATCTCTGTCGAGTTGGCACCCTCCAGCCCGGCGACGTGCCGGGCGAACTCTGAGACGGCGACATGCATGCCGAGGCAGAGCCCGAGGTACGGGATCTCACGTTCCCGCGCGGCACGGCAGGCGAGAATCTTCCCTTCCCAGCCACGGGACCCGAACCCTCCCGGCACGAGCACACCGTCCACCTGCTCGAGCTCCCGGACCGCCTCCTCGTAGGACATGTGCTCGGCATCCACCCAGCGGACACGCACCCGAGCGCCCGCGTGCACTCCCCCGTGCTTGAGCGCCTCGTGCACCGAGAGGTAGGCGTCGTGCAGCTTCACGTACTTCCCGACGAGGGCGATCTCAACTTCCTCCCGAAGCTCGCCCGAGCGCTCCGTGAGCTCGCGCCACTCACCGAGGTCGGCGGCAGGGACGTCGAGGCCGAGCTTCTCGCAGACCAACGTGTCGAGACCCTCGGCCTGCAGCGTCTCGGGGACGAGATAGACATCCGGGACGTCAGGCGCGGCGATCACCGCATGCAAGTCGACGTCGGCGAAGAGCGCGATCTTGTCGCGGATGTCGTCCGAGAGGGGCTCGGTCGAACGCGCGACGACGATGTCCGGGTGGATACCGATGCGCCTGAGCTCGTTGACCGAGTGCTGTGTGGGCTTCGTCTTCAGCTCGCCGGCCGCGGGGATGAACGGCACGAGCGTGACGTGCAGGTAGAGCACGTTCTCCGGGCCGACCTCGCGGCGGAACTGGCGTATCGCCTCGAGAAACGGAAGGGACTCGATGTCGCCCACGGTCCCGCCGATCTCGGAGATCACGATGTCGGCCGGCGCGACCTTCTCCGCGCGACGGATGCGCGCCTTGATCTCGTTCGTGATGTGCGGGATGACCTGGACGGTCGCGCCCAGAAACTCACCTTTGCGCTCCCGGCGGAGAACGCTGTCCCAGATCGCGCCCGCGGTGTGGCTCGCGTTCCGCGAGAGGTTCTCGTCGATGAACCGCTCGTAGTGGCCGATGTCGAGGTCGGTTTCCGCGCCGTCCTCGGTGACGAAGACCTCCCCGTGCTGGAACGGGCTCATCGTGCCCGGGTCGACGTTCAGGTACGGGTCGAACTTCTGCGCGCTGACGGAGAGGCCGCGAGATTTCAGCAGGCGCCCGAGCGACGCCGCGACGATCCCCTTGCCGAGCGCGGAGACCACACCACCCGTGACGAACACGTACTTGGCCACGGGGTCTCACCGTAGCAGCAGAGATGGTCGGCGGAAGAAAGTGGGGTCAGACCCGTGGGGTCTGACCCCCGCCACGCTCGAGCGTGGCCAGGAACTCCTGGCCGCCGAGCATCCGCTCGAGCTCCTCGCGACGAAGGAGGTCGTCGAGCTCCTCGATGCGCGTGTGCGTCGGGTCGCCCGGAACCTTCTCCACGCGGAAGTGCCGGTCGGCGACGCTGGCTATCTGTGGAAGATGCGTGATCGTCAGCACCTGCGCCTGCTCGCCGAGGCGCTGGAGCGTCGAGGCGACCGCGTGCGCCGTCACGCCGCCGATGCCGGCGTCGATCTCGTCGAAGACGAGCGTCTCTCCGCCCGCGACGGCGGCGAGCGCGAGGGCGACGCGAGAGAGCTCGCCGCCTGAGGCAGTTTCCGACACGGGACCGAAAGGGAGGCCCGCGTTCGGGCGGATCAGAAAGACGGCCTCGTCCGCTCCGGTCGGGCCGGGCTCGCGCACGCCCAACTCGACCAGAAACTCCCCGTCTCCCATCCCGAGCTCGCTGAGCTCCTCGGCGACCGCCTCCGCGAGTCGCTCGACGTGCGCTCGTCGCACCGCCCCGAGCTCGTCGGCGAGAGCGCCCACACGGGCCTCCGCTGCCGAAACAGCGTCCGCAGCGGCCGCGATCGGATCCTGTCCCGCCGCCGTCTCGTCGAGCTCACGCGCGGCGTCCGCCGCTCGCTCGAGGAGCTGGTCGAACGACGTCGTCCCGAAACGGCGCTGGAGGTCGGCGATCCGGGCGAGGCGGCCTTCGATTTCCTCGAGGGCGCCTGGATCCGCCTCCAACGACGCCAGGAACCCGTGCAGGTCGCTTCCGACCTCAGCTGAGACGAACCGCGACGTCGCGAAGCTCCGCGGCCGCGACTCCGAGCTCGGGCGCGATGCGCTCGAGCGGCGCCAGCGCGCGTTCCGCGCGCGCCGCGAGCGAGGTGGCGCCCTCGCCCTCGTCGGGCGCGATCGCCTCGGCGGCGGTCACGGCGGCCTCCTCGAGCTCGGCCGCGTGACGGAGCCGCTCGCGCTGCACCTTGAGCGCGTCCTCGTCACCGGGCTCGAGGCCCTGTGTGTCCTCGACGAGCGCTTGCAGCTCGGCGAGCCTGCTGGCGGCAGCATCGGCATTGCGGGTCAGCTCCTCGTAGCGGCGGCGGGCGGCCATGAGCTCCTTCCACGCGCCCGCCGCTTCGCGCCTGCGCTCGACCTGCTCGATACCGCAGAACGCGTCGAGCACGTCGAGCTGGAAGGACGGCCGGGCAAGGCGGCGCTGCTCGAACTGGCCCGACATCGCGAGCAGGCGCTCAGCCGCCGCAGCCACGTCCTCGCGAGCAACCGCGCGGCCCCAGGCGTACGCCCGGGTTCGTCCGTCTCCGAAGACGCGACGCGCGAGCACGAGCCCCGCCTCGTCCTCGGGTCGCAGCTCCGCGAGCGTGGCCATGTCGTCCTCGTCGAAGAACGCGTAAGGGACGTCGAGCTCCGCCTCCACGTATGCCTCGGAACCGTCAGCGCCGACGGACGACGCGTCGGCGCGCGCGCCGAGCAGCAAGCCGATCGCCTGCGCGAAGATCGTCTTCCCCGCTCCGGTCTCGCCCGTGATCGCGTTCAGCCCCGGTCCGAAAGCGAGATCCGCCTCACGAATCAGCACGAGGTTCTCGATGCGAAGCCTACGAAGCATGCTCCATGAGCAGACAGGGAATGACCGGCGGCGACAAGGGGCTCAGTTCGGCGGTTCCGGGAAGGGGAAGCATCAACAAGCTGACAGTAACCGACAAGAAAATCCGATTAGAACCTGACTCCCCACGTCGTGGAGTATCCCGAACGGCTTCTACGCAGAGTTCATCAGCTCCGTCACTCTCCGAGCGAGGGCCAGGATCACCTCTCGGTAAGCGTTTCAGCCAGCCCGCCCAGATCGCCTTCCGCGTTCTGGCAGGACAGATTTTGTGAACGCCACAAGGCTCACGCCTGCTGGCACGCGATCCCGTTGTTGGTCGCGGTCGAGGCCTCGGTTGTGGGACTCGTGGGAAATGTGCGAGTGTTACTCGACGCCGTGCAGACTCGAGGCAACGCTGTTGTCGTGGGACGCGGCTTGTGACGTTCTGAGAGGGAGGTAGGGATGAATTCCAAGAGCATGGCAGGATGGATCGGCTTCGCCGCAATTGTGTTGGTGATCGTCGGCGGGATCGACTTCTTTCAGGGTCTGATCGCCGTGTTCGAGGACGAGTACTACGTGCCCACTGCGTCTGGCTTCCTCGTCTTCGACCTGACGGGCTGGGGCTGGACGATGATGATCTGGGGAGTGCTGCTCGTTCTCGCAGGCCTCGGGTTGGGGGCCGGGCAGGGGTGGGCGCGCTGGTTCGCGATCGTCGTCGTTGGTCTGAACTTCTTCGCCCAGCTCGGCTTCCTCGGCAACACGCAGAACACGCTCTGGTCACTGACGGGGATCGCCCTGAGCATCGTCGTGCTCTACGCGCTGACCGCGCGGTGGAGCGAGAGCCAGGCCGAGGTCACCACCGTCCCCTAGACGCGGCTCTCCTAGATCGAGGCCGTCGCGCCGCGTGGTGCGCGACGGCCTCTCCGGCGTTCGAGAGGCGTGCGACTGATGAGCTTCCTCCCGAATGAGGTCAAGAAGCGAAGCTCTGGCGGTACCGCCGCACGAACGTCGCCTCCGGGAGCGTCGCGAGGAGCGAACGTTCGGAGCCGATGCGGACGACTGCGCGCTCGGCCTTCCCGAGCGTTGCGACCCGGTGGCCGTCCACGAGGACGCCTGCCTCCACGTCCTGCGTCCGATTCCAGACGATCACGTCCGCCCCGGGCGGGATCACGAGCGGTCGCGCGCGAAGCGAGTGCGCGGCGACGTACGTGAGGGCCATCGCCTCGAGGCCCCAGACGAGGACCGGCCCGCCGTTCGAGAGGTTGTACGCCGTCGACCCGGAGGGCGTCGCGCAGATGATGCCGTCACACGGCTGCCGACCGAGCTCCTCGCCACCGACCGCGAGCTCGAGCTCGATCATGCGTCCCAACGACGCACTCGCGACGACGACGTCGTTGACGGCATTTCGCGCCCCCTGCGGATGCTCGACCTCGAGCGTCGGCAGCTCGACGACCTCGTATTCCCCGGCGAAGACCCGCGCAAGCCCCGCTTCCAGATCCCGCCGCCCCATCGAGCTGAGGAAGCCGACCCTTCCGAAGTTCACGCCGATCACCGGCACCCCGGTGCCGAGGAACCTCGTGAGCGCACGCAGCACCGTGCCGTCGCCCCCGAGGACGACGGCGATGTCGGCGACACTCGCATCCTCTCCCGGTCTCGACCCCGTGCTTCTCGGCCTCGTCAGCCGGATGCAGAAGCTCGACCCCGTGCTCGTGGGCCACTGCTTGGAGGCGCGCCAGCCCCGCTCCGATCTGGCTCGGCCGCCCGTGCGTGACGACGGCGGCGCGAGTGATCGGTCGGGGCTCGAGCTAGGGCTCCGTCCGGTCCCCGACGGCGTCGGCGATCCAGCGGTCGATGTCATCGGGATTCGCCTCTGCCGGATGGTTGACGAGATGGACGAAGAACTCCCGGTTCCCCTTCGGGCCGGGTAGACCTGAGTCTACGACTCCGACGGTGTGTCCACCCCACGCCTCGCGCCGCTTCCGTGACCGTCCGGAGGACGTTCCGTTGCACCTCGGGATCGCGCACGACTCCCTTCGGAGTCTCCGCGCGTCCCGCTTCGAACTGCGGCTTGACGAGTACCACCGCCTCCCAGCCCGGCCGGGCGAGCGCGAGCACGGGCGGGAGAGCCTTCGTGACGCTGATGAACGACACGTCGCAGACGACGAGATCGGGCGCGAACGGGAGCTCGGTGAGAGACCGCGCATTCGTCCGCTCGAGCACGTGGACGCGCGGGTCCGAGCGCAGGCGGGGGTGGAGCTGCCCGTAGCCGACGTCGATGGCCAGCACGCGTGCAGCGCCCGCCTGGAGCAGGCAATCTGTGAAGCCACCCGTCGAAGCGCCCACGTCCACGCAATCGCGCCTTTCGACCTCGATCTCGAACGCGTGGAGGGCATTCCGGAGCTTCTCTCCTCCACGGGAGACGAACGGCGGCGGCTGTTCGACCCGGAGCTCGACGTTCTCGTCGACCAGCTGTCCTGGTTTCTCGTACCCGGGTACGAGGCCGGCCAACACCAGCGCCTGCGCCCGGCTCCTCGTTTCCGCCAATCCTTTCTCGACCAGGAGCACGTCGAGCCGCTTGCGGACGGGTTTCACCGGAATCGACCGCGAGAACTCGTCGCGCCAGGAGGTGAACATCTGCCGACTTGGGCTGTGTCTGATCATCGTGCTCGTCGTCGTCGCGCTCTTCGGAGGCCTTCGGATACTCGCGGCGCTAGGCTGTACCTCTCGACGGGCACTACGCGCGTGTGACGCGCCGAACTCCGACGAGACGGGACCCGTAGTTCGTGCTCGAGAGGCCGACGACCTCGACGGACTTTCCGGAGTACGGCGAGTGAACCATGTGGCCGTTGCCGACGTAGAGGCCGACATGGCCCAGACCGCGGAAGACGAGGACGTCGCCAACCCGGATCCGCGAGCGAGCGACTGGCTCCCCGGTGCTCCAGAGGGCTTGCGAGCTGTGCGGCAAGTCCACTCCAAGCTGTGCGTAGGCCCACCGCACGAGGCCGGAGCAGTCGAAGCCGCTCTCGGGTGACTCCCCTCCCCAGCGATACGGAGTCCCGGTCACTCTGAGGGCGAGCAGTGCCGCCCGCTCACCGACGCTCACGTACCTGGGAACTCTGTTCAGCGCGATGGCTTCGGTGTGGTCCGGCCGTTGGACCTCAGGTGCAAACCGCGCTCCGGATGTCGACGCCGTCGCCGGAGGAAGCGCCATCGCCACTGCAATCATCGAAAGCGTCGGGACGAGTCTGAGAAGACGATGGGACATCTGGGAGGAGGAACCGACGGCTCGCGCACGAAAGATGTGAGTTGCACACGAACCTGGCCTGTTCGGAAGCGTCAGATCCTACTCGAGAAACACGCATTGTCGACCCCCCTGCGCTCTTGAGGGAATTTGAGCGCCGGCACTCATCCTGGAGCAATGACCCACACCACGCGAATCTCCGGTCCGGCCCGGACGGACGCCTCATCGCCTTCTCGCGGGGTGACCTCGACGAGCTCGAAGGCTCCGTCTACCTCATGCGAGCGGACGGCACTCGTGTGCGACGCGTACCCACGGCATCTCCGGCGGTCGACCCGAGCTGGCAGCCGCTTCCCGAGCGGCGCTAGACCGTCCGCACTGCGAGGCCGTCGACGAGCTCGCGCAGCACGGTCGTCTCCGCAGCCAGAGCACCAAGCCGCTGTCTCGCCCGGTCAGCGGCGTCGTCCGCGACCCGTCGAGCCCCGTCGACGCCGACGCGCGCCACTAGGCCGTCGCCGTCCAGGATGTCGTCTACGGCCTGGAAGAGGATCCCGAGCTCGTCGCCGAACGCCCTCCACGGAGGCTGTTCTTCGGCAGGCATTCCGGCTGAACGCAGCCCGAGCCCGACCGCCGCCGAGAAGAGCCTCCCCGTCTTCAGCCGCTCCACCTCGCCCAGGTCGTCGTCGCCCGTGATGTCGCGGTACTGGCCGCCGATCATCCCGAGCGTCGCGTCGGCGAGCTCGCGAGCGATGTCGGGGTTTTCGTAGGAATGCGCGAGCCGGAAGGCCTCGACCAGGAGCGCGTCTCCGGCCAGGAGCGCCACCCCCTCGCCAAAGGCCACGTGCGTGCTCGGGCGCCCGCGCCGCTCTGCGTCGTCGTCGAGGGCCGGCAGGTCGTCGTGGACGAGTGAGAAGGTGTGCACGAGCTCGACGGCGGCCGCTGCGGGGAGCGCACGCTCGACGGCGCCTCCCGCCGCGTCGGCGACGGCGAGACAGAGCACGGGACGGATCCGCTTCCCTCCGCTCTCGAGCGCGTATCGAAGCGGCTCCTCGAGGCGGCCGAGCTCGGGTGCGAGCGAGAGCGTGCCGAGATACGCCTCGACGGCGTCCCGAAGCTCGTCAGCCGGCCGCATCCGCGATCGTCCGCGCGCGCGTGAGCTCCGCCTCGATTTGCCGGGCGAGGTCGGCGAGGTCGGCGATGAGGTCGACCGCGGCGTCTCCGTCGATGTCGTCCGCCGCAGCAAGCTGCTCGAGGGCGTCGCGCTTCTCGTTCAGGCTGGCGAGCAGCTCCTCGGCGCGGCCGAGTGCCTCGTCCGCCGTGCTCACGCGGCTTCCTCGTCACGAGCAATCCGGCCGAGGATGCCGTTCACGAGCTTCGCTGCCTCGTCGGTCGCGTACCGTTTCGCGAGGACGACCGCCTCGTTGATTGCGACCTCGGTCGGCACGGTGCCCTCCTCGAGCTCGTAGACCCCGATGCGCAGCACGTTGCGCTCGAGCGTACCCAGCCTGTCGGCGGGCCAGTCGCTCGACGTTTCGGTGATGCGAAGGTCGAGCTCGGCCGCGCGCCCGGCCACCGAGCGCGCCAACGACGCGGCGAACTCGTCGGGCTCGCCCTCGAACAGCGATGCGAGCGGCTGCCCGGTCAGATCCCATTGGTAGAGAAGGAAGAGCGCCTGCCTCCGCCCGGCACGGCGTCCGGCCGCGGGGCTCACGAGACCGAGAGCGAGGGCACGCGCCCCTCCAGCTCTGCGAGCGTCGAGGTCGAGTACTCGCCGCTTCGGAACTCCGGTGACGCGATCACGTCGAGTGCGAGCTCCCTCGTCGTCGGGATTCCCTCCACCTCGAGCTCGGAGAGGGCTCGCAGCGCACGCTCGATCGCCGCCGGGCGTGCCTCGTCCCAGACGATCACCTTCGCGATCAGCGAGTCGTAGTACGGCGGGATCTCGGCTCCCGACTGAACTGCGGTGTCGACGCGCACTCCCGCGCCGAGTGGTGGCCGGAAAGCTGTGACGGTCCCGGGCGCGGGGGCGAACCCTCGGGCCGGATCCTCGGCGTTGATCCGGATCTCGATCGCGTGACCACGCCGCGAAGCGCGACCGGTGACCTCGAGCCGCTCTCCCGAGGCAATCCTCACCTGTTCGCGGACGATGTCGATCCCGGTGACGAGCTCCGAGACGGGATGCTCGACCTGGAGCCGGCAGTTCACCTCGATGAAGTGGAATCCGCCGTCCGGCCCGAGCAGGAACTCGAACGTCCCGGCGTTGACGTATCCGATCGCAGCGCACGCCCGTTCGACGGCGCTCTCCATCTCGTCCCGCGCGTCGGCGGCGAGCGCTGGGGACGGTGACTCCTCGACGAGCTTCTGGTGTCGCCGCTGGATCGAGCATTCGCGCTCGCCGAGCGTGATGATCCCTCCTGCTCCGTCGCAGAGCACCTGGACTTCGACGTGGCGCGCCGGAACGAGCGCCTTCTCGAGATAGAGCGCGCCGTCACCGAACGCGGCATCGGCCTCGGCACCGGCCGAGGCGTACGCGCTCTCCAGATCGTCGTCCGCAGAGATCAGGCGCATGCCCTTCCCGCCTCCACCCGCGGCGGCCTTCACCAGCACCGGGAACCCGAGCTCACGCGCCGCCAGGCGCAGCTCATGAAGGCCTTCGACCGCGTCGGTCCCCGGGACGAGCGGCACTCCTGCAGCACGCATCTCCGCCTTCGCGCGAACCTTGTCGCCCATGCGCTCCATCACCTCCGGCGGCGGGCCGACGAAGACGAGGTCCGACTCCTCGCACGCGCGCACGAACGCCGGGTTTTCAGCAAGGAACCCGTAGCCGGGGTGAACGGCGTCGCAGCCGGTCGTCTGCGCCGCTGCGATGACGTTCGGAATCCGGAGGTAGCTCTCTGCAGCGGCGGGCGGGCCGATGCAGACCGCGCGGTCCGCGATCTCGACGTGCAGCGCCTCCGAGTCCGCGGTCGAGTAGACCGCGATCGCCTCGATCCCGAGCTCGTGCAGCGCGCGGATCACTCGTACGGCGATCTCGCCCCGGTTCGCTACGAGGACACGCGAGAACACCTTCGCACCTCTCCCTACAGGGTCGGCGGCTCGAGAGCCGGCTCGATCTCGAACAGCAGCTGCCCGTACTCCACCGCTTCCGCGTTCTCGACGTGGATGGACGCAACGGTTCCGGCGACTTCCGCCTTGAGCTCGTTGAACAGCTTCATCGCCTCGAGCACGCAGAGCGTCTGACCCGGGACAACGGGATCGCCGACGTCGACGAAGGCAGGCGCTCCCGGGTTCGGAGCGCGGTAGAAGACACCGACCATCGGTGACTCGACGCGGACCGGCCCGTTGTCTCCGGCGGGCTGTGGGGTCGCGAACGTGTCGTCCTCGCTCTCGACCCTGGGCGGGGCGAGGGCAGCGCCAGCCGCCACAGGCTCGTCCGCGCGGCGGACGGAGACGCGCATCCCCTCGTCCTCGATCTCGATCTCGCCGACCCCGCTCTCCTGCACGATCTTGACCAGCTCACGGATCCGTTCGGCGCGCTCGGCGTCCTCGTCCTCCGCGATCAGGACGGCGTCCCGCGAGTGGCGCTGGCGAATCATGCGCAGCAGCTCCTCGGCATCCCCGGCGAACATGGCGATGAGGACGAGCTCCTCCTCGCTGGCGGCGAGACCTTCGGCCCGTTCCCGCACGTCCTCCGCCGTCGGAGGATCCTGGGCGAGCGTCGAGCGTGGCGCGAGTAGATCGACCGCGCGCACGACCGTCGAATCGAGCGGCTCGGGAGTCGCGCCGTAGCCGCCTTGCACGAGCTCCCGGAACTCGTCGATCACAGTCCCGTAGCGCCTCGCTTCGAGGACGTGCAAGAGCGCCTGGGAGGCCAGGATCTGACCGATCGGCGCTGCGAGCGGCGGCCAACCGGCTTCTGCACGAACCCGGCCAACTTCCTCGAGCACGTCCAACAGCCGGTCCGCGGCCGCGTGCGCGCGGAGGTGCACCTCGAGCGCCGCGACCAATCCGGCGGGGAGGTCGTACTCCGCCGCGCGCACCGCGATGCGCGGTGGGACGGGCGACACCGGCTCGTCACCGATGTACTCGTCGATGACGTCCGCGGCTTCCCACAGCTTCTCGGCCTGAACACCGGTCGGGTGCTCGAGTCCTTCGAGGGCTTCCGCGAGCGCTTCACCGGAGACCCGGTGGAGCGTCAACGCGAGTGGGTACACCGCAGTTGCGACGAGGTCGGCTCCAGCCTCGACGGCCGCGAGCGCGGAGGCGATGCCCATGCCGGCCGCGCCCTGGACGTAGAAGCCGACCGAGAGCCCGCTCGCCTCGCGAATCTCCGCAACCAGCTCACGCGCCTTGTGCGGAAGGAGGGCGCCGGTCGGGTCGTTGACGACGACCCGTGTCGCGCCGAGCTCCGGCAGCTTGCGCGCCTGTTCGACGAGCGTTGCGGTCTCGTCCGTTCGCCCGGGGCTGTAGACGAGCCCGGCATGGAAGGCGCCACCGGCGCTCGTGATCGCCGCGCCGGCTTCGCGCAGGTTGGAGACGTCGTTCAGCGGGTCGTGCAGCCGAAAGACCTCGATTCCGTTCTCGGCCGCGCAGGACACGAACCGCCCGACGATGTCGCCGCTGACCGGCCGCGACCCGACGAGGAAGCGACCGCGGAGCGCGATCCCAAGGGGGGTCGACACGCGCGCCTTGATCGCGCGGATCCTCTCCCACGGGCTCTCCACGCGTCGCCGGACGGTCGCGTCGAACACGCCTCCGCCGGAGATCTCGAGGCAGGCGAAGCCGGCCCCGTCGAGGATCTCCGCCACGCGGAGGATCTCCGCGGTGGGAATCCGCCCCGCCAGCGGCTCCTGCGAGAGCAGCCGGATCGTCGTGTCGACCAGCGTCGGCATCGGCCCTGGACCTTATCGAGCCATGCGCCGCGAGTAATCAGGCGCGGCTGATGTAGCGACCTTCGCGCGGATCGACCTTGATCCGCTCGCCACGATCGACGAAGAGCGGGACCTGGACGACCGCGCCGGTTTCGAGCGTCGCCGGCTTCGAGACGTTGGTGACCGTGTCCCCGCGAACGGCGGGCTCCGTCTGCGTGACCGTGAGCTCGACCGAGGCCGGAAGCTGGATCCCGGCCGGCTTCCCGTCGACCGCGAGCATCTGAACGGAGCTCGAGGGGGCGAGGTAGGCGAGCTCGTCCGCGACCTCGGCGTGCGGCAGCCCGAACTGCTCGAACGACTGCTCGTCCATGAAGTGCGCCTCTGAGCCGTCGTCGTAGAGGAACTGGACGCTCTTCACCTCGGTGTGCACGCGCGCGAACTTCTCCCCCGCGCGGAACGTCCGGTCGACGACGGCACCGCTCTCGAGCGCCTTCAGCTTCGTGCGCACGAATGCACCGCCCTTCCCTGGTTTCACGTGCTGGAACTCGACGATCCGCCAGACGGAGCCGTCGAGCTCGACGTGCATGCCGTTACGGAACTGGTTCGTGGAGACGGTCTCGGCCATCGCGCGCAGATTGTAGGGGCGAGGCTTGCCTCGGCAGCACTCGGCGCAAGCTCGGACCCCGCTCGCGCGGACTCCGAGCGCACGAAGATCCCTGAAGCCGACCGCTTCGCGGCCGGGGCGCCAAGACATCCCTGGCGCCTATGCGACCGTGATCGGCTCTTTCGTGAACCTTGTCAGCCGCTCGCAGCCGTCGTCCGTGACGAGCACGAGGTCCTCGATGCGGACGCCGCCCTCGCCGGGGAGGTAGATCCCCGGCTCGACGGAGACGACGTTGCCGGCCTCGAGCACGTCGGTCGACTCGGGTCGCAGCGTCGGGGCCTCGTGGATCTGGATGCCGACGCCGTGCCCGAGCCCGTGGCCGAACGCGTCGCCCAGGCCCGCCGCGTCGATCAGCGAGCGCGCGGCGGCATCGGCGTCCGGTCCGCGCACCCCGGGTGCAATAGCGCTCAGGCCGGCGAGCTGCGCGTCCAGGCAGAGGGCATAGATCTCCGACAAGCGCTCCGGGATCTCGCCCACCGCGAACGTCCGCGTGCAGTCTGAGCAGTAGCCGTCGATGACGCAACCCGCGTCGACCACGACGAGCACGCCCTCGTCGATCGCCCGATCCCCGGGCACCGCGTGCGGCGACGTGGCGGTCTCTCCGGCAGCGACGACGGTCGGGAAGGACACGCCATCGGCACCCGCTTCCCGGAACGCCCGCTCGACCCACCACACGAGCTCGCGCTCCGTGCGACCGCTGAAGCGCTCCCCGGCGAGCCCGCCGAAGATCTCGTCCGAGAGCGCGCCCGCGTGGCGCATGATCTCGATCTCCTCCTCGTCCTTCACCGCGCGAAGCGACTCGACGAGGCCAGACATGGGCACGGCGTCGACGCCGGCTTGGACGAGAGCGCCGATACCCGGAATACGGGAGATGCGCCTCCTCGAACCCGATTCGCCTCCCGGAGAGCAGCTCACCGATCTCGGGGAGGAGGTTTCGCGCGGTCTCGACGAAGGTCACGCCATCGACCTCTCGCCCCCGTGCCGCGTAGCGGAAGTCCGCGTAGAGCGTGGCCGTCGCGTCCGGCTCTACGAGAACCGCGGAATTCGAGCTCTGGAGCCCCGTCAGGTAGCGGACGTTCGCCTGACCTCCGAGGACGTACGGCGGCCCGGCGACGAGCAGCGGCTCGTCGAGGATGCGCGCAAGTCGCTCGATACGGGTCACGCGCGGTTCTTCACGAGGAACTCGAGGGCCTCTCGGTACCCGTTCGGCCCCTTCCCGATGATCCTCGCCTCGACGACACCCTCGAGCACGGACATGCGGCGCCACTCCTCCCGCTCGTCGATGTTCGAGAGGTGCACCTCGACGACCGGGACGGTGAAGAGCTCGATTGCGTCGCGAATCGCCCACGAGTAGTGAGCCCACGCGCCCGGGTTGACGATCACGCCCTCCGCCCAGTCGAACGCCTCGTGGCACCAGTCCACGAACTCACCTTCGTGATTCGTCTGACGCGCGCGCACGGTGCACTGGAGCTCGCTCGCCCACTCGTAGATCTGGGTCTCGAGCTCGGAGATGCTGATCCCGCCGTACAGCGCCGGATCGCGGCGGCCGACCACGTCGAGGTTCACGCCGTTCAGGACAACGACTCGCAAGGTCGTTGACCCTATGCGATCAAGGCATCGAGGGCTGCTCTGATCTCGTCGGGATCGAGCTCGACACCGAGCTTCGGCCGGCCGCGCGCTTCGAGGAGCACGAGCTGGGGCCGACCCTCGACGGCCTTCTTGTCGGCTGCCAGAGCCGTCCACGCGGCGTCCCGGTCGACCTCGACGGGCTCGGCATTCAAGACCTCCGCGACAACGCGTGCGTCATCGTCGAGGCCCGACAGCCTGAGCGCCGCAAGCAAGCCGAGTGCGACCGCGCGGCCGTGAGGAAGCGTGTAGCCGGAGGCCGCCTCGAGGGCGTGCGCGAAGGTGTGCCCGAGGTTCAGCTGGGTCCGCGGCCCTCGGTCGAGCGGATCGCGCAGGCAGACAGCCGCCTTGAACGCAGCGCTGCGACGCACCTGCTCCGCGGTCTCGAGCTCCCAGAGGGGCTCGCCCGCGAGCAACCCCGTCTTCACGACCTCGGCGAGCCCGTTCTCATGCTCTTCCGGCGGGAGGGACTCGAGCAGCCCCGGATCGACGATGGCGCGGGCCGGCCAGTGGAACGCGCCGACGAGGTTCTTGCCACGCTCGAGGTCGATGCCGGTCTTTCCACCGATCGCGGCGTCCGCCTGGCCGACGAGCGTCGTGGGCACGGCGACCCAGGAGATCCCGCGGAGGTAGCTCGCCGCAACGAAGCCTACGAGGTCGCTGGTCGAGCCGCCTCCGAGCGCGGCGATCGTGGCGGCGCGGTCTAGCCTGAGCGTCGACCAGAGCGCCTCCGCCTGCGCAACGGTCTTCGACCTCTCGCCTGCCGGGACGACGTGTGACGCAGTCAGGCGGCTCCCGAGCGCCGTACGCGCGCGGTTCCCGTAAAGCTGGTCGACCCTTTCGTCGGCGACGAGCGCGACGTCGTCGTCGCCGGGCGCAAGCCCACCCAGACCGTCGAGCGCGCCTTCCCACACGTGGATCCCGGCTGCGGCGAGCACGACGCCGTCCGCGTCGCGCGCGTGGCCGTCGGCGACGGCCTCGTACAGCGGCGTTCGCTGCTCGAAGAGCGCCCAGAACTCGCCCTGATCGTTGGCCAGCGGGCGGCCACCGGACGAGACTCGCTCCCACGCCTGCTCCGGCGTCGTCTCGAGGAGCACGGTGAAGGCGTGCTCGGTGAGGGCGATCCGGGTGAGCTCGGCTCCGAGCGCTCCTCCGCCGAGCTCGACGACCGCGGGCAGGCGTCGCGTCAGTGCCTCGACGGCGGCGCGCTCCTCGAGGGTCCGGAACTCCTCCTGGCCCCGCTCCCCGAAGAGCTCGGCCACGGTGAGGCCCGCACGCTCCTCGACGACGGCGTCGACGGACACGAACGGCCGTCCGAGCCGCTCCGCGATCTCGGGCCCGACGGTCGACTTCCCGGCGCCCATGAAGCCCACGAGCGCGAGGTGACGGTCGAGCGCGTTCAGTCGTTCTGCGGCCACCCGATGCGCTCCAGGTACGCGGCGTGCGCCGCGAGGAAGTCGGTGAGCGCGTCCCCGCCGAACTTCTCCCGCGCGGCGCGTGCGAGCTCCCACGCCACAGCTGCTTCGGCGACAACCGCGAGCGCCTCCACGGCCTGGACGTCGCTCCGTTCGACGAGCGCGTCCGCGGCCTTTCCGGTCACGAGATCGACGGAGCGCAGCGGCCGCATCAACGTCGGCAGCGGCTTCATCGCGGCGCGAACGACGACGGGCTCGCCGTTCGTCACTCCTCCCTCGACTCCACCCGCGCGGTTGGTCTCCCGCCGGCGGTCGATGCCAATCTCGTCGTGAGCTTCCGAGCCACGCACTCTGGCGAGCGCGAAGCCGTCGCCGATCTCGACCCCTTTGACGGCCTGGATCCCCATCAGAGCAGCAGCGAGCCGCGTGTCCAGCCGGTCGTCCTTCTCCGCATACGAACCGAGGCCCGGAGGAGCTCCGTCGGCGACCACCTCCACGATGCCGCCGAGCGTGTCCCGCTGTGAACGGGCCGTGTCCGTGGCGCCCTCCCACTCGCCCCGTTCTCTCTTACCCCCGATCTCGAGGACACGCCCTGCGACCGCCACGCCGATCTCTCGCAGGAGCGCTTTCGCGACTGCTCCTGCTGCAACCGCTACAGCGGTCTGACGCGCGCTCGCCCGCTCGAGCGCATCGCGCGTGTCGTCGTGGCCGTACTTGAGGGCTCCCGCGAGATCGGCATGTCCCGGGCGAGGCAGCGTGACAGGAGCCGTGCCCTTGCCAGTCGCGTCTCCGTCGGGCGGCCACGGACTCATGCCCCACGCCCAGTTGTCGTGATCGCGGTTGCGGATGACGAGCGCAAGAGGCGAGCCGAGCGTCCGCCCGTGACGGAGCCCTGCGAGCAGCTCGACCCGATCCTGCTCGAGCTTCTGCCTCGGGCTTCGGCCGTACCCCTCCTGACGACGCCGGAGGTCGCCGTCGATCGCTTCGCGCTCGAGCTCGAGACCCGCGGGAAGACCGGTGACGATCGCAACGAGTGCCGGCCCGTGCGACTCGCCTGCCGTGTGAAGCTCGAGCGTCACACGGATAAGCCTACGGCCGCTCGCATCACGCCGACCGGCGCCGGAACGCCCGTCCAGAGCTCGAACGAGGCGGCTCCTTGTGCGACGAGGACATCGAGGCCGCCGATCACGGCGGCGCCCGCGCGCCGCGCCGCCCGCGCAGTTGCAGTCTCCGGATAGGGCAGATCGACGAGCGTTTGCCCGGAGCCAAGGGCGACGAGCACCCCGTCACGCTCGGAGGTCGCATTCACGACGAGGTCGCAGTCGTCGACCGTCGGCGGCCACTCGGCCTGCCGTGAGTACGAGCGCGCGTGAGGCAACGCATGGAGGAACGCGCGTGCGGCGCCGCCGTCTCCGATGATCGCGGGGCTCCGGGCCTGGACTGCCGAGAGGATTGCCGCATCGGTCGTCGAGGCTTCGACTCGGTGTTCGCGGACGACGAGCGTGTTCACCGATGGCGCATCGGTCTCGCAGAGCGCTCTGACCGCAAGCTTGTGCGGTGTCGTGACGTTGGCGCCAACGAACCCGAGCGCGACGAGGCCGGAAACGGCATCGACGAGGCGCTCGGGTGGCGTGGGAAGCGGTACGTAGGCCCAGTCGAGGCCGAGCGCGGCGAACGCCGCGTTGTGCATGCGGGGGGAGACCGAGTGGTCGAGCGGCCAGCCGATCACGCCGACGAGCTTCGTCGTGCCGGCGATCTCGGTCACTGGACGACGGGCATGCCTGGGCCTCTGAGGAACGCCTCCCGAATCGGCTGATGCGCCGGCCAGAACGGCAAGCCGACGAGCTCGTCGCGCTCGATGAGCGCGGTCACTCCGATCCTGCGCGGCTGCTTCGGGGTCGGTGCATCGCGGTCGCGAATGCGGCTCGACATCGACGGCAGTATCTCCGGATTGCCGAGCCGCTGCCCGCGCGCTGCTCGCGACCAACCCGCCTGCTCCAACGCCCCAAGGGGCACTCCCGTGTCCCTGATGAAACGCTACCGCGCGAGTCGCAAGGAATGGGAAACGCGTTCGTGCCGAGCCAGTGACAACGGCGACCAGCCGGCGCTCAGCCGCAGCCGAACCCGTATTCGCACTTCTTGCTGAAGAACTCGGACTCGCTCGCCGTGAAGAAGTGGTGCACGCCGTCCGGCTTGCGGACGAAGAACAGGTAGTCGACCCGGGCCGGCCGCGCGGCGGCGCGAATCGACGCAAGACCCGGGTTCGAGATCGGCGTTGGCGGCAGCCCGAGGCGTCGCCGCGAGTTGTACGGACTGTCGCTCTCGAGGTCGGACTGCTTGAGCGCCTCGGTGCCCGGAACGTTTCGCCCGTAGCGAATCGTCGCGTCGATCCCGAGCGGCATCCCCTGCCGAAGGCGGTTGTAGATCACAGCCGAGACGAGCCGGCGCTCCTCGGGAGCGACCGTCTCCTTCTCGATCATCGACGCGATCGTGAGAACGTCGTACGGCGTCAGGTTCTTCGACTTCGCATGGCGGAGATCGACGCTCCTCCACTGCCGCCGGAAGAAGGCGAGCTGATCCCGCACGAGCCTCGCCGAGGAGGTCAGCTTCGTGAACTCGTAGGTCGCGGGAAAGAGGAAGCCTTCACTCGAGCGAGTTCGCGCCCAGTCCTTGCGGAACTCCGCCGGCGGCAGGATCGTCGCGCTGGCATTCGCGTAGCCGCGTGCGGTCAGCCGCGGCGTCACGTCGCGCTTCTGGATCGCGATCTGCCGAACCGCGCCCACGCGCGCAACCATGTCGCGACGAGTGAATCCCTCCGGAAAGATGATCCGCAGCCGCGCCAGAGGCGGGGTCGTCTGCACGGGTGGAGGCGGCGGATCCTCGTGCCGGCACCCCGCCAACGTCACGGTTACCAGCGCGACTGCGATGAGCGCGCGCGGGGTCAGCGCTCGGCCGTTCGCTCGAGGTAGTTCTCGAGGAGATGCGCGGCGGCGCGTGCATCTTCCGCGGCGTCTCCCGACTCGCGAGCCGCGAGCGCAGTCGTGAACCGCTCGTCGTACGTCTCGACCGGCACGTCGAGGGCCGCGCGCAGCACCGAGATGAACTCGTCGGTCTCGCGAGCCTGGTCGCCATGCTCGCCGCGGAGCGTCAGTGGCAGTCCCACGACAACCCGTTCTGCTTCACGCTCGCGCACGATCTCGCCGATCCTCCGAACGCCTGCCGGCGTTGCTGCCTGCTCGACCACTTCCAGCGGGACCGCGATCGTCCCCGTGGCGTCGGACACTGCGACGCCGGTTCGCGCCGACCCGTAATCAAGAGCAAGCACTCTCACAGCGCCGCGACGATGAGTCGCGCCGCTTCGGCAAGGGCCTCCGGGAGCTTCTCGGCGTCCTTGCCGCCTGCACGGGCCATCGTCGCGCGACCGCCACCGCCACCCCCGACGATCGCCGCTGCTTGACGAACCACGTCGGAAGCGCTCACGCGCTCCGCGACAGTGGCGTCGAAGTTCGCCACCAGATGCACAGTGCCGTTCTCGCGCGATCCGAGGACGACGGCCGCCGGAGCGTGGCGCTGCTTGAAGCGATCGGAGAGATCGAGCAGCCCGTCCGAGTCGAGCCCGTCGACGGACTGCACGATGACGTTCACGCCGCTCTCGACCCGAACGTCGGCGGCGACGTCCTCGTCCGAAGCCGCGCTTGGAGGACGCTTCTTCGCGCGCTTCCGCGCGGCGTCGAGCTCCTTTCGCAACTCGTCGGCCTCCCGCGACCGCTCCCGCAGGTACGCCCACGCGTCACCGGAGGTCACCGCCTCGATGCGTCTCGCGCCCGAGCCGATAGAGCTCTCCGAGAGGATCGCGAGCGCTCCGATCTCGGCGGTCGTGCGCACGTGCGTTCCGCCGCAGAGCTCCGCCGAGTAGCCCGGCACCTCGACGACGCGGACGATGTCGCCGTACTTCTCGCCGAACAGCATCATCGCCCCGAGGCGCCGCGCCTCCTCGATCGGCGTCTCGAAGACGTGGACGGCGAGCCCTTCGAAGATCTTCTCGTTGACGCGGCGCTCGACCTCTTCTCGCTCCTCGGCAGTCAACGCCTGCTCGTGGGTGAAGTCGAAGCGCAGCTTCTCCGGCCGCACCGCCGATCCGGCCTGCAGCACGTGCTCGCCGAGCACGTCGCGAAGCGCCTGATGGAGGAGATGTGTCCCCGTGTGGTTCGCCATCGTCGGGAAGCGGGCGTTCCAGCTGACCGCGGCCCGAACTCGGTCCCCGGCCGAGAAGCCCGATCCCCGTAGAAGGAGGGCCTGATCCGAGCCCAGGCGGTATGCGTCGACCAGATCGGCGCGAACGCCGGCGTCGGTGTCCAGCTCGATCCAGCCCTGGTCGGTCACCTGGCCGCCGCCGGCTGGGTAGAACGGGGACTCTCGGAGCTTGGCGAGGAAGAGCTCGTCCCCGAGTTCTTCGAGCGCTCCGATCTGCGTGAGCACGTCGATCTTCCGGTCGCCGACGAACTCGGATTCGAACCCCGCGGAGTGAGCGAAGTCGGCTGCGCGCTGGAGCTCGGTCCCGGCCCCGGCCCGCGAGAGCTCCCGATGGCGATCCATCTCTGCGTCGTAGCCGTCGACGTCCACCACCTGCCCGCGTTCACCGGCCAGCTCGACGGTGAGCTCGAGCGGGAAGCCGTAGGTCGCGGCGAGGGCGAACGCCTCCTCAGCGGAGATCGCTTCCTTGCCCGCGAGATCCTCGAACAGCCGCATCCCGCGCTCGAGCGTCTCCCCGAAGCGCTCCTCCTCGGCCCGAACGACGCGCTCGATCTCGGTCGCGCCGTCTCGGAGCTCCGGGTACGCGCTCTCCATCTGGCCGATCACGACCGCGGGTAGGCGATGGACGTCACGGAGCCCGATTCGCTGGGCCTGCAGCACCGCGCGGCGGATGATCCGTCGCAGGATGTACCCGCGCCCCTCGTTCGAGGGCGAGACGCCGTCGCCCACGAGAAACGTCATCCCCCGCCCGTGGTCGGCGAGGATGCGGTGCGCCTTCGTCGCTTCCGGTGTGTCGCCGTATGCGACTCCCGACTCGGTCGCGATCCAGTCCATGATCTCCCGGTAGCCGTCCGTGTCGTACACGGACATGACGTCCTGGAGGATCGCCGCGCCCCGCTCGAGGCCGAGGCCCGTGTCGATGTTCTGGGCGGGAAGCGGGGTCAGCGTGCCGTCGACGTGCTGCTCGAACTCCATGAAGACGAGGTTCCAGAACTCGAGAAAGCGCTCGCAGCGCGTGCAACCGGGCGCACAGTCCGGCTCACCGCAGCTCGTCTCCTCGCCCCAGTCGTAGTAGAGCTCCGAGTCCGGGCCGCAAGGCCCCGGGCCTCCGACCGACCAGAAGTTCTCGGACGTCGGGAGCGGGACGATGCGCTCCCGAGGCATGCCGATCTTCTCCCAGAGCTCGATCGTGACCTCGTCGGGGCCGAGCCCGAACTGCGGATCGCCGGCATGCACGGTCGCCCAGACGCGATCCCAGTCGAGTCGCATGTGCTCGCGGATGAACTCCGTGGCGAGCTCGATCGCTCCTTCCTTGAAGTACTGCCCGAACGAGAAGTTGCCGAGCATCTCGAAGAACGTGAGGTGCGACCCGTCGAGGCCGACCTCGTCGATGTCAGGCGTCCGAAAGCACTTCTGCACGGTCACGGTCAGCGGCGCCGGCGGATCCTCCCGGCCGAGGAAGTACGGCATCTGGGGTTGCATACCGGCGGTCGTGAGGAGTGTGGAATGGTCATCTGCGCGCGGGACCAGCGGCGCCGACGGCACCCGCAGGTGGCTCTTGCCCTCGAAGAACGCCTGGAAGCCCTCGCGAAGCTCGGCCGTCGATCGCATCACGAGATTCTAGAAGCACTCTTTTGCACGAGATCGGAATTCGCTAGTGCGAAGCCCGATCGCGCGGAAAGGACGCCGCTTCGCGGCGGCAGCGCCTCCCTTTCGCCGACGTCCTACGGTGCCGGCGGCGCGGAGTCGGACCCTCGCCCTGCGCGGCGGAGATCCTCGTCGAGCTCGCTCTGCCGCCGTGCTGACGCTTCCTTCGCGACTGTCACCGCCTCGCCCATGTCGCGCCGAGCGCGGAAAGCGGCGAACCCGTGGGAGATCGCCGCGGCGAGGCCGCTGACCTTCATCACCGGCGTGGTGACCGCGGTCGAGACTGCGCGCACGGCGGTGTCCGCGTTGTCCGCCATCGACACGGCGCTGTCGGTCACGACGTCGAGCTTCTCGATCTGGTCGTTGACGCGATCGACGGTTCCGCCAGCCTTCACGATGACCGGGAGCAGATCGCGCTCGGTTCCGCTGATGAACGAGGAGAGCCGCCCGAATGTACCCCCGAGGCGAACGAGCATGTAGGCGAGCCCGAGGCCGCCCGCGACGAAGAACACTGCGAGCGCGTAGTTCAGGACATCGCCGGAGGTCGATGCGAGGACCGTCATCGGGCTGATCCTAGTTGGTGGTACCTATTCGACATGTGTGATGACGCCTGCGCCGACGACAGCACCGCGGTCGTAGAGCGCGGCGATCTGGCCTGTCGCGACTGCATACGCCGGCTCCTCGAGCTGCATGGCGAAGCCACCGTTCGCGACGGTGACCCGTGAGTCGACGGGCGCCGAGCGGTAGCGCAGCTTTGCCTGAGCCCGCTCGACCGGAAGGTAGAGACGGCCATGTGCCTCGACCCTCGTTGCGGCGAGCGCCTCGCGATCGCCGACGACGACGGAATTGGTCGTGCGATCGGTACGGATGACGTAGAGCGGACGGCCTGCGGCAACGCCGAGACCGCGGCGCTGCCCGGGCGTGACCGTCCAGTAGCCCCGATGCTGCCCGACGACCTCTCCCCGCTCGTCGACGATGTCTCCCTCGGCTCGTGACACGCCCTGGCGTTCGAGGAAACGGCGGTAGTCGTCTCCTGCGAGAAAGCAGGCTTCCTGGCTCTCGCTGCGCGTTGCGGCGGCGAGACCTGCCGCCAGCGCTTCCGCTCGCGTCTGCTCCTTCGTCTGCTCGCCCAACGGGAAGCGCACGCGCTCCAGGACAGCGGGATCGAGGGTCGCGAGCATGTACGACTGATCCTTCTCGGTGTCCAACGCCCGGGCGACGAACGCCCGCCCGTCGCGTTCGACGATCCGCGCGTAGTGCCCGGTCCAGAGCGTCTCCGCGCCCGCGCGGCCGGCGAACGCGAGGAGCTCGTCGAAACGGAAAGCTCCGTTGCATCGCGTGCACGGGTTCGGCGTGTCTCCAGCGACGTAGCCCGCGACGAAGGGGTCCACTACGGCCTCCCTGAACTCCTCCCGTAGGTCGAGAGTGACGTGCGGGAGGCCGAGCGCGTGACACGCGGAGCGGGCGGCCGCGACGGCCTCCGACGAGCAGCACGCACGGTCGGCCGACGGCCCGGCCGGGTCCTGCCAGAGCCGAAGGGTTACGCCGACCGCATTCGGAGCCGCCCGGAGCAGCGTGACCGCGCTGTCGACGCCCCCGCTCATCGCGACCACGGCACGGCCGGGAGCCGGGACGGCCCGAAAGACCTGACCCAATGCCGCAGCGAGCGCCTCGACCGCGAGCGGCTCGCCGGTCACCGCAGCCGCCTCCAGGAGTGTCAGCCCGACGAGCGGATGCTCGAGGCCGGGCGCGTCTGCAGCAGCGATGCGGTCTCCGTCGACGCCGAGACGCACGGCGGCCCAATCGCCGTTCCGCGTCGCATCGCCGATGACCTCCATCCGTCTCATGCGGTCAGGCTAGACGCAGATCGCCGGACTCCGCTTGCTTCGAAGGTGCTCCACCCTGCCGGTGATGCCTCGGCCTTTGCGAACCTGGCCTTGCCAGGTGGGTGCCGTGCGGGTCGTCGGCAACGCCTATCCCCGACGCCGGCTCCCTTCACGTGTCTGTTGGTTCACGTTATGACCGAGGCCACGCACAGGGTCGAGCACGCCCATCCTACCCCACCGCCTCGGTCGCGAACCGCCACTCGATCTCGGCGGTCTCCTCGAGGTCGAGGAGTTGGGCGAGCGCCTCGGTCACCTCGAGTTGCCGACCGGGCTCCACGAGCGCGTTGTCGATCACCTCGCTCAAGACGATGTCCTCGCCGTTCCGAAGCACGATCTTGGCGCCGCACGGGAGGACGGGATGGGTCACGCCAAGGGACTCCGGAGTGAGGACCTGGCCGCAGGTCGTTCGCTGAGCGTCCCCCGTCGCCCCGCGAGAGCCCGCGAACGCGGTGTTCCAGCCAGCGGGCGCGTTCGCGCTCGTGAGGGCGGCGGAGGGATCCTCCTGCGAACGCCGCTCGACCGCTGCGAGCGCGACAACGGCGCAGAGCAGGGCGAAGGCTCCGAGGACGAGCAACCGCTGGGCGAGCACGTCGGTCACGGCGGAAGTCTTGCGTATCGAGCTGCCGGACCGGCCGAAGCGCTCCTACTTCTTCATGCGACCCCCGACATCGCCGCGAGGTTCCTCAACCACCCCCAAGGGGATCCCCGAGATCCCTGCGGTCAGCGTATCGCTGATTCGATCACGTGCCTGCAACGCCCTCGTGCCGAAAGCGTGTCCCTGCGCAGGTGAGCGCGCGCGGAGTGTCATGAGGGCTCTTCGAGCACACGGATCCCGAGCTCGCCGAGCACATCGGCGGGGATCGCCGAAGGGGCGCCGGTCAGGGGATCTGCTCCGCTCGAGACCTTCGGGAACGCGATGACCTGCCGAATGTTCGGCTCGCCGGCGAGGAGCGCGACGAAGCGGTCGAGACCGAGCGCGAAACCCCCATGCGGGGGGGCGCCCATCTGCAGCGCCGCGAGGAACCAGCCGAACTTGGCCCGCGCCTCCTCCTTGCTCATGCCCATGGCCCCGAAGACCCGCTCCTGAACTTCGGGCCGATGAATCCTGATCGAGCCCGACCCGAGCTCCCAGCCGTTCCAGATCAAGTCGTAGTGCTGGCTGAGCGCGTTTGCAGGATCAGTTTCGATCAGCTCCTCGTGGCCATCGAGGGCGCCCGTGAACGGGTGGTGCACGAACGTCCAGCGACCGGTCTCGTCGTCCACCTGGAACAACGGGAAGTCGAGGATCCAGTGGAACGCGTCGCGCTCCTCGTCGACGAGCCCGAGCTCGCGCCCGAGGTGCAGCCGCAGAGCGCCAAGCACGCGTTCGACAGCCGCCTGCTCGTCCGCCGCGAAGAGCACCGTCGACGCGGGCGGCGCGGCGAAGGCGTCGAGTTCCTCCTGTGACAGGAACTTCGCGATCGGCGATCGCACCTCGCCGTCCGCCCCGGACACGAGATACGCGAGCCCTTTCGCTCCCCACTCCTTGGCGACCGTCTCGAGCTTGACGAGATCCCCGCGGGAGAGCTCTTGAGGCACCACGAGGAAACGCACGACCGGAGCGCCCGCGAAGACACCAAATTCCGAGCCACGAGTCACCTCGGTTCCGTCCTGGATCTCGAGCCCGAAGCGGAGGTCCGGCTTGTCCGACCCGTACTTCAGCATCGCGTCCGCGTACGAGAGCCGTGGAAAGGGTCGCTCGGGGGGTTCCCGCTCGACCGCCTCGAAGGAGGCGACGACGACTCGCTCGAGCACCTCGACCACGTCGTCGCGCGTCGGGAACGCGAGCTCGAGGTCGAGCTGGCGAAACTCGAACTGCCGATCGGCCCGGAGGTCCTCGTCGCGCCAGCAGGTCGCGATCTGGTAGTAGCGGTCGAACCCGCCGATCATCAACGCCTGCTTGAAGAGCTGCGGCGACTGGGCCAATGCGAAGAACGCTCCCGGCTGCAAGCGCACGGGCACGAGAAAGTCCCGAGCCCCTTCGGGAGTTCCAAGGGTGAGGCCGGGCGTCCAGACATCGAGAAAGCCCTGCTCCTCCATCGAACGGCGAATCGCGGCAACGACGCTCGACCGCAGACGGAGGTTGCGTTGCATGCGCTCGGTGCGAAGATCGAGCCAGCGGTGGCTGAGGCGCAGGGTCTCGTCCACCCCCTCCTCATCGAGCTGAAACGGCAGAGGAGTCGACCGCGAGACGATCTCGAGCTCGTCCACGAGGAGCTCGATCTCGCCGGTGGCCATCTTTGGGTTCACGGTCTCGGAGGAGCGCGCGACGATCTCTCCCTTGGCCTGCAACACGAATTCGTTGCGAATCTCCTTCGCGAGATCGGCAGCCGCGGCGGAGCGCTCCGGGTTGATGACGAGCTGCATGAGCCCCGTCGAGTCTCGGAGGTCGACGAAGACGAGCCCGCCGTGATCGCGGCGACGAGCGACCCAGCCGGCGAGCGTCGCCGTTCGCCCGACGTCCCCGGTTCGCAGCTCACCACAGCGTGCGTCTCTCCAGCTCACGGCAGGAGCTTGCCGAGGACGTCGTCCAGCGCGACCTCCTCGTCCGTCTGCCCGCGCCGACGCAGGGTCGCGCCGTCCGCTCGGGCGTGGACGATCGTGGAAGCGCCTAGACGTGCCGCCTGGGTCATCTGGCCTTTCAGCGAACGCGCCGCGTAGTCCGTGTCGCTGGCGAGCCCGTGGGCCCTCAGCTCGCCGAGCCAGGCCGCGATCAGATCGCGCGGTGCTCCTTCGTCGATCGCGATGAAGACGTCCGTCGTCGACTCGGGCACGTCGACGCCTGCGTTCTCGACCGCAAGCACGAGACGCTCGATCCCCGCGCCGAACCCGACCCCGGGGGTCTGCGGTCCCCCGATCTCCTCGACGAGGCCGTCGTAGCGCCCGCCGCCCGAGAGCGAGCTCTGCGCGCCCTCCTCCGGACCGAGGAACTCCCACGTCGTACGCGTGTAGTAGTCGAGGCCCCGAACGAGTGTCGGGACGAGCTCGTACGCAATGCCGTATGCATCGAGATCGCGTCGAACTGCGGTGAAGTGCTGCGCGCACGCCTCGCACAGCGACTCACCGATCTTGGGCGCGCCCTCGAGTGCCACCTGTACGTCACGCGGCTTCGCGTCGAAGTTGTCGAACACGCGGAGAGGACTGGCGGCCGCCTTCTCTCGCGTCGTCGCGTCGAGCCGCTCGAGGTTCGCGTCGAGCCATTCGCTCAGACGCGCGAGGTACGCCGGCCGGCATTCGCGACAACCGATCGAGTTCAAGGCGAGCGTGAACTCCGTGACGCCCAGCCGGACGAGGAGCGCGTGGTAGAGCTCGATCACCTCGGCGTCGATCGATGGATCGTCCGAGCCGATCGCCTCGACCGAGATCTGCCAATGCTCGCGGTGGCGACCTCGCTGGGGTGCTGCGTACCGGTACATCGTGCCGACGGTGTAGAGCTTGAGCGGCTGCGGCTCACGGTGCATACCGTGCTCGACGTACGCACGGCAGATCGGCGCCGTCCCCTCGGGGCGCAAGGTCAGGGAACGCCCCGCGCGATCCTCGAAGGTGTACATCTCCTTCTGCACGACGTCCGAGCCCGCTCCCGACGTGCGCTCGAAGAGCGCGGTGTCCTCGAACACAGGTGTGACGATCGGCCGGTAGCCGTAGAGCGCGCAGAGTCGCTCGGCCTCGCCGATCACCAGCCTCCAGCGCGGTTGCTCTGCCGGAACGACGTCGTGTGTCCCGCGAGGCCGCTCGATATTCGTCGTCAACCCGTTCGCTCCGCCCGCAGCTCGGCGAGAAACGGATTGCGAGCGAGCTCGTCCCCGAGTGTCGTCTTCGGACCGTGCCCGGGGTACACCGCGGTGTCCGCCGGCAGAGTGTCGACGAGCGAACGGATCGACGCGAGCAACACGTCCCAGTCCGCCCCCGGGAGATCGGTGCGTCCGACCGAGCCTGCGAACAGCACGTCGCCCGAGAACAGGCATCCCTCCGCCTGGTATGCGAGATGAGCGGGAGAGTGGCCCGGCACCGAGAGGACGTCGAACGCGATCCCGGCCACCTCGATCGTCTCCCCACCCTCGAGAAGGACGTCCGGCGTGTACGGACGCAAGGTGATCGTCGGGGGCGTGAAGCGGTTCGGATCCTCGAGCAGAGATCGCTCCCCGTCCGCCATGAACACCTGCGCTCCGGTCCCCTCGGCGAGCTCTGCAACACCCACGAGGTGGTCCCAGTGACCGTGAGTCACGAGGATTGCCGTGCACGCCGTCCCGAGCCGCGCCAGCTCGAGCCGTAGCTCAGTGGCATCTCCGCTCGGATCGACCACCACAGCCTCCTCGGCGCTGGCCTCGGAGCGAACGACGTAGCAGTTCGTGCCGATCGGTCCGAGCGAAAGCTGTTCGACCCGCAGCGCCAGGGTGAGCTCAGCTCCCGCCGGCTTCGCGCCGGGCTTCCCGCTTCTTGAACGAGCGCCACATCACCCCGTCGAGGAAGTAGCTGAAGGGGATGAAGATCGCGACGATGAACGCGGTCTGGATCAGCTGGTTCGCGAGCGACAAGTCGTTCGAGAGCAGCATCACCGTCACGAACATGATCGGAGCGAAGACGAGCCCGCGCTTGAGGGTTCGCCGCCAGGACGGAGCCTGTGCCTCGCGGCCAGGGCGGAGCGAAGCGCTTCGCCGCGAGGGGGCTCCTGCCTTGCGAGCGGGCACCTCTTCGCCGTCGAGCTCGTTTCCCTCGGCGTCCTCCCAGACGTACTCATGACGGTGTTCCTTCGCCCTTCGGCGACGCTGCTTGCGGGTCGGCATGCAGCGATTATGCCGAGCTACGCCAAGAGATCCGGCCGCCCTCGAGCACTGTGTGCACGATCGGACCGCCAAGGTGATAGGCGAGGTGCCGCCAGTCCTCCGCTCCAAGGAGCACGACGTCGGCGTCGAACCCCATGGCCAGCCGCCCTTTCCGATCTGACCGCGCGAGCACATAGGCCGCATTGACGGTGCACGCCGTCAGCGCCTCCTCCGGGCTGAGCCCGAGCTGGGTGCAGGCAAGCGAGCACACGAGCGGCAGGCTTTCGCAGAACGCGCTGCCCGGGTTGAAGTCCGTCGCCAGCGCGACCGCCGCTCCGGCGTCGGCGAGCTCGCGAGCCCGCGGCATCGGTCGTCCCAGGAAGAGCGCGCTCGCCGGCAGGAGAACTCCGACGACATCGCTGGCGGCGAGCGCGGCCATGCCTTCATGGCCGGTGCTCTCGAGGTGATCCACGGAGCGCGCGCCGAGCTCGATCGCGAGTGGGATCGCACCCGCCTCGGTGAACTGGTCTCCGTGCAGGCGGAGGGCGAGACCGGCGTCTCGACACGCCTCGAGGTAGCGGCGAGCAATCTCGACCCCGAACGCGCCGCGCTCGAGAAAGACATCGGCGGCCTCGGCCAATCCCGCAGCCTCGGGCAGTACCTCGTCGAGCAGGAAGTCGACGTACGCCTCGCCACCTTCGTCCGCGAACTCCGGCGGGATCGCGTGCGCACCGAGCCAGGTCGGAGATCCGCCGGCACTCCGGATCGCCCGGAGCTGTGCGAGCTCGGTCTCGCGGTCGAGGCCATACCCCGACTTGGCCTCGAAGGTCGTTGTTCCCGCTCGACGCATCCACGCGACGTGGCGGTCGAGCGCTTTCTCGAGACCATGTTCTCCGGCTTCTCGTGTGGCTCGCACGGTGGCGAGAATTCCACCTCCGGCAGCATGCAGCTCCTCGTAGCTCGCTCCCGATGAACGCAGCGCGAACTCCGCCACGCGATCACCGGCGAAGCACGCGTGCGTGTGGCAGTCCACGAGTCCCGGTATCGCCGAGAGCCCCCGCCCGTCGAGTTCCTCGACGTCTCCCGGGATACGCTCGAGATTCCGCATCGCTCCGACCGCCGCGACGCGGCCGTGCTCGCAGAGGATGTATGCGGTCTCGATCACGTCGACAGCACCGAGCTCGTGCCCGCGCAGAGGAGCTCTCATACCCCCCGGAGTCACCACTTGTGCGAGATCGCGGATGAGCAGGCTGCGTGGCGGCTCCGCGCCGACGACGCTCACGCGGTGGTGTCCGGCGCCAGAGCCGACGGGAGGTCGAGCCCGCCGCGCCGCGCGGCGTCGAGCGCCTCCTCGTAGCCGGCGTCGGCGTGACGCATCACTCCCGTGCCCGGGTCGGTCGTGAGCACCCGCTCGAGCTTCTCGGCCGCGGATCCCGTCCCGTCGGCGACCGCGACCATGCCCGCATGTATGGAGTTGCCGATGCCGACTCCGCCACCGTGATGCACGCTCACCCAGGTCGCCCCTGCGGCGACGTTGAGGAGTGCGTTCAGAATCGGCCAGTCCGCGATCGCGTCGGAGCCGTCCCGCATCGCCTCGGTCTCCCGATACGGCGAGGCAACGGAGCCCGCGTCGAGGTGATCGCGACCGATGGCGACGGGCGCGCGCACCCGCCCGGAGCGGACCAGCTCGTTGATCGCAAGACCGGCGCGGGCGCGGTCGCCGTAGCCGAGCCAGCAAATCCGCGCTGGGAGACCCTGGAACTCGACGCGACCGGGCGCCAGCTCGAGCCAGCGACGAAGGAGCCCGTCGTCCGGAAACAGCTCGAGGAGCTCGCGATCGATGGCCTCGATGTCGGCGGGCTCCCCCGAAAGCGCTGCCCATCGAAACGGCCCCACTCCGCGACAGAAGAGCGGGCGAATATAGGCCGGGACGAAGCCCGGGTATGTAAATGCGTCCGTTACGCCCGCGCTATGTGCTTCTCCTCGTAGGTTGTTGCCATAATCGAAAACATGGCAACCCGCTCGGACGAAGTCGAGCAGCCCCTCGACGTGCGCGGCGATCGACGCGCTCGCACGTCGCAGGTACTCGTCGGGGTCACTGTTTCGGAGCGCAGCGGCCTCGCGCACGTCGAGCCCGGCAGGCACATACCCATGGAGCGGGTCATGCGCCGCGGTCTGGTCGGTGACGAGGTCGAAGCGCTCGCCGCGACGTGCGAGCTCCGGGACGACCTCAGCTGCATTCGCGATCAGGCCCACGGACAACGGCTCCTGCGCGGCGGCGGCCGCACGGACGTGCGCGAGCGCGTCGTCGAGCGAGGACGTCGCCTCGTCCAGGTACCGGGTCTCGAGCCTGCGTTCGACCCGTGAGGGATCCACCTCGATGCAGAGAATTGCCGCCCCGGCCATGGTGGCAGCGAGCGGTTGCGCTCCTCCCATGCCCCCCAGGCCCGCGCTCAAGATCGTTCTACCGGCGAGATCGGCGCTTCCGAAGTGCTGTTCGCCTGCAGCAGCGAACGTCTGATACGTGCCCTGCAAGATGCCCTGCGTGCCGATGTAGATCCAGCTGCCGGCGGTCATCTGTCCGAACATCGTCAACCCCTCGGCCTCGAGTCGGCGAAACTCGTCCCAGTTCGCCCACCGCGGGACCAGAAGCGAGTTGGCGATGAGAACCCTCGGCGCCCACTCGCCGGTCCGGAAGACCCCGACGGGCTTTCCGCTCTGGACGAGCAACGTCTCGTCCGAGCCGAGTCGGAGGAGCGTTGCGACGATCGCCTTCAGCGCGGCGTGGCTGCGAGCGGCCTTGCCCGTGCCGCCGTACACGACGAGCCGCTCGGGATGTTCTGCGACTTCCGGGTCGAGGTTGTTGAGGAGCATCCGGAGCGGCGCCTCGGTCTGCCACGAGCGGGCGTTCAGCGTGACTCCCCGAGGCGCACGAATGTGTGTCAGGTCTCCGACGAGCGCCTCTACCGTTGCATCAGCGGTGGCCAGGTCGGTCATGCGAGCGGGCCGATCTCTCGCTCAGCGGCCGCGACGACTGCTCGCGAGCGAATCGCGGTCGCGGCCTGTTCGATGTCGTCGGTCAGCGAGCGGTCTTCGGTCAGCCTCGGCGAGAAGGAGCGGATGAAGTCGTGTACGGCGGCGACGCCCGCACCGGGACGGAGCGGCGCCAGGAACTCGATCGCCTGCGCACCGGCCAGAAGCTCGATCGCGAGCGTCCGCTCGGCGTTGTCGAGCACGCGCAAAGCCTTCAATCCGGCGGTGTTCCCCATCGACACATGATCCTCCTGTCCGGCGCTCGTCGGGATCGAGTCGACGCTCGCCGGGTGAGCGAAGACCTTGTTCTCGGAGACGAGCGCTGCTGCGACGTACTGGGGAATCATGAAGCCGGAGTTCAGGCCTCCCTCCTCCACGAGGAAGGGCGGGAGGCCATCCGAGAGGCCCGGGTTCACCATCCTCTCGGTGCGCCGCTCCGAGATGCTCGCGAGCTCGGCGGTGGCCATCGCCAGCACGTCCAGCGCGAACGCGAGCGGTTGCCCGTGGAAGTTCCCGGCGGACACGATCTCACCCTCCTCGACGAGGACGAGCGGGTTGTCCGTGGCAGCGTTGAGCTCGACGGTGACCGTCGCCTCGACGTAGTCGAGGAGATCGCGGCACGCACCGTGCACCTGCGGTGCGCAGCGGAGCGCGTAGGCGTCCTGCACCTTGTCGCACCAGCGGTGCGACTCGATGATCGCCGAGCCCTCGAGGAGGCGCCAGATGTTCGCTGCACTCTCGAGTTGCCCCTTGAGCGGACGCGACTCGTGCACGGCGTGCGCGAAGCTCGATCGCGACCCACGAAGCGCCTCCAGCGAGAGGGCGCAGGCGAGATCTGCGGTGGCGGCGAGCCTCCGTGCGCGTTCGACGCCAAGCGCCGCCATCGCAGCCATGAACTGCGTTCCGTTCACCAGCGAGAGGCCCTCTTTGCTCATGAGCCGGATCGGCTCGAGCCCGACGCGGCGCAGGGCGGCAGCCCCGTCGAGCACGTCCCCTTCGACGACCGCCTGGCCTTCACCGACCAGCGGGAGGGCCAGATGCGCCAGCGGGGCGAGGTCGCCGCTCGCGCCGACCGAGCCGCGTGCCGGTACGACGGGAAGAACGCCTCGGTTCAGGCACTCGAAGAGCAGCTCGACCGTCTCCACCCGAGCGCCCGAGTAGCCCTTGGCAACGGTGTTCGCCCGCAGCAACAGCGCCGCTCGGACGACGTCGTCCGGATACGGCTCGCCCACCCCGCAGGCGTGGCTACGGAGCAATCGGAGCTGGAGCTCGTCGGCGAACTCTTCGGGGATCCGCGCCGACACGAAACGCCCGAAGCCGGTGTTCACGCCGTAGGTGTTTTCGTCGCGCACCGACTCGACGAGGTCGCGGGCGGCGCGCATGCGCTCCTTGGCCCCGTCGCCGATCTCGGCTCGGGCGCCATGAACGGCGACGTCCCACACGTCTCCGAGCGTGAGATCCTCTCCCGTCAGGACGAGCGCCGGAGACACGCCCCGAGTCTAGGTGCTCCTCGCCGACGGGGACCTACGTGACGAGCGCGCGCTCGAGGATGCGCGACTCGTCGATACCGGGGATGTCCACACCCGCGTTCTGCGCGTCCGAGAGCACGACCTCGGGAACGAGCCCGACGAGCTCTGCGCCGACGACCGCTACGCCGCGCAGGGCGGCCTCGTGTTCCACGCGAGCGACGACCTCGTGGAGAGGAGAGCGCGCGAGATCGAGCACGTTCATGCTGACCTGGACGCGGCCGGAACGAGGCAGGGTGAGCCCGATTGCCTGGACACCCGGCATCCCACCGCCCGACTCGCGGATCGTCTCCGCGATCGCGCGCGCGACATCGACGTCCGTCGTGCCGAGGTCGAGGTTGTACGCGACCAGGACGGGCCGGGCCCCGACGAGGACGGCTCCCGAGCGCGGATCGACGCCGGCTGGGCCTACGTCCGGACGAAGCTCACCCGCTGCCACTCGGCGCTGGAGCTCCGCCGGCCCTCCCCTGCGGAAGAACGCCGGCCGCCGGTCTCCGGCCACGAGCCCGTACAGGAACACCGGGGCACCCAACTCGGTTCCGACCCGCTGGGCGACTGCGTGCGCAACCTCCTTGGCGATGTCCATGTGCTGCGGAACCAGCGGAACGATCGGGACGACGTCGACCGCTCCCACCCTCGGGTGTACGCCGTCGTGCGCGCGTAAGTCGATGAGCTCTAGAGCGAGTGCGATCCCGGCGACGAGCGACTCGACGAGCGGTTCCGGGTCGGCGACCAACGTGAAGACCGAACGGTGATGATCGGCATCCGCGTGGACGTCGAGGAGCGTTGCGCGACTCGCGAACGCATGGCCGATCTCGTCGATCGCGGCCGCGTCGCGCCCCTCGGAAACGTTCGGCACCGTCTCGAGCACGATCCGTACCCTACGAGCACGTGACGGCAGAGGAGGACTCCACCATCCGACGTCAGGCCGGACGAACCTTCGTCCGGCTGCTCGCGTTTCTCCGTCCCTACCGCGTCTCCCTCATCGTCTCGTCGATCCTCGCGATCCTCTCGCAGATCGCCGGCATCCTCGTCCCGGTTCTCTCGGGTCTGGTCATCGACGAACTCTCCGGGGACCGCGACACGACGGCGCTGTCGTGGTGGATCGGTGCAATCGTCGCGCTCGGGCTGATACGCGGTGCGCTCATGCTCGGGCGGCGCCTCCTCTCGGGTCGACAGGCGCTCGCCGTCGAGTACGACATGCGCGACGAGCTCTACGCGCACTTCCTGCGGTTGTCGTTCGGCTTCTACGACCGAAGCCAGACGGGACAGCTCATGTCGCGAGCGACGATCGACCTCCAGTCCGTGCGCTTCTTCCTCGGCTACGGGCTCATCTTCTTCGCGCAGCACGTCGTCACGATCGTCGTCGTCACGGCCGTCCTCTTCGTCTACAACTGGCAACTCGCGCTGATCGCGCTCGCGATAACGCCCGCGCTCGTCGTCGTCGCCAACAGGTACAGCCGCGTCTCGCATCCTGTTCTGAGAGATGTGCAGGCGAAGCTCGCAGACGTCTCGACCGTCGCTGAGGAGAGCATCGTCGGCGTGCACGTCGTCAAATCGTTCTCGCAGGAGGAGCGCCGAGGCGAGCGGTTCGCCCAAGCCGCGGACTCCGTCTTCGAACGAACGCTCGCCGCGAATCGGCAACGCGCGTTGTACGTCCCGCTTCTCACATTCCTCCCGCTCGTCGCGCAGGCCGCCGTCCTGCTCGTGGCCGGGCGGATGGTCGTGAACGGGACACTCACGATGGGGGACTTCTTTGCGTTCAACCTCTTGCTCGCGATGCTGGTCATGCCGCTGCGAATGCTCGGGATGTGGATCGGGCAGGCTCAGAGGGCCACCGCAGCCGGTGAGCGAATCTTCGAGGTCCTGGACGAGCCGGAGGAGATCTCCGACCGGACCGACGCGCAGCCGCTCCCGCCCGGGCGGGGTCACGTGCGCTTCGAGGGCGTCGATTTCGCATATGAGCCCGGTCGCCTCGTGCTCGAGGAGGTGGATCTCGAGGTCCAGCCAGGACGAACGATCGCGCTCATCGGGCGTACGGGTTCCGGCAAGTCCACCCTGGCCGCGCTCGTCCCGCGGTTCTACGACACAACGGCCGGGCGGGTGGTCGTGGACGGGCTCGACGTCCGCGACCTGCAACGGCGCTCGTTGCGTCGCGAGATCGGAGTGATCTCGCAAGATCCGTTCCTCTTCTCTGCATCCGTGCGGGACAACATCGCGTTCGGGCTTCCCGACGCTCCCCACGAGGCGGTCGAGGCCGCAGCGCGTGCTGCCCAGGCTCACGAGTTCATCGTGGACGACCTCCCTCAGGGGTACGACACGGTCATCGGGGAGCGCGGCATCACACTCTCCGGGGGCCAGCGGCAGCGGATCGCGATCGCCCGTGCGCTCTTGATCGATCCGCGAATCCTCGTTCTCGACGATGCAACCGCCTCGGTCGACGCGACGACGGAGGCACGTATTCGTCTGGGGCTGCGTGAGGTGATGCGCGGTCGGACGACCATCATCATCGCCCATCGGCTCTCCACGATCGCGCTCGCGGATGAGATCGCGGTGCTGGAGAACGGCCGGATCGTCGCCCGCGGGACGCAGAGCGAGCTCCTCGCGGAGAGCTCGCTCTTCCGCGAGATCCACGAGCACGGTCTACTCCAGCAGGTGGTCGCCGGATGAGCGAAGCCCGCTTGGTGACCGCGCTTCCCTGGCAGCGTAGGCCGACACACACTCGGCACGAACACGTCTCCCACGCGTGCGAATTTCGGCGTTATGCTCGCAGTGGGTGGTGGGCCGGGGTGCCCCGTGTAGGAGCCGGACAGTGAAGATCTGGCAGGCGGGGAGCCATCTCACCGACCAGCGCTCTGCCCGCGTCGAAGACTGGTCGTGGAGGCAGACGCGACGACGCCTGGGTGTGCTCGTCCGCCTCGCCCGCCCCTACCGTGGCCGCGCCGCGCTCGCCGTCGCCACGCTCGTCGCGTACACGCTCGTTGCGCTCCTGCCGCCCTACCTCGTGAAGCTCGCAGTGGACGACGGGATCGCCGCGGGAGACCTGCGCACGCTGAGCGTCATCGTCGTCGCGTTCCTGCTCGCCGGAATCGCAGCCTTCGTGCTCTCGGGCGCTCAGACCTACTTCACGGGCTGGGTCGGGGAGCGCACGCTCGCGGACCTGCGCATCCGTCTCTTCGGGCACCTCCAGCGCCTCTCGCTCGGCTTCTTCGAACGGAACCGCACCGGCGCGATCGTCAGCCGCATCACGAATGACGTCGAGGCGCTCGACCAGCTCGTGACGGACGGACTCTCCAGCCTGGTCCAGAACACCCTCGTGCTCGCGGGCACGGCGGTCGTCCTCTTTCTCCTCGACTGGCGCCTCGCGCTCGCGACCCTGCTCGTCCTGCCACTGATGGGCGCGCGCGACCGCGTGGTTCCGAGTCCGCTCGAATCGTGCGTATCGCCGCGTCCGGGAACGCCTCGGTCTGGTGACGGCGACGCTCGCCGAGGACATCTCCGGGATGAGAGTCGTGCAGTCGTTCACGCGCGAGCCGGCGAGCCAGACGAGCTTCCGCGGCGTGAACGAGGCGTACAAGGCCGCGAACTACGAGACCGTCGTGCTGAACGGCCTCTACTTCCCGGCCGTCGACGTGCTCTCGTCCGTCGCGGTGGCGATCGTGCTCGGCTTCGGCGGCGCGCTCGTCGTCGACGGAAGCCTCACCGTCGGGGCGCTGCTCGCCTTCACGCTCTACCTCTCGAACTTCTTCGACCCGGTGCAGCAGCTGTCGCAGCTCTACAACACGTTCCTCTCCGCGACCGCCGCCCTCGACCGGATCATCTCGGTGCTCGACGAGGAGCCCGAGGTCGTGGATGCGCCGAACGCGCGCGAGTTGCCCGCAATCGCCGGGCACGTCCGCTTCGACCACGTGCGCTTTGGCTACTCCGAGTTCCCGGACGTGCTTCACGACTTCGATCTCGAGGTGCCGCCGGGCACGACGGTCGCGCTCGTCGGGCACACGGGGGCGGGCAAGTCGACCATTGCGAAGCTCCTCGCGCGCTTCTACGACCCGCGCGCCGGCGCGATCACGATCGACGGCCACGACCTGCGCGAGGCGACACAGTCCTCGCTCCGGCAGCAGCTCGGGATCGTCCCCCAGGAGGGCTTCCTCTTCGCCGGCACGGTCGCGGAGAACATCTCCTTCGGGCGGCCAGAGGCGGATCGATCCGAGATCGAGGCCGCAGCTCGAGCCGTCGGCGTCGACGTGTTCGTCGCCGAACTCCCAGACGGCTACGAGACCGAGCTCGGCGAGCGCGGGTTCCGACTCTCCCTCGGACAGCGGCAGCTGGTCGCGTTCGCAAGGGCTCTGCTCGCTGACCCGCAGATCCTCATCCTCGACGAAGCCACGTCGTCGGTCGACATCGGCACGGAGCAGACGATCGAGCGCGGGCTTCGCCACCTGCTGGCGGGCCGGACGGCGTTCGTGATCGCGCACCGTCTGTCGACGATCCGCCGCGCCGACCTCATCGTGGTCCTCGACCACGGGCGGATCGTCGAGCAGGACACTCACGACAAGCTGCTCGCCGCGGGTGGCGCATACACGCGGCTGTACGGCGACTGGGCGGCAGACGTCGCCTGACGAGCGTCTAGGGTTCGATCGAGGCACGAGCGCATGAGCAGCGAGGGAGATACCGCCGACGACGCCATCGAGGAGGTGATCGAGGAATCACTCGCGCTCGAGAGTGCGTACGCGACCTTGCTCAGCCCGACGGAGGCTGTCGCCGCGATGCACCTCCGCGTCCCCGCGCGTGGCAATCGAAAGCTCCGGCGACTGCTCGAGAGGATCGAAGCGGACGACCAGATCAAGGCCTGGTGGCATGTCGCGAACGTGAATGCCGTCGCGCGGCTCGACATGAACGACCACTCCTGGGTTCACGTCCAGATCGTCGCGAACATCGCGTTGAAGCTGCTCCGGCAGCTCACGAAGCACGGCGTCGCAGCCCTCGCTGGTCCACGACTACCGGCTGAGCGCCGACGAGTCCGAGATCGTCGTCGTGCTCGCGTCGCTCCTCCACGACATCGGCATGTCCGTACACCGGCGGGATCACGAGGACTGGAGCCTCTTCCTCGCCGAGCCGAAGATGCGCGAACTGCTCGAGGACATCTACGAGGAGCCGGACCGCACCGTGGTCGTTTCGGAGGTGCTGCAGGCGATCACGAGCCATCGCGTGGACGGCGAGCCGCTCTCGGTCGAGGCCGGGATCCTGCGGGTCGCAGACGCGCTCGACATGGCAAAGGGCCGCTCGAGGATTCCATTCGAGCGCGGGTCCGTCTCGATCCATTCGCTCTCGGCCGCAGCGATCGACGAAGTGCGTATCGGCGACGGGCAGACCCGGCCCATCATGGTGGAGATCGTCATGAACAACTCCTCCGGGATCTACCAGGTGGACAGCCTCTTGAAGGCCAAGCTACGCGGGTCGGGGCTCGAGCCATACGTCGAGGTGGTCGCCCGGATCGACACCGACGCCGAGAAGCGGCTCGTGCCCGTCTACCACCTCGAGATCGGCGGGCCGGACGGATCGGAGGCTGCTCGCTAGAGGTGCTCGCTAGACTGGGCCTGGCCCGTTGCGGGGTAGTCTAACGGTAGGACGCCTGGCTCTGGACCAGGAAGTTGGGGTTCGAATCCCTGCCCCGCAGCCTCAAGGAAGCCGCTGGAAACAGCGGCTTTTCTGTTTCCTTAGGCGGCGAGGCTTTCGCTGATCTGCGCTCGGTTCACCTCTCCGGCCGCGGGGCCCCACACCGGAGGAGTACTACCCTCTGCCTGATCGAATGAACGAGCACTCGAGCGCCACGCTGACGCTGCTCTTCTCGGACATCGAAGAATCGACCGAGCTCCTGGCGACGCTCGGTCCCGCTAGCTATGCGGACTTGCTGTCGGCTCACCGAGCTCTCGTATTGGGGGCAGTTCGGGCTCATGGCGGCTCCGAGGTGGATACCCAAGGCGACTCGTTCTTCTGCGTTTTTCGGACGGCGCGAGATGCAGTGACCGCCGCGGCCGCGATCCAGCGCTCACACCGTGATCAACGGTTTCCCGGAGGGGCTCGTGTGCGTGTGCGGATCGGCGTTCACACGGGCGAGCCCACGCTCGTTTGTGGCCGATACGTGGGTCTGGCGGTGCACAGAGCGGCGAGGGTCATGGCCGCTGCTCATGGTGGACAGATCCTGGCGTCACGGCAAACTGCGGAGCTCGTCATCGACGACATGCCGGCGGGTCTGGCCGTACTGGATCTCGGCGAGCATCCCCTGAAAGGGCTCGAACGTCCCGAGCATCTCTACCAGGTCAGCGTCGAGGGCATCGACGCCCGCCCCTTGCCCGTACAGGCCTCCGAGACCGCACCCCTCGTCGCAGAAGCGCCAGCGCTCGACATCCGCATTCTCGGGCCGCTCGAGATCGGATCCGGAGCGAAGCGCCTGACCTACGGCGGCGAGAAACGGGGCGCTCTCCTCGCGCTGCTGCTGCTGAACGCCAACCACGTGGTGTCCGTCGACCAGCTGATCGACGAGGTCTGGGGGGATGAGCCGCCCGCAAGTGGAGCAAAGGCGGTTCAGGTTCGAGTTTCGCAACTGCGCAAGGCGTTCGTCGAGGCGGGGATCGGCGAGCTGATATCCACGCGTCCACCCGGCTATGTCATCGAACTCGGAACCGAGGATCTCGATCTCAACCGATTCGAGAGTCTCGTGGCAGAGAGCGATCAGGCGGTCGCCAACTCCGACCCCGCGCGTGCCGCAGAGCTTCTCCGAGAAGCCCTCGGCCTGTGGAGAGGGTCGCCGCTGGCCGAGTTCGGATCCTCTCCTTTCGCGCGGCTCGGGCGCGAACGGCTCGAGGAGTTGCGGCTCGGTGCCGTCGAGCGTCGTCTCGAAGCCGACCTCGCCCTGGGACGACACGCCGACCTGGTCGGTGAGCTCGAGTCCCTCATCGCCGCGCACCCCTTCCGGGAGCGGCTGCGCGCACAGCTGATGCTCGCGCTGTACCGGTCAGGACGACAGGCCGACGCTCTCGACGCCTTTCGCGCCGCTCGACGCGAGCTCATGGACGAGCTCGGCCTCGAGCCGAGTCACCTCGCTCCTCCAGCTTGAGCGTGCGATCCTGCAGCACGATCCGAAGCTCTTGCTCGAGCCGGAGCCCGCGGAGCGCGCCGGTAGTCTGGGAGACGCCTGCTCCTGAGCGGTCGATCCTGGTCGCGCCGACCGAACCCGCGCGGATCCAGGGCCTACTCGCGGTGGCAGAGCCGCTCACGAAGCGACCAAGGCGCGAGCTGATTCTCTCGGCACTGGTCGACGAAGGCGCCGAGCTTGCGACGGCGACGATGGAGCTCGAGTCTGCGCGGGCTGCGCTCGGAGGGCGAGGTGTGCCGGCCCGTATCGCCGCATTCACGTCCAGTCATCGCGGCCCCGACCTCGTCCGGCTAGCGTCCGAGCAGGATGTGGACCTCGTCGTGGTCGACGCACCCGACTCGCTTCTGGCAGCTGGAGTTCCTCCCGACGACCTCGCCTACTTGTGGCGGGAGGCTCCCTGTGACGTTGCCGTCGTCATCGCCGGCGGTGACGCGACTCTTGGTGGAGATCGGCCAGTCTTGGTGCCGTTTGGCGGCGCCGAGCACGACTGGGCCGCGGTCGAGATCGCAGCTTGGCTGGCTGCCGCTCACGGCTCGACGCTGCAGCTGCTCGGATCGTCCGCAGAACCCGAGCGGGGTAAGCGTGATGCAAGCCGGTCGCTCGCGCTCGTCTCGCTGGTGGTCCAACGAGCCGCGGGAATCTCGGCGAAGCCGCTGCTCGTGGCGCCGGGCGAAGAGCTGCTGCAGGAGGCTCGCGGAGCGGGGCTGCTCGTTGTCGGACTCTCGGAGCGTTGGTCGGAGGAAGGCCTCGGCGTCGCACGCCTCGAGCTTGCCCGGGACGCGGGTGTGCCGACGCTCCTCGTGCGGAAGGGCCTCCGGCCTGGCGGCCTTGCTCCGCCCGAGCGCATGACTCGCTACACGTGGAGCTTTGCGCACGCGGGAGACGCTGTAACTCCTAGCGGAGGGTGATGGTCTCCGGGGGCGGCCCGCGGAACGTGAACTCACCCCGCTCGCCCTTGAGCGGCCCGGCGGTCGCGATCCAGGTGCCCGTGCCTTCGCCGCAGATGGGGGCACCCTGCACCGCGTCGGCTACGACCAGCATCCGGGCGAACCGAATCGCCAGCGTCCCCCACCGCTCGAGCCAGATGATGCCGCTCCCCTCGTTGCGCACGTCCGAGATGGCGGGTCCGTCATATGTCTTCCCCTTGCAGTCGGCCTTGCCACCGCGGACGCGGCGCTCCCAGAAGTAGCCGGTATAGCCTCGCCTGCGTGCCGTCCGGCGCGATCAGGGAGCGGCCGAACGCAGTGCGGCAGTTGTCCCAATTCCTGAGGATGCCGACGCCCGGGCCTCCCCCACATGGTCGAGGCACGTCGAAAGTAGAGAACGAAGCCGTCGCGAGGCGAGCTCGCAGATTCCGTCGTTCGAGCTGCCGGCCGCCACGGACGGCAACCCAAACGGAGTCATCACCCGCGGCCAACGCAACGCCATTTCTGCCGACGTGCTCGCTCGAAATCGTTTCGCCGGTCTCGGGGTCTCGCTTCGCGAGAGTGCCGTCCCCGTGGAGCACCCACAGTGTCCCGTTCGCGAGCTCAAGGTCTACGGCGTTTCCCTCGGTTCGAAGTACGCGGACTCTGCCTCCGTCACGGCCTAGCAGCACGAGTCGTTCCTCGGTCGTCGCGACCCATAGGCCGTCGGTGAGCGCTGCGATCGCGACCGGGGTGCCCGGCAGCCGCGTTCGCGACGCGACCTTGTTTCGAACCAGCTTGACGAGCTCCTGCCCCTGGCCCACCCAGAGATTCGAACCGTCGTGGACGGCGAGGTGAGCTGCGCCTCCGGTCTCGATGGGCGGGGACAGGGTCGGATTGGGGCCGCCACGGAACCGACGGAGGATCCCTTCGGAAGCGTCCACCAGCCAGCCGGCGAACGCCTCCGATGAGGACACGCTCGCGTCCGGCACGATCTGTGTGAGCGTGTGCAGAGGCGGACCGGGGTCTGCCGAGCGTTCGGCGAGCGCCTGCAGGTCCACATGTTTCACAGGCTCCGATCGTGGCGTCAGAGGCAGTAGCAGAGCGTGCCCCGTGCTCCCGGCGGCGCCGAACCAGACGGAGTCCGACTCGGAAGCGAGCGACTGCGGGACTCGGATGGGTACGCCGGGGGTTGCGCCGGAAATCTCGCGCTGATACGTCGTCGGATCGATCCGGAAGACGACGTCGACTCCGTCGTCCACCAGCCAGATCGCGCCCGAGCTCACGGCCAGGTCGAGAGGTTGGCCGGGGACGGCGATGGTCGCCTCCAGCTTCCCTGTCTCGGGATTCACGCGCTGGACGGCTCCCGAGGCCAGCTCGGCCGTCGGAGCGTTCGGGCCTGGCTGCTCGCTGCGGGTCACGAGCACGGCGACGAGCGCCGCCCCTGCCAGCACGGCGGCGACCGCGGCGAGAGCAGCAGCGAGGCGGCGGGGACGTCGTTCGGAGGGCAGCGTCGCGCGAGCTGCCGCCGCGAGCTCGGCCGCGCTCCCATAGCGCTCGGCTGGGTCCTTCGCCATCGCCCGCTCGACGACGGCGTCGAGGTCGGCCGAGACCTCGGGCCGAGTCGCGGATGGTTTCGGTGCCGGCTCATCGATGTGCGCGACCAGGGTCTCGAGCTCGGAGCTGCGTGGAAAGGGGACATGCCCCGTCAAGGCTTCGTACAACACGCACCCGAGGGCGTACAGGTCCGCACCCTTCCCCACGGCCCCCTCGGTGATGAGCTCTGGCGCAACGTAGTTCGTCGTCCCCGAGAGCTGGGCAACTTCCTTCGCCTCCTCCTCGCTTTCCGCGGTCTTCGTCAGGCCGAAATCGGCGAGGTATACGTGCTCGTGTTCTCCTGGGCTTGCGATCAGCACGTTCGAGGGTTTTACGTCCCGGTGCACGAGCCCACGGTCGTGCGCCGCCTCGAGCCCGTCCGCAGCCCTCGCGACAAGCTCGACCGCCCGTGCCGGATCGAGCGCGCCGTCTTCGTCGATGAGACGGCGCAGGTCGGCCCCTTCGACGTAGCGCATCGCGATATAGAGCTGACCCTCGGCCTCCCCCGCCTCGTAGATGGGGATGACGTTCGGGTGGTCGATCGAGGCCGCGAGCCGCGACTCGAGCCGGAAGCGCTCTCGGAAGCCGGCATCGTCGGAGAGCTCGGGCGCGAGGACCTTGAGCGCGACCTTGCGGCCGAGCGCAAGGTCCTCCGCCAGGTAGACGACGCTCATCCCTCCGCGCCCGAGCCTGCGCTCGATCCTGTAGCCGGCGAGCGTCGCGCCGACGACCGGATCGCCGGTCGAGTCGGCCATGCCGGAAGCGTACTCCGTCACGCCACGGCCTTTCCTTCGCGCCACTCGCGGTTCGACCGCGCCTCGAGGACCAGGCCCCACGCGACGAGTCCCATCGCTGCCCGGCCAGGACCGTCAGCGCGACCACGAGCGCGACCGCCATGACGCCGGCTTCGAGGATCGCGAACAGTGGGATTGCGATTGCGTCCATCTCGTCACCTCCATCGACTGCTTGCAGCTAGAGCGTCGGAGACGGTGGAAACGCGGCGGCAACGCCCGGGTAACGCTGGACGCCGGGGTCGCACGTACCGTGCGCCGGTGCTGTGTGCACGGCGTTTGGGCACTAGATCGGGGTCGCGATGAGTGCGCAAGCCGCCCGAGGGGGCGTGAGCACCTGCCCGGGCAGGGATGCCCGACATTCCTGTTCAGCGATTAGAAGGCTCGATGCTACTCGTGACTGCGCTTGGCGAGCGCTGCGCGCAAGGTGCACATTACGATC
>CAVWWI010000003.1:0-24652 GCA_963758605.1 uncultured Actinomycetes bacterium | reverse complement strand
GGTGCCAGGCCGAGCGAGAGCTCGTCGATCGCGAGCGCGCGCGGCTCGGCCATCAGTGCTCGTCCGATCGCGACCATTTGCTGCTCGCCGCCCGAGGTGCGTCCGGCCGGTCGATCGCGGAGCTCGTAGAGCTTCGGCAGGAGCGTGTAGATCCGCTCGAGCCGCTCGCGGGCCTCGCGGCGGCGTTTGAGATAGCGGATCGTCGACGTGACGATCTCCGTCCGGAAGGAGCGACCGAATGCACCGAGCAGCAGGTTGGCCTTGACCGGAAGGCTCGGGAAGACCTGCCGCCCCTCGGGAACCTGCGTCAGCCCTCGACGCACGACGTGGTTCGGCGTCTTCCCCGTCACATCGTCGCCAGCGACATGGACGGTCCCTCCCGCGGGGCGAACGACACCGCAGACCGCGTTGAGAAGCGATGACTTCCCGGCCCCGTTGGCTCCGATGAGCGCGACTCGCTCGCCAGGCCCGAGCGTCAGCGAGACCCCGTCCAGCGCGACCGCCGGCCCGTAGCGGACGACGAGCTCGTTCACTTGGACGAGCGCGCGGTCACAGCGAGCTCGAGCCCAGGTACGCGGCGATCACCAGCGGGTCACTCCTGACTCTGTCGGGCGTGCCGTCGGCGATCACACGTCCGCGGTCGAGCACGACGACGCGTTCGGCCAGCGCGCCGACGAACTGCATGTCGTGCTCGACCAGCACCATGGTGAGCCCACTCCGGGAGAGGGTTTGCAGCGCCTCGATCAGCCGGGCCTTCTCTCCCGCGCGTAGCCCGGCTGCAGGCTCGTCCAGCAGGAGCACCGATGGCCGCTGTGCGAGCGCGCGAGCGATAGCGAGCAGCCGAAGTTGCCCGAGCGGAAGGACAGCCGCCGGATCCGAGGCGCGGCCTTCGAGCCCGACGACCTCGAGGGCTCGACGAGCTTCCTGCCGGACACGTTGCTGCTCACGCCGCTGCCAGGGCAGACGCAGCATGCTCTCGACGAATCCCGAGCGCGACCGAACGTGCGCGCCGACGGCCGCATTGTCGAGCACGTCCAGCTCACTGAGCGGGCGAGTCGTCTGGAAGACGGTCGCCAATCCCTGCTGTGCCCGGCGATGCGGCGGCCACCGCGTGACGTCTCGTCCGTCGACGCGAACGGCTCCCTCATCGACGAGATGGAAGCCCGAGATGCACCCCAGAAGCGTCGACTTTCCGGCTCCGTTCGGGCCTATGAGACAGGTGAGTGAGCCGGTCGAGATGCCCAGCGAGACGCTGTCCACTGCCTTGACCGCACCGAACGCCTTCGTGACGCCCGAGAGATCGCACGCGAGCTGTTCGACAGTCTGCGCTGCGAGCGGGCCAGAAACCGCTCCCACCAGATTCAGGCTACCTGAAACTCGCCGCGACTACTAGTCACTCGGGAAGCCGCCGCCGAGATTGCGCGCAGCCGTCTTGATCATGTCGCGGAACGTCGCGCGGTCGGCCTCCGAGACCCCGTCCAGCATCGCGTCTTCGAACTCGCTCACTGCCGCGTCGCACGCAGTCAGCACGCGGCGTCCCTTCGCGGTGAGGGTCGCGGGCAGCGTCCTGCGGTGATTGGGATGCGGGTTCCGCTTGATGAGTCCCTTCCGCTCGAGCGCGTGGATGACCTCGCTCATCGACTGCGGAGTCATGAACGCCCGCCGTGCCAGCTGCGACGTCGACAGCGGAGCGCCGTGACGGCTGAGCACGCTCAAGGTCGTGAACTGGAGCGCCGTGAGACCGTACGGCGCCACACGCTCCGTGATGCCTGCGAACACTCTCTGGTGCAGGCGGGCGATCGCGTAGGACATCCCCGGCTCAGCGCGCGCGGAGGCCTCCTCGGCGCGAACGGCTTGGCTCATCGCTGCATCGTGTCACATCGTCCGGAAGCGCCCGGTCGGCTGTCCACGGAGCCGTTCAGCTCGATGCGGACACGTCTTGGCGCAGCGTCGAAAGGGCCGTTGTCGCCCGAGAGTTGCGCCTCGAGAATCGGGCCGAGATCGATCTCTCGCTTGAGGATCTTGCCGGTCGAGGTCTTCGGTAACTCGTCGACCAACACGACGTAGCGAGGGTACTTGTATGCCGCGACGCGCTCCTTCGCCCATGCCTTCACCTCGTCGGGATCGAGTTCGGCATGCGGTCGTGGGACGACGATTGCTGCCACGTCCTCGCCGAGGGTCCGGTGGGGAACGCCGACGACTGCGGCCTCGAGGACCGCCGGGTGCTCGTACAGCACCTCCTCGACCTCGCGCGGATAGACGTTGTAGCCGCCGCGGATGATCATCTCCTTCTTGCGATCGACGAGGAAGAGATCTCCGTCCTCGTCCAGGTAGCCGAGGTCGCCGGTCGACAGCCAGCCCTGGGGGTCGAGCCCGGCCGCCGTGGCGTCCGGATCGTTCCAGTAGCCGCGGATGACCGACGGGCCGCGGAACTGCACCTCCCCCACTCCCCGCTCGTCGGGGTTGGAGATGCGGATCTCGGTGTTGGTCGACGGCTTCCCGACCGAGCCCGGCTTCCGCCGGCGCCCGGTCGCGAAGGTGGTCGCGAGGCCGCTCATCTCGGTCAAGCCGTAGCCCTCGTGGATGTCGGCGCCGAACGTCTCCTCGAAGCGGCGAGCGACGTCGACGGGAACGGCCGCGCCGCCGATGTGGGCGATCCGAAGCGGCGGGAGCGCGGCTGCGCCCCGCGCTGCTTCGCACAGCGCGATGCACATGGTCGGCACGCCGAACATCACCGTGGTGGCGGTCGCAGCCATCTCGGCGAGCGCCGGCTCGGGCTCGAACCGCTGCATCACGGATACGGCTGCGCCCGTCAGAGACGCACAGACGATCACCTGCTGACCGAGGACGTGCGGGAAGGGCGCGACGCCGAGGAGGACGTCGTCCCCGGTGAACGCGAGCGCGTCGGCGCCGAAGCTGGTCGCAGCACGGATGCTCCCGTGCGTCAGGATCGCGCCCTTCGGGAGGCCGGTCGTGCCGGATGTGAACAGCAGTGCAGCCGGGTCGTCGTCCTCGCGTTCGGCGATCTCCGACAGCGCCTCGCCGTCGACCGGCAGCGGGCGATCAACGATGACCTTCGCCGACGCGGCCGCGACCCGCACCTCGATCTCGGGCCGGGCGAGGAGGATGTTGAGCGGCACGACGACTGCTCCGAGGCGGAGGACGCCGAAGTAGGCGGCCACGTACGCGGGCGTGTTCGGAAGCTCGACCGCGACGCGGTCGCCGGTTCCGACACCCGCTTCGTGCAGCGCACCCGCGACCACCGCCGCCCGGCGGTCGAGTTCGCCGTACGAGACTCGGTCGCCCTCGAAGAGGAGCGCCGGCCGCTCGGGATCCTCGGCCGCGCGTTCGGCGAGGGCGTGTGCGAGATTCACGAGCGCCGCAGCCGCCGGGCATCGAGCGTCTGCGGCGCTCGCATCGCTACTTCTTCTTCGTGAAGGCCGCGCCGAAGAGCGGCCTGACCTGACAGTTCTGGATCCGTCCGACCCACATCGAGTCGAGCTGGAGGCCCTGATGGTTCGTTCGCGAGAGGAAGACCCTGCCGGCCGGTGTCACGAGCCCGCGGAGCCTCGTCTCCAACGCGTTGTTGATCCCGGCGCGGGTCGCGGAGCCTCTCTCGATCGCGGCCTTGTACGCCCAGAGTGCGCCGGCTGCGTCGCCGTCGAAGTTCGAGACGGGCCGTTTGAGGATGCTTCGGAGAAGCGCGGCCTGGGCGCGAACCGGGTTCGTCTTCGGTAGGAACGTCCAGGCAGTGGCGAGGAAGGAGTTCACGATCGCTCCGTTCACGTCTCCGCATGTGCCCTGGAGGAACTGCGGCGAGACATTGGCGCCGGTGAGCACGAGCCGCTGCGAGAGTTGCAGCTGCTTGAACTGCTTGACGATCGTCGCCCCGGCGGGCGTTGCCGTCCAGAGCCAGAGAGCCTGAGCGTTGGAGTTCTTGATCCGCGTCAGCTCGGCCGAGAAGTCCGTCGAAGCCGGCGAGAAGATCGTCGTGTCCACTATCTCGAGGCCGTACTTCCTCGCGATCTTCGAAACCTGGCTCGGGCCGTCCCGCCCGTACGCGCCATTGTCGCCCATGAGCCACACGCGCTTGAATCCTTGTCTCTTCAGGTAGGCAGCCTCGCTGTACGCGTACAACCGGGCCGTTGCCGTGAGGATGTAGGCGTACGGCTGGGGTGGCTCGACGAGCGCCGTCGGCGGTGAGAGCGCGATGAACGGGATCCTCGCCTGACTCGCGATCGCCCCGGTCGCCACTGCGGCTGCGGCGTTCCCCGAGCCGAAGATGCCGACGTACTTGCTGTCGCTGATGAACTTCTGAACGTTCTGGACTGCCTGCGACGGATTCGAAGCGTTGTCGAGAACATCGACCACCACGCGTCTGCCTCTGACACCGCCGCGCGCGTTCCAATACGCGACGACTGCTTCGACGGCCTGGCGGTCGCTCTGGCCGACGAGCTGGGTGGGGCCGGTGAGCGGCGCGTCCATGCCGAAGTAGATCGGGCCTGCCTGAGAGGGACTCGTCGCGGATGCCGACACGAAGACGAGAGACACGACCGCTACAGCGGCGGCCACGACGACACCGGTCTTGCTCCTGCTCATGAAGGGCTCCCTTCAGGTATCCGTGAGGCAGCGTCGCCTCAACACGGCGAGTTTAAGGGAGCCTGTAACCGATGTCTAGATGTAGTGAAGGAAGAGCGGAGTTTAAGGTAGCCTGAAACCTCATGGCGACGCGACTCGCGAGCTTCGACCTCACCGCGATCGGCCGACCCGGGGACGAGCTCAGGTACGACGTCACCGAGGCGGCGATGCGCGCGTACGCAGAGGCGACGGACGACGCCCCAGGCGGGCCTGTCTTCGCGATCGTCCCCGCCTGGAAGACCATCGCGCCGGCATCGCGGTCGGTCGCGTCGGGCGACATCCGGCGCTACGTCGTCCACTACGAGGAAGACATGCTCCTGCACCGGCCCATCACTGTCGGGATGACGCTCGTCTCCCGTGCAACGCCGGTCGCGCTCCTCCCGCGCCCGAACGGGACGTCGCTCGTCATCAAGACGGACACGCGCAGCGAGGACGGCGAGCTCGTGAACGAGCAGTACGTGACGGAGTTCTTCCGCGGAGTGGCGACCGAGAGCGGCATCGGCGAGCGGGCGCCTGACCACCGCCTCGAGGTGGATGGCGACCCGCTCGCCGAGGTCACGTACAGCGTTGCGGACGATCAGACGGTCCGGTATGCGGCGGCCTCGGGCGACGACTTCGCGATCCACCTCGATGACGCGTTCGCGCAGCAGGTCGGCCTTCCGGGTCGGATCGTGCACGGGCTGTGCACGATGGCGTTCGCGGGACGGGCCGTTCTGGAGGCGGCGGGCATCGACGACCCGAGTACGGTGAAGCGGATCGCGGTCCGCTTCTCGGCGCCGCTCTTTCCCGGCGAGTCCGTCACGACCCGCGTCTGGCACGTCGACGGCGCGTTCGGGTTCGAGTCCCTGAACGAGCAGGGCTCCCCGGTGCTCAAAGACGGCCGCGTCGAGCTCCGATGAGCCTCAGCGGTGAGGCAGCCGCACCCAGGCCAACTTCGCCGATCTGCCGATTCTCCTCGCACGTCGCCTAGCGCCTGCTTCCTATGCGGCGTCCGCGTCTCGCAGGACTCGCCGAGGTGGCCGAGGCTCTCGGCGTTAACAAGCCGTCGGCCAGCCGCTGGCACGCGACGGCCTGACTTCGCCGATCCGCTGGTCCGGCTCGCGTCAGGCCCGATCTGGGACGCGGACGAGGTCGAGGCGTGGGGGACGGAGCATGGACCATCTCGTCCGGGCGCCCCACCAAACGGCCGACGTAGGAACAGAAGACCTGCACATCAGTTACAGGGCCTTCTATGCGCCCGGGAGGATTCGAACCTCCGACCCGCGGATTAGAAGTCCGCCGCTCTGTCCACTGAGCTACGAGCGCCTTCGTGCAGGGTAGTCGGCAGGTCAGCGGGCCGCGATGACGAGCGGGGCACACGCGACACCGGTCGCCTCGCGCACCGGTCGTCCAGCGGCGTCGAGCGGGGCGACCGTGAGCGTCCGTGCGGTGACAGTCACCTGGGCGTAGCTGTAGGTGTCGATCGCGGCACAGCGCATCCCGAGCCCGTTCGGAGGCCGAGGCTTGAAGAAGAGCGCGGCGATCGCGGTGCCGCTGCCCGGCTGACCGAGAAAGCGGTCGATCTCCTTCGCGAACGTGTTCGTCGCGACCGGGCCGGTGACGACCTCCCACATGCCCGAGCTCTCGGGGTTTACGCCGAGCGTCCGGAATCGCACCTCGTTGATGAGATTCGCATGCGTGTCCGTGGTGAGGAAGACGACGTTCTTCGTGTTCGCCTGGAGGGAACGCAGGAGCCGCTCGCGTTCGGCCGCGTAGCCCTCCCAGCGGTCGTACGGCAGCGCGTAGTACTGCTGGATCGGAACCTCGTTCACGACAACTTTCCACGTGGCTCTCGACGCCTTGATGGCGTTGGTGAAGGCGGCGTACTGGCGGACTCCGAGCATGGTGCGGGTCGGGTCGTCGATCGCCGCGAGACACGCCAGCGGCACGGGAGTCTCTGAGGCCCGGGGCAAGACTCGCGAACGCGTCGCGAACCGGCTGCGGCGCGGTGGGCGCGAGGTCGTTACCGCAGCTCGCCGTGACCTTCCCGCTCCGGAACGAGCGCTCGTCGAGGAAGAAGAGCTCGAGGTGCTTCCCCCAGCGGACACTGCGATAGAGACCACTCTCGCGACTGTAGGCGGCAGGCGAGTAGTCCCGGAAGGCCTGTACTCCGGCGGCGTAGATCGCGCCGCCATGCTCGGAGCGGGAGAAGTCGTCGACGAACTCGTGATCGTCCCAGTGGCTGTAGAGGCCGGTCGACGCGCGGAGCCTGCGGAGGGGCGGTAGCGCGAGGCCGAGCCTGTACTTCTGCCACTTCTCCGCTCGAGTGCGGGCTGACGGGCCGGCGACGCCGCTGTCGGAGTAGATGGTGTCGCCGAGATTGATGTTGAAGTCGTTTCGCTCCGCCGCCATGCGCGCGTAGATCTGGAAGCGGTTGAACACCGCCGCGCCCGTCTGCCCGGGGGTCGCATCTGCGTCGCCGGAGATCGCGAACCGGACGCGCCGGTCCGCCGTTGGTGCGGGCGCGGTGGTGAAGGCCCCCGTCTCGCTGGCTCGCGCGCCGTGTGTGAAGAGGTACGTGTAGCGCCGACCCGGACGCAGTCCGGTCACGGGCGACTGCACCGTCAGGTCGCTCGCTGCGGACGCCTGCAAGACTCTCGCGGCGACGACCTCAGACCCGAGGCGGACCACGAGCCGCGTGTTGCCGGACGCGGGCGCGCGTGTCCAGAGAATTGCCGAAGTCGACGTGATTTCTCCCGCCGCGACGCCGTATCGGAACACCGGCGTCGCCGCGTTCGAGGCGGCGGCGACGAGCACGAGAGCCGTGACGGCGACGAGGGCGGCGACGAGGCGCACTCAGCCGACCTCACCCGTCTCCCGGGCATGCTCGAGATCTTCCTTACGTTCCTCGTCGACGAGGAAGCGCAGGAAGAAGAACGCGAAGACCGCGAAGAAGACGACCGCCTGCTCGAAGGCCATCAGGATCCCCGCGAGCTGCTGGTCCTCGAGCGCGCTCAGGCCCCACAGCCGCTCGGGCGCGTCCACATAGAAGTCGTAGACGGCTTCGGGGACGAGCGCGAGCACGAGCCCGATCGGGCTCCCGAGGATGAAGGCGGCGAAGACGACCCCTGCGCGGATCCCCGGCCCGAGGCGGTGCGGCTCGTCCTGCACGACGCCCCACCACATGAGAACCCCCGTGGCGAAATAGAGCGCATGCTCGAGGTGGAGGAGCGTGTGCGGGTTTTCGAGCGCCGTGTCGTAGAGCCACGGCAGGTGCCAGAGCATGTAGTTCGCGAGCCAGAGCGGGAGGGCGACGCCCGGGTACGTGAGCGTGCGGACGATGCTCGGTTGCGCGAGTCGGCTCGCGAGCGCCGGCGGGAGCCCGAGGACGACCAGGAGGGGCGCCCATTCCGCGAGGACGACGTTCTGGAGGAGGTGGATCACGAGCAGGTAGTTCATCGCGATCATCTCGAGCGGGGTGATCGTGACCGCGAGCAGGAGCACCATCGCCGTGGCGAAGCTGGCGATCCGCCAGGCGGGCGCTGGAAAGCGACGGATCGCGAGTACATACCCGGTGCACATCACCGGGACGAGGAAGAGCGCCTCCGGGTTCCACGACCACCGGTACGGGTCCACGGCGCTACGCTAACCGGGCGCGGGCGTAGCTCAGTTGGTAGAGCGTCAGCCTTCCAAGCTGAATGTCACCGGTTCGAGCCCGGTCGCCCGCTTTCTCGGGTCTCATCCGCCGATCTCCTCGCGGGCGTCTGGGCAACGTCTCCAGCGTGTCACGGCTAGTTGGCAGCGCGGCGAAGCTGCTCGTCGAGCGGGACGAGCGGGAGCTGGAACGTTGTGACTGCGTCGGTGGTGGTTACCACGTTGTCGCCGGCCTCGAGCATCGTCAGCAGGTCGCGGGTGAGCGGGATGTTTCCCGGCAGGCGCTCCGTCAGGAGCGCGTTCAGCCGCATGAAGGCCATTGGCATATGCACGCTCGGCCGGCGTGACGCCCAGCGCCGTCTTCAGCCGCTCCCAGAAGTCGTTCCAGGACACCTGATCCGGCCCGCCCAGCTCGAAGACGCGGTTCGCGGCCTCTGGCTTGTCGACGCTCGCTGCGAAATAGTCGGCCAGATCGTCGATCCAGATCGGCTGGATCTCCTGAGTACCCTTGCCCATGATCGGAGTCACCGGCGCGAGGCGGGCGAGCTTGCGGAACGTCGGCAGGATGCCGCCCTTTCCGCCGAAGATGAAGCTCGGCCTGAAGATGACATGCTCCAGGCCCGAGGCCCGGAGGTCCTGATCCTGGGTCCACTTTGCGTTGTAGTAGGGGACGAGATCCTTCGACTCCTCGCTGACCCCTAGCGCGCTCATCAACACGACCCGGCGGACGCCGGCCTCCTTCGACTCCCGGATCAGCGACCGTGTCCCCTGGATCATGACCCGCTGGAACTCCTCCTTGCGGCCTTGTCGGATCGCGACGAGGTGCACGACCACGTCGCGGTCTGCGACTGCACGCCTGAGGCTCTCTACGTCGGCCATGTCTCCCTGGACCGCCTCCTGGCAGCGGATGCCGGCCTTGCTCCACGAGCCGGCCTTGCGCTCGAGTACGCGCACCTCGTGGCCTGCGTCGACGATCGCGTTCGCGACGTTCGGCCCGACAAACCCTGTCGCTCCGGTAACGAGGATCTTCACGAGGTCTCCAAGTCGGAATATTCCAGTTGCCGCTCGCCTCGGTCCCATTCTTCCCGAACGAGGTCCGGCTGAAGCCTGACCCCTGGGTCGGCGTAGGCACGAGGGAACCGGCGTTTTCTGGCGAATCCCGCGTAAACCCCAGGGAGGTCTGGACATGGATCAGCCGCTCAGCGTACGCCTCGGCGCCGAGGCGCTCGGAACGTTCCTCTTCTTCTTCCTCGGCTTCAGTGGCATTGCGATCGTCGTCGACATCGGCGCCACCGCGATCACGCCTCTGGGCGTGGCCGCCGGATTCGGATTCGGGCTCGCGCTCGCAATCACGGCCTTCGGGCATCTCTCGGGTGGCCACTTCAATCCCGCCGTCACCCTCGGGGTCGCAGTCGCCGGGAGGTTCCCGAGCCGCGACGTCGTTCCGTACTGGATCGCCCAGCTCGTCGGTGGATTCGGGGCCGTGCTCGTGATGGCGATCGTCTACTCGTCGCAGGTCACGGATTCGCTGCACACGGCACCTGGAATCGGGATCGACGACTGGGCGGCGCTCGTGCTCGAAATCGTCGCAACAGCGCTCTTCGTCATGGTCATCCTCACCGTCGCGACCGACGAGCGGGCGGCATGGAACGGCGTCATGGCCCCGTTCCTGATCGGGCTCTTCATCTTCACCGCCGCGGTCACGGTCGGCCCGGCGTCAGGCGGATCGTTCAATCCCGCTCGCTCGCTCGACCCCGTTCTCTACAACCAGGAGTGGAGCGACGTCTGGATCTACATCGTCGGCCCGCTGGCCGGCGGAGTGCTCGGCGCCGCGGTGTGGGCGTTCATCTGCCTGCGGGAGCCGCCGGCTCCGGACCCGCAGTTCGAGACGGCACGAGCCGACGAGCCCTAACGTCCGCTCGCGGAGAAGTGCTGGTAGTCCTGCACGGACGTCCAGCGACCTCCCCAGCCCCACCCGATCGCATCGAACGCGCGCACGAGGGCCCCGCCCTCGTGCGCCATCCCCGTTCGCCGACGACTTCGGTCGAGGTACGGGATGCTCGAGCGGTGTGACGTGCGTCCTCCCGACACGTACGGGTTCTCGATCGGATTGACGTCGATCGCGCGCCCGTACGCGTGCTCGGACCACCGGCTCGTCCCTTCGACGTAGCGACAGTTGAAAGCCGAGGTGTTGTCGGCCTCGATCGAGCGGAAGTCGCTCGCGCCGTAGGCGTCGACGGGCACGAGCTTCCGGATCGGGAAGCGCCTGGCGTAGAGCTCGCGAAAGACGCCGAGCATCGGCCGCGCGACGTCCTCGTGGACGATCAGGCGACCCGTTCGCATCTTCCCGTCGAATCCCCAGTGCGAGAGCGTGAGCAGGCGAAGGTCGCGGAGGTGAACGGGGCATCCCGCTCTCCACGAGACGCCGGTCATTCGCTTCGCCTGAGCCGAGTCGATGCGCGCAATCGTCCCGCGGAAGCCCTGCTGACCGTGTGACACTGCGTCACTTGGCTGGGAGCCTGCCGCCGGGCCGAACGAGAGCGCGGCGATCGTCGCCAAGGCGAAAGTGCGGTTCAAGAGGTCGGGGTGGCCGGATTCGAACCAGCGACTTCTTGCTCCCAAAGCAAGCGCTCTACCAGGCTGAGCTACACCCCGATCGGGGAAGTGTAGGCGGATAGCCTGCCGGCCCATGGCCGATGCCCCGCTTCCGTTTCCCGGCGCCACGCAGTACGACCGCCGCGCTGGGTTGGGATATTCGATGGCGCTCGCCGCCGCAGTCCTGTTCGCGGTGAACGGAACCGTCTCGAAGGTCGCGCTGACCGGAAGCGAGCTGACCGCCGGCGACTACACCCAGCTCCGAACGACGGGGGCCTTCCTCGGGCTTGCGCTCGGACTCGCCGTCCTCGCATCCGCCAAGCTCCGAATCTCGAAGCGCGACCTGCCGTTCTTCGCGTTCTACGGGATCTTCACCTTCGCCGTCGTGCAGTGGCTGTACTTCGTCGCCATCGAGCGGCTGCCGATCGGGATCGCCCTGCTCATCCAGTTCTCGGGCATCGTCTTGGTCGCGCTCTGGGCGCGACTCGTCTGGCATGCGGAGGTACGGCCTCGGGTTTGGGCAGCCCTGGCGTTGACACTCGTCGGCCTCGCGCTCGTTTCGGAGTTCTGGCTCGGCTGGACGCTCGACACCGTCGGCGTCATTGCATGCGTCGGTGCGGCGATTGCGCTCGCGACGTACCTCCTCGCGGGCGAGCGCGCCGTCGAGCGCCGCGAGCCGCTCGGCGTCCTCTGCTTCGCACTCTTGTTCGCATCCCTCATGTGGGCCGTCGTCCAGCCGTGGTGGACGTTTCCCACCGACGAGCTGACCGTGAAAATCTCGTTGCAGGGGAACCTCGATCACCTCTCGGCCCCTGTCTGGGCGTTTGCCCTCTTCACGATCGTGCTGGGCACGATCGTGTCGTTCGGGCTTTCGATCGCCGCCCTGCGGCATCTCGAAGCGACTCAGGTCGGAATCACGATGACGCTGGAGCCCGTCGTCGCCACCTTCGTCGCCTGGGCGTGGCTGGACGAGACCCTCGCAACTCCCCAGCTCATCGGAGGTGCCGTCGTGCTGACGGGCCTCCTCCTCGCCCAGACGGCACGCTGACGTACTCTGTTGCCAATGGTCAAGCGCGTCCTTCTCGCGTCCCCGCGCGGCTATTGCGCCGGCGTCGAGCGCGCCGTGGACACGGTCGAACGGGCGCTCGACCACTATGGCGCGCCCGTCTATGTCCGCAAGCAGATCGTCCACAACATCCACGTCGTGCGCGATCTCGAGGCGAGGGGCGCGATCTTCGTCGAGGAGGAGACCGAGGTTCCCGCCGGAGCAACGGTCGTGTTCTCGGCGCACGGCGTCGCGCCGACCGTCCACGCGAATTCGGCCCGCCTCGAGCACAACGTGATCGACGCGACCTGCCCGCTGGTAACGAAGGTGCACGTGCAGGCGCGCCGCTACGCCGACGAGGGGTACACGATCGTCCTGATCGGGCATGCGGGGCACGAAGAGGTCGTCGGGACGACCGGTGAGGCGCCAGACTCGACGGTGCTCGTCCAGACCGTTGCCGAGGCCGAGGATCTCGATCTCCCCGTCGGTACGAAGCTCGCCTACGTGACCCAGACGACGCTCTCCGTCGACGAGACCGGCGAGATCATCAAGGTGCTGCGCCGCCGGTACCCGGACATCCGTGCGCCGCGCAAGGAAGACATCTGCTACGCGACCTCCAACCGCCAGTGGGCGGTGAAGGAGATGCTGTCCGAGATCGACGTACTGCTGGTGATCGGCTCGCGGAACTCCTCCAACTCGAACCGCCTCGTCGAGACGGCGCGTGCCGCGGGAACGCCGGCGCACCTCATCGACGACGAGTCCGAGATCGACGAGGCGTGGATCGACGGCGCCGATACGGTCGGGATCACGTCCGGAGCATCGGCGCCGGAGAAGCTCGTCGCTCGCGTCTGCGACTGGTTCCGCACGCGTGGCGTGACGGACATCGAGCCGTATCGCCTGGTCGACGAAGACGTCACGTTCCGGCTTCCGGTCGAGCTGCGCCGCGAGCTGGAGCTTGCTGCACACGAGTAGATGCTTCGAGCGCTGGTTCTCGTAGGTGCCGTGCTGCTCCTCGCGGGCGGAGCAGCCGCCGGCTGGTTCGGAGGTCGCGAGCTCGACGAGGCCGAGACCGTCACCGAGACGACGACGTCGACCACCACGGAGACGGCACAGTCCGAGACGGGCCTTCCGGCGGCCGTCGAGGAGACGCGCGCCGAGCTGCTCGCAGCGGCCGAAACCGGTGACTACGAGAAGCTGCGCGAGCTCGTCCCGGCGACGGGATTCGAGTACACGTTCGGCGGCCCGGTCGAAGGTGGCGCGATCGCGTACTGGCAGGAGCTCGAGCGCGCGACGATCGAGCGACCCATCGAGAACCTCGCCGCTGTCCTGCGAATGCCGTACACGTTGTCCCGCGGGATCTACGTCTGGCCGTTCGCCTACGACATCGCCGAGGCCGACGAGATCACCGCGCACGAGCGCGAGCTGCTGCAGCCGCTGGGGCCGCTCGACACGCTCTTCGTGCCCGGTACCGGCTATCTCGGCTGGCGCGCGGGCATCGAGCCGGACGGCACCTGGGTCTTCTTCGTCGCCGGCGACTGAGTGGTGCGCCAGATCGGAATCCGCTCGCGCGGATTCCGATCGCGCGAAGACCCTAAAGGCGTCCGCTGTCGCGGCCGCTACGTCTGCTTCTCGCTCACGCCGCGGGTCTTCGCGATGGCCAGCGCGTCGCCGGCCGCGACGACCGCGATCGCCAGGGTCTCGCGCTTGATCCAGTCAGCGTGCTCGACGAGCTCGGAGTCCTTTTCCGGGATCGTGAGCTCGATGCGGTCGGTCAGCTCGAGCCCGGCTTCCTTGCGCATCGAGTTGACCCGGTGAATGAGGTCGTAGACCCGACCCTCGCGCTCGAGCTCGTCGTCCAGCCGTGCGTCGAGAGCGACCGTGACTCCGTCAGCCGCGGCGACGGACCACCCCTCTTTGCCGGTTCGCTCGACGAGCACTTCGTCCGCGCTCAGCTCGTGCCCTGCCGCGCGGAAACCACCGTCAGCAAGCTCCTCGAAGTCTCCTGCTTCGAGCGCCTCGCGGACCGTGACGAGCTCTTTCCCGAGCTTCGGCCCGAGGAGCCGCAGATTCGGCTTCACCCGCAGCTCGCTCGCATCGACGGTGCTGAACGACACCTGCTTGACCCGCAGCTCTTCGCCGACCTCGCCTGCATGCGCCTTGGCGAGCGCTGCCCCTTCGACCACGAGCGAGCGGAGCGGCTGGCGCAGGTTTACGCCCGCAGCTGAGCGCGCCTGGCGGCCGAGCTCGACGACACGTCGCAGTGCGGCGACCTCGTCCAGCAGCTGCGAGTCCAGCGTCGGCACCTCGGGCCAACCCGCGAGGAAGACGGACTCCGGCGCGTCCTCGCACGGTGCTGTCAGCTCGCGCCAGAGGTGGTCGCCGAGGAACGGCATGACCGGGGCGATCACGCGAATCCCCTGCGCGAGGGCGTACCAGAGGGTCCGCAACGCCATTTCGTCGCCGTCCCAGAAGCGCCGCCGAGACCGCCGGATGTACCAGTTCGACACGTCCTCGACGAACATGTCGAAAGCGCGGACGACGTTCGCCGCCAGCCAGCTCTCGTATCCGGCCGTCGCTTCCTCGACGAGCGCGCCCGTCCGTGCGACGAGCCAGCGATCGAGCGGCTGAAGGTCGCCGGCCGGGCCGCTCGCGAGGTCGCCCCAGGTCGGGCTCCACTCTTCGATGTTCGCGTAGTCGGCGAGGAACTTCGCCGAGTTCCAGAGCGTCAGGAGGCGCCGCGTGATCTCGTGCGCGGGGCCGAAGCCGAACAAGAGGTTCTGGCTGGGAGGCTGCGCGCTGAACTGCCAGCGCATCACGTCCGCGCCCATGCGGTCGAACGCCTCGTCCACTTCGATCGCGTTCCCCCACGACCGGTGCATCTCGCGCCCGGTCTCGTCGAGGAGCTTCTCGTACGTGAGAACGCGCTGATACGGCGAGCCGCCGGTCAGCGTCACCGACATGAAGCACTGCGAGTAGAACCAGAGCCGGATCTGCTCGCGCATCTCCGAGACCCAGTTGGCCGGGAACCACTGCTCCCAGTACGCGTGGTCCGGAAGGTCCGCCGTCGTCAAGCCCGCCCCGGCGCCGGTCGCATACCCCTGCGGGAGGTACTCGGGGCTCTGCCAGCCGAGCGTCGAGAGCGGGACGATCCCCGCGTCGAGCCACGCGTCGCCGACTTCCGGAACGCGCTGCACCGGCTTCCCGCAACCGGAGCAGGCGATCACGACCTCGTCGATCCATGGCCGGTGGAGCTCCTGGAGTTGCCCGAGCCCGGAGAGCGCGCGCTCCTCGAGCTCGGACCGCGAGCCGATCACGGTCAACGTCTCGCAGTCGTCGCACGGGTAGAACGGAAGCGGCAACCCGAAGTACCTCTTGCGCGAGATGTTCCAGTCGCCCATGTTGCGCAGCCAGTCGTCCATGCGCTTCGAGTAGAAGGCCGGCGTCCATTCGACAGTCGCGTTCGCGTCGAGCATCGGCTGCCGGATCTCCTCGGCCGAGATGAACCAGTCGTCGACTATGCGGAAGACGAGCGGCGTGCCACAGCGCCAGCACGTCGGGTAGCGGTGGACGATGCGGCCCGAGTCGATCAGCAGGCCGCGGTGTCGGAGGTCGTGGATCACCGGCTCGGCGACCTCGTCGGAGGACAGCCCGTCGAACCCGTATCCGGGAAGCATTCGCCCGGCTTCGTCGAGCGGCGCGAGCACAGGCAGGTCGTGGACGCGCGAGAGCTCGAAGTCCTCGGCTCCTGCGCCAGGAGCGATATGGACGATCCCGGTCCCCTCGTCGAGAGCGACGTCGTCCCAGGGGATGACCCGATGGACGACACCCTGCTGAGCGGGCAGGTGGTCGAACGCCCCCTCGTACTCCAGCCCCACGAGCTCGGCGCCGAGCGCGCTCCTGACGAACGTCTCGTCGGGATGGAGCGCCGTCGCGACCCACTCCCCGCTCTCGCGCAGGCCGTAGTCCGCGGTCGGGTTGACCGCGGCCGCGACGTTCGCGGGGAGCGTCCAGGGCGTCGTCGTCCAGACGGCGAGTGACTCGCCTTCGCGACCCTTCAGCGGGAAGCGGACGAAGAGCGATGGGTGCTCGAGCTCGCGGTACTCGCCTGCGAAGAGTTCGTGCTGGGAGATGGAGGTGCCGCAGCGTGGGCACCAGACGGTCGAGCGGTGACCCTGATACAGCCACTCCCGCTCGTGCACGGCCTTCAGGAAGCGCCAGATGTACTCGATGTTCGTGTCGGTGAACGTGTAGTAGTCGGCGTCCCAGTCCATCCACATCCCGAGCCGCCGCGACTGCTCCGTGATCACCTCCGAGAACTTCGCCACGCGCTCCTTGCAACGCTCGGCGAACTCGGCGAGCCCGTACTCCTCGATGTCGCGCTTCGAGTTCAGCCCGAGCGCCCGCTCTACTTCGACCTCCACCCAGAGGCCCTGGCAGTCGAAGCCGTTCTGGTAGCGCTGGTCGAAGCCTCTGAGCGCCTTGTAGCGCTGGAAGACGTCCTTCAGCGTCCGTCCCCAGGCGTGGTGGACGCCCATCGGGTTGTTCGCAGTGATCGGGCCGTCGACGAAGCTGAAGCGCTGGCCGCCACGATTCAGCTCTCGGAGCTTTTCGAACGTGTTCTCCTGCTCCCAGCGCTCGAGTATCTCGAGCTCGAGACGGTTATGGTCGGGCTTGTCCGGGAACGATGAGAAGATCCGCGCCACCGAGCCAGTGTAAGAGTCGCTGCAGGGAAGGGTTTCGTCGTCGGAAGCGTTTACCAGACAGGACACCACGAGAAAGGAAGCAAGGCTCACATGGCAATTGCAGTAACAGAGGCGACGTTCGAGCAGGAGGTCTTGCAGAGCGAGACCGCGGTGCTCGTCGATTTCTGGGCCGAGTGGTGCGGACCGTGCCACGCGGTCGCACCGGTGCTCGAGAAGATCGTCGAGGAGCGGCCCGACGAGCTCAAGCTCGTCAAGGTGAACATCGACGAGGAGCAGGCGCTGTCGCAGCGCTACGGCGTCATGTCGATCCCGACGATGATCCTCTTCAAGGACGGCGAGCCCGCCGCTGCGGCGATAGGCGCTCAGCCGAAAACGGCCCTCGAGCGCTCGCTCGGGCTGGCCGCGTAACGAATCGTAGGATTTGCCGTCGGGCTACCGCTCGGAGGCGTATCCTGATAAGAACCTCAACGCAGGACGTTCGAGACTTCCCCCTCCCCTCCCCTAGCCGAAGGGCCGGATTCCGGCCCTTCGGTCGTTTTGTCGTGGGGGAACCCATGGTTCCCCTACGAGCCCCGTCCTTCGCGCTACGCACGGCACGATCAGTGCCGGGCCTCCCGGCGGGCAGAGCCCGCCTCCGGCCTCGAAAGCGCGCTTCACAGCTCATCCGCTCGAGCAGGGGTCAGACTTCAGCCTGACCCCCTTCTTCGCGACGCGAGAAACGTCGCGACCCAGCGGAACGCGCATTCATCGGACGGCGGCGGCTCGTCCTGCGGGAACCAGCGAAGCTCGGACACGTCGTCTGCCGGCGACGGCTCACCCGAGACGATGCGCGCTTCCCACACGAGGTTCAGCACGCTCGTGGCCTCGGGGCCTTCGCCGTACGTGTCGATGAATGCGCCGAGGAACGCTCCCGGCTCGACCTCGAGGCCCGTTTCCTCGTCCAGCTCCCGACGGAGGGCGTCGAGCGGGTGCTCTCCCTCGTCGACGAAGCCGCCGAGCACGTCCCAGAGGCCAACGTCTGGATCGTGGGCGCGGCGCCCGAGGAGCATGCGGCCGGCATCGTCGAGGACGAGCGCCGACACGGCGGGTGCGGAATGCGCGTAGTGCACGAAACCGCACGTCGGGCATTCGATCTGGCCCTCGTGGTGCTTCACAGCCGACCCGCAGCGCGGGCAGTAGCGCCAGCCGGTCAGAGCAGCCACGCGGGTACCGTACTCGCGTGTCTCCGCGGCACGTTCCCGCATCGGTGACTGAGCTCGCGCGAGTCGGGCTCTTCGGCGCACTCCCGGGGGAGACGCTCGGAACTCTGGCCGACCGGATGCAGCGCGAGGACGTCGCCGCGGGCACGGTCCTCGTGCGCGAGGGTGATCCGGGTGACCGCTTCTACGTGCTGCTCACAGGCATCGCCGGTGTCTCCCAGCAAGCGCTGGGAGAGCGGCGCATCCTGCGCTCAGGGGAGTACTTCGGGGAGGTGGCGCTGACCATGAATGTGCCCCGGACGGCGACCGTGACGGCGATGACCCCCTGCGTCGTCGCGAGCTGCGACCGCGCGACGTTCGACGAGCTCCTGAGACCACTGTTCGCCGAGGACGACTAGTGCGCAAGCTCGGAATCCGCTATAGCCGATTCCGACTTCTGCACAGAACGGAATGCGCGAGCGCGCATTCCGTTCGCGCGAAACCCTTGGCGCGCGAACACCCTGAAGGCGTCCGCTTCGCGGCCGCTGGGTTGCTACGACATCTCTCGCTCGCGCGACAGCTCCTCGATGACCGCATCCGATAGGGCGGGCCACGCTTCCTTCGCCCACTCGTCGAACTCGCGGTCCGTCAAGGCGACACACGCGGCCCGGGCATCGGGATCGATCCACAGGAACGTCCCCGAACCCCCGAAGTGGCCGAACGCGCGAGGAGAGGTCTTCGTCCCCATCCAGGTCGCCGGCCGCGTGTTGATTTGAACGCCGAGACCCCAATTGAGTGGGTCGAAGCGTCCGTGATCCGGCAGCACGCCGGCGAGGTCCGGGAACTGAACGGTCGCCATCTCGTCCAGCGTTTCCGGCGCGACCAGCGTGGGCTCGAGAAGCTGGCGTGCGATCGCCAGCATGTCGCCGAGCGATGCGTGCATCCCCGAGCCGGGATCTCCGGCCGGATCGAGCGCAATCCCGAGCGGCTGACAGATCGCAGCGCGCACGTAGTCGGCGAATGGCATCTCGGCCCGATCCGCGAGGTGTGCGGCGAGCACGCGGAACCCTTCGTTCGAGTAGATCCGCCGGCGACCGGGGCGGGCAATCGGCTCCTCCCCCTCGAACGGCAGACCGGAGGTGTGCGCTAGCAGATGCCGCACGGTCGATCCAGGCGGCCCCGCCTCCTCGTCCAGGTCGACGACCCCCTCCTCTGCCGCGATGAGCACTGCGAGCGCCGCGACGGGCTTCGAGACGGAGGCAAGACGAACGGCGCGGCTCGGGTCTCCCAGGGTTTCGATCCGGCCGTCGCCGGTGACGACTCCAGCCGCGGCGAACGAGACCGGCCAGCCCTCGATCTGGCGGAGCGCCTGCACGCGGCGCGATACTAGTCGCCCCATGGAGCGCCGCCTTATCTCGGGGCACTCGCCCTACGAGCCGATCGTCGGATTCTCGCGTGCGGTCGTCGTCGGTAACCAGGTCTTCGTCGCCGGCACGGCGCCCATCCCCGCCGACGGTGCGCCGCCGCCCGACGACGCGTACGAGCAGGCCCGCCTCTGCCTCGAGATCATCGGGAAGGCGCTCGAGAGTGCGGGCGCGGCGTTCGAGAACGTGGTGCGCACCCGCGTGTACGTCACCGACTCCGCCCACTTCGAGGCTGTGGGTCGTGCTCACGGCGAGGTGTTCGGCGATGTTCGCCCGGCGAACACGACCGTCGTCACCGCCCTCCTCGACCCGGCGTGGAAGGTCGAGATCGACGCCGACGCCGTGCTGCCGTGACCGGGAAGCAAGCCTTCCCACCGTCGATCACGGGCAAGGGCGCGGTCCACGAGGGCAGCGTCCTCGACCATGTCTTCGGGAAAGGCGACCCGTACACGCTCGGCGTCGAGGAGGAGTACCAGCTGCTCGACGGACGAACGCTCGACCTCGTTCAGCACATCGAGACGATGCTCGACGCCGTGTCGGGCCACGAGCTCGAGGAGCGCATCAACCCCGAGCTCATGCAATCGGTGATCGAGATCACGACTCCGGTGTGTCGGACGGTTGCGGACGTGAGCCGGGAGCTGGTCAGGCTCCGCGGGTACGTGACGGAGATCGCGAACGGCAAAGGCCTGAGGGTCGGATCGGCCGGAACGCACCCGTTCAGCCTCTTCGAGCGCCAGCGGATCACGGCGAAGGACCGGTATCGGGCGCTGATCGACCAGATGCAGTACATCGCCCGCCGCGAGCTCATCTTCGGGATGCACGTGCACGTCGCGGTGGACGACCCCGAGAAGGCGATCAAGGTCGTCAACGGGCTCCTTCCACAACTCGGACCGCTGCTCGCGCTCTCCGCGAGCTCGCCCTTCTGGCGCGGCGAGCCGACCGGTCTTGCGTCGAGCCGGCAGATGGTCTTCTCGTCCTTCCCCCGCTCGGGACCCCCGCCTCGCTTTCGGGACTACGCGGACTACGCGGAGGTCGTCGGCCAGCTCGAGCGGTCGGGCTGCATTCCGGACTACACGAGCATCTGGTGGGACATTCGGCTCCACCCGCGCTTCGGCACGGTCGAGATCCGGATCTGCGACGCCGTGACGCGCGTCGAGGACGCGGTCGCTATCGCCGCGTACTGCCAGGCCCTCGTCAAGCAGCTCTCCGAGCAGTACGACGCGGGAGCGGAGATCCCCTCGTACCACCGGATCCTGACGAGCGAGAACAAGTGGCTGGCTGCCCGCTACGGGCTCGAAGCACCTGTGATGGATCTCGGCTCCGGCCGCCGCAACCGCATCCCGGTGGCGCGCCTGGTGCGGCGGACCCTCGCCGAGATCGCACCACACGCGCGAGAGCTCGACTGCGACCGGGAGCTCGAAGGTGTGCGCGAGATCCTCTCGCGCGGGTCGAGCGCCGACCGCCAGCTTCGGATCTTCAACGCGAACCGCGACATCGTCGAGGTCGCCCGCGAGATCGCGGACGCGACCGAGCGGCTGCCCGCGGCGGTCGTCACATAGCGTCACCCTAGGGGAGGACCGGCGCGGCGTGCACGTAGGCTCCCCACGTGTTAGGCCCCGGCGACAGCGCTCCGGACGTCCAGGTCTGGAGCGCACCACGCGAGGAGGCGCGGCCGCTCAAGCAGGTGCTCGGAGCGGGGTACGATGTACACCTCGCCCGGTCGGAGCTCCGAGCGCTCGTACGTCGCGCCACCATTGCCCGGCTGACAGACCGGGACCCGGAGACAAAGCTGTCCGGGGAGGGGGCCCTCGCGAGTCGCGAGCGCAAAGGTGAGCTGCACGACCTTCTGTGAGCCGGGACGTTCACGCTGTCAACGGCCCACCTTGCTCGAGCCACCGCGGCGCCGCCTTCTCGTACTTCGCAACCCGGCTCACATCGATCTGAAGAGTGGCGCGTTGCGCGCACCAGTGATGCAGCTCACTGGCCGCCAGCCGCAGACGGCGTGTCCGCAGCGTGCCCGCCGGCCCCGGCATCTCCTCGCATCAACAGGTAAGTGGCTCCGGCTCCGGCTGCCAGCAGAACGATGGCGACCAGCGCCGCGGCGCCCTTGTGCATCGTCACGCGTGTGTCGCTCGTCATCGTCTCTCTCCAAGCGCCCGGTTGAGCGCTGTTCGTGCCTCGTACGCCGCACGCAAAGCCTCGGTATAGGCGCGTTCCACATCCAGGTATCGCCGCCGTTCGGCCAGGACCTCGAAGACAGTCACCCGCCCGAGCTCGTAACTCTGACCGACCACCGTCAGGTTCTGGCGCGCCAGTGCCTGCGCGCCGGCGCCATAAATCTTCACGGCCTCCCTCGCACGCTCGTCCCGTGCGCGAGCGGACGCCAGTTCGGCCTCCGCGGCGAGCCGCGCGGCATCGTAGGCGGCGGCCGCGCCCGTCCGCTCTGCGCGCGCCACGGCCACTTCTCCCTGATTCCGGTTCAGGATGGGAATCGTCACCATCGCGCCGGCAGACCAGTAGTTGAACTGCCCCCGCACGCGCTCGAGCCCACCGTCCGGCGCGAACCCACGTTGCGGGAAGCCGGCGTCCATGCGCATGTAGTTTCGCGAACAGGCTGACATCGAAGCGGCCCTCGGACTCCGCGCGGTCGATCTTCGCCACGGCCGTTTCGATGCGGGCCGCCGCTTCTCGGACGTCAGCCCGCTGTTCGACTGCCGTCGACGTGTCGCGACCTGTGGCGCCACGGCCGACTCGCGTTGGACGAGAGCTTCGAACGTGTCACGCACGGTCAGCGTGGCATCCGCCTTCATGCCGAGCACGCGTTTCAACTCGAACACGGCGGTCTCGGTCCGGCCCGCCTGGAGCAACCGCTCGGCCTGCACGCGCCGGAGCTCGACATCCAGCAAGTCGCGCTCGAGCGGCGGCGAGGCTCCCTCCTCGACGCGAGACCGGAGCAGCTCGAACTGCTTCTGTGTCGCTGCCACGATTTCGTCGAACAGCGCGAGATCCCGAATCGTCGCCAGGACGTCGCCATACCGCGTGCGGACTTCGGCCGCCAGGAGTCGCTCGCGATCCGCGGCAGCGAGCTGCGCGGCCGCGACCTCGCGGTCAGCGACGGCGATGCGCCCGCTCCTCCGGAACAGCTCGAGCGGCCATTCGACCCCGACCGTCGTCAGGTTGTCCGTGCCGCCGGGTTCCTCGCGCCGCTCGAACGAGACGGACGGATTTGGCCTGAGCGACGCCTGGCGCTTCGTGCCTTGCGCCACCTCCACCTGACTGCGCGCCGCCCGGAGTGAGGGCTCCTGCTCGATGGCGCGCGCGATGGCCTGTTCGAGCGACAGCCCGTTCGCAGGATCCACGAATCGGCCAGCAAGCGGCGCCTGGCCGCCGGGTGATTGAGCCGAGGTGGACACACTGGTCAGCAGCGTCGCAATGAGGACGCTCAACGCGATTCGCGTGGTCATTGCACGCCTCCCTGGAAATTCACCGACCCTTGGCCCGCCGGCCCGTTCCACTCGATCGCCATCTGCCAGGCGCCGGCCATGCCGAACTCCGCGGTCGCGGCGTACCGGCCGGGCACGCCGGTCGGCGTCACCTGGAGACCACCAGACATGACCATGCCGGGCATCGACATGTTGGCGCTCGCGCGCACGGTGCCGACGTCGACCAACGTGGTGGTGCCCGTGCGCCTGAACTCGAACGTGAAACTGTTCCGTCCTTGCCGCAGGGTGCCGGTCGGCGACAGCAGCGCGATATCGAGGTCGCCTGCGCGGACCGTTTGCACGACCGCCCCGGCACTCTGAGCCGTGGGCTCGCTGCCGCCTGGTCGAGTCCGCCACACCACGAACGAGATCACCGCAACGAGGGCGACGACTCCCGCAGCCATCGCCACGCGCCGGGGACTGCCGCGTACGTGCTCGTCTCGCGGCAGTGGCTCGCGCTGAAGCCCCAGGCGCCGCTCACGAATCCAGAAGAAGATCACCGGCGTGACGATCAGCACGTGGAGCAGCGACGACACCATGCCGCCGAGCACCGGCGTCGCGAGCGGCTTCATCACCTCGGCGCCGGCGCGCGTGCTCCACATGATCGGGAGGAGTCCGGCGATGACGGTGGAGACCGTCATCACCTTCGGCCGCAGACGAAGCAATGCGCCCTCCATCACGGCATCCCTGAGTCCGGCCCGCGTCAGTGTTCCGCCGAGCTCGTGTCGCTTCCGCTCGACCGCTTCCTCGAGATAGATCACCATGACGACACCGGTCTGCACGGCGGTGCCGAACAGCGCGATGAAGCCGACCCACACCGCGACGGAGAAGTTGTAGCCCAGCAGCCACAGGAGGTAGACGCCGCCCGTCAAGGCGAAGGGCACGGCCAGGAGCACGTGAGCGGCTTCGAGCGCCGAGTGATACGTGAAGTACAGGAGCACGAAGATCACGAGCAACACGATCGGCAGGACGATCTGCAGCCTGGCTCGCGCCCGTTCCTGGTTCTCCCACCGTCCGCTCCAGCCGACGTAGTACCCCGCTGGCAACGCGACATCCCGTGCGACGGTCGCGCGGGCTTCCTCAACGAAGCCCCCGACGTCACGGCCCTGCACGTTCAGGAGCACCGTCGCGAGCAGCAGGCCGTTCTCCGAGGAAATCATCGCGGGACCGCGGGCGTGCTCGATCCGAGCGACCTGGCTGAGCGGAATCTGCGCGCCATTGGACGAGGCCACGAGGACTTGACCGAGCGCCTGAGGATCCGCGCGGTACTCAGGGGCATACCGAACCCGGACGGGAAACCGCTGACGGCCCTCGATGGTCGTCGTCAGGGTGGTTTCCCCGACGGCGGTCTCGATCACCTGCTGGATGTCGCCGACGCCGATGCCGTAGCGCGCGGCGGCGCCGCGGTCGATCTCGATGTTGAGGTACTGACCACTGGTGACCTGTTCGGGGTAGACGTTGCTCGCGCCCGGCACTCGGCGCACGGTGTCAGCGACCTTCCGCGCCAATTCCTCGAGCACGGTCAGGTCGGTGCCGAAGATCTTCACGCCGACTTCCGAGCGGATCCCCGTCGTCAGCATGTCGATGCGGTTGATGATGGGCATCGTCCAGATGTTGGAGACGCCCGGCAGTTGCACGGCCCGCCCCATCTCCGCGCGCAGCCCATCGAGCGTCATTCCCGACCGCCACTCGCTCTTCGGCTTCAGGTGGACGATGGTCTCGGTCATGTTGAGCGGTGCCGGATCGGTTGACGTGTCGGCCCGCGCGACCTTGGCGACGACGTAGGCGACTTCCGGAAACTTCATCAAGGCGGCGTTCTGGCGTGCCGCGATCTTGGTGTTCTCCTCGAGCGAGATGCTGGGATCGGCGATGGGCATGAACATCAGGTCGCCCTCGTTGAGCGGCGGCATGAACTCGCTCCCGATCCCGCGCGCCAGGACCAGCGCTCCGACGA
>CAVWWI010000002.1:0-15753 GCA_963758605.1 uncultured Actinomycetes bacterium | reverse complement strand
TCGCGACTGCCACGTATTGCTCACCAGCCTCACTCGCGGCGCTTTCCGAACGGAACTACCGCTTTAGCGGAGCACGTGACGAGCTCGACGCACGCGCCCGCTTCGTCGTGGAGTGACGGCTCCGTGCGGGCGGCCGATAGCGAGGTGATCGCGGAGCGCTTCGCCGAGCTCGCGCCCTGGAGCACGCGCTTCGAGATCGACGGAAGGGCGTTCGGCGGCGAGCTCGACTATTCCCAGGATCAGCGGATCCAGGCCTTCTTCCAGTGGTTCGGAACGCAGCGCACGATCCTCGAGCTGTCCTCGTTCGAGGGCGCCCATACGCTCCAACTCGGCATGCCCGAGGCCACCAAGCGGGTGCTGGGCCTCGAAGGCCGCGCAGAGAACGTGGCGCGGTCGCGGTTCGTCGCGACACTCCTCGGCCGCGGCAACCTCGAGTTCGAGCACACGGATCTCGAGACCGTCGACCTGACGCGGTACGGCCGCTTCGACGCGGTGTTTTGCGCGGGCCTGCTGTACCACCTCGAGAAGCCCTGGCGCCTGATCAACCAGACGGCGCACGTCGGCGACCACCTCTTCCTCGACACGCATTACTGGTCCGGGGAGGAGGTCGAGGTCGAGGGATATCGTGGCGGCTGGTACGAAGAAGGCGGCTACACCGACCCGCTGAGCGGCCTTCGCCGGCACAGCTTCTGGTTAACGCTGCCGGCGCTCCTCCAGGTCGTGACGAATGCGGGCTGGGCCGTCCACCGCTTCGAGCACTCCCCCGAGTGGAACCTTGGGCCGCGCGTGGTGCTCGGCTGCTCGCGGCTGCAACCCACGCTGTCTGGAGACGGCAGCGCGCTGAACGAGTAGCGCGTTACGATCGGGGCGGTGTTCGACGAGAACGAGCCCGTCGTCCAGTTCAAGCTCGACCTCCTGCGCCGCGCCATGCCGGCGCGGGACGCAGTCGTCTACGGCGACATGTATCGCGTCGACGGCGCGTACACGGCCAAGTGCCTCGAGTACGGATGCGAGCGCGCGCTGCTCGTCGACGTCATCGAGACGCCACGCCTGCTGCACCGTCGGCTCGAAAATCCGACGTTCGACTTCGCGAAGGGGGATTTCTCCGACCCCTTCTTCATGGCCACGATTCGAAGGAAGTACGAGATCGGAGTGGTCTTCGACATCCTCCTGCACCAGGCGCCCTTGCTGCACACGCTCCACCTGATGCTCTCGAAGGTCGAGAGTCGGTTCGTCATCGTCCAGCCGATGCTCGAGGAGCAGTCCTCTCCCAATACGCTCGTCTACCTCCCGGGCAACGCGGACGTGAGCCTGCACCCCATTCCCGAGGAGGGCCCCGAATACACGATCTTCGACGTCGACCGCGTCAACCACGCGTACTGGCTCTGGGGCATCACCAGGTCGTTCCTCCGGTCCGCGCTCGTCGGAGAGGGGTTCGACATCACGTACGAGGAGACGCTCGGGCCGTGGCCCGAACGAGCGGTGGTCCTGGTGGGGGTGCATCGCTGAGCGCCATGAACGCCCGATCCACCACTGGGGCCGCCATCACACGTGGCCGGAGCTCTACGAGGAGCCGTGGCCGGGCGACGAGCCTGAGGGGGAGAGCGCCCGAGGCTCGTTACGGAGACGCCAGGTCGAGGCCGGAACGACTCGCGGCTAGCACGGGGTAGCGCGCCCGCAGGAGCGACTCGGCTTCGCTCGTGTCGATGTTCGTGATCGAGTAGAGCATCGAGTGGTCGGCACGCCGGTAGCGCGCCAGGATCTGCGGGACCAGGACGCCTCGTAACCCGCGCTGCGCGGTCCTGCACCAGAGGTCGTAGTCCTCCCAGCCGTGCAGGCGCGGGTCTTCGGTGTACCCGCCGAGCTCGAGCAGCTCGCGCCGGCGCAGCAGCGACATGGCGTCGATGTAGTTCGACTCGGCGAGCCGGCCAGGCTCCCAGGGGGAGAACGACCTGAGGGTGTGAGGCTCGCCGTCGATGTGCTCCTCGAGCATCGGATAGGCGAAGAACGTTTCCGGATCGTCGTCCAGCGCGTCCGCAAGCCGGTCGAGCGCAGTCGGGTAGATCTCGTTGTCGGCATCGAGCATGAAGACGAGCTCGCCTCGCGCCGCCGCGACCAGATCGTTCCTCGTGCGGCCGAGGCCTCGATTCACGACGTGCTCGACCAGGAGCCCGGGCAGGTGTGGGTGCGAGGCGAAGAAGTCGCGCACGGCCTCCTGGGATCGATCCGTCGACGCGTCGTCGAGAACGACGACCTCCAGTGCCTGGTGCTCGGAGGCGGCGACGCTGGCAAGCGCCGAACACACCTCTTCCGCGTGGTTGTAGAGCGGTATCAGCACGGAGATGCGCGGATCCGAGCGGGCGTACGCGGGAGTGCGGACGACGATGCGTACCTCGTCCGGGTCCTCGCGACGAAGCGAGGCTTCCTGCGCGGCGAGCTGCCGCTTCAGCTCGATCTGACCGAGCATCAGGCGCTTGAGGACGGCATCCGAGCGCTTGCCCCGTTCCTCCAGCGTCCACTGTCCGTGGTAGAGCCCGTCGATACGCGGGTCGAATCGCCCCCGGGCCACGAGAGCGCGCAGCCGCGCTCGCGGAGGCGCCTTTTCGGGCCGCGCGGGCCTTCGCGCGCGAGGGGAACCGGCGAGCGACTCGGCAATCGCGATCAGCCGCTCCGCCGCGGGCCGCATCGACAGCGATGAGCGCACGTGGTCGTACGCCGCAAGTCGCATCGCCGCCAGACGTTCCTCGTCGCGGAGAAGGTGGTCGGCGAGGAGCGCGAGGTTCTCGAGCGTTCCCGAGACGAAGTGCTCTCCCGCAACGAGCGGCTCCGAGTCCGGTGAGCGCTCGGAGACGAGAACGCATCCGTTGCAGACCGCCTCAAGAACGCGCACCCATTCGAAGTACGCGCTCTCCTGCCGGTGGAGGTTGAGGAGGATCTTGGCCGACCGGAGGCAGTCGAACTTCGCGTCGCCGATCAGGAAGTCCGCTCTCTCACTCGTCTTCGGGCTCTCGGGCGGGATGAGGAGCCGGGTGCGACGCGGCCACAGCGTTCCCGCGTAGCCGGCGAGGGCGCGGAGACGACGCTCGTTGCCGGCGCCCAGGTGGAGGACGTCGACCGGCCGCTCGACGCTCTCGTCGCGCTCCCAGCGATCCCAGAAGCTCGTGTAGCCGAGCGGGAAGTGCTCGGCGCGAATCCCCTTCCGCTCGAGGACGCGAACCGAGCCCTTGTAGATGTCGACCACGGCACCCGCGGAACGCCCGTACATCGCGCCGAGATCGAACCAATGCGTCCCCGGCTGCTCCGTGCAGAAGGCGATCGTCCGCGCCAGCTGCGCGCGGGTCGGCCAATGCTCGTCGCGCACGCACTCGTAGTACTCGTGCGGAATCAGGACGTAGGCGCGGCCCTCGCTTTCGGGCAGGGAGTCGAAAGCGAGCTCCGTCGGCATCCCCGCTTCCTCGACCTCGTGGGCGACCGCTGCGAGGAGCTCGTTCATGAACACATTGCCCCGTCGCGCTCCGACGAAGCAGAGCGTCGTCGTCACGGACGCGGGAGGAGTCGCCTGATCGCGCGGAGGGGCTTCGTGACTCTCCAGCTCAGCGTGCGCTGCATCTCCGCGCCGACCTCGGCTCGAACGCGGATCTCGCGATGGAGCGCCGAGATCTCCTTCTCCGCTTCGAGTAGCCGTTCCTCGAGGAGCTCCACCTGCTCGCGGAGGTGCCGCTCGCGCCCCTCGGCGACGTCGAGCTTCCTCAGGGTCGAGTCGTCCGCTGCTTCCGGTGCGACCTCGGCTCGATGCTCGCGTATCGACATGGCGAGGGGCTCAGTGTACGTCCGAAACCTTTTGCAGCGCGACTTGCCGGTCGTGATAGACGACCTCGCCGTGCACCGACACGAGGCTCACGAACGCGTCGATCGCCGGCCCTGGGCGCGACAGGGGATCGTCTCCCAGCAGCGCCCACCCGTAGTCGTCGAAGACGATGACACCCCCCACCTCGAGCAGGGGCCAGGAGAGAGCGCCGTCCACGAGGACGTCGAGCCCGCGGTGTGAGCCGTCGACGTAGACGAGGTCGAAGCGCGGAGCCTCGCCCGCGAGGTCGAGCAAGACGCGTCGCGAATCGCCGACGAGCTTGCGCACGCGCGTGGAGTCGACGAGCTCGACGTTCCGGTCGAACGCCTCCTCGAGCCCCGGGCGCGCGCCGGACGGCAAGCCGGGGCTCCCCGCGAAGGTGTCGACGCAAGTCAGCTGCGCCCCGGACAGGCGCCACAGGAAGTAGCACGTTGAGAGGCCTTCGAACGAGCCGATCTCCAGCACGCGCGACGCTCGCCCGTGGAGTGGACCCACGACCAGCTCGAGGCTCTCGATGCGATTCGTGAACCAGTCCTGCGTGAACTCACCGTGATCGACGACCTCGCTCACAAAGCGCGACGAAATGCTGTTGAAGTCGTCTGCCACTGCCTCTATTCTCCGGCACGCACGAACGAGGGGAGATGTTTGTCGTAGTACCGGTCAATCGTGACCAGCGGCGGGAAAACGAGACGGCAGAGCGAACTCGCCGTAATCCAATCGTTCGACAGCGGCACGCTGCCGCTTCAGGAGGTTCATGTGAAGGGAAAGAGAAAGCTCACGTCGCGCGGTGCCGTCTGGGCAGGGTTGCTCGCAACACCGGCCCTGCTCGTCGCCGTCGTTTTCGCGACTCGGCGTCGCGGGCGCCACAGCAGGCCCGAACCACGCCGACCGCCCGGCCACAGCGGCTGCGGACTTGTCCGTCGTGACGAGCCCGGTACGGCAGACGGCCGCCGAGGTCCAGGCGTACTGGACGTCGGCCCGCATGGCAGCGGCTGAGCCGTATCCCATGCCCACGAGGTCGGGCCCGTCCGCGACCGAGGAGGGAACGCTGACCCCGATGGCGGAGCCGACCGGCGCGCCAGGCGCAGTCGCAGGAGCACTCCCCGGCGGGACACTCTCTTGGCGCCTCGGTTCCCGAGACGATCCTCAGGAGCCACAGCACACGCCCTACCACGACTTCATCCCCTACACCCGCTGGTCGCTGATCGGGAAGTACGACAAATTCCCGAACTACACGATCCTGAAGATGTTCTTCTCACAGGATCACGACGGGAACGGCACCGGGAGCAACTTCGTCTGCAGCGCGTCGTCGATGGGGCCGGACGAGGCCTGGACCGCCGGACACTGCGTGACGAACAACCTCAGCGGCGCAGGCTTCAACGCGGGCTGGTCGTACAACGTCTTGGTGTGCCCGGTCTACGACAACGGCATCCACCCGGCACACGGCTGCTGGAGCACCGACGGTTTCAATGTGGTCGCCCTCACCGCCTACCGGAACGGCGGCAACGGCAACCTCGACTTCGGCGCCATCGACACCGCGGCGAACGGGACCGTCATTCCAGGCACGCTCGGCAGCCACACCGGCTGGCTCGGCTTCGCCTGGAACCAGAGCCGAAACCAGCACTGGGTCGCTATGGGCTATCCCCAGGGCGCTCCGTTCGCGGGCGGCAAGATCATCATGTCCGCAAGTGCGTACGGCTATGACGACGACTGGCCCCCGGACACCGTCCTTGGCGTTGCGATGGGCAGCGACCTCACCGGAGGATCGAGCGGTGGGCCCTGGATCATCTCGTACGGTCTGCCAGGCCAGGTCGCAGGTGGTGGTGGCAACTTCATCAACGGGCACAACGACTGGAAGTGGGACACCGAGCCCGAAGCGATGGTGTCGCCGTACTTCGACTGCCGACCGTTGGCGATCTACAACTTCATCAGGGGCACGAACATCGCCTGTTAGAACGCTCGGTCAAAGGGAACAGATTGAGATGGGCCCCAAACGGGGCCCATCTCATTGCGGGGACTCCCTCAAGGCCAGGTTCTCGGACGGGTACTCGACCATGAGGCGCCGCTGCTCGGCCGAGTTTCTCCACTCGCCTGCTTCGATGTAGCGAGTCGCGATCTCCTCGATCAGGTACGCCACGATGCCCCGCACGCGGACGAGCCCCGGAAATCTCGGTTCGCTCCAGGGGAAGTACAGGGCCTCCACGCTCGCAGAGAGCGCGGCGACGGCGACTCCGAAGCTTCCGCGGCCGAGGACGAGTGCGCGATGCTCGAGCAGCGTTGCTAGGTCGGAGGCGAGCGAGGCGCTGGCGATCGTGTACGGAAGGCCTGCGCTGTCGAGAAACGCGTGGAGCGCTGCGACCACCGGGTTTCCTTCGTCCTCGTAGACGAGCGTGACATGAACGCCGTCGCGAGCGGCCGCGAAGTGGCGGAGCGCGGTCGTGTAGTACGCGAGCGGCGGTTGGACGAAGTTCGGATGAGGATCGGCGCGATCGAAGAGATCTCCCGAACGGATGTGCACGGCCACGTGGCTCGGCGGCCTCGGCTCGGCGAGCGGAGGAGGCGCGAAGAGGCTCGAGACGTGACGATCGACGAGTCGTTGACGGAGCTCACCATCGAGCACCGCTACCGCCGGTTCCAGGTCCTCGAACAGGAACGTGCCGAAGAGCGCTGGCGTTTCGACGTCGTCGGGATTCGCGTACACGACGTACGTGAGCCCCCCTGCGGTCGTCTCCGCCCCGTCACCGTCGAACCACGGGACCGTCGGCACGTAGATCGTGTCGACTCCGAGCTCGAGCGCGGCATGCGTCGCGTGCACGAGCTGCATCAGGTGGTTACCGAACCTCCCGGCAGGGCGCGAGATCGCTGTCGCCCCGATCCGTCGGGCCTCCGTTCCCGGGCGAGCCCCGAGGATCCGGTACCCGTGGAACTGGTCGAAGCTCTCGCGACCGTAGGCAAGGGCCCGGAAGTCGAGGCGGTGAGCGCGCCCGAAATCGCGGAGGGCGTGCACTTCGTAGTCGACGTCGATCGTGATCTCCGCTGCGCGCGCAGCAGACAACTCGAGCCTTGACGCGAGAAGCGTCGCTCGCGGCAGCCTGGCACCCCCGAGCTCTGCCACGGGCTCGCGCGGGATCTCGAACACGTCGCCGTCCGCCGTTCGCGCCCGCACGGCTCGCTCCGGATGCGTACCGTCGACGAGAACGCCCACAACCCTCTCCGGCTCCTCGAAGGACACCCGCAGGATATCTCCCTCCTCGACGACTGGCTGCAGATCCGATCCGTGCAAGCCGGCTCTCGACCGCATGCGCACCACGACTCTCACTCCGTGCGCGAGTGTACGAGGGCACCACTAAGCTCGTCCCGAGCCATGCGCGTCGTCGCCCTCCTCGCCGCCCACAACGAGGAGCGCTTCGTCGGATCATGCATCGAGCACCTCGAGCGTCAGGGCATCGAGACCTACGTGATCGACAACGAGTCGACGGACGCGACCGTCGAGATCGCCGCGCGGTTCGAGCTGGCCGGCCTCGAGACGGCTCCGAGGCACGGCGTGTACTCCTGGCGCCCGCTGCTCGAGCGCAAAGAGGCGCTCGCCGAGACGCTCGACGCCGACTGGTTCATCCACCTCGACGCCGACGAGATCCGCCTGCCTCCGCGCTCGTCGATCACGCTCGCCGAGGCGATCGCGGAGGTCGACGCGCTCGGCTACAACGCGATCGACTTCCAGGAGTTCACGTTCGTGCCGACGGTCGAAGCGCCGGACCACGACCATCCCCGCTTCCAGGAGACGATGCGCCACTACTACGCCTACTCGCCGGGCCGCCCGGATCGCCTGAACGCGTGGAAGCGCCAGGACGAGCGCGTCGACCTCGCCGCGAGTGGCGGGCATCGGGTCTCGTTCCACGGGCTGAACGCGTATCCGCACATGTTCCGGATGCGCCACTACCTGTACCTGAGCGCCGCGCACGCTGTCTCGAAGTACGTCGAGCGCGAGTACGACCCGGCGGAGGTCGAGTCGGGATGGCACCGAAGGCGCGCGGCCCTCGGCGCCGACGACGTCACGCTGCTCTCGCAGGCAGAGCTCCGGGAGACGCGCTCCGACGACGACCTCGACGCGTCCGATCCCCGAGAGCACGCACCCGCTGTTCGGACGCACCGCATGAGCCCGGGCACGATCGTTGTTCGGCGCGACGATCGCGTCCTTCCCTGGGAACGGAGGCATCGCCTGGGAGCGCCTCTCGTGGATCCTCGGCTTTCGCCGGCTCGGCTACGACGTCTTCTGGGTCGACGAGCTGTCGCGCAACCACTGCATCGATGCAGCCGGCGAGCGCGGTCGGGGATACGTGTCCTGCGTCAACCGGCCCTGGTTCGTCGATGTGGTCCGGCGCTTCGGCCTCGAAGGCGCCGCCGCGCTGATCGGGGACGAAGGCGAGAGCCTGCACGGGCCGACTCTCGCCGAGCTCGTCGTGCTCGCTCGCGACGCGGAGATGTTCGTCAACCACGCCGGGGACGTCCAGAACACCGCGCTCAAGCAGGCTGCGCGACGGGCTGTGTACGTCGACGCCGACCCCGGCTTCACGCAGCTGTGGCTCGCGTCCGGGCGCCCAGCGCCCCGCATAGACGGGCACGACCTCCACTTCACGATCGGCGACAACGTCGGCACGCAGTTCTCCGAGCTCCCGACGTCCGGAATCGAGTGGCGCCATACGCGGCAGCCGGTGGTGCTCGAGGACTGGCCCTTCGCCACGCAGGACGCCGACGAGCGGTTCACGACCGTCGGACGCTGGCGAGGCACCGGGCCCACACGGACCGCTCGACGACATCGGCCGGCCGTTCCCGCAGAAGGGCGACGAGCTCCTGGCGATGCTCGACCTGCCAGAACGCACGGGCCTCTCGTTCGAGATCGCGCTCGACACGCGCGGCGACGACGAGCCGCGCAAGCTGCTCGAAGCACACGGCTGGCGCGTCCTCGACCCGGCCACCGTCACCGCCGACCCCGACAGCTTCCACGACTACGTCCAGGGGTCGTGGGCGGAGTTCTCCGTCGCCAAGGGCGCGTACGTCGCGACGCCTCGACGGGCTGGTTCAGCGAACGCACGGCCCGCTATCTCGCGTCCGGCCGGCCGGCGCTCGTCCAGGACACGGGCTTCTCGCGCACACTGCCCGTGGGAGACGGCCTCGTCGCCTTTCGTACGCTCAGAAGACGCGGTCGCGGCGCGGAGCACATCGCCGCCGACTACGAGCGTCATCGGCGCGCAGCGCGGCAGGTCGCCGAGGGCTACTTCGACTCCGACCTCGTGCTCACGCAGTTCCTCGGCCGACGCCGCCGCATGAGCCGCGCTCTCTGCATCCTCGGGATGATGAGAACCGGCACCTCGGCCGTCGCCGGGCTCCTCGATCTCCTGGGAGTGCACTTCGGGCCGAAGGACCGGCTGCTCGAGCCGAACGTGGCCAACCCGTCCGGGTTCTGGGAGCACAAGGGCGTCATCGCAGTGAACGACGAGCTGCTCGCCCGGCTCGGCGGCTCCTGGCACACGCCGCCTGCTGCGGTTCCCGGCTGGCACGAGAGCCCGGCGTTCGACGATCTGCGCGCGCGGGCGAAGGAGCTCGTGGCCGCAGACTTCGCGGCGGCGGACGTCTGGGCATGGAAGGACCCGCGGACGTGTCTGACACTTCCGTTCTGGGACGCGGTCGTACCGTCGCTTCTACCCGTGATCTGCGTTCGCGAGCCTGACGCGACCGCGCGGTCGTTCTCCACGATGGGCTGGGCGGCAGTGGACAGCCTGGAGCGCCCCTACGAGAGAGGTCTCGACCTGTGGCTCGCGTACACGACCGCCGCCTTCGAGGGAACGCGCGGGCGAGAGCGGGTGGTCGTGTTCTACGAGGACCTGCTCGACGATCCGGACGGCCGGGCCGAGCGGCTGGCGGCCTTCGCAGGCGTTTCCGAGCGCCTCACGCAGGAGATCCGCAACGAGATCCGCGCATTCCTGCGGCCGCCCCGCTTGCGGCACGGCACGCACAGAGACTCCCCGAAACATCCAGAACACCCTGCACATGCGGAATACGCTCGCATCGAATGGAACTTTCGGGGGTAGTTTTCGGCGCCCGACCGGGCTACACTGAACGTCGTGGAGAGGCGTTTTCTCGTTGTTCTCGCTGTCGCCGCGGTCGCGGTGGTTGCCGTCGGCCTCTCAGCCGCTGCGACGATGTCTCGCGGAGAGTCGAAGCAACCCACACGTGCAGTCCAGCCCGAGAAGCAACGCAGCGAGCGTCCAGCCGGCCAGGAAGGCCACGTCCAAAGCAGTCCTGAAGAACAAGGCGAGCTCCCCCGCCGTGACCTCGAGCGAACGCTCACAAAGCGCCAAGGACGTCGAGAGCTACTGGACGAAGGAGCAGATGGACGACGCGCAGCCGATGGAGAAGACCCGCCCCGGCGGCTCGCCGTCCTCGTCGCCCGCTCCGTCAGGGTCGACCGCACCCGGCAGTGCGCCGACGAAGACGTCGACCCCGCAGAAGTCTCGCACCAAGAATTCGAAGTCGGCATTGAACACGGGCGTTGTCACAGGCCCGACCGCGACGCCGAACCCAGGCTACTGGGACGACGGAGCAATGTCCGGAGCCCAGCCGCTCGACAAGACGCGCCCCGGTGGCTCGGGCTCGGGAAGCTCCGAGCCGAGCGGGCCGACCGCCCCCGCCTCGCCGCCTCCCTAGACTCTCCCCACTGAGCGACGCCGTTACAGCATTGTCCCTTCCGGAGGGGCTACTCGACACCGGCCCTGCCGTCATCGGTGCGACCGGCGGGTCCGGGACCCGAGTCGTCGCGCGCATCCTGCGGCGCGCAGGGCTTTTCATCGGCACGGAGCTCAACCAGATGGAGGACGCCTTCAGGCTGGGCGGGTATTCCGATCGCTGGATCAATGTCTCGCTGTTCCACCGCGACCGCCCGCTGCCGCCCGACGTGAAGCGCGCGATGCTCGGCGATCTCGGCGACGTCCTCCGCGAGCACTGCTCTGGGCTTGTGTCCAAGCAGGCATGGGGTTGGAAGGAGCCGCGCAGCATCTACCTCCTCGAGTTCTTCCACACGCACCTTCCCGCCTTCAGGTTCCTGCACGTCGTGCGCGATGGCCGCGACATGGCGCTGGCCGTCAACCAGCGTCAGCTCGAGAAGCACGGTGAAGCGGCAGGGATCCCCACCGACTTGCCGCCCGGCGTTCGCTCGATCTCGCTCTGGAGCCAAATGAATCTCGCAGCGGCCGACTTCGGCGAGACGCGACTCGGGGACCGCTATCGGCGCATTCGGTTCGAGGATCTCTGTGCGTGCCCCGTTGAGGTGGCCGCGGAGATCATCGGCTTTCTCGAGCTCGACGGCGATGCTGCCGTCGTCCTCGACGAGGTCGTCCCACCGGACTCGCTCGGGCGCTGGCGCAACGAGGATCCGAGGACGATCGCCGAGCTCGAACGCGTGGCGAGCGAGGCATTGGTCGAGCTCGGCTACGAGCTGTCCGGGAGGTAGTGCCGAACGTACAGTGGCGCCGTGGCGAAGGTCGACGAGAACGCAGCCTTCTGGGCTGAGTACGACTGGGCCAACGCGGGCGAGGAGTGGTCCGATGGCTGGGGTGGCTCGCAGGCCCAGTGGCACGGGGTCATCCTCCCGCGCATCGCGCGCTTCCTGCCTGCAGGCTCGATGCTCGAGATCGCGCCCGGACACGGAAGATGGACGAATTATCTGCGCGAGCACTGCGAGAGCCTGGCGATCGTGGATCTCGACGAGGCTTGCATCGACGCCTGTAGGAAGCGGTTCGAGAGCGACAGCCGCATCACGTGTCACGTGAACGACGGCATGTCGCTCGCGATGATCGACGACGAGTCGGTCGACTTCGCCTTCAGCTTCGACTCGCTCGTGCACACCGACGCAGAGGTTTTGGCGAGCTACCTGGGCGAGTTCGCCCGGACGCTCGCTCCGGACGGTGTCGGCTTCGTCCACCACTCGAACGCAGGGCGATACCGACGCTACTTCGAGCTCCAGAAGCGCATTCCGCACGGCCGCGCTCGCGACCGTCTCTACGTGCTGGGCTTCCTCGACCGGCCACGCTGGAGAGCGCTCGACATGACCGCGGAGCGGTTCCGCGCGTCGTGCGAGGCGGCGGGGCTCCAGTGCATCGGCCAGGAGGTCGTCAACTGGAGCACACGTCGGCTGATCGACTGCCTCTCGACCTTCACGAGACCGTCATCTCGCTGGGCGCGACCGAACCGCGTTCTCGTGAATCGACGTTTCACGGCGGAGGCGGCAGCGATAAGGCGCCGAGCGGCTTTGTACTCTCCGTAGACCGTCGCCTCGGCGCCGTCGCGCGCTCCCTCCCGCCCCGGCGGTCGCGGAAAGGGCGCTAGGCTCGCCCGGTGAGTCTCGGCGTGTTCGTCCTCGGGATGCACCGCAGTGGGACGTCCGCGGCGACTCGACTGGTCAACCTCGTGGGCGTTCCGACGTGTATCGACGGGGACCTGCTCACGAGAACGGACGACAACCCGCGCGGCTACTGGGAGAGCGTTTCGCTGACGGCGTTCAACGACCGGCTCCTTGCCGCTTTGGGATGCGACTGGAGCTGCCCGCCTCTGCTCGAGGCCGGGTGGGAGGCGGATCGCGCGCTCGCCGGGCTCCGAGCTGAAGCGTCCAAGCTCTTCCCCCAGGTCATCCCGACCGAGCAGTGGGTCTGGAAGGACCCGCGCAACTGCGTGACCTTCGACTTCTGGGTCACCTCCCTCGACGTTCGACCCGCGATCGTGCTCGTCGACCGGAACCCGCTCGAGGTGGCCGCGTCGCTCGGCACGCGAAACGAATTCGGGAAGGTCTACGCGCTCGCGCTCTGGGAGCGCTATCTGCGCCGATGCCTCGCGTCGATCTCGTCGCTGCCCACGCTGGTCACGGGCTACGACGAGCTGCTGTCGGACCCCCTTGCGTGGTGCGAGAGCGTTGGCAGGTTCCTCGAAGGCGTCGGTCTAGCGACAGCTGCGGTGGACGTGGAGAGTGCACGACGCTACGTCGATCCGGACCTGCGGCATGCGCGACACACGATCGAGGAGCTTCTCGCGGATCCGGCCGTCTCACAGCAACAGCAAGAGCTCGTCCACGCGCTGCAGAGCTTGCGGGGGCCGCACGAGAACCTCGCTGCGCCGAACCTGCCGCCTGAGTCCGCGTCGACCGAGGCTATGCTCGCGGAGCGACGGCGAATGTACCCGCGCGAGCTCGAGTTCCGCGAGCTGGGGGAATACGCTCGCGACCTCGGCGAGCGCTACCTCGCCCTCGAGACGTACGTACACGACCTCGAGAAGCGACATGCCGACGTGGAGAAGTACGCCATCGAGCTCGCGGAGCGCTACGCCGAGCTCGAGCGGTACGCTCGCGAGCTGGCCGAGCGGACTGCGGCGAGCTGAGACGAGCGCGACTTCGCACGAAGTGCAGCGGTCCGCGACGCCCCAGGGCTCGTCGGGACCTACGACCCGGTCGTGCCCGACTCGGCACGCTGGGACTCGAGCCGCTCTAGAGACTCGGTGAGCGCAACGCGCTGGGATTCGAGCCAGGCGACCGATTCGCTGAGCGCCGCGCGCTGGGACTGGAACCAAGCGACCGCGTCCCGCGCCTTCCACGACTCGTGATGGAGCTGTCGGATGTTGTGCCTCAGGGCGTCGATCTCGCGAGGATCGGTCGGATCGATCCGCTCCAGCTCCTCGGCGGTGATCTCGACAGCACGCTTTCGGAGCAGCACGACGCCTTGTCCTCTCCAGTCAGGGCCGCGGCAAGAATCCTTCATGCTCGATCGAGACGACGTCGAACGCGCGACCCCAATGCTCTCGGATCCACCAGTCGGAGAAGAAGACCGCCGGTCCGCCGTCGACCCATCGCCGTCCGTGGTGAAGAACGTTCATCCCCACGCGGTCTTCGGCTCGTTGCGACTTGGCTTGCGCGGCCCCGCCCGTCGCGGGCACCTTCCCCCACTCCTCGCACAGGTCAGGCCCGAAGATCGTCACGAAGAGCACGCCGCCCGCCCGGAGCAGGCGGTGGAGCTCGAGGAGCCAAGCGGACGACTGATCCGAGATGTGCGTGAAGACCGAGATGGCCCAGATCAGGTCGAAGGAGTCGCTCTCCAGTGGCAACGGCGGAACTTCGTCGTTCGGGAAGCCGTGGAACGGCGGGCTCAGGTTCTCGACGAGCCACGCAATGCTCGAGCGATCGATGTCGCAGCCGTAGAACTCGCCCACTCGAGCCTCTTCCAGGAAGTGCCGGAGCGTGCGTCCGGCTCCGCAGCCGAAGTCGAGGACGCACTTTCCGTCGAATGACCAGTCCTCCGGCAGACGGGAAAGGATCTCGGCACGGCACAGCCGCCCGACCTCCTCGTACCGGGCGTCGTCCGCGTGGGGACCACCCACGTACGCGGTCAGCTCGGCCGGAGGAAGAGGGATCTCGGCCGCCACTCGCGACACTCTAGACACGTGCTCCAGATCGTCCGACACGTGAGAAGAACGGCGCCGCGTCGACGGTGACGACCGGTCCGCGTGCGTACCACTCCTGCTTCCACCCCGAGCCGGAGCGCTGGTACTCCTTGATCCGCGGGTCGATGTAGCGACGGCGCCGCAGCCTGTGCGCCAGCCCTCGCCAGCCACGACGATACGCGCCCGTCTCTGGAAGGCCCCGCCGAGCATGCACGCCGTCCGCAGGATCCTTGGTCGAACGCCGGAGGAAGCACGTATGCAGCATCCGCAAGGGATCCGTGTCCCAGTCGGTGCCCTCGGAGAGGTACCGGAGCGACTCCCAGTCGTAGCCGCTGCGAAACGCCGCGGCGCCGTCGTGCAGCCGCTCGAGGCACGCCGTCCAGCTCTCGACGGCGGCCATGTTGAAGAGCTTGGTCACCGGTCGGGAAGGCGGCGCGAGGTAGCCCTTGGCCACTCCCCGCGGATCGTCCAGCGCGTCGCAGTTCAGGACGTGGCCCTTGAGACGGAAAACGTCCGCGTGGGCGCCCGCGTCCAGATCGGCACGGAGGAACGCGAGAGCCGCAGGATCGTAGAGCTCGTCGCCGTCGACGCCGAACGCCCAGGTCGACGTGCCGGCGTACGCCTCGAGCACGCGATGCGAGTCTCCCGCGTCGCTCGAGCGCTCAACCGTGACGTGGTCGAGCTCTCGTGCGAGGCGGCTGAGGATCTCGGGCGTCCGGTCGGTCGAGAGATGGTCGACGGCGTAGATCCGGTCGCAGAACGTCGCGATGTTCCGGATCGCCTGCTCGACGAAGACGTCCTCGTTGTGCACGAGGACGACGCCCACGACCTGCATTGCGGGCTAGATCTCCTCCGTCGTCCAGTCCAGCAGCGGCCGGACGACCCCGCGCCATTGGCCCGTGAACGTCCCGCGCGAGGAGTCGCCTTCGAGTGGATCCTGGACGTGGAACGAGACCGCCTCGTGGATCGACACGTGGTGGTGGAGCTTCGGCGAGTCGACCGAACAAACGGCGGCGTCCACCGTGACGAGACCCTCGTTCAGGAAGTTACCGGGGATCCAGGCAGTCGTCACATAGTCGCCGGGCTGCGCGGGCTCTCGCGATCTCGGGCCGACGTCCATCGCGTTGAATGCGATCTGCCCACCTGCAGCCACCTTGATCTTCGCTGACAACGGCGGCCCGGGGCGCAGCACGCTGTAGGTCAGCTCGACGCCCACGGGCTCGCGCACGTCCGCGAAGGCCGCGGTCTCGCCATCCCGGCGGACGGCGCGCACCGAGTGCAGGCGGACGAGATCGTCCCCGGGGGCTTCCTCGTCCGACCATGTCTGGGTGGAGCTCGTCCCGGTCGCGGATTGGAGATAGCGCGCGACCACGTCCTCGCTGGGACCGTCACGAACGATACGGCCCTCGTCGATCTGGAGCACGCGG
>CAVWWI010000001.1:0-13247 GCA_963758605.1 uncultured Actinomycetes bacterium | reverse complement strand
TACCGAAGTCGGCGCGTTCGTCCAGTACTACGGCTCCGACCGCCTCGACGCCAGTCTGCTCCTGATTCCGCTCGTCGGGTTCCTCCCGGCGACGGACGAGCGCGTGCTGGGGACGGTGGAAGCTATCCGCCGCGACCTGATGCGCGACGGGTTCGTCGAGCGCTATCGCGCTGACGACGCCAACACCGACGTCGACGGCCTCCCCCCTGGTGAAGGCGTGTTTCTTCCCTGCTCGTTCTGGCTCGTCGCCGTGCTCGCTCAGCAGGGTCGCCTCGACGAGGCGGTCGAGCTCTACGAACGGCTGCTCTCGCTCCGCAGCGACCTCGGCCTGCTCGCGGAGGAGTACAACCCGGAGAGCGGACGCCTCGTCGGCAACTTCCCGCAGGCCTTCACCCACCTCACGCTCGTCGAGACGGCGTTCACGTTGAGACGGAAGCTCGACGAAGCGGGCTAGCGAGCGTCGCCCTACTTGACCGAGCCGGCCAGGAGACCCTGGACGAAGTAGCGCTGGAAGGCGAAGAAGACGACGAGCGGGATAGCGAGCGAGATGAACGCGGCGGGCGCGATGAGCTCGATGTTGCCGCTGAACTGGCGCATCTGGGAGAAGATCGCGACCGTGATCGGCTGCGTGTCGCGCGCGAAGGTCAGCGCCACGAGCAGGTCGTTCCACACCCAGAGGAACTGGAAGATCGCGAGCGACGCGATCGCGGGGAGCCCGAGCGGAATGATCACGCGGAAGAAGATCCGGAACTCCGACGCACCGTCGATGCGCGCCGCCTCGAGCAGGTCGCGGGGGATCCCGATGAAGAAGTTCCGCAGCAGGAAGATCGCAAAAGGCAGCCCGAACGCCGTGTGGAAGAGGACGAGCCCTGGGATCGTGTCGAAGAGCCCGAGCGTGTTGTAGAGCGAGAAGATCGGGATGAGCGCCATCTGGATCGGAACGACGAGGAGCGCGACGACCAGGAGGAACAGCCAGTCGCGCCCCGGGAACTCGAGCCACGCGAACGCGTACGCCGCGAGAGAGGCGACGAAGATCGGCAGGAATGTCGCTCCGAGCGCGATCCAGAGCGTCGTCCAGATCGCCGACGTGATCGCCTTGTTGTCGAGTATCGCCTGGTAGTTGTCCAGCGTCGCGACCCTCGGCGGAGGACAGGATCTCCCACCACCCCGCCGTCCCGATGATCGACGGCGGGAGGAGGGACGTCAGGAAGAGCCCGAGCGTGGGAACGAGCCAGAGCAGCCCGATGAACGCGAGGACGAGGTACACGGGGGTCCGGCCGAGAAACCGCACGATCTTGGCCGACATCGGCTCGGCGATCACGACGGACTTGCCGAGAGTGGCTTCAGCCGACGCCGTAGCCGTCGACACGACTAGAGCTCCCTCCGGAAGCGCCGGATATTGAGCGCGAGGATCGGGAATGACCAGGAGGAAAAGGAACACCGCGATGGCCGCACCGAGACCGAAGTCGTTCACGCCGCCGAACGACGTTCGCCACATCGCGAGCGCGATGACGTTCGCGTCGTCTTCTACGGAGCCCGGCGCGATGGCGATGACGATGTCGAACACCTTGAGGACGTAGATCAGCATCGTCACGAAGACGACCGACAGGACCGGGGCGAGGAGCGGGACGGTGACCCGACGGAAGACCTGCCACTCGGTCGCGCCGTCCGTACGAGCCGCCTCGAGCAGGTCGCGCGGGATCGCCGCCAGCCCGGCCGCGATCACCACCATGGAGAACCCGGCCCAGACCCAGATGTAGGACATCATGATCGCCGGCGTGATCAGGCTGGCGCCGAGCCAGGACACGCCGGCATAGGGCTCCGAGAACGTGTCGGCCCCGATCGCCGCTCGATACGAGCCGGGCTCGACGTCCTCGGAAGGCAAAGGTGCCGTTGGGCTCCGTCTGGGTCTCGAGAACGCTGCGGCCGCCGTCTCCCGCAGCTCGACTGTGACCCCCGGCAAGCCGAGCTCGTCTTCCTCGACCTGGCCGGGAGTACCGCCACCCGGCTTGAAGTCTCGCCAGACCACTCCCGTGATGCCACCGGCGAGGGCCTCCGGCACCACCGCCTGAACCGCGTCCTCGGGAACATCCGACGAGCGAATCGCGGTGAGGCCCAGCTGAGCCACGTCTCCCGGGGCGAGCGGTGTCTCCAGCACGAGGCTCCCTGAGGGTTCCTCCTGGAGCGCTTCGGTGGACGGTTGTGCCGCGGAGAGCACGCCGGAAGGCGACACCGCGTCCTTCACGACCGCGACGGCGGCGTTGACAGTCCCACGGGAGGGTCCTTCTCGTACATCAGGCGCCAGATGACTCCCGCCGCGAAGAGCGAGATCGCCATCGGCATGAAGACGACGACCTTGAACGCGACCGAGAATCGGATGCGCTCGAGGAGGACGGCGAATAGGAGACCGATCGCCGTGACGAACACCGGCACGATGAGGAGCCAGAGAAAGTTGTTCTTGATCGCCGTGAACAGCGTGTCGTCGGTGAAGAGCGTCTCGTAGTTGTCGATCCCGATGAACTCGTCACCGTCGCGGTCGTAGAAGCTCCGGATGATCGTGCGAATCGTCGGGTAGACGACCCAGACGCCGAGCAGCGCGAGCGTCGGGGCGAGAAAGATGATTGCGACGCCGTACTTCTGGAAGAAGCCTGGCTCGTGGTCCATCGGTGGAAGCCCCCGGGCGGGGGCTTCCACCGCGGTCACGGATTCGCTCATCCGCAGACTCGCATGCGCCTAGCTGCCATACGCCTTCGTCGCGGCGTCCTCCATCTGCTGCGTGATGGCGTCGACGTTGTCAGGGTTTGCCACGAAGTCCGTGAAGCCCTTCCACAGCCCCTGCCCGGAGGTGCCACCGAGCGCGGCAGGTTGCAGGTCGGACAAGTCGAAGCGAAACACTTCCGCTTCGGCCAGCCCGGTCGCCGTGGCACGGGTGATCTCGTCCAGGTAGGCGGATTCGTCGACGTTCTTGTTCGCGGACGAGAAGCCGCCGCGGGCGATCCAGATCTCCGCCGCTTCCGGGGTCGTGAGGTACTCGAGGAATGCCGTCGCCGCCTCGCTCGTCTTGAAGTTGACGCACAGGTCGCCGCCGCCGACAACGGCCGGTTCCGAGCCCTCGACGGATGGGAACGCGAACACGTTGTAGCCCGTCACCGGCTCGAGCGGGTTGTTCTTCACGACGCCGGGGGCGAAGTCGCCGAGGATGTCCATCGCGGCCTCCGGGTCTTCGCTGAAGACCTTCGCCGCCGCTGCGTCGAAGGTCGTCTCCAGGGCGCCCGCCGTGCCGCCCGCCATGTTCGACGAGTCACCGACGACGTCGGCCATGACGGTAAGAGCGTCCTTCACCGACTGGTCGGTCCACGGAATCTCGTGCTTCGCGAGCTGGTCGTACATCTCGGCGCCGGCCGTCCGGATGTAGATGTTCTCGAAGATGTCCGAGATCGGCCAGCCGGCGTCCACACCGACCGAGTACGGCGTGATTCCGGCGGCGCTGAGAGTCGAGGCGACCTCGTTGAGCTCGTCCCAGGTCTCCGGAGGCTCGACACCCGCCTCCTCGAAGTCGGCGACGTTGTACCAGATGGTCGACTTGTTCGACCCCTTGAACATCAGACCGTACTGGGTCCCGTCGACCGCTCCCGCGTCGGCGACCGCCTCGCCGAAGTTGTCCACGATCGCATCGCGGAGGTCGTCGATCGGCTGGATGGCGCCTTGCTCGGCGAACTGGGCCATGAGACCGGGCTGGGCGATGCATGCGATGTCGGGCGGGTTCCCTCCCTCCACCGCGGTCGAGAGCAGAGGCGCGAGGTTGTTGCCGCCCGAGGTGAACTTCACGGTCACGTTCGGGTACAGCTCGTTGAAGCCGGCGACGACCGCCTCGAAAGACTCCTGCTCGGGGCCTGCCCACGTGCCCATGGTCGAGATCTCGCCTGTGACGTCCTCGCTGCCCTCGGCGCCACCTCCCCCGTCGTCGTCGTCTCCGCCGCAACCCGCCGCTGTGAACGCGAGCGCGCCAACCAGCAGCGCGAATACGAGCCATCGTTTCCTCATGCTTGAGCTCCTTCCCCGTCGTTGGACTCTGTTCCACGTGTCGTCTGCCCGACCTGGGAGTAGATGCCCAGACCGGTTTCCAGATCGAAGAAGTGCATCGCACCCGTCTCGACGGCGACGTCGACGACGTCGCCGTCCTTGATGCGCGAACGCGGTCCAAACCGGCCGACCATCGTGGTCTCGCCTGCGCCCTCGGCCTCCGCCGCACGGACCGCGCTCTCCTGACCTACGTCCCGCGCCAACTCGCGCACGTCCTCGGTGAGCGCAGGCGGCGCGTTGACGGTGAAATGGGCGACGATCTCCGAGCCAAGCGGCTCGCGGAGTACGACCACCCCGCGCAGCCTCTGATCGTCGGGTGTGTCGGGCTCGAGGGCCGAATCCTCGAGGTTCTCGGGCCGGACGCCGACCACGACCTTGCGGCCGACGTAGGCCTCGAGCGCGGGGCGCCTCGCGAGCGTGTCTTCGCCCAGCGTGAGTGGGTGCTCGCCGACCTGCACCGCCAGTCTTCCGTTCGAACGCTCGATGGACGCCTCGACGAGATTCATGGCGGGAGAGCCGATGAATCCTCCGACGAAGAGATTGACGGGCCGTTCGTAGAGCTCCTGCGGGGGAGCCACCTGTTGGATCTCTCCCTTCCGCATGACCGAGACGCGATCTCCCATCGTCATCGCCTCGACCTGGTCGTGCGTGACGTAGATCGTGGTCACGCCGAGCTCGTTCTGGAGACCTGCGATCTCGGCGCGCATGTGGACGCGCAGCTTCGCGTCGAGGTTCGAGAGCGGCTCGTCCATCAGGTACGCCTGGGGCTGGCGAACGATCGCTCGCCCCATCGCCACTCGCTGGCGCTGGCCGCCGGAGAGCGCGCGCGGCTTGCGATCGAGGAAGGCCTCGAGGCCGAGGATGTGTGCGGCCTCGCGCACGCGGTTGTCGATCTCCTGCTTCGGCGTCTTCCGCAGGCGGAGGCCGAAGGCGATGTTGTCAAAGACGGTGAGATGCGGATAGAGCGCGTAGCTCTGGAAGACCATCGCGATGTCCCGGTCACGCGGCGGAACCCGATTAACGACGCGCTCGCCGATCCTCAGCACGCCCTCCGAGATGTCCTCGAGCCCCGCAACCATGCGGAGCGCAGTGGTCTTCCCGCATCCGGAGGGCCCGACGAGAACCATGAACTCGCCGTTCAGGATCTCGAGATCCATGCCCGAAACAGCCCGCGTTCCATCGGGATAGACCTTGCCCACTCCCTCGAAGGTCACTCCAGCCACGGCGATTCCTGCTCGACACTAGTGGAAACGCCCGCGATCGTCACATCCACCGGTGGATGGTCGGAGAGAACCACTCCGTCGAGCTCGCGTCGCTCGCGAGGCCAGACAATGGATTCGGACACCGCGGCGCCCTTGACGAGGACGTGGTCGATGCCGGCCGAAGGGGCGGAGAAACCGTCGAGTCGAACGTCCTGGAGGTTGAAGTCTCCCGCGAGAACGATGACCTCCCCCGGTCGGGAAGCGGCCTCGGCGAAGGCCTGCGAGCGCTCGACCTCCATCGGCGCGACCTCGTCCCCGCGATTTGCATGCAGGTTCACGATGACAAAGCTCCCTGCGACCCCGACAGCCTGGGCGAGGCGGCGTTCGCGGCCGGGATCGCTGATCTGGAGGTGGCCGCGGTCCTCCGCCTCGAGTGACCGGCCGACGAGGATCGCGTTCGCCTGGCCGACGAAGGCGGAGCGGAAGAAGCCCTGGTTCATCCGGGTGACGCGCACGCCGATCAGGCCGGGAACGCGTGGGGCTCGCGCCACCACCGCGAAGCTCTGCATCGAGCTCCACTCGTCGAGGCGCGAGATCCCCCACACCGGAAGCTCCTGCAGGCAGAGGACATCCGGCTGGTCTCTACAGGCGAGCTCGATCATCTCTCGCAGGTAGCCGCGGCGGCGCGGCGGCAGGGCGTTCCCGTGGAAGACGTTCCAGGTGCGAACGACCAGCGACATATGAGTCCGACGGTCGTCTGGCACATCCATCATGAAGCGCGAGAATAGAGCCGTCAGCGATGCCCGAAGTGGTGTGCCTTCGGCAGCGATTCCCAGACGGCGTCGCTCTCTGCGACAGTCCGCGCGAGCGGTCCGAGCGATTCGATCCTCGAGACGAGCACGTTCTGGTTCTCCTTCACCTTCTCGAAGCGGCCGTGCGCGAGGACGAGCGGCTCTCCGCGCACCGTCGCCCGGTGACGCTCGTAGACGTGCGGCTGCACGATCAGGTTCATCTGCCCATGCTCGTCCTCGAGCAACATGAAGACGATCCCGTTGGCAGTCGAGGGGCGCTGGCGCGCGATCGCCATTCCCGCGACGGCCACGCTCCTGCCGTGCGGCTGACCGGCGAGCTCCGCGCTCGAGAGCGTCCCCGCGGGAAGATGCGAGCGGAGAAGCGCCAGCGGGTGCGTTCCCACCGAGAGCCCTGTATGCCGGTAGTCGGCGAGCATGCGCTCCCAGCGCGTCAGGTCGCGAAGCGCTGGCGTCTCGGCCGTCGGGTCGAGCGAGAGCGGGAGCTGCTTCGCCTCTCCTCTCGTTCCCGGCACCGATTGCGGCCTCGAAGCCAGCCCGAGCTCCCACAGGAGGTCGCGCCGCTTGCGGCCGAAGCAGTCGCACGCGCCGCCTTTGACGAGCGCTTCGAGCTCGTCGCGGGAGAGCGCGGTTCGGTGGGCGAGATCGCTGACGTCGAGGAACGGCCCATTCGAGGCGCGCTCGGCGACCAGAGCCTCCGCCTCGTCGTTCCCGACGGACGCGACGTACGAGATCCCGATCCGCACGGCCCACCTCGAGCCTCGTGGCTCAGCGCCACAAGGCTCGATCGCGCACTTCGCCCCGCTCAGGTTGACATCGGGCGGCAGCACCTCCACCCCGCGCCGCTGCGCGTCGCGGACCAGCGACGCAGGTGGGTAGAAGCCCATCGGCTGCGCGTTCAAGAGCGCGCACAGGAACTCGGCGGCGAAGTGCCGGCGCAGCCACTGCGACTGGTAGGCGAGCAGGCCGAACGCGGCCGCGTGTGCTTTCGGGAAGCCAAAGCCGGAGAAGCCGACGAGCTTGTCGAAGACGCCGTCCGCAGTCCTTGCATCGACTCCCTTCTTCGCGGCGCCCGCTACGAAGCGCCCGCGGTACGCCTCGAGCGCGTCCAAGCTCCGCTTCCTACTCATCGCCCGCCGCAATCCTTCGGCTTCTCCCACCGTGAATCCGGCAAGCGCGATCGCGACTTCGAGCACCTGGTCCTGGAAGATGACGACGCCGAACGTCGAGCGCAGCGGCTCCCGCAGGAGCTCGTGGTCGACCGGCCAGACGTACGACGGATCCGTGCGCAACCGCTCGCGCGCCTCGATGTACGGATGCACTGCCTTCCCCTGGATCGGCCCCGGCCGGACGAGCGCTACCTGGGCAGTGAGGTCGTCGAGATTCTCCGGCTTCGTGCGCAGGAGGCTCTGCATCTGCGCACGGCTCTCGATCTGGAACGCGCCAACCGTGTCCGCGCGCTGGATCTCTGCGAAGACCTCGGGATCGTCGAAGGGAATCCGCGAGAGGTCGATCACCTCTCCGTTGGTGGTCGCGATCTGCTCGACGCAGTCCTCGACCGCAGAGAGCATTCCGAGGCCGAGCAGATCGATCTTGAGGAAGCCCGCATCGGCGCAGGAGTCCTTGTCCCACTGGCAGAGCTGGCGACCGGCCATGGCCGCGGGCTGGACGGGGACGAGCTCGATCAGCGGGCGCGTCGAGACGATCATCCCGCCCGGATGCTGCGAGACGTGCCGTGGAAGTCCTGCGATCTCGCCTGCGAGCCAGGCGAACGCCCGCCAGCGCTTGGAGCCGAGCTTGCGCTCGCCGTCCGGAAGTTTCTCGAGCTCCTCTCCCACCCGGCGCGCATCCCAACCGTCTGAGAGCCGGGCAATCCGCTCGAGCTCGGCGTACGGGAGGCCGAGCGCCTTTCCCACGTCGCGGATCGCGCCGCGCGAACGGTACGTGGCGAAGCTCGCCACCAGCGCCGCGTGGTCCCTCCCATAGCGCTCGGTGACCGCGACGATCAGCTTCTCGCGAATGTCGCGTGGGAAGTCGAGGTCGATGTCCGGCACCGATGCAAGCTCGCGGTTCAGGAACCGTCCCAGCGAGAGGTCGTTCTCGACCGGATCCACATGGGAGAGGCCGGTGAGGTAGCAGACGATGGAGCCGACCGAGCTTCCGCGGCCTCGCCCGGGAGGCAGGAAGTGCCGCGGCGAGCCCTGGCCGCGCACCTCGAGCGCCGCCTGGCGTGCGAGTTCGAGCACCTCGTGATGGAGGAGGAAGAACCCGGCGAGCCCGAGCTCGTCGATGAGCGCGAGCTCGTCGTCCAGGCGAGCGCGAGCATGCCCTAGTGACACTGTGTCACTAGGGCCGTAGCGCTCGTCGAGCGCGTGGCGGCAGATCGCCGCGAGCTGGAAGATCGCCGGCTCCTCCCGGTCGGAGAAGTCGGGATAGCGGTAGCCGAGCTCCTCGGTCAGGTCGAACTCGAGCCGGCGGGCGAGCTCGACGCTCCGCTCAGCTGCCGCGCTGTCGAAGGAGAAGCGCTCGAACATCTCCTGGGGAGCACGGAGGAAGCTCTCTCGGTTTCCGCGCCGCTCCGGCTCGCACCCTTCGAGCGAGGTTCGACAGCGGATCGCAACGAGGACGTCCTGGAGCAGGGTGCGCCTCGGGTGATGCGCGTGCGCGTTGCCCGTGGCGACCGTCTCCACGCCGAGGTGCTCTGCGAGATCGCGGAGATGTGTGCTCCGCCGGACGTCTCCACGCTCGTACGGCCGCTGGAGCTCGACGAAGAAGCGCTCCCGCCCGAAGGCCTCGGCAAGGCGCGTTGCGCCGTTCGGATTCCGAATGCCGAGGCCGTCGCGCGCGCAGCCGGACAGGCAGACGAGGCCCTCCGAATGCTCGACGATCAGCTCGAGAGGAACCGACGGCGGCAGTGGTTCTCTGTCTTCGCGACCGGGACGCCGCGTTCCCGCATGGGAAACGGTGATGAGGCGGCAGAGGTTCGCGTAGCCGCGGCGGCTCTCGACGAGCAGCGTGACGTGCGCGCTGCTGTCGACCGTGATCTCCGCACCGGTGATCGGCCGCACTCCGAACGCCTTCGCGGCATGCGCGAACTCGAGCGAGCCGTAGAGGCCGTCGTGGTCGGTGAGGGCGAGTGCCTCGTACCCGAGCTCGGCCGCCCGCGCCGCGAGCTCCTCTGGCTGGGATGCCCCGTCGAGGAACGAGTACGCCGAATGACAGTGCAGCTCGGCGTACCCGGCCATCGCTAGGCTGGCTTTCCGTGGAGCCGGGCCTGTTGCAACTCGGAGAGGGCGAGCGGATCACCGGTGAGGGTGAGTTGGGCATCACCCTCCTCGCCGACATCGAGCAAATCGGGCTCGTCTCGGTGCGCTGGGAGCCTGGCGGTGGCATCGCACCGCCGCTCCACCAGCACCGGGACCATGCGGAGTGCTTTTTCGTGCTCGAAGGTGAGTTGACGTTCCGGCTCGAGGACCGCGAGCACCGAGCGAGCGCCGGCACCGTCGTGTTCGTTCCACCGGAGGTCGTGCACACGTTCTCGGTCACCGGCGACTCGCGCGCACACTTCCTCGACATCCACACGCCGAGCTGCGGGTTCGGGGATTTCGTCCGCGGCCTGTATGCCGCCCGAAGTGAGGACGAGCGCCGGAACGCTCGAGCCGCCTTCGACCAGTTGCCCGCGCCGGAGTACGCGTCGGGCGATCCCGGTCTCGTCGTCCTTCGGCAGACGGGAGGCACGGGCGGCGTAGGCTCGACGGAGCCGCCCAAGAGCGCAGGCGCCGGCTTTGCCGGCGTCGGAGCGGGAAGAGGCGAGACGATCACCGACCGACCGGAGCGTCGCGCCACCCTGCTCGTGGAGGCCGACGAGCTCACGGTGACGGAGTTCCACTACGGCCCCGGCGAGCGAGGAGCGCCGCCCCATGTCCACCACCACCACGCCGACGCGTTCCTCGTGGTCGAAGGCGAGTTGACCTTCGCCTCGCGCGACGGCCCGTTCCGCAGCCCGGCGGGGACTCTGGTCGTCTTCCCTCCCAACGTGGTCCACGGCTTCGACAACGACGGCGCCGAGAGCGCGCGCTTCTTCAACCTGCACATGCCGGCAAGCGGCTTCGGCGACTACATGCGCGGGCGCAAGCCCGACTTCGACCAGCACGATCCTCCGGAAGACGGCGGGGCCGATCCGGCATCCATCGTGACCGCGAGACTCTCCGTCTAGGTTGTCGGCGTGACGATGACCTGGGACGAACTCGTCGCGGACGCCACTGCCCGGTATCCCGTTCGCGAGTCGAAAATGTTCGGGATGCCGTGCCTCAAGCGGGAGAACGGCAAGGTCGTCGCCGGGCACTGGAAGGACGGCGGACTCACGGTGAAGCTCACGGACGAGGCGCAGCGCGAGGCTGCGCTGGCCATCTCCGGAGCGGAGCCCTTCGATCCAGGGATGGGCCGCGCCATGCGCGAGTGGGTCCTCGTACCGGAGGCGCAGTCCCACGAGTGGGAGCGCCTCGTCGAGCAGGCGATCGGCTGAATGGACGCGCCGATCGCCCTCCGCTCCGGCGAAGGCGAGCTCGTCGGAACGAGCCTGATCAAGGTCGACCGGCCCGAGCTCTCGCTGATCGAGTTCGAGATCAAGCCGGGAGGCGGCGTGCAGCCCCACTTCCACAAGGGGCATAGCGACTCGTTCTTCGTCCTCGAGGGCGAGGTCGAGTTCCACGTCGCAGATTCGGTCGTCCAGGGGTCTCCGGGGACGTATGTCCTCGCGCCTCCGGGAGTCGTCCATTTCTTCAGGAACGTCTCGAGCGAGCGGGCGAGAGCCCTGAACCTCCACACACCGGGCGGTTTTGCTACATACCGTCGCGAGCTCGAGGCTCTCTATGCGCGAGGAGAGAAGCCGGACGTCGAGTTCTTCGAGCGCCACGATGTTTTCGACGTCTGAGCGACGACGAATCTCCTCGCACTCGCGACCGGAGCGGGGCTCGGCGTGCTCTACGGCGCGGGGCGCTTCGCGAAGGGCGTCGTCAACCGAGCATAGTCCCGGACTCGCGCAAGTCTCTTTCCACGCGGAAGGAATGTCCAACCCGAGAGGCCGGAGGCCGGCTATGCCGGCCGGGAGGCCACGTGCGGTAGGCGATGCCCCAGCCGCAAAGGAGGGGGTCGACGGGGGGACCATGGGTTCCGTCCTACTTAGGCGTTCTGGGTGAACCAGCACCTCTCCTCGCGGTCGCGATACACACAGACGTTCTGGCCGCTCTCGAGGACGACCTCGAAGTAGCGCCGGTCGACCGGCTCCTCCGTCCACCAGCGATCGACGACGCGCCATTCCTCGCGGACGAGCGCGACGAGCTGCCGGTTCACGACGCGGGGAGCTCCACCGAACCCTGACTCGACGAGCGCCGGCAATGGCGCGTTGAGCCGTCCGGCTACTCGTCGCGCGGTACGACGAGTGACATCACGGGGGAAACCCTGTTTCCCCCGTGTACCCCCTTCTCCTTCGCTCCGCATGGTCAACGCTGGCGAGCCTGCGCGGGAGTGAATCCCGCTCCGGCCACCTTTCTCGGCGCACAGGTCACTCTGTGCACTCGGAGTCGTCCCTTCCGGGACCAATGCTCACTCGTCGCGCGGTACGACGAGGGCTCGAGCCTCCGGAATCCTCGACCAGGGAGCAACTTCAACGACGCTGCACACAGAGCCAGTACCCGTGCTCGCGCGCACCTGCCGCAGGCCTTCCCGCAGGCGGCCGGCCGTCTCCTCCCCCGAGGGCTCGACCAGTGCGAGCTGCTGTCCCGTGTGCTCCGCAAGCTCGACTGCCTCGAGACGGAGCTCCAGGATCGGCGCCGGGAGCTCCTGCAGCTTCGGCCCGAGCGCGAGACGCAGACGTGCAAGCTCGGCCGTGGCGTCGCGCAGGGTCACCGCGCGCCGCCACGAGCCGCCATCGACGAGCCGGACGGACATCGCGAGCTTTCGAAACGGCCGACCGGCTCGTTCGGGGCGGGCGAGCAGGCGTTCGAGAAGCGAGCCGAGGGCCCGGCGCAGCGTGAGCTCGTTGCCCACCGCTTCCGGGAAGACGAGCACCTCGGCGAGCTCCACGGCCGGCTTCCGCCCGCGTACCTTTGCCTTTCTTCCCCCACGAGCGAGGCGCCAGGCCTTGCGCCCGTCGGCGCCCAGTCTCTCGGCCACGGCGCCGCCCGGGAGCTCCGCGAGCTCCCCGATCTTGCGCAGGCCGAGGCCCTCGAGCTCCGCATAGCGCTCGCTCGTGAGCGGGAGGAGCGAGAGCGGCAGTGGTTCGAGGAACGACTCCTCCTCCTTCTCCGCGACGAGCAGGGCCTGACTCGGCCGCGCGACGCTCGCTGCGGCGAGAGCGGTGAAACGACGCGTCGCCGCGCCGATCCGCGGATCCCAGCTCGAGCCGACCGCTTCCAACGCTCGCTCTAGCGCCGGGCGAACGCCTCCGTACAGCCGCTCGACGCCCCGCGTCTCGAAGACGACCACGCCGTGCTCGACGGGGTCGACCGCGAAGCCCGAGTCCTCGAGCCGGCGCAACACCTCTTCCCACTCCCGCTCGACTGCCGCGGGGTCACGGTCGACGAGGGCGAGCGTAGGACACGTCGCGAGCGCTTCCCCCAGGCGCATCCCGGGCTTGACACCTACTGCTTCTGCTGCGGCGGTCACCGGACCCAGGAGAGGCTCGGCGTTCGGTTGAGGAGCAAGCGCGGCAGGCACGAGCGCCAGTCGCGGCCGTGAGCGTAGCGCCGCTCTCAGCTCGAACCCGGGAATGAGAAGGCACGCGATCACAGGAACATATGTTCTATACGAACGTATGTTCTCCTGTCAAGTCACCGACGCGAGTATTCCTCCTCGCAGGCCATACGTGTCGACGCTCGCCGGCCGCCGCACGATCGTGAGACGCAAGCTCAGCTAGACCGCTCGGTCCGGAAGCACTCGGTGACGTAGGGCAGGCGAACTCCCTCGGCGCCGGCGATCTCGTCGTACAGCTCCCCGACTGCGACCAGAGTGGGCTCACGCTCCGCCGGCGGCAGCTTCGCGCAGTAGCTCCGCGAGAGGACGAGGTCGAGGAGCGTCTCACGATCGAGGATCTGTTCGATGCCGAAGTACGCTCGCTCGACGGGCCCGAAGAGGCCACTCGCGGCGATCGGCT